>CAVYKM010000022.1:0-107155 GCA_963769085.1 uncultured Actinomycetota bacterium | reverse complement strand
GTGCGAGCCGATTGCGCGGGCAGACACTGAGGTATGGACTCACGTCGGCGGAGAATGCCGGGATGATCGCTCGAATGAAGTCGGCTCGTTGCTGCGACAACGCACACGAACCAGACCCGCGACGCGTGCAAAGCCGACTGGCCGGCGAATGACGCGGGTGCCGTCCGCGGGGTCATTCGGTGGGGTACGTTCAGGCGCCGAAACCGAGGAAGACCAGGAGGCGCCTCTCGAACTCGACCAGCGTCGTTGCCTCCAGCCGTCCGATCACCGCGTGGGCGTTGCTCCGTCGGACCGTGGTGATCTTGTCGACCATCAAGAAGCTGTCCTGGTCCAGACCGTTCTCCTCGTCAGCAGCGACTGGCACCCGCAGCAGCGGCGCGTCGACGTCCGTGCTCGTGAACGGGCAGACCGTCACCGAGTCGGTCGCGTCGAACCGGTCATCCTGGATGATCAGGGCCGGCCGTGGCTTGTTCGCATAGACACCCCCGGCAACCGTGACGATGTCTGCGCGTCTCATTCGGCCCAGTCGTCGGAGACGGCCTCGACGAAGTCCATGTCGTCACTCGCGCGATCGGCGGCCGCGACGAGTGCGGACTGGCGGTGCGCTTCGGCGGCGAAATCCGGCGAGCGCACGTCGGGCACCCGATCTGGACAGGCCGAAGGCCCAGGGCCCGCATCCGGGCCCGGTACGCGCTCACCCGCTCCCGCACAGCCACGACCCCAGTTACATGTAACGCGACGTCCCTGCCACCAGGCCGACACCCTCATGCTGCGGAGCGGATGGTCGGCTCGCGCCGAAGGGACGCTGGTGTGAGCATCCGCGGCGACGTTACAGCCTCAGGCGCCGCATCGGAACGTGGCGGCGCTCAGCGAGAGCAGAAACCAGCCACGACCGCTGCGGCAAGGTCGCGAGCGACCTCGTCGGCGCCGTTGTCGAACGCCGCCGCGGGGACGCTCTCGTCCGGGGTGACTCGAACCGGGCGGTCACCTATGATGCCGTAGCTCGTGCTCGTGCGGCCCGACTGCGGCAGAGCGCCGTTGACCAAGCTGATGAGCGATCCGCTAACGCCGATCGCAACCCCAAACCGTGCCGCATCCGCCAGGCCGATGATGCCGGCCAGGCGCAGCGCTTGCGCGCACCCTTCAGCCAGCTCGCCCTCGTTGAGCATCGAGCCGATGCCGTCGCTCGGCAGTGACCACCACACGGAGATCTGACCGCCGGTGCTGACCCGGACGCCGCGCAGGGTTGCGGGCGATACCGTGCCCATCGGCTGTCACGGCCCGTCTGCGGGACTCTCACGGCGGCCGCCTCGTGATCGACCCGGGGGTCGAGTCCGGTGTGTGCCGGAACCGCTGCGCTACGTCGCAGTGCACCGATAAGCCGATCGGGCATGGCGCGCATGAGGCGCGCCGGGATCAGGCTTGGTTCCAGCGGCACCACGTGCAGCTCGACCGTGCCCCCGTGCTCCTGACCGGCATACCGCTCCAGAGGCCAGTCAGCCCGCCACACGACATCCACTGGCGCGCTCAGCGGCTGGAAGTCGAGCTGGGCCCGGGCGCGCAGCAAGCTCGCGCAGGGCGTCGGCGACCTTCGTCTGCAAGTCGCCAACGTCCGTCGATACGTCGCCCAGAACGAGCCGGCCCCATACGTCACCGATACCTTCGGCGAACGGCTGCTGTTCCGCGTCCAGTCGACGTCCGATTCCGTGAACACCAGGCGTGGGATGCCCCGCTGACGGGCGCGCTGGTACTCGTCGTGGGTGGCCGATTGATCTGTCTCCGGAAAGACGTGCCCGTAGTGCTTGCCGAGCAGGAGCACGTATACGTCCGCTGCGTCAACGCCGTTCATGCATGCTTCACGGCTGGGAACGGACTGGGCCGTGACCTGCTCGAACATGATGGCCTCGTGCCCGATCGCCTTGATCAGGGCGGGGAGCGCGTCGCGCTCCGCCTCGAGCCCACGCCGGACGCTGCTGATGAACACCTTCATGCCACCAGTGTGCCGAGGCCCAACGACACTGTGGTTTGGCCAGAGCAAACGCGGATTCACTCGCTGCCAGCCGACCGGTCGACTGGCCGCGGTGTGACGCAGGCGAAGCGCGGCGCGCGCCGATGGCGGACTGATCCGCAGCCGGTAGCGGTGTGGTCTTGCGGGGGCCAGGGGAACTGAACTGAACGAACTTCCGCTATCCGGGCTTCTCCCTCCGTGCGACGACGCCAGAGGGACCCCGGTGGCCGCCCAGGACCTGGTGGCGCGTCACCTGGTAGGCGGGCGCGCCGGCTTGGTGCGCAACGAGCGTGCGGGGCGGAGCGAGCGGTCTGGGGATGGCCTGGACGGGCGCCGCTCTTGGTGCCCGTCCGGGCCGGTGGTGAGAGCCGGTGGTTCGGCGGGTGGAAGGTCAGGCCGTGCGCGGCAGCGGTGCCCGTCGCCGGTTGTGCCGTGCGGTTGCCGCCGCTGCGCCTATGCCGATGCCGCCCAGCAGGCCGGCGCCGACCTGGAGGAGCTGAAGGCCGCCGTCCGGGGACGCAGCTGGTGCGGCAACGACCACCGATGCGGCCGGCCCGGCGTCCGGTTGGGGCTCTGGGGGTCTCTGCGCGTTGGCGGGCAGGGCCAGCGCCAAGGCCGCGATTGCGGCGAGGGCGCCGGCCGAGCCGGTGCGGGTGAGGGTGCGGCTTAGCTGCTTGCGGGGCCTCTGGTGTGTCATGACCCTGTCCTTCCTAGATGTGCGGTTGTTGGTGACACCTCCACGGTGCGGGCCGGAGCCGGCTCCGCACATCGGGGGATTGCCCTCGGAAAGCAGCAGACAACCCCTTAGATTCGTGGGTGTAATGAACTGTGAGCCCGTCGCGGATGGTCGGTCGGGCGGTGGAGCGCGGGCTGTTGGACGCGGCCGCGGCCGGCGCCGCCCGCGGCGAGCCCGCGGCGGTGGTGCTGCACGGGGAGCCCGGGGTGGGGAAGACCCGCCTGGTCTCCGAGGCGACGGAGGCTTTGTCGGCAACGCACGACGTGTTGTGGGCGCGCTTCCCGCGGTTCAGCTCAGACGCAACGGCGTTCATGCCGATCGCTCAAGGGCTGTCGCAGTGGTCCAGGACAGCCTCGGATGAGGTACGCGCGGCCGTTTTCGCTGACGTCGGCGACCTGTCCGCGATCCTGCCCGACCTGGGCCCGAGCGGGCCGGTCGACGGGGGCCGGCTCACCTCCCTGCTGACGAGGGTGATCCACCGGATCGCTCAGGCGCGGCCGCTGGTGCTGGCCGCAGACGATTTGCAGTGGGCCGACTCCAGTTCGCTTGACCTGTTGGCGTATCTGATCGCCGGCTTCGGACACGGCCAGCAGCTCGTGGTCATGGCGACTTACCGCGACACCGAGCTCGGGGCCGGGCACCGGTTCAACGAGTGGATCGCCGACATGCGCCGTATGCCGCGGGTCACTGTCCGCGCGGTCGGCCGACTGGACCGGGGCGAGACCGCCGACCTCATCGATGAGCTGACCAGGAACGTTTCCGGTGGGCGAGGCAGGCCGGATCCCGACCTGACCTATGAGCGGTCGCTGGGCAACCCCTACCTCACCGAGCTGCTCCTGGCCGACGCCACCGCCGAGATCGGCACCATCGAGGATGCCCTGCTGGCCTCCTGGCACCGCCTTGACACCACGGCCCGCACCGTCACCCAGATCCTGGCCGTCGGGGGGCGTGCCGTGCCGATGGACGTGCTGTTCGACCTGGCCCGTCGTCGTGGCCTGCCCTCCAATGCGTCGATCACCGGCGTCGGGTCGGCGCAGGCGGCCGGGCTGGTGATCCGTGACGGCGAAGCCGTCTGGTTCCGCCACCCGCTGCTGGCCGAGGTCATCGCGGACACGGTGGCGCCACCGACCGCTGCGGGTCTGCACGAGGACTACGTGCAAGCACTCGAGGTAGCAGTTGACCTGCCGGCGCACGTGCGGTCGGCTCTGTTGGCCCTGCACCACCACGAGGCGGGCCACGCGGCGGCGGCGTTCACCTGGTCCCTTGCGGCAGCAGCCGATGCGGCGGCGGTGGGCGCCGCTGCCGAGCAGAGCGCACACCTACAGCGGGCCTGTCGGCTCTGGGGCAAGGTCGAGGAAGGCGTGCGATCCGCGACCGGTGACCGGGTAGCTCTGCTTGAGCGGGCCTGTCGTGCCGCCCTTCGCGCCGGACAGTGGGGCACCGCCGACGCCTTGGCGCGGAACGCGATCGGCATCGTTGACCGCACCGCTGACCCGTTGCGGGCGGCGCGCCTGATGTACACGTTCCGCTTCGTCAGGCAACGCAGTCAGAACTACCAGGCCGACCTCGAAGAGGCCATGACCGGTCACGAGCTGGCCGAGCGTGGCGGCCCGTCTGAGCAGCTCGCGCTCGCCCTGGCCTGGCGAAGTTACTGGGAAATGTGGTGTGGCGTGGCCGGTGCCGAAGCACGCGCCAACGCGGCGATCGCGATGGCCGCCCACGTCGGCTCTGCGGTGGCCCTGGCCCACGCCCACCTGGTGCATTCCCAGTTCCACTGGTCCACCGCGCAAGGGGTGCAGGAGGCAGTGGCGGCGTGGGAAGCCCTCAGGGAACGGGGCGACCTGTTGGACTGGTCCAGCACCAACATGATGGTGATGAACTGCCTCGAAGGCATTGGCCGTTACGACGCCCTCGTTGAGTATGGGCGGCGGGTCCTGGCGGACCTGTCGGCCGCCGGCGCTGCGGCCCTGGGCGGGATTCCCGGCGCGATGACCGCGCACTTCCTGTTCCGACTGGGCCGCTGGGCGGAGGCAAGAGCCGTGATCCGGACCGTCGTGGCCAACCAACGAGATCCCCAAGTTCGCGGCGTCGACACGGGCCACAGCAGCACAGCTCACCGCCCAAGAGGGTGACCTCGACGCCGCCCGCAACCACCTGCTGCGGGCCCACGAGCTGGAAGGGGCGGCGGACCCGCTGGGCTCGCACACCTCCGTTGCCCGGGTGGAGGTTCACTGGGCCGGCGGCGACCTCACCGGCGCCATCGACAACGCACTGGCGGACATCCCGCAGGTCACCCGCCTTGACCCCGACCACGCCGACGAGCTTGCCCTGTGGTGTCTTCGATCCATCGCCGACCTTGCCGAGACCCGCCGACCACCCGAGCCCGGCGGCCCCTTGGTTCTGGGTGGACTGCGACGACTCGACCTCGCGCGTGGAGTGACGGAGGCCGAGTCGGCCGCACCCGCCGGTCAGGACAACCTCCACCTGGCCATGGCCGCCCTGACCGCAGCAGAACGAGCCAGGTGCACCGCGACAACCGACCAGATCCCACGCTGGCGGGCCGCCCGAGACGCCGCCGGCGAGGCGGGTTTGGTGTGGGAGTCCGGCTGGGCCGGCTACCAGCTCGCCCGGGCACTGCTCGCCCAGCGCGGCAACCGCCCCGAGGCCGCCGAAACCCTCCGCGCGGCATACCAGGCGATGACCCGGCTGGGCGCCAAACCACTGGTCGAGCGCATCCACTCCCTCGCCGCCCAAGCCCACATCCGGCTCGACGAAACCGCCCCCCTCGACGCCGCAACCCGGACACCCTCGGCGTGGGAACCCGATGGTCTCACCCGCCGCGAACGCGAGGTCCTGGCCCAGATCGTGACCGGTCGCACCTACGCAGAGATCGCCCGGGCCCTGTTCATCAGCGAGAAGACCGTCAGCGTCCACGTCTCCAACCTGCTGCGCAAGACAGGCGCCGCCAGCCGCATCGAGCTGGCCACTCAAGTGGCCGCACAAACCCCCGGACCAGGCCGGGTTGATGCACGATCCGCGGACCCGCGGCATACCTGAGGACATCGCTTCCGACCCGGTCGGTGGCGGCCTCGACATCACCCCCAGAGAGCGGCCCCGGCGGAACTAATCGACGCCACACCCTTTCGGACGTCGCGGCTGCGTCCGCAAGCGGCGAAGAGACGCACGGCGGAAACCTGCGCGTCGCGGCGTGGGCGTGCAATATTCGCGGATTGGTGGGGTGGCGCTGACCACCCTCATCGATACGCCTCCGGTCGTCTTAGAAGGGGCAGTGGCCGGGGTTGGCGGCGTCCTGGCGTCGGTCTGCTGTGCTCGGGACGAGCTGGACAGCGATCGTCTGCGCTGGCGCTGCGGTTTCGTTGCGGACGATGTGCACGTGGCCGTCGCCTTCGTCGACAAAGCTGTTGTTGGAAGAGCCAGCGCTGTATGCGTGTGGCGTGCAGGTGGGGTCGTCGCCGTCGTACACGGTTACGGTCCCCTGAGTCACGATGACGAGGCTCGGGCCGGGGTGGGTGTGCCATCCGGTGCTGCCGCCGGGTTGCCAGGTGTTCTGCTGCACGTACAGGTCGGACAGGCCCTTGGTCTTCAGGGATTCCTTCCAGTTCGGGGAGACGATGCGCACCTGAGAGGAAATCGGTCCGAACGTGGCCTTGGCGAGCGTGGTTCCGGTGAACCCTGCCGAAGGAGTCGCTGTCGCGGTGCTGGCCGCAAAGACGGTGCCAGCGGTGGCGGCGACCAAAATGCTCAAGGCGCTGCGCTTCAGGAGGGTGACGCGGAACTCGATGCCGGTGGTGAAAGGTGCAGTCTCGCAGATGCACTCGAACTGGCAGTCCAAGGTTGTGGACGGGTGCTGTAGCCGTTGCTGAGCAGCCGGTGCGTCATGGCTCGCCACCGAGGGCGCACTGGCAGGATGAGCACATGGTTCCCGAGGAACCTGTGGACCCGGCATACCGGCCGGAGCGTTCCACGTTGCCCCGACGGCTGGACCTCGCCGACGCCGTCGTCCTCGGCCTGGCCTCCATGGTCGGTGCGGGGGTGTTCGCCGCCTTCACCCCGGCCGCCCAAGCGGCGGGCTCGGGACTGCTGGTCGGCCTGGTGCTGGCCGCCGCGGTCGCGTGGGCCAATGCGACCTCCTCCGCCCAGCTCGCCGCGCAGTACCCGACGTCCGGAGGCACCTATGTCTACGGTCGCGAGCGCCTGGGACCCACCTGGGGGTTCCTGGCGGGTTGGGGCTTCGTGGTCGGCAAGACCGCCTCATGCGCGGCCATGGCGATGGCCGTAGCGATCTATGCCCTCGGGGGTGAGGCACGGGCCGCACGACTCGTTGCGCTCGCCGTCCTCGCCGCCCTGACCCTCGTCGTCCTGCGAGGCATCACCAGGACCGCCCGTCTGGCTCGAGTCCTGCTCGCGGTGACCTTGGCCAGCCTGCTGCTCGTCGTCACCGTGATCCTGGCCTTCACCCGGACCTGGCACTCACCCGTCGAGGCCATCGGCACCGCCAGTCCGTATGGCGTGCTGCAGTCAGCGGGTCTGCTCTTCTTCGCATTCGCCGGCTACGCGCGGATCGCCACCCTGGGCGAGGAGGTCCGTGACCCGGCCCGGACCATCCCCCGGGCGATCACGCGCGCGTTGCTGGCCGCCATCGTCCTGTATGCCGTCGTCGCGCTTACCCTGCTGGTCACCATCGGCCCGGAGGGCATTGCCAACAGTGCCTTGCCGCTGCTTGCCGCAGCGCAGGCGGCGGACGTGTCCTGGCTGGGGCTGATCCTGCGGGTCGGGGCGACGGTGGCCAGCCTGGGGGCCCTGCTTGGTCTGCTCACCGGCGTGGGGCGCACCGCCTTCGCCATGGCCCGAAATGCCGACCTGCCGCGGGGGTTGGCCTCGGTCGATGCGCGCACTCAGGTGCCTGCCCAGGCGCAGCTGGCCATCGCCGGCGCAGTCGCCTTGCTCGTGCTGCTCACCGACCTGCGCCACGCCATCGGGTTCTCCTCGTTCGGAGTCCTGCTGTACTACGCCATCGCCAACCTCGCGGCGTTCACCCAGGACCCGCCCCATCGCCGCTGGCCGCGGTGGGTCCAGGTCGGCGGGTTGGCGGGCTGCCTGGTGCTGACGCTGACCTTGCCGATCGGGTCAGTGCTGGCCGGAGTGCTCGTATTCGCGGTGGGTCTTGCGGGCCGCGCTCTGCTGCGCCGGGCATCCTGATCCACGTCAGCCCGTACGCCGGTGCTCCGGCATACGGATTGGCGCGGCCGACCGCCAGGCCCCCAAGCCGGCCGCGCCAACCTCCCCCGGGTGGTGCTCCTCGGGTCAGGGCACGATGTCCTTCAGCGGCCCTGCGTCGATCGGGAAGTTCTTGGTGCTTAGCACCTGGGGCCCGGCGTTGTGCTCGCCGTTGAATGGCGTCACGACGTTGGGGCATCCTGCGGCAACAGCGTCGGCCGTCGAGTTGAACCACAGCCCAAGGTGGTACTGGTGCACGGGGGCGGTGACCGGGTTCTGCGACGCGTCCTCGATCGGCGAGTGGTGCACGACCGGTGCCGGCTGGCTCTGAGGTCCGGGCGCGACCGAGAAGGTCTCGATGTTGAACCGGCCGATGAACTTGCCGTGGCCGCGGCCGCGGTCGTTGGTCTGGATGTCGCCCTGGTACCACGACATGCCGAAGGGGGCGTCCGGAACCTGGATGACGAAGAAGTCGAACTCCGTGTTGGCGGGCAGCCCGGAGACGTCCACCTCCATCCGCTCGGCGCCCTCGATTGGGGTGATCTTCACGGTCGCCTTGGCGTACGGGAGGCAGTTCGCTCCCTCGGCGGCCGTCGAGCGGACCATGGAGAAGGTCTTGGACGAGGAGGCCCCCTGCGCCGCCTCGGGAAGGGTACTCGTGGCGGCGGGTGCCGACGCCGAGGTCGCGACGGCCAACCCCAACGCGCCTGCGGCCGTAGCCGTTGCGAGGACTGAACGCTTCATGTGGTGCTCCGTTTCCTATGATCAGGCGGGCTGAATGCTCGCGTCACTGACCCTAGGAACGGGGTGGGAGAGGCGGATCGGGCATCGACCTCAGACCGGGTGGGTGCGGACCTCAGATTGGGCGGTCGAGGACTTAGCCGCGCCCGCGCCGGTAAGTTCGTCGGGGTCCGTGCTCGTCGCACGCCGCGGGCCCCACCCGCAACCTCATTGCGGAAGATCTTGCCCGTCAGGCAGGGTGTGCAGGATCTTCCGCAATGGTCGGCGGGACGACCTCAAGCTCACCAACCGGCTCTGTGTCGCCTGCCTGCGACGCGACCCGACACGAGCCCGCCGGACCCCAACGAACTTAGGGGCGGGACCGCTTAGCCGCGCCCGCGCCGGCGCGAGGTCCCGAAGATCGAGCGAGTGATCTCGCGACCGATGACGGTTCCGGCCGAGCGCAGCATGGACTTGAACGCCGAGGACTCGACGACCTTCTCGACCATGGTGGGCTCCTCGCGAGCAGGTCGCGGCGCCTGGGGTGGCTCAGTGGACGGCTGCTGGACCTGCTGGGCATCGGCCGCCGGCTCCAGGACGGCCTGCTGCGCTGCTCCGGCAGCCGCGATTGTCTCGTAGGCGGAGTGCCGGTCGGTGGCCGCGGCATACTTCCCGGCCACCGGGGAGGAGGCCACCAGCTGGTCGACCAGCGCGTCGGGCGAGGGAGCCATGAGCGACTGTGGGGCGCGCATCCGCGTCCAGGCGACCGGCGTCGGGGCGCCCCGCTCGGACAGCACCGTGATGACGGCCTCGCCCGTGCCCAGCTGGGTCAGTAGCGTCTGCAGGTCGTAGCCGCTCTTGGGGTAGGTCGACAATGCAGCTTTGAGCGCCTTGGCGTCATCGGGCGTGAACGCGCGCAACGCGTGCTGCACCCGGTTGCCCAGCTGGCCGAGCACGTCCGCCGGCACGTCCTTGGGCGACTGGGTCACGAAGAAGACCCCGACGCCTTTGGAGCGGATGAGCCGCACGGTCTGTGTGATGGCGTCGAGGAAGTCCTTGGACGCGTCGTTAAACAGCAGATGCGCCTCGTCGAAGAAGAAGACCAGCTTGGGCTTGTCCGGGTCACCGACCTCCGGCAGGTCGTGGAACAAGTCGGCGAGCATCCACATGAGGAAGGTCGAGAACAGCTGCGGGCGGTCCTGCACCGCCGGCAGCTCGAGGATCGACACCAGACCTCGCCCGTCGGAGGCGGTGCGCATCAGGTCGGCCGTGTCGAGCTCGGGCAGCCCGAAGAACACGTCGGCCCCCTGGTCGGCGAACGTGATGAGCTCGCGCAGGATGACCCCGGCGGTCGCGGACGACAGCCCACCCAGGCCCTTGAGATCGGCCTTGCCCTCGTCGGAGGTGAGAAACTGCACGACCGCACGCAGGTCCTTGAGGTCGTCGAGGTAGAGCCCCTTGGCGTCGGCGTAATGGAACACCAGGCCCAGGCTCGACTCCTGGGTGTTGTTCAGGCCCAGCACCTTCGCCAGCAAGGTCGGCCCGAAGGCGGAGATGCTGGCCCGCACTGGGATGCCCTTACCTAGCCCGCCGAGCGCGTAGAACTCGGCCGGGTATGCCGTGGGCACCCACTCCTCGCCGATGTCCTGAGCCCGGGCCGTGATCTTGTCGTTGGGCTCTCCCGCGCTCGCCATCCCCGACAGGTCGCCCTTGATGTCGGCGAGGAAGACGGGGACGCCTTCATGCGAGAGCTGCTCGGCCATCAGCTGCAGGGTCTTGGTCTTGCCGGTGCCTGTGGCGCCCGCGACGAGCCCGTGCCGGTTTAGCACGCCGAGCGGGATCTTCACCTTCGCCGTCGGGTATGCCGTGCCGTCCACGACCGCCGCGCCGAACTCGAGCGCGCCTCCAGCGAACTGGTAGCCGGCCCGGATCTGCTGGACCTGCTCCGGCTCGACCGCAGCGGCGTTTGCCTGGGCATTCGATGCGGACGCGCTGTCTTGCGAAGGCTTGGTCTCGCTCATCGGTAGGTCACTCTATGCCTGGTGCCCGACCCCAGGGTTGAGCGGCACGGCATACCAATACCAAGCACCCACCAAATTCCGGGACGCGCACCGGATCCGGTGCGCGTTCCGGAAATCGTAGCCGCGTTGGTGCAGAAGGGACTGTTGTGACTGAAGTGGTCGGCCGGGTGGCCTAGGTAGGGCTGCCGTAGACGCGGTCCGGCGTGATGAGAACGGCCACGCGCCGCTCCTGCGCCATCACCCGGTCATAGGTCGGCCAGTCGTCGTGGGTGCCCCCGGCGCTCGTGAAGATATCGCGTAGCAGGCGAGGAAGCCCAGCAGGGTCAAAGCCAGGCAGCGGATCGTCCGGACCGATCAGGTCGGCGGCCCCTTCGACCGTGAGCCACTCCCAGCCGGCCCGCCAGGTGAGCGAAGCGCGACGACGCTCCCGAAGGTGTAGCAGCTTTCGCGTCCCACCGATGGCGACCAAAGCAGCCACCGGCATCGCTGTGACGGAGTGGGGCAGCACACCGGCGTTGACCACGGTCACCTGCACCGTGCCGTCGCGCCGGGTTGTCGCCAGCGTGGCCAGGCCGTGTTCGGCGGCGACCAGCCGCCGGGCGTCGTCGAGGTTCCGAGACACGTCTGCTCCCCTCGATCCCCTGCGCGCCCTTCTGGGGTGGCCCCAGCCTAGACTGGCCGGCGTGATCTTCAAGGGCATCGGTGAGCGCCGGCCCTACCCCGAGCACGGGCTCACGTCGACCAAGGACTGGGTGGACGTCGCCCCCCGCCAGGTGCGCCTGCAGGACCTCATCACGACCAAGCGCGCCCTCGATCTTGGCCAGCTGCTGGCCGACGACTCGACCTACTTCGGCGACCTGTTTGCCCACGTGGTCCAGTGGCACGGCGACCTCTACCTCGAGGATGGGCTGCACCGGGCGGTGCGCGCGGCGCTGCACCAGCGTGGCACCCTGCACGCGCGCGTCCTCGTGCTTGACTAGGTCAGACAGGGAGGGTATGCCGTGAGCTTCGTCGTCGAGTCCGAGTCGTCGGCGCGGGCGCGCAAGCGCCGACGCACCGCCATCGTGCTCACGGTCGTCGCCCTTGTGCTGGCGGGGGCGTTCTACTACGCGGCGAGCTACTGGAACGCCGGGCCGACCGCGAGCGCGTCCGCGACGTGCACTCCCGCTGCCGGGAGTGCACCGGTACCGTCGCAGGTGACCGTCAACGTGTTCAACGCAACCAAGCGCCAGGGCCTGGCCAACTCGACGGCCAAGCTGGTCAAGGAGCGCGGTTTCGTCATCGGCAGCGTCCAGAACGACCCGGCCAAGAAGGCCATTGCCCAGTCGGCCGAGGTCCGTTACGGACCAAACGGCGAGGCGGGAGCGCAGCTGGTCATCGCCTTGGTTGCTGGTGCGGTCCCGGCCAAGGACACTCGGGCGGACGGCTCTGTCGACCTGGTGCTCGGCGACGGCTTCACGGCAATCGCCGAGCCGACCGCCCCGGTCCCGGCTCCGGCCGGGTCGCCCTGCTGAAAGCGGTCCCGCACGGCCCTACTGGTACTGCTGCGGGACTGCCAACCCGAACCGCTCGCACAACGCCTGGACGTCCGCGCGGTCTTTCGCATCGCCCGGATATGCGTCGTGGAAGCGGACCGCCCATTCGGCGGTGATGCAGTCGACGACTCGGCCGCCGAGCGTGCCGCGGCCGGTCAGGGCCGCGGCCGGGTAGGAGTTGCCGGCGTCCGGCGGCCCGAGGATTCCGTTGCCGTCTGCGTCCAGCACGATGACGTGCAGGTCCACGACCGGGCCGTGCGGGCGCGCCATCAGGAAGTTCCACGCCGTCGCGCTCTTCTCGTCGACCTTCGTGAATCCGCTGGCGCGCAAGATCTCCACGAGGGGCTCGAGGTGGCGCGCCTCGACCGCCACGTCGAGATCGCCGTGATCACGGCTCTGCCGGCCAAGTAGTGCGTCGACGCCCCAACCCCCATCAATCCACAGCCGTACGTCCGCCGCGTCGGCCAGGGCGAGGACCTCCAAGACGTCGATGAGCGCGGTGCGGGCGTCGTCCGGGGTGCTGGAAGCCACGGTCGGCAGTATGCGCCGATATCCCGACCCGAACTTGGATCCCGACCGAACTTCGGACTCTGCGCGGGTCGAGTACCCGACCGAGCCGCCTGGACCGGCGCCTGCGCAGACGGTTGGCGGTGGCGGTGGGATTTGAACCCACGGAGGAGTTGCCCCCTCACACGCTTTCGAGGCGTGCTCCTTTGGCCGCTCGGACACGCCACCGCCGACGAGGGTACCGGGTCGCCCTGGCCGGCTCACAATCCGGCCCCAGGTCGCGTTAGTCCATCGCCGAGAGGTCAGCAGATGTCCTTTCCAGGCCCGAATGGCAGCATCGTCTGACCTTTCGGCGAGAGGGGGTCCGACCCCCTACCGGCGATCGCGGAAGAACTCGCGCAGGACCTGCCCGCACTCGTTCTGCAGCACCCCACCCACGACGTCGACCCGGTGGTTGGCCCGAGCGTCTCGCACCAGGTCCCACACCGACCCGCACCCACCCGCCTTGGGGTCCCACGCTCCGAGCACGAGGGTCGCCACCCGCGCCTGCACCAGAGCCCCCGCGCACATCGCGCATGGTTCCAGCGTCACGACCAGGGTGCATCCGACGAGCCGCCACGAGCCGGTATGCCGGGTAGCCGCCCGCAGCGCCACGATCTCGGCGTGGGCGGTCGGGTCCTCGGTTCGTTCGCGGGCATTGGCGCCCGCCCCGATGACCGCGCCCCCGGCGTCGACCACGACCGCCCCAACCGGCACCTCCCCGGCCTCGCCCGCTGCACGGGCCAGCTCGAGCGCGCGACCCATCCACCCGGCATACCGCTCATCGAGACCGGCAGCCTCGTAGAGGCGCGACGAAAAGGGATCGCCGTCGCCCACGCTGGCGTCCGAGTCGGACTGCTCACTCACGCGGTAAGTTTCGCCCATGCGGGTGCACGTCGCCGACCACCAGCTGATCTCCCACAAGCTGACCTACCTGCGTGACCGGCGCACCGACTCCCCCACCTTCCGTCGCCTGGCCGAGGAGCTGGTCACGCTGCTGGCCTACGAGGCGACCAGAGACGTTCGCGTGGAGCCGTTCCCCATAGAGACGCCGGTCGCTCCCACGGTTGGCATCAAGTTGGCCAACCCCAAGCCTCTGGTTGTGCCCATCCTGCGGGCTGGCCTGGGCATGCTCGAAGGCATGGTGCGCCTGCTGCCCAGCGCCGAGGTCGGGTTCCTGGGGATGATGCGCAACGAGGAGACCCTCGAAGCGGTGACCTACGCCACCCGGCTGCCCGAGGACCTGTCCGCCCGACAGTGCTACGTCCTGGACCCGATGTTGGCAACGGGCGGCACGCTCGCCGACGCCATCCGCTACCTCGTCGAACGCGGCGCCGACGACATCACGGTCATCACCCTCATCGCCGCACCCGAAGGCATCGCCCACGTCGAGCAGGCCCTGGCCCAGCTCACCGTGCCGCTCGCACTCGTCACTGGCGCCGTCGACGAGCGGCTCGACGAGCGGGGGTACATCGTGCCCGGGCTGGGCGACGCCGGCGACCGGCTCTACGGGGTGGTCTGACCCCGAAGTCTGCGATCGACGGGCCGCGCTCGACCGGCGCGTCACTTCGGCACCACCGGTCACCTTTGACACACTGGGCCAGCGGGTGTGCCGTGGGCTCGCCCGTCCCCTTCGCCAGCCGGACGAGGAGCCGCTCACCATGACGCGCACCAAGGCCGTCGCGAAGTGGGTGGTCATCGGCTTCCTCGTGTATGCCGTCCTGAAGTCGCCGACTCAGGCTGCCGACATCGCCCGCAACGCCGTGGACATCCTCGCCCAAGGCGTCACGGCGATCTTCTCGTTCTTCGACCAGCTGCTTCGTCGCTAGCGGCCGCATGGACCCGGACTTCGACCTGCCGGTGCAGGAGTACCTGCTCGACGGGGAGCGCGTCGTCGTGGCCACGCGCCGACACTGGGTGCGGATTCTCGAACCGGCGTTGACGGTGGTGGCCGGCCTGGCGTTGGCCCTGTGGGTAGAGGCGTCGGCGCCGCCTGGGACGTCCCGGCTGGCCTGGTGGCTGTGGTTCGCGCTCGTCGCCCGGCTCGTCTGGTTGACCGTGGAATGGCGGCGCAACTGGTTCGTCGCCACGGACAAGCGCCTCGTGCTGACCTACGGCATGATCACCCGCAAGGTCGCGATGATGCCGATGGCCAAGGTGACGGACATGTCGTTCGTCCGGACCATTCCGGGACGGATCTTCGGGTACGGCAAGTTCGTCCTGGAGAGCGCCGGTCAAGAGCAGGCACTGCACAAGGTCAACTGGATCCCCGATGCCACGCGCACCTATCGGGCGATCTGCGCGGAGATCTTCGGGGTCGACGACCGTGACCGGGTCCTGGTCCAGACCACGGAGGGCACCGAGCCAGACTGGGACGACTGGGGCGACGGCCCGCAGAACCCCGAGGGACCGGGCGGCCCCGGAGGGCCCGAAGGCTGGGGAGCGCCGGGCCCCGTCGAACCCAGCCAGTCGCGCGAGATCCCGGTTCATCGCCCGGTTTCCGAAACGCTCTACCGCAGCGAGGACCACGACGTGCGCGAGCGAGGCCCGGACACCGGCCCGGTGATCTACTACCCGCCCGTCTAGGCCTCGAGCCTGCCGTCGGGGGTCGCACGTCGGTCAGAGCAACGAGAAGGGCGACCCGCCACGCCCCGTGAGCACTCTCAGCACCTGCGGCCCTCGTCCGCTCAGCACGCCGACCCGGCCGATCATCTCGACGGACAGCTCGACCGCCTCGCGTGGGAGCTCGTAGGTGTGCCCCAGCGCGTCGGCCAGGTCCAGCGAGTGCACGGTGAGCTCGAAAACGCGCGTCTGCAGGTAGTCCTGCAGACGCATCCCGCCGGCGAACGTGGTCACCACCGGGTTGCCGGCATCGGCGAGCAGCGCCCGTACCTGGTCAGCGAGCGCTCGCAGCGAGGCCGGGGGGTCCTCGCCCAGGGCTTGGCCCTCGGCCACTCCGCGTTGCGCCACCCCCTCATGGACGTCGGCCGAAGCGCGCGACAGCGCGGCCGCGAAGTACTCCGCCGCGGTCTGGCAGGCCACCTGCTCGGCCGGCTTGGCCAGGTAGTCGCGCACCGTGGTCATCGCGCGGCCGGTGTGCCCCACCAGCGAGCGCACGTCCCACACACCGAGCGCGGGCTGCTCCCAGTCGTCGGGTCGGACCTGGTCGGCCAGCACCAGAAATGCGTCAACCGCAGCGAAGTACAACGGTCGGTTGTCCACGGTGCCTCCCCTCAGCAGCGCGAGCGCAGCGTCTCGACGCCGGCTCCCTCCAGGTCGTCGCAGAAGACTCCTCGACCGGTCATCGCCATGAGCAGGGCCAGCACCGGTCCCCGGACCGAGGGCCCTTCGCCGGTCCCGAAGCTCGAGTCGGTCGCGTCCAGGCGCAGCCCCTCAATGCGCTTCTTGGCCCCGATGAGCAGGTTGGAGTCGCGATAGAAGTCCGCCACCTTGGTGAGCACGTCGGGCGAGTGCTCGTGGGTCAGCCCCAGTGGCCGGCGGATGTCCTCGGAGTGGATGATCGCCTCCCCGAGCCAGCTCACCTTGGGGCCGGGAGGCGAGGTCGATGCGTTGACACGGCTATTGAACGTCCGCAAGGTCTCGGCAGGGCTGTCGCCGAGCGCGCCGGCGATCCCTGCCTCAGAGACCCTCGCGAACCGAAAGCCGCTGCGCGCGAACCCCGCGAGGAACCCGACCGGGGTCATCGCCGCGGTGGCGCTCATGTGCGCGAGCACATCGCGCACCGTCCACCCGGCACAAAGGGACGGGGTCGACCATTGCGTCTCAGCCAGCCCGGCCAGGTCGGCCGCCAAGGCGGCGCGCTCGCGGTGGACTGTGGGCCAGATGTCTTCGCTCACGTACCAACCCCGTTGCTCGTATGCCGGGCGGCCCGGCCTCCTGACAACGCGCCGCTACAGCGCCTTGACGATGTCCTCGACCCGGTCCTTGGCGTCGCCGAAGAGCATCGCCGAGTTGTCCTTGAAGAACAACGGGTTCTGCACCCCGGCATACCCGGTGTTCATCGACCGCTTGAAGACGATGACGTCCTCGGCCTTCCAGACCTCCAGCACCGGCATACCGGCGATCGGGCTGGTCGGGTCGTCCTGCGCCGCCGGGTTGACCGTGTCGTTGGCACCGATGACCAGGACGACGTCGGTTTCGGGGAAGTCGTCGTTGATCTCGTCCATCTCCAAGACGATGTCGTAGGGCACCTTGGCCTCGGCCAGCAGGACGTTCATGTGCCCGGGCAGGCGCCCCGCCACGGGGTGGATACCGAACCGGACGTTGACACCGTGCTTGCGCAGGTGCGAGGTGAGCTCCGCCACTGGGTACTGTGCCTGGGCGACGGCCATGCCGTAGCCGGGGGTGATGACGACCTCTCTGGCGTTCTTGAGCAGCTCGGCCACCTCTACGGCGCTGGTCTCGCGGTGCTCGCCGTAGTCCTTCTTCTCACCGACCACCTCGCCGTCACCGCCGAACCCACCGGCGATGACCGAGATGAAGGAACGGTTCATCGCCTTGCACATGATGTAGGACAGGTAAGCACCGGAGGAGCCGACGAGCGCGCCGGTGATGATGAGCAGGTCGTTGTTGAGCATGAAGCCAGCCGCAGCCGCGGCCCATCCGGAGTAGCTGTTGAGCATGGACACGACGACCGGCATGTCGCCGCCGCCGATCGAGGCGACCAAGTGCCAGCCCAGCGCCAGGGCGAGGATCGTCATCGCGCCGAGCAGCCAGGCATTCGGGTTGATGATGAAGAACACCATCATGACGAAGAAGGCCACCACGGCGCCGAGGTTGAGCGCGTTGTGCGCGGGCAGCATGAGCGGTGCGGACTTCATCCGTGCCGACAGCTTGAGGAAGGCGACGATCGACCCGGTGAAGGTCACCGCACCGATGAAAACGCCGACAGCGACCTCGCCGTTGTGGATTCCCTGGTTCTCCAGGGCGCCCTCGTAGAAGCTGTTCCAGCCGACGAGCACGGCGGCCAGACCGACGAAGCTGTGCAGCATCGCAATGAGCTCGGGCATGCCGGTCATCTCGACGCTTCGAGCTCTGATGACGCCGATGATGGCCCCGATGACCATGGCAACGAGGATGAGGATGAGCCCGGTCGTGCCGCTGCCGGCCCGGTCCAGGCGGTCGTCTGCGGCGTTGACGCCACCGACGGCCGCGATGATCGTGATGATGAGCGCGATCGTCATGCCGGCGATGCCGTACAGGTTGCCGCCCTTGGCGCTCTCGTGCTTGGACAGGCCGGCCAGGGCCAGGATGAACAGCAGGCCGGCGATGATGTAGGTGCCTTGCAGCAGGGTGAGTGGCATGGTCATGTCAGGTCAGCCCCTCTTGAACATCTCGAGCATGCGCTGGGTCACCGTGAACCCACCGAAGACGTTGATACTCGCCAGCAGGGTGCCGGCGAACGCGACCACCGAGATCCAGACGTGGCCGGCCAGGCCGATCTGCAGCAAAGCGCCGACGATGATGATGCCGCTGATGGCGTTGGTGACCGACATCAGCGGGGTGTGCAACGCGTGGTGCACGTTGCCGATGACGTAGTAGCCGATCACGACCGAGAGCATGAAGACCATGAAGTGGCCGAGGAACGGCTCGGGCGAGAACGCCGCCACAACGAGGAAGAACGCTGCGGCGACCGCGAGCACGCCCAGCCGGGTAGCCGGGTTGGGCGGGGGCTTCTCCTTGGCAACTGGTGGAGCAGCGACCGCGGCGGGCGCGGCCGGAGCGGCCGATACCTGCACGGGCGGCGGGGGCCAGGTCACCTGACCGTCCTTGGTGACGGTCATGCCGCGGAGCACGACGTCGTCCCAGTCCAGGACGATCTGCCCGTCCTTCCCCGGGGTGAGCAGCTTGAGCAGGTTGACCACGTTGGTGCCGAACAGCTGCGAGGCCTGGGTGGGCAGACGACCGGCGAGGTCGGTGTAGCCGATGATCTTGACGCCGTGGTCTGTGACGACGAGCTTGTCGGCCACCGAGCCCTCGACGTTGCCTCCGTTCGAGGCTGCCATGTCGACGATGACCGACCCCGGCCGCATGGTCGCCACCATGTCGCCGGTGATGATCCGAGGGGCTGGTCTGCCCGGGATGAGCGCGGTCGTGACGATGATGTCGGTGTCCTTGACCTGCTCGGCGTACATCTCGGCGGCGGCGCGGTTGTACTCCTCTGACGTCTCCTTGGCGTAGCCAGTCGCGCTCACCTCCTGCTGGCCGGCTTGGACCTGAAGAAACTGGGCGCCCATGGACTCGACCTGCTCGGCGACCTCCGGGCGAGCGTCAGTGGCCCGCACAACCGCCCCGAGACTGCCCGCGGTGCCGATGGCGGCCAGGCCAGCCACCCCGGCCCCGACGACCAGGACCCTGGCCGGCGGCACCTTCCCAGCCGCGGTGACCTGCCCCGTGAAGAACGACCCGAACTCGTTCGCGGCCTCGATGATCGCGCGGTACCCGGCGATGTTGGCCATCGACGACAGCACGTCGAGGGACTGTGCCCGCGAGATGCGCGGAACCGCGTCCATCGCCATCGCCGTGACGCCTTGGGCGGCGAGCTGCTCGAGCAACCGTGGGTTCAGCGCTGGAGCGACCAGGCTCACCACGATCGCGCCCTTGCGCATCAGCCCGATCTCGGTGGCGTCCGGCGCGTTGATCTTTGCAACCAGGTCCGCACCCCAAACCTTCTCGGCGTCGCCGACAGTGGCGCCGGCCGCGACATACGCCCCGTCGTCGAAGCTCGCCAGCGCTCCGGCGCCTGACTCGATGACGACGTCGTAGCCGAGCTTGCGGATCTGTTCGACGGTCTTGGGGGTGGCGGCGACGCGAGTCTCACCCGCGTACGTCTCTTTCGGTATCCCGATCAGCACATCTGTCTCCCGGCTCGTGGGGGCCCTGAGCTCGCCGAGGTGCCCTGCGGTCCGGCAGGACAACCCGGCACAAGCGACAACCTATGGGTTTGGTCCACCACTGCACAGGGACCAATGTCAGTGACCATGTGCACGCAGCCTATCCACGCCTCGACGGCATCAGCCGCTGCGGGTCGGCCCGGCAGGGAACGCCAAAGGCCCGCGAGCCAGGGACACATCGCGGGCCTTCGGAGCGTTATGGCGACGAACGTGGTCGCGCCGCTGCAATCAGGGTATGCCGGACGCGCCCGAATGCGGTGTAGGCGCGCCGAGGCGACCGGCCTGGTAGTCGGCCACGGCTTGGGCCAGCTCGGCCCGGGTGTTCATGACGAACGGGCCGTACCAGGCAACCGGCTCGCGGATCGGCGTTCCACCGAGAATGACCACCTCCAGGCCACCGGCATACCGCTGCTCTTGGCGCGACGCTGCGGCCACGGCGACCACGTCACCGGCGCCAAGGACCGCAAGCTGCCCCGAACGGACCGGCTGGCGCTGCGGGCCGACCAGCCCAGCACCGCCCATGACGTAGACGAGCGCGTTGAAGTCCGGGCGCCACGGCAGCTCCAACCCCGCCCCGGGAGAGATCGTGGCGTGGACCATGGCGATGGGGGTGTGCGTCGAGCCGGGACCGACGTGACCTGCGACATCGCCCGCGATGACCCGCACGAGCGCGCCGCCGTCCGGCGTGGACACGAGCGCCACCTGGGACGGCTTGAGGTCCTGGTAGCGCGGCGAGGTCAGCTTGTCGGACTTGGGCAGGTTGACCCACAGCTGCAGCCCGTGGAACAACCCACCGGAGACGACGAGCGACTCGGGTGGCTTCTCGATGTGCAGGATGCCCGACCCTGCGGTCATCCACTGGGTGGCCCCGTTGGTGATGGTGCCCCCGCCGCCGTATGAGTCCTCGTGCTCGAAGGTGCCGTCGATGATGTAGGTGACCGTCTCGAACCCCCGGTGCGGGTGCCACGCCGTGCCTTTAGGCTCGCCCGGGCCGTAGTCCACCTCGCCCATCTCGTCCATCATGATGAACGGGTCGAGGTAGCGCAGGTCCACGCCGGCCATGGTCCGCTTCACCGGGAAGCCTTCGCCTTCCAAGCCGCTGGGAGCGGTGGTGACGCTGACGACCGGACGGCGCACCACGGTGGCATCGACCGGCTCCAAGCGCGGCAGCACGGTGAGGTCGGGAACGGTCACAGCAGGCATCCCAGGCTCCTCTAGTTTAGGCTTCAACGATATGTCCTGAACGACGCCAGCGCCCTCGGCATTCCCGCCAGCGCCCTCGGCATTCGACCCCAGCGCACTCGGCATTCCCGCCAGCGCCCTCGGCATTCCCGCCCGAGAGGTCAGTAGCTGTCGTTATGCGGCCCGGATAACAGCATCTACCGACCTTTCGACGGGGCGGGGGGCCGGGGGGCGGGGCGGGGCGACGGGGCGGGGGGCGACGGGGCGGGGGGCGACGGGCGGGGGGCGGGCGGAGGGCGCGGGGCGGGGGGCGCCGGTCGCCACTACATCTGGTCGGGGGCCTGCACGCCGAGCAGGTCCAGACCCTGCACGAGCACTCGCAGCGCCAGCGCGCACAGTGCCAGTCGAGACTCGCGGACCTCGCCGTCTGACTGCAGCACCGGGCAGCTCTCGTAGAACACCGAGTAGGTCTGCGCCAGCTCGAACAGGTACCCGCACAGCCGGTGCGGCTCCAGCTCGCGGCCGACCTGGGGGACGACGGACCCGAACTCCAACAGCGCCAGCGCGAGTGCCCGCTCGCCGGGCTCCTTCACGTGTATGCCGTGCCGAGGCTCGTCGGGGTCCAGCCCACCCTGGCGGAAGATGTTGCGGATCCGCGCGACGGCATACTGCAGGTAGACCGCCGTGTTGCCGGTGAGCGAGAGCATCCGCTCGAGGTCGAAGACGTACTCGCTGTCGTGCGCGACCGACAGGTCGGCGTACTTGACCGCCCCGACACCGACCTGCTGCGCCACGACCGCCCGGGTAGCCTCGTCGAGGTCGGGGCGGGTCTCGTCGATGATGTGCCGGGCGTTGTCGACCGCCTCATCGATGAGCGCCATGAGCCGCAGCGGGTCGCCCGAGCGAGTCCGTAGGAGCTTGCGGTCGGACCCGAGCACGTTGCCGATCTGCACGTGGACGGGTGTCACCCGGTCGGGTAGCCAGCCGGCCTTGCGTGCGGTCGCGAAGACCATCTGGAAGTGCAGCGCCTGCGGCGCCCCGACGACGTAGAGGATCCGGTCGGCGCCCAGCTCGCGCACGCACCGGCGCACCATGGCGAGATCCGTTGTCGCGTAGTTGTACCCGCCATCGGACTTGCGGACGATGAGCGGCATGGGCGTGCCGTCGCGGCCGGTGAGCTCGTCGAGGAAGACGCACAGCGCACCGTCGCTCTCGACCGCGATGCCGCTGCGCTCCAGCTCGTCGCACAGCACGGGGAGGTCCGCGTTGAAGGTGGACTCCCCGGCGAGGTCACCATCGGTGAGCGTGACGTCCAGCGCGGCGTAGATGCGGTTGAAGTAGTGCTTGGACAGCTCGATGAGCCGTTCCCACAGGCGCAGGGTGTCGCGGTCCCCGGACTGCAGGGCGACCACGCGTGCGCGGGCCCGGTCGGCGAAGCTCGCGTCCGTGTCGAACTTCGCCCGGGCCGCCTGGAAGAACGCGTTGGGGTCGGTCTCCAGAAGGAGCGCCTGCGGCGAGTCGACCCCGACGTCGAGCAGGTGCTCGATGAGCATGCCGAAGGGGGTCCCCCAGTCCCCGACGTGGTTCTGCCGGATGACTCGGTGGCCCGAGATGCTCGAGGGTGCGAGCCAGCGCGTCCCCAACGACCGTGGTGCGCAGGTGGCCGACGTGCATCTCCTTGGCCACGTTGGGCGACGAGTAGTCGATGGGAATCGTCAGCGCCTCCTGCACCGGCACCCCGATCCGCGGGTCAGCGGCGACCTCGCGCGCGGCGTGCGCCACCCACCCCTCGTCGAGCGTGAGGTTGACAAAGCCCGGTCCGCTCACCTCGACGTGCCGGCATACGTCCGCGACGTCGAGCGCCGCGAGCACCTTGAGCGCGACCTCGCGCGGGGCCATGCCGAGCCGCTTGGCCAGTGGCAGCGCGGCGTTCGCCTGCAGGTCGGCGAACTGGCTCGGCCGCAGCACCGGGTCGGCGTCGCGGAACGCGTCTCCGAAGGCCGCCGCGATCGCGGCGGTGATCCGGGGAGCGAGCACGTCGGCTGGGGAGGCCATTGGACAAGGGTATGGGCTTGCTGCGGGTCACCGAGCCGAGGCCACGGTCACCAGCCCAGGTCGGCGCCTTCCTCGCGATAGCCGGCCGTGGCGAGGACCTGGTCCCAGCTGACCCGCCGCGGCTCGGAGGTCTCGCCGAGCGGTATGCCGGCCAGCGCCCGCCGTCGCTCGTCCTGCTCCAGCTCGCTCCCGAACCGGTCGACGACCATGAGCAGCCGCGGGCGGGCCAGCCCACCGAGCGACTCGCGCGCGCAGTCGCCGAGCTCCCGCGCGATGACCGCAAGGTCGCTGGGGGCGTCCGGGTGCAGGACGACGCCAGCAGCGAGGACGCGCAGGCCGAGGTGGTCCCCGCGCTCGATGACGTCGACGGCCGCAACGTAGGGATGGTCTGCGAGGACCGCGCTCACTTCGCTCAGCGAGACAAGCTGCCCGGATACCGAGACGACCTCGTCGGTGCGACCCAGGAACTCCAGCGACCCGTCCTCGCGCCACCGGGCTCGGTCCCCGGTGGTGAACGCGCCCGGCAGCCGGGTCCAGTGCGCCTCGTCGAGTGCCTCGGCCGGGCCCGAGGCGCCCACCAGGGCTCCCGCCCACGGGCGAGTGAGCACGAACTCCCCGGTCGCGCCGGGCGGGACCGCCGCTCCGTCCTCGTCGACGATCCGCTCGCCCAGGTCGGGCATCCCAGCCGGGTCCACGGGGGCGTCGAGCCGGACGATGCCGCCCAGCTCGACCTGCCCCCAGGCGTCGGCGACCGACACGGCGCCACTGGCCAGACCGGTCGCCGCGAACTCCCGGATTGCCGGGTCCATCGGCTCGCCCAACGCGACCACCCGGCGCAGAGCGCCGGGGGCACGCACTCCGCGCTCGACCGACCACGAGCGCAGCATCCGCAGCACGGAAGGGGTGGTCAGCAGGGTTGTCACGGCATACCTGCGCAGGATCCGCCAGGCCCGCTCGTGGGTGGGCACGTCGAGCGTCCCCTCGAACATCACCGCAGTGTCGCCGGCGACCAGCGGCCCGTAGATGCCGTGGACCTGGGTGCCGAGCCACGAAACGTCCCCGGCGCACCACAGCACCGGCCCGTCGGCGATGCCGCAGCGGTGCACGACGAGCGCCGACGCCAGGACCGCGGCCGTGCCCAGCTCGATGGTCAGCGGGCGGCCCCGACGGTGAGCCAAGCTGACCACCGCCAGCGGGTGGTCGGCCGGGACGTCGGCGGGCGCCTCGTCGTCGCGCTGCTGACCGGGCCGGGAGCCGGCGACCAGGTCGTGGTACCACCGGTCGCCCTCGTACCAGCCGACGTCGATGCCGGTGCGGCGCACGACGACGGTGTGCTCGATGGCCCCGACCGCCGACAGGGCCTCGTCGGCGCGGGCCTTGAGCGGCAGGACGGTGCCGTGCCGCCAGGCGCCGTCCTGGGTGACGAGCACGCGTGCGCGGATCGTGGTGAGCCGGTCGGCCATCGCCTCCGCAGGCAGCGGCGTGGGGATGATCGTGTGGACCGCGCCGATCCGCGCGCAGGCGAACATCGCGACGACGGTCTCCGGCAACCAGCCCAGATGCAGCGCGACAACGTCGCCCACGCCGACTCCGAGGCCGCGAAGCGCGCGGCCGAGGGCGTGACCTGGTCTTCCAGCGCGGCATACGTGAGGCAGCGTCGGTCCCCGGGCTCACCCTCCCAGCGGACCGCGACGGTGTCCGGACGGCTGCTCGGCATGGCGGGAGACGCAGGCGGTCGCGGCGTTGATGCGCCCGCCGGGAAACCACGTGCCGTAGCGCGGACCGTCAACCCAGAGCGAGTCCGGGCGACGGAGCCAGGGCAGCTCATCGGCCGGTGCCGACCACCTCTGCAGGTCCGGCTGCACCCCGCTTGAGGTCGCCGCCAGCGAGGGCGACGCGCGGCCCTCAGCCATGGCCAAGGGTTCGCATGGCGGCAGCCGCGGCCCGCGTCAGGTGGTCGACGACGGCCCCCACGCGCTCGGACCCGACGTCTCGCGGCAGGTCCGCGGACAGGGCGGCCAGGGCTGTGCCGCCGGCGTCCACAACCGGAACGGCGACCTCGACCGAGCCGACCCAGCGCCACGTCTTCTCCGACGAGCGAAGGAGCCACGGCCCAGGCGGTCCGCTCGCACTCGGCCAACGCCCGGGTCGGCTCGTCGACGTCGTCGAGAGCCAGCTTCCACCGCTCGTCGTCGGCGCGGGCCGCGAGCAGCCGGCCGCCTGGCGTGAGCAGGGCCGGCGGCAGCCCGAACGGGTGGCGGTACGGCCCCGAGTCGGCCCCGTCCACTCGGTCGACGTAGACGACCGACGTGCCGACGAGCAGCTGGATGTGGACCGTCCCATCCGACCTCGTCGCGCAGCTGGGACAGGTAGGGCGCCAGGGCACCGAGCACCGGCAGGCGGGCCAGGTACCGGTGCGACAGCCGGGTCAGCTCGGGCCCGAGCCCGTACCGCGACGACCGCGGGTCCTGCTCGACCAGGTCGGCCAGCACGAGGGAACGCAGCAGCCGGTGCACGGTCGGAAGGGACAGACTCGACCGGTCGGCGAGCTCGCTGAGCTGCTGGTATGCCGGGCCGTCGGCAAGCAGCTCCAGCAGCAGCACGGCGTTGCGGACCGTTCCGAGCGAACCCGGGGCCTCCTGCAGGGCCTCGCTGAGCGGCGCCACGCGCCGACCTCCTTCCGGTTGGCCCACCACAGTCCGCACCAAACAGATGTGGGTAGTTGACTGTAAGCCGTGGATTTCAGTTCCACAAGAAGCATTGCCTTTCCAGATAGTGGAAAGTACGCTCGTCTGCACACGGGGGCACATCGACGGGAGGTCCGCCGTGGCGGGACGGGCGTACGAGCATTCGCTCAACTCCTCCACGGTCGCCGTGGGCGACCCGCTGCTGGAGATCTCCGCGATCGAGCTGCGGTTCGGCGGCGTCCTGGCGCTGCACGACGTCGGGTTCACGGTCCTTCAAGGCCACATCCATGCGGTCATCGGTCCCAACGGCGCCGGCAAGTCCAGCCTGCTCAACTGCGTCAGCGGGCTTTACCACCCCAAGCGCCGGCAACGCGGTCCTGCACACCGGCGAACGGGCGCACGTACGAGCTGACCTCCTTGGCCCCGCACCGGATCGCCCGCCTTGGCGTGGCCCGGTCGTTCCAGAACATCGAGCTGTTCTCCCACCTCACCGTGCTGGAGAACCTGCTGCTCGGCCGGCATACCCGCATGCACCACGGCGTGCTGCCCGCGCTGCTGTGGTACGGCCCGGCCCGGCGCCAGGAGATCGCCCACCGCGGCCTCGTCGAAGAGGTCATCGACCTGCTGTCGCTGCAGGCCTTCCGCCACCAGCCGGTCGGGTCGCTCGCCTACGGCATCCAGAAGCGCGTCGAGCTCGGGCGGGCCCTCGTGCTGCAGCCCGCGCTGCTGCTGCTCGACGAGCCGATGGCCGGGATGAACGCCGAGGAGAAGGAGGACATGGCCCGCTACGTCCTCGACGTGCACGAGCTCGCCGGCGTGACGGTCGTGCTCATCGAGCACGACATGGCGGTCGTCATGGACATCTCGGACCGGGTGAGCGTGCTGGACTTCGGCCGGCTCATCGCCGACGGCACCCCCGACGAGGTCAAGGCCGACCCGGCGGTGATCGAGGCCTACCTCGGGTCTGAGGAGGACTGATGGCGGCGAACCATGCGGACACCTTCCCGCGCCTGCTCGCCGAGCTCGCGGCCTCCCGGCCGAGCGACACCGCGCTGCAGGAGAAGCGCTACGGCATCTGGTCGCCGCTCTCCTGGCGCGAGTATGCCGAGCGGGTGCGCGACTTCGCCCACGGCCTGGCCGCCCTCGGCGTCGAGCGAGGAGACGTCGTTGCGGTCCTCGGTGACAACCGGCCCGAGTGGCTGATCGCCGAGCTGGCCGCCCAGAGCATCGGCGCCTCGGTCGTCGGCATCTACCCCACGAGCATCGGCGAGGAGCTGCGGCACATCCTCTCGCTGGCCCGGGTCGAGGTCGTCGTCGCCGAGGACCAGGAGCAGGTCGACAAGCTCATCCGCCTGCGCGGCGAGGAACGCGACGCAGACGTGCCGGTCGACCTGCCCCCGGTGCTCGTGCAGACCGTCATCTACTACGACCCGCACGGCCTGAGCAGTATCACCGGCAGTACTCCGAGTTCCTGCGCGACTTCACCGAAATCGAGGCGCTCGGGCGCGACTGGGGCGCAGCGCATCCGGGCTGGCTCGACGAGCAGGTCGCCGCCGGCGCGGCCGGGGACATCGCGGTCATCTGCACGACGTCGGGCACGACGAGCCGGCCCAAGCTCGCCGAGCTGTCCCACGCCAACCTGCTCGCGATGGCCGAGCACCTCACCGCGATCGACCCGATCCGCGCCAAGGACCGCTACGTGTCCTTCCTGCCCTTCGCGTGGATCGGCGAGCAGATGCTCGCGGTGGCCTGCGGGATGAGCCGCGGGCTCACGCTGTCCTTCCCCGAGGACAGCGCCACGCAGAAGACCGACCTGCGCGAGATCGGCCCGAACGTCATGTTCTCCCCGCCGCGCATCTGGGAGTCGATGCTGTCGGAGGTGCAGGTCCGCATCGACGAGGCCGGCTGGCTCAAGCGGGCCGTCTTCGGGTGGGGCTACGCCGTCGGGGACCGGGTCGCTGAACGCACGATCAAGGGCCGACGCGCCGGGGGGCTCGCGATCCTGCACGCCGTGGCCGACCAGGTGGCCCTGCGGCCGGTGCGCGACCAGCTCGGCCTGGCCCGCACCGCGCACTGCTACACCGGTGGCGCGCCGCTGGGCCCGGACGTGTTCCGCTTCTTCCACGCCATCGGCGTCAACCTCAAGCAGATCTACGGCCAGACCGAGATCTGCGGCATCGCCGTCGTCCACCGCGACGACGACATCGCGTTCAACACGGTCGGCACCCCGATCCCCGGCACCGACATCAAGATCGCCGACAACGGCGAGATCCTGCTGCGCTCGGCCTCGGTCTTCCGCGGCTACCACCGCAACCCCGCGGCGACGGCCGAGGCCGTCGACGCCGAAGGGTGGCTGCACACCGGCGACGCCGGCTACCTCGACGACAACGGGCATCTGGTCGTCATCGACCGGGAGAAGGACGTGCTCACCACGGCCGACGGCACGCGCTACTCGCTGGCGTTCATCGAGAACAAGCTCAAGTTCTCGCCCGTACGTCGAGGAGGCCGTCGCCTGCCCGCCCGCCGACAACGGGATGGACAGCGCGATGACGGCCATCATCACGATCGACCCGATGACCACCGGGTCGTGGGCCGAGCACCAGCGCCTCGGCTACACGACCTACACCGACCTGGCCGCCAAGGCCGAGGTCCGCGACCTGCTCGCCGAGGAGGTCAACCGGGCCAACGAGGACCTACCCGAGGGCATCCGAGTGCGCCGGTTCGTGCTGCTGCACAAGCAGTTCGACCCCGACGACGACGAGATCACCCGCACCCGCAAGGTGCGCCGCAACGTCATCGGCGCCCGGTACGCCGCGATCATCGATGCGCTCGCCACCCAGCGAGACCGGGTGGGCGTGACCAGCACGGTCACCTACCAGGACGGGACGAAGATCGACCGGGACATCGACCTGCGCATCTTCGACCTGACGACCTACCGTGAGCCGGACGGCCGCGGCCGACGCCCAGTGTGGAGTGGACGCCGATGAGCACCTTCGTCTCGCTCACCGTCTACGGCCTCGCCGACGGCGCCATCCTGGCCCTGGCCGCCCTCGGGTTCGTCCTCATCTACAAGGCGACCCGGGTGATCAACTTCGCCCAGGGCGAGTTCCTCCTGATCGGGGCGTACACGTTCTACACCGCCTTCGTCCTGTTCGGCCTGCCGCTGATCCTCGCCAGCCTGGTCGGCGTCCTTGTTGCCATCCTGCTCGGCGTCGCGGTCGAGCGGTTCGTCCTGCGTCCGCTCGTCGGCGAGGACCCGATCAGCGTCATCATGGTGACCATCGGGCTGGCTGCCGTGCTGCGGGCCGGGGTCCAGATGTTCTACGGCACCTCGGTGCGCGAGCAGCCGAAGATCCTCCCGACCGGCAGCATCGACGTCTGGGGCGTCACCGTGCCCGTCAACCGGCTGCTCGTCATCGTCATCGCGGCGCTCGTGCTGTCTGCCTTCACCGCCTTCTTCCGACGCTCCCGGCACGGCATCGCCATGCGCGCCGTCGCCGACGACCAGCAGGCCGCGCTCACCATGGGCATATCGGTCCGCCGCACCTTCGCGCTGGCCTGGGTGCTCGCCGCGGTGAGCGCCCTGATCGCCGGGGTGCTGCTCGCCGACCTGTCCGCGGTCGAGCAGAACATCGCCTCCTTCGGCCTCATCGTCTTCCCCGTCGTCATCCTCGGGGGGTTGGACTCCATCCCCGGCACCATCGTCGGCGGGCTCATCATCGGGCTGCTCAAGCAGTACGTCTCCGGGTATGCCGACCCCGGCCTGGCCGAGGTCGTCCCCTACGTCGTGCTCATGGCCATCCTCATGGTGCGCCCGTACGGCATCTTCGGTGAGACCCGGATCGAGAGGGTGTGAGCGAGCATGGCCACCGCGACCGGCATCCACTTCCGCACCTACCAGGCCGAGCTGCGGCTACGGCATACCAAGGCGGAGTGGGCCCGGCTCGTCCTCGTCGTGTTGCTGCTGCTCGCGGCGCCCTACCTGGTCAACGTCTACTGGCTCGGCATCGCCAACACGATCCTCATCGCCGTCATCGGCGCCGTCGGGCTGAACATCCTCGTCGGGTTCACCGGCCAGATCTCGTTGGGACAGGGCGGGTTCCTCGCCGTGGGCGCGTACACGTCGGCCATCCTCTCCACGCGGGCCGGTTTACCCGTCCCGGTGGCGATCATCGTGGCCGTGCTCACCACGGCGATCGTCGGCGCTCTCTTCGGGCTGCCGGCGCTGCGCCTCAAGGGCCTCTACCTGGCGATCGCCACCCTCGCCTCGCAGGAGATCATCCTGTTCGTCGTGCGTCGGTGGGGCTTCCTCACCGAGGGCAAGGGCTACGTCGAGGTGCCGCGGCTCAACCTCGGTTTCCTGCGGGTCGAGCGGCGACCTTCGAGCTGCAGTGGTACTGGATTCTCCTGCCGATCACCTTCCTCGCGGTCCTGCTGGCCCGGAACCTGTTCCGCTCCGCCCTGGGCCGCTCGTTCATGGCGGTGCGCGACCAGGACATCGCCGCCGAAGCCATCGGGGTCAACATCACCCGGGCCAAGGTGACCGCCTTCGCCGTCTCGAGCGGGTTCGTCGGCCTGGCCGGCGCCCTGACCGCCTACTACACCGAGACCGTGACGTGGGAGCGCTTCACCCTCGACGTCTCGATCCTCTACCTCGCGATGATCATCGTCGGCGGTCTGGGTAGCATCGCCGGCTCGGTCTACGGGGCGATCTTCATGATGCTGCTGCCCGCGTTGCTCACCGAGGCGGTGGACGCGGCCCGCGGGTCCGCGCCGTTCATCGCCGAGCAGCTTCCCGCGATCCAGAACGCCGTGTTCGGCATCGCGATCATCACCTTCCTGCTCTTCGAGCCACGAGGTCTGGACCGGATCTGGACCCGGATCAAGGACTACGTCCGCTTCTGGCCGTTCCGCTACTGACCGCATCAGGACATCCGCCTGTTGACCGCCACAGGAATCCGCTTTCGACCGCCAAAGAAAAGGAGTCACCTTCATGAAACGCACCCCAAGGCTCGTCGCGCTCGCGGCCGCCGCGGCAGCGCTCCTCGGCCTCGCCGCGTGTGGCGGCGGAGCGGCTACCAGCAGTAGCGGCGGCACCGGCGACACGACCCCGATCAAGGTGGGCATCATCGCCGACCTCACCGGCGCGACCGCCGACGTGGGCACGCCCTACAACGAGGGCATGCTCGCCTACATCGACTGGCTCAACGCCAAGGGCGGCATCAAAGGCCGTCAGATCACCGCGATGTCCAACGACTACGCCTACCAGGTCCCCAAGGCCGAGGAGCTGTACAAGAAGTACGTCTCCGACGGCGCCGTCGTCATCCAGGGCTGGGGCACCGGCGACACCGAGGCGCTGCGCACCAAGGTCGCCGCAGACAAGCTGCCGTTCATGTCAGCGTCGTATGCCGAGATCCTCACCGACCCGAAGCAGTCGCCGTACAACTTCGTCGTCGCCCCGACCTACTCGGACCAGATGCGCATCGCCCTCAACTGGGTCGCCAAGGACAGCGGTGGCACCGCGCAGGTCGCGGTCTTCCACAACGACAGCCCGTTCGGCACCGCACCGCTGCCCGACGGCGAGGCGTGGATCAAGACCAAGAACCTCAACATGGGTTTCAAGGCCTACCCGATGCCCAAGACGCCCAACTTCGTGGGGCTGCTCGCCCAGGCCCAGGCGCAGGGCGCCAAGTACATCGTCATCCAGAACGTCTCCAGCCCGGCGGCGCAGGTGGCCAAGGACATCAAGGACCAGAACCTGCCGATGAAGATCGTCTGCCTCAACTGGTGTGCTGACGAGCTGTTCATCAAGACCGCCGGCGACGCGGCCGCCGAAGGGCACATCATGGTGCAGCCCTTCGCCCCGGCCTCGACGAACGCGCCCGGCCTCAAGGTCATCGACGACTACCTCAAGTCGAAGGGCTCCTCGCTCGCTGCCCAGAGCCTGCACTACCAGCAGGGCTGGTACACCATGGATGTGATGGCCAAGGGCATCGAGAAGGCCATCAGCAGCGGTGGCCAGCTCACCGGCGAGTCCATCCGCAACGCTCTGCAGACCATGGACCCGGTCGACACCGGCGGCGTCGTCGGCACCGGCAAGGTGGCGTTCACCGCCGACTCCCACCGTGGCTCGACCGGCACCGGCATCTACCAGGTCAAGGCCGGCCAGCTGACCCTGGTCGCGGCCAACCAGGTGCCGTGACCGCGAACCTGAACGGGGCGGCCGGCACCGCGCCGGCCGCTCCCGCGGGCCATCCGGTGGACGGCCTCGCGCCGCCGCGGGACGCCCAAGGCAGCGAGCTGCTGACCCTCAACAACATCGAGGTCATCTACGACGACGTCATCCTCGTGCTGCGCGGGCTGTCGCTGGCCGTGCCGGAAGGCAAGATCGTCGCGCTGCTCGGCTCCAACGGAGCCGGGAAGTCGACGACGCTCAAGGCCATCTCGGGGCTGCTGCCGACCGAGCACGGCGAGGTGACCGACGGCACGATCCTGTTCGACGGGCAGGACGTCACCCATCTCGACGCGGCCGCCAGGGTCAAGCTGGGGCTCTCGCTGTGCATGGAGGGCCGGCACGTCTTCGAGCACCTCACCGTGCAGGAGAACCTCATCGCGGGCGCCTACTTCCGAGGCGGCGGCGAGGCCGGGGACCTCGAGCGCGTCTACCGGCTGCTGCCCAAGCTCGGGGACATGACCGCCCGCGTCGCCGGCTACCTGTCCGGTGGCGAGCAGCAGATGCTCGCCATCGGCCGGGCGCTGATGGCAAGCCCCCGCCTGCTCATGCTCGACGAGCCGTCCCTTGGCCTGGCCCCACTGCTCGTCAAGGACATCTTCGCCTTCATCAAGCGGGTCAACGACGAGCTCGGCCTCACCGTGCTGCTCATCGAGCAGAACGCTCGGCGGGCGCTCGAGGTCGCCGACCACGGCTACATCATGGAGCAGGGCCGGATCGTGCTCGAGGGGGCAGCGGCGGACCTACGGGAGAACCCCGACGTCAAGGAGTTCTACCTCGGCCTCGGCGACTCCGGCCACCGCAGGAGCTTCCGGGACGTCAAGCACTACAAGCGCCGCAAGCGCTGGCTCTAGGAAGGACCGTGCCATGTCCGCGTTGCTTCGCGCTGCCGTCGAAGGGTATGCCGACCAGCTCGCTCCCCAGGTCGAGGCCGCCGTCCGCGGTGGTCGACATCTGGTGCCTGCGTTGGGGCAGCGGCTGGCGCAGGGCGGCGTCGGCGACGCGGTGTCTCTCGAGTCGCTCAGCTCGCTGCCCATCCTGGCCAAGGACGATGTCATCGCCGAGCAGCACGACGACCCGCCGTTCGGGGGAGCCCTGGCGCCGCACAGCCCGGTCCGCAAGGTCTTCCAGTCCCCCGGCCCGCTCTACGAACCGCAGCTCGACGGGCCGGACCCGTGGCGCTGGGGGCCAGCACTGGCGGCGGCCGGCTTCGGCCCGGGCGACATCGTGCTCAACTGCTTCGGCTACCACCTGACCCCGGCCGGGGCGATGTTCGAGGAGGCCGCCCTAGGGCTTGGGGCGTGCGTGCTGCCCGGCGGCATCGGCAACCAGGACCTGCAGGCGCGAGCGATCGCGGACCTGGGCGTCACGGCATACACCGGCCTGCCCAGCTACCTCAAGACGGTCCTGGACCACTACGACGACCTGGGGCTGGCGGCAGACCGCTGGCGCCTGGCCCGGGCGGCCGTGACCGCGGAGCCGCTGCCGGACTCGCTGCGGGCGTTGCTGCGCGAACGCGTCCCCACCGTGCTCATGGCGTACGGGACCGCCGAGACGGGGATGATCGGCTACGAGACCGAGCCGGGAGCCGGCCTGGTGCCGGCACCAGGGGTGCTCGTGCAGGTGTGCGACCTGGACACCGGCGAGCCGCTCGCCGAGGGCGAGGGCCAGGTCGTCGTCACCTTGTTGCGACCTGAGTACCCGCTCGTGCGCTTCGGCACCGGCGACCTGTCGGCCTGGCGGCTGGGGCCCGACGGCGACCCCCGCCTGGTCGGCGTGCTCGGCCGGGTCGGTGCCGCGGTGAAGGTGCGCGGGATGTTCCTGCACCCGCGCCAGGCCGGCGGCCGTCCTCGAGGGCGTGGCCGACGTTGCCGGCTGGCGCTTCGTCGTCGACCGCGTCGACCACAAGGACCAGCTCGGCTGCGAGGTCGTCGTGCGCGACGGCGCCGACCCTGCGTCTGTCGTCGCCGACGTGACGGACCGGGTGCGCTCCGGGCTGCGCTTCTCGTGCACGGTGTCGGCCGTGGCCGCCCTTCCCCAGGACGCCGCCCCGATCACCGACCTACGCGACTGGTCCTGACCCCCGTGACGCGGAGGGTCAGCTCACGGGTTCCACTGCGCGTCACCCATCCACGGTCCCTGACCGCCGACGCGCTCGACGGTGTAGCGGACCACGAAGCCCGGCGGTGGGTCGGGCATCGGCGGGAACCTGGTCCCAGCACCGACATAGGTCTGCGCCAGCCGGTGCAGCAGCTCCGCAGCACCGCCCTCGGTGATCATCGCTCTGGCGTGCACGACCAGGTTGTCGCGCATGCCGATTGCGTTGCTTGTGGGCGCCTCGAAGGACAGCACGACCCGCGGGTCGCGGCGGATGTTCACCAGTTTGCGCATCCGCCCGTCGAGATGTCCGGAGACCAGCTCATCGGCATCGACACCGACCCAGACAATGCTCACCTGCGGCGAGCCGTCAGCGTTGACCGTCACGAGGTGGGCGAGGGCGCCGGACTCGATGAGCTCCTTGGCGCTGTCAGCAAGGGCAGCCATGCAGCCAGCGTCCCACACGAGGTGCCTGCGCACTCACTGCGGCACGGCGAGCTGTAGCACGTGGACCGACGGGAGTGCGGCGAGGGTCCCGCCGTCAAGGAGGATCTTCGCGCTGCGCACGCCCGCTCCGATGACGACCGGCCCGGCGGCGGCGACGGCCTCGTCGACGAGGACCAGCCAGTCGCCCGGAAGTCCCACGGGCGTGATCCCACCCTGGGTCATCCCGGTCAGCTCCTGCGCCTGCTGCTGTCCCATGAAGGAAAGCTTGCGCACGTCGAGGTGCTTGCGCACCACCCGGTTGATGTCGGCGCGGTCGGTGGCCAGCACCAGGACGGCGGCGTGGACCGTGCGCTCGGCTCGGCGCCCTTCGACGACAACGCAGTTCGCGGATGCTTCCGGAGCGACGTCGTATGCCGCGCAGAAGGCAGCCGTGTCGGCCAGCGTGTCGTCGATGGGGGCCACCTCGGCGTCCGGCACGAGGTCAGCGGCGGCCGCCACCGGTGGTGCGACCAGGTCGAGGGCGCCGCGCAGGGGGCGCCAGTCGAGGGTTCCGCGGGCGGACGGCATACTGCTGACGCTACGCGCTGTGACCCACGGCACTCGTCGAGGGGTCAGCAGGTGCTGCTATACCGACCGCGATAACAGCGGCTACTGACCTTTCGGCGAAGTAGGGGTCGCGGCGGTAGGGGTCGCGGCGGTAGGGGTGGCCGCCGCCAGCCGGGCCGCAGCCAGGCGGGCGGCCGTCTGCTCGCGCATCTCGACCTTGCGCACCTTGCCGGTCACGGTCATCGGGAACTCGTCGACGACCTCGACGTAGCGCGGGATCTTGTAGTGCGCCAGCTTGCCCGAGGCGAAGTCCCGGACCGCCTCCGCCGTGAGCGGCTCGGCGCCCTCACGCATCCGCAGCCAGGCGCACAGCTCCTCGCCGTACCGCTCGTCCGGCACGCCGATGACCTGGGCGTCGAGGATGTCGGGGTGGGTGTAGAGGAACTCCTCGATCTCGCGCGGGTAGATGTTCTCGCCGCCGCGGATGACCATGTCCTTGATCCGGCCGGTGATCTGGACGTAGCCGTCCTCGTCCATGACGGCGAGGTCGCCGGTCATCATCCAGCCGTCCTTGAGCACCTCGTCGGTCTTGTCGGGCTGGCTCCAGTAGCCGAGCATGACCGAATAGCCCTTCGTCGCGAACTCCCCTGTCTCGCCTCGCTCGACCGGCTCGCCGGTGGCCGGGTCGACGACGGCGATCTGCAGGTGCGGGCAGACCCGGCCGACAGTGCCCACCTTGCGCTCGAAGGAGTCGTCCGTGCGCGTCTGGGTCGAGACCGGAGAGGTCTCGGTCATGCCGTAGCAGATCGTCACCTCGTCGATACCGGCGGCGATGAGCGCCTTCATCGTCTCGGCCGGGCACGGCGAGCCGGCCATGATGCCGGTCCGCACGGAGGACAGGTCGTACGTGTCGAAGCGCGGCAAGGCCCACTCGGCGATGAACATCGTCGGCACGCCGTAGAGCGACGTGCAGCCCTCGTCCTGGGTTGCCTGCAGGGTGAGCTCCGGGTCGAAACCGGGCGCCGGGATGACCATGCACGCCCCGTGGCTGGTGCACGCGAGATTCCCCATGACCATGCCGAAGCAGTGGTAGAAGGGCACCGGGATGCACACCCGATCGGCCTCGGTGTACCGGCATACCTCCCCGACGAAAAAGCCGTTGTTGAGGATGTTGCGGTGGCTGAGCGTGGCGCCCTTGGGGAACCCCGTTGTGCCCGAAGTGTATTGGATGTTGATCGGGTCGAGGGGCGTCAGGCCCGCTGCCACGTCGCCAAGCCGAGCGTCCGTCACGGATGCTGCGCCCGCCAACAGCGCCTCCCATGAGGTACTCCCGAGCAGGACCACGCGTTCGAGGCCCGGGACCTCGTCGCGGACCTGCTCGATCATCGCCGCGTAGTCGGAGGTCTTGAAGGACGGTGCGGCAACCAGCAGCTTCACCCCGGACTGGTTGAGCACGTACTGCAGCTCGTGCGTGCGGTATGCCGGGTTGATGTTCACGAGGATCGCGCCCATCTTCGCGGTGGCGTACTGGACCAGAACCCACTCGGAGCAGTTCGGCGCCCAGATGCCCACCCGGTCGCCCGGCACGATGCCCGCGCCGAGCAGCGCCCTGGCCAGGGTGTCGACGTCTCGCCCCAGCTCGGCATACGTCCATCGGCTGCCTTGTGCGACGTCGACGAGGGCCTCCCGGTCGCCGAACCGGCGCACCGTGTCGTCGAGGTTCGTCCCGATCGTCGTCTCGATCAGCGGTACGTCGGTCTCGCCGATGGCGATGGACAGCGCCATGTGTGGGCCTCCAAGGGGTTCCGAGCTCAGTAGCAGCCGGTCGAGCCTATGCCAGACTCACAGCTAGCCGGCCCCGGGTGTGTCTGTTCGGATCGGAGGGCTAACCAGTGGGAGCGAGCACGACGGCGTCGCCCATCGAGGCGATCGACCGTGCGCTGCTCCTGCTGAACGAGCTGGCCGCAGCGGGTGCCAACGGCGCCGCTCTTGCCGACCTGGCCCAGGCGCTGGGCATCAACAAGTCGACCGCCTACCGCGCGCTGTTCACGCTGCGGGCTCGCGACTTCGTGCAGCAGGATGCCGACACCGGGCACTATCTGCTGGGCCCGGCCGCGATTGCGCTCGGGACAAGATTCCTCGACGGCGACAGCCTCGTCGTGCTGCTGCATCCAGCGCTGGTCGCCCTGAGCCGCGAAGTCGACGAGCTGGTCCATCTCGGGGTCCTGGCCGCAGACCGGGTGCTGTACATCGACAAGGTGGAGCCGGACCGGCCGATCCGGGTCTGGTCCCAGATCGGGCGGACGGTCCCGGTGGCCAGCACCTCCTTGGGCCGTGCGCTGTTGGCCTATCGGGGCACCCAGCGCGAGCAGGTGGCCGCGTACATGAGTGCCTTGCCGCCGGGCAGTGCCCTCGACGAGCAGCGCGTCTGGGAACGCATCCAGCAGGCTCGGCGGGTCGGCTACGCCACCGAGTTCATGGAGAACGAGCCTGGGATTGCCTGCGTTGGGGTACCGATCCTGCGCGGATCGACGGCCGTGGCCGCGCTCAGCATCACCGCTCCCGCGGATCGGATGGACGCCGAACGGATGCACGACCTCGCTTGCCGCGTCCAGGCGGTCGTGCCGCGCTTGCTTCCGTTGGGTCTGGGTATACCGGTGGTAACCGGCCGCTGAACCGGCAGCGGAACCAGCAGGAGTCACCTCTTGCGCCTCGGGCGCGTCATCGGCATACTCATTTCACCCAGCGTTATTATCATTTTGATAGGTGGAACGGTCATGGAGGGCGACCTCGTCAGGCATCGGATCATTCCCGTCGTCGTGGTCAACGACGCATCCCGCGCCGACGGCTTGGCGCAGGCGCTCCTCGAGGGCGGCCTTCCGGTCGCCGAGGTGACCTTTCGGACGCCGGCGGCGCCGGAGACGATTCGGGCCATGTCCAAGCAAGCCGACCTGCTCGTCGGCGCCGGGACCGTGCTGACCCCCGAGCAGGTCGACGTCGCGGTCGATGCCGGTGCCCGGTTCATCGTGTCCCCGGGCCTGCGCGCCGACGTGGTCGAGCGGGCCCAGCAGCACGCGGTGCCGGTCATCCCTGGAGCGGTGACGCCCAGCGAGGTCATGGCGGCACAGGCGCTCGGCCTGACGACGGTCAAGTTCTTTCCGGCGAGCACCTACGGGGGCGCCTCGGCGATCAAGGCCCTGCACGCGCCGTTCCGCGACCTGCAGTTCATCCCGACCGGAGGCGTGAGCCTGGCCAACCTCGCCGACTACCTGTCGCTGCCCTACGTCCCTGCCGTCGGCGGTTCCTGGATGGTGCCCGCTTACGCCGTCGACGCAGGCGACTTCGAGCTGGTCACGCGGCTGTCCGCAGAGGCAGTGGCCGCCGCCCGCGCAACCCTCGACTGAACGGACCGACCGATGCCCACTGAGCTGGCCTTGCGCCCCGCCGACGAGTGCCGCTACGACGCCGTCTCCCTCGGCGAGATCATGTTGCGCCTCGACCCAGGCGACCTGCGGATCCGCACCGCCCGCACCTTCCAGGCCTGGGAAGGCGGCGGCGAGTACAACGTCGTCCGTGGGCTGTGCCGGGTCTTCGGCTTGCGCACGGCCGCAGTGACCGGCTTGGTGGACAACGAGATCGGTCATCTCATCGAGCACTTCATCCTCGCCGGCGGCGTGGACACCTCGCTGGTGCAGTGGACCGGCTTCGACGGCGTGGGCCGCGCGGCACGCAACGGCCTGAACTTCACCGAGCGGGGCTTCGGCGTGCGAGGAGCGGTCGGCGTGTCCGACCGCGGCCACACCGCTGCGTCCCAGCTGCGCCCCGGCGACGTCGACTGGGAGCACATCTTCGGCGAGCTCGGCGTCCGGTGGCTGCACACCGGCGGGATCTTCGCTGCCCTCTCCGAGTCGAGCGCACAAACGACGCTCGACGCGGTCACGGCCGCCAAGAAGCACGGGACGGTCGTCTCCTACGACCTCAACTATCGGCCCAGCTTGTGGCAAGCCATCGGCGGTCAGCAGCGCGCCCAGCAGGTCAACCGGGAGATCGCCTCGTCGGTCGACGTCATGATCGGCAACGAGGAGGACTTCACCGCGGCCCTGGGGTTCGAGGTCGAGGGTGTCGACGAGAACCTCACCGACCTGCAAGCCGCCTCCTTCGGCGCCATGATCGAGCAGGCGGTCGAGGCCTACCCGAACTTCTCGGTCGTCGCCACCACGATGCGCGGCGTGCGCTCGGCCTCCCGCAACGACTGGGCGGCCGTGGCCTGGTCCGGCGCCGAGGGCCTGGTCGAGTCGACGAAGCGCGAGCTGGAGATCTACGACCGGGTGGGGGGCGGGGACTCGTTCGCCTCCGGCCTGATCTACGCCCTGCTGACCGGCGAAAGCCTCAAGACCGCGGTCGAGCTGGGCGCCGCCCATGGCGCCCTCGCCATGACGACACCCGGGGACACGTCGATGGCCACGAAGAAGGAAGTGCTCAAGCTCGCGGGCGGCGGCAGCGCCCGAGTGGACCGCTGACCGGCGAGAAGAGACCGCCATGAGCGACCCGATCGAACGGGTTGAGGTCCTGGTCACCAGCCCGACCCGCAACTACGTGACGCTGCGCCTCACCACCGCCGACGGGATCGTCGGGCTCGGCGACGCCACGGTCAACGGACGCGAGCTGGCCGTCGCGGCATACCTGGAAAGCCACGTCGGGCCCCTGCTCATCGGTCGCGACCCCGGCCGGATCGAAGACACCTGGCAGTACTTGTACCGCGGGGCCTACTGGCGTCGTGGCCCGATCACCATGGCCGCCATCGGCGCCGTCGACATGGCTCTGTGGGACATCCTCGGCAGGCGCACCGGCCAACCGGTCTACCAGCTGCTCGGTGGGCCGGTCCGCGACCACATCCCGACCTACCGGCACGCCTTCGGCTGGGACGCCCCCTCACTGCTCGAGTCGGTCGACCGCCACCTGGCCGACGGCTTCACGAACGTGCGCATCCAGACCGGCGTGCCCGGTCTGGTCACCGTCTACGGCGTGACCCGCGAGGCGTCGTACGAGCCGGCCGGCCGGGCGAACGTTCCCACCGAGGAGACCTGGGACACCGGCGGCTACCTGCGCTACTTCCCCACCGTCGCCGAGCAGGTCCGCGCCCACGTGGGCGGCGAGATCAACCTGCTGCACGACGCGCACCACCGCCTCACCCCCACCCAGGCCGCCCAGCTGGGCAAACGGCTGGAGCCGCTCGACCTGTACTGGCTCGAGGACGTGACACCCGCGGAAGACCAGCACGCCCTGCGCCACGTGCGAGCGCACACCAGCATCCCGCTGGCCATCGGGGAGGTCTTCAACACGATCTGGGACTGCCAGTACCTCATCGAGGAGCGGCTCATCGACTACATCCGCACGGCCGTCGTCCACGCCGGCGGCATCAGCCACTCGCGAAAGATCTTCGCGCTCGCGGAGGCCCACGGGGTCAGCGCAGCCCCGCACGGCCCGTCGGACGTGTCCCCGGTCGCGCTCGCCGCGAGCATCCACATGGGCCTGGCCACCCACAACTTCGCCATCCAGGAGTACATGGGCTACCCCGAGCTGGTCCACGAGGCATTCCCGCACGCCTGGACGTGCGAGCAGGGCGTGCTGCACCCGGGTAACGCGCCTGGCCTCGGCGTGCAGCTCGACGAGCAGCTGGCCAGCCGCCACCCCTACGAGAGCGCCTACCTCCCCGTCGCCCGCCGGGTCGACGGCACCCTCACGGATTGGTGACACGGTGACCGGACAGCTATCTCGCCAGACCCTTCCGCAGAGCCGCCTCATCGGCGCGTCTGCACCCCCGCAGTCCGGGATCGTCCACCTGGGACTGGGCAGCTTCCACCGTGCGCACGCCGCCGTCTACACGGCCAAGGCGCTCGCCGCCGAGCCGGGCGACTGGGGCATCGTCGGGGTCTCTAACCGTTCGCGCACGGTCGTGGACGCGATGCGCGCGCAGGACAACCTCTACAGCGTGCTCACCCTGAGCGCGGCCGGGACCGAGGTAGGGGTCCTGGACGTGCACCGGCGCACCCTCGTGGCCGCGGACGACGGACCCCGGGTGCTGGCCGCGATCGCCGACCCGTCGCACAAGATCCTCACCCTGACCGTCTCCGAGAACGGCTACCACCGCGACGCTCGCACCGGGCTGCTCGACGTGGAGTCCGAGCCGATCACCGCGGACCTCGCGAACGCGGACGACCCCAAGACGCCTATCGGCCTGGTATGCCGGGGGCTCGCCAAGCGCCACGCCGCCGGCGGAGCGCCGGTCACAGTGCTCTCCTGCGACAACCTGCAGTCGGCGGGAACGATGACCGGGGGCCTGGTCGAGCAGTACCTTGAAGCCGCCGGAGCCTCCCCGCAGCTGCTCACCTGGCTGTCCCAGTCGGTGAGCTTCCCCAACGCGATGGTCGACCGGATCGTGCCCGCCCCGACCGAGGCCACCCGCGCCGAGGTCCAGAGCATCCTGGGGCTGCACGACGCCTGTCCGGTTCCCGCAGAGGCGTTCTCGATGTGGGTCCTGGAGGACCGCTTCGCCGCCGGGCGGCCCAAGTGGGAGGCCGGGGGGGCGATCTTCACCGACGAGGTCGAGGCGTACGAGCTGATCAAGCTGCGCCTGCTCAACGGCTGCCACTCACTCATCGCCTACCTCGGGGCCTTGGACGGGCGCGAGACCATCCCCGAAGCGCGTGCGCAGCAGTTCGTCGAAGCCGCGGTCCGCGCCGCGATCGAGAACGAGTACCTCCCGAGCGTCCACCTACCCACGGGATTCGACGCACCGGCATACGTCGAGAGCCTCTTCGACCGCTGGAGCAACTCGGCGTTGGGCGACAAGACCTCACGGGTCGGATCGGACGGCTCGACCAAGCTGCTGCAGCGCGTGCCGGGACCGGCGCTGCGGATGCTGCAGCTTCGCCAGATGCCCGAACAGCTCGCGCTCACCGTCGCCGGCTGGATCTGCTGCGTCGCCCCGCCGGGTGGCTTCCGGCCCGGTCCCCTCGCCGACGCGATGGTCGAGCCGGCCCGCGAACGCCTGGCCCAGGTGACCGCGGGCGCGGGCAGTGTCCGCGAGCACGTCGCCGCGATCCTGGACCGGCGGGTTCTTCCCGGACGAGCTGGTCGCCCATCCGCAGTTCACCGACCGGGTGGCCGACCTGGCCGAGGTCATCGTCCGCGACGGCGTCCGCGCCGCTGCCGCAGCGGCGTTGTCCGCCGCCCGGCCGCCCGCCCATAGATCCACGAGTCACCCACCTTCGCCAAGGAGGACCCGATGAAGACCTTGAAGATCCACGGCAAGACGGACATGCGCGAAGAGCAGCTGCCCCTGCCCGAGCCCTCCCCCGGTCAGGTCCGGCTGCGGATGGCGTATGCCGGCATCTGCGGCTCGGACCTGCACTACTACTTCCACGGCGCCAACGGCGAGTTCGTCGTCAAGGAGGCGCTCTCACCGGGCCACGAGCTCTCCGGCTCCGTCGACCTGGACCCCTCGGGAGAGCTCGCGCCGGGCACCCCGGTCACGATCCATCCAGCCACGTTCGGCCTCCCGGAGCCCGGCATCGAGGACCGCAGGCACCTGTGGCCCGGCGGTGCCTACCTCGGCAGCGCCTCGACCTGGCCGCACACGCAGGGCGGCATGAGCGAGTACCTCATCGTCGACAAGAGCATGCTGCGCGTGCTGCCCGAGGGCGTATCGCTGAAGGCGGCCTGCCTGGCCGAGCCGCTGGCCGTCGGCCTGCATGCGATCCGGCTGGCCGGCGGGGTCGAGGGCAAGCGGGTGCTCGTCTCCGGTTCCGGGCCCATCGGCCTGCTGCTCGCCGCCGCGGCCGTGGCCAAGGGCGCCCTCGAGGTCACCTGCACCGACGTCCTCGAGGGACCACTCGAGCGGGCTCGCAAGGTCGGTGCCGCAAGGACGATCCGGGTCGGCGCGGAGGAGATCCCCGCGATGGCCTTCGACCTGGCGTTCGAGTGCTCCGGTGCCCCGGCCGCGGTCACGGCCGCGATCGCCGCCGTGCGCCGTGCGGGCACGCTCGTCCAGGTGGGGGTGCTCGCGAACGAGGCCCGCCCGGTCAACCTCGCCCCGTTCGTCTCCAAGGAGCTGACGATGATCGGCAGCTTCCGGTTCGACGACGAGATCGAGGAAGCGATCGAGCTGATCGCGAGCGACCCTCGCTTCACCGAGGTGATCACCCATGACTTCCCGGCGTCGGCGGTGGAAGCGGCCTTCGCGACCGCCCTCGACTCCGACGGTGTCCGGCAAGGTCGTCGTCTCGTTGTGGCTCGACGACGGCTCCGAGCGCCCCTGACCATGAGCAAGATCGTCGACTGCCGGGTCATCGTCTGCTCCCCCGGGCGCAACTTCGTCACGCTGAAGATCATCGACTCCGACGGCGTCGTGGGCTAGTAGGAGGTTGGTGTTTTTCGCGCGTGGCGGTCCGCCAGTTGAGGGGGCCGTTTCGGGAGAATCGTTGTGTTCACAGGGTTTCTCCGTCGGGGTGGGTGTGATGACGCTGGGTGTGGCTGACCCGCAGGGTGACCTGTTCGATGATCTGAACGGGTTCTGTGAGCGGACGCTGCCGGAGCGGTCGATCTATGTGCTGCTGGCCCGGGAACGTGACCGGCTCTTTCCCGATGGTGCGTTCGCGGATCTGTTCACCGGCCGCGGCCGCCGGTCGGTGCCGCCGTCGGTGGTCGCCACGGTGATGGTGTTGCAGCGGTTGGAGGGCTGCTCGGACCGGGAGGCGGTCGAGCGGTTCTGTTTCGACTCCCGCTGGCGGTATGCGGCCGGGGTGGGGGGTTATGACACGGCCGGGCGGACCAGTTTCGTGCACACGGTGCTGGTGGACATGCGCGAGCGGTTGCGGGCATCGGAGAATCCGGATCGGATCTTCGCGTCGGCGCTGGCGGTGGCCAGCGAGGCGGGGTTGGTGGGCCGTAAGCGGGCGGTGGATTCCACGCCGTTGTATGACGCGGTGGCCACGATGGACACGGTGACGTTGATCCGCTCGGCGATCCGGTCGCTGCTGCGGGTGGCTGATGGTGCCTTGGCTGGGCAGTTGCGGGCGGCGATGTCGGGTCGGGATGACTACGCGAGCGTGGCCAAGCCGGTGATCGACTGGGAGGACCGCTCGGCTCGGGAGTGGTTGATCGATGGCTGCGCGAAGGACGCGCGGGCCGCCTTGGCCGTGCTGGATGGGCGGGAGCTGGACCCGGCGGTCGAGCAGGCGGGCCGGCTGCTGGCCACGGTGGCCGGTCAAGACCTCGACGAAGGTGCCGACGGCGTGTTCCGGATCGCCCGTCGGGTGGCCAAGGATCGGGTGATCTCCACCGTTGACCCCGAGGCCCGGCACGGGCACAAGACGGCGGCCCGGGGTTTCGACGGGTACAAGGGCCACGCCGCCGTCGACCCGGACTCGGAGATCATCACCGCGACCACGGTCAGCCCGGGTAACACCGCCGACGGCGCGGTCGCCGAGGAGCTGATCGCCGACCTGCTGGGCGAGGGTGCGCGAGACCGGGGCCAGGCCGAGATGCCCGAGCAGTCAGCAGCCGCCGAGGTGTCCGCCGCCGAGGATGACGAGCCGGTGATCAGCGGGCAGCCCGTCGCGCCAGCCGGCGCCGGCCGGGCCGAGCCTGACGGCGGCGGCGATGGCGACGGCGATGAGGAGCCGGCGACGGTCTACGGCGACAACGCCTACGGCACCGGCGAGTTCCAAGACCTGCTCGACCAAGCCGGCATCGACTCCCGGTGCAAGAGCCAACGGCCCACCGCGGCAGGTGGCCTGTTCACCAAGGACGAGTTCACCGTCGACCTCGACTCGGACGCGGTGACCTGCCCGGCCGGGCACACCGCGCCGATCCGCCGCGGCCGTGATGGCGGAGGCATCGCCGCCTTCGGCGCGCTCTGCGCCGGCTGCCCGCTGCGAGCACGCTGCACCACGGCCAGCAGCGGGCGCACCATCAGCGTGGGAGCCCACGAGCCGGCGTTGGCGCGTGCCCGCGCCCGGCAGGCCACGCCAAGCTGGCAGGCCGACTACCGGGCTACCCGACCCAAAGTCGAACGCAAGCTCGCGCACCTGATGCGCCGAAAGCACGGCGGGCGGCGGGCCCGGATGCGCGGGAAAGCCAGAATCGACGCCGACTTCCGACTTCTCGCCGCCGCGGCCAACCTGGCCCGGTTGGCCGCGCTCGGCGTGCGTTCCACCGCGCTCGGATGGACCGCCGCGATCGCCTGACAACGACATACGGACAGTCATGCACCGCCAAGCACGCCCGCCGTCCGCACCACCTCGACACCCCACCAGCCCGATCCAAGCCCGCCGGTACGGCAACGGGCCTTCATCGGCCAGCGGCTCCCCTTGAGCCTCGCAAGCCACCCGTTTCACACCAGCCACCTAGCCTAGACCCGACATTGGCCTCCAGCGTCCTCGGTCACCAGCCTTCGAGACGCAGGGTGGCGACCACACCGGCGTGGTCGGAGGCCCACAGCGGAGGCGCCTTCTGGAAGGGTGTACCGCCCACGAGGTGGGCGGAGATGGCAGACGCGCCATGGCGGCTCAGCACCAGGTCGATGCGCGAGCTGAGCTTGCTGACCGGGTTGTCCAGCTTCTCGTTCTGGCAGCAGGTCAGCCCTGGCAGACCCCGGTTGACGCCCCAGGCGTCGGTGAACACCTTGGTGAGCTGCGCGTACGAGGTCGTGGTGCTGCCGTCAGCCGCAGAGTTGAAGTCGCCGGTGGCGATGTCCGCGCCGCGCCCGAGCGCCGGGCCAGCGAGGAACTCCGCGGCCTGCGCCTCCTGAACCACCGGGGAGGCCTCGGTCTCCAGGTGGGTGTTGGCGAAGTGGAAGGGGCGGCCTTTCAGCGAGCCTTCGATGGTGACCCACCCGCGCTTGAACGACACCGGCTCGCCGCCGGGCGGGACAAAGGACTGCTGCGCCTCGTACGTGCCAGCTCGTGGCCGGTTCCACCGGAGGCCGGCACGGTCCTCGTTCACAAGGATGACGTCACGGTCCTGCAGCGTCACCAGGCAAGCACCCACGACGGCCGATGCGCACGGGGGGTTGACCAGAGGAATCGGGCCGATGCTGGCGTTTCTCGCGACGGCGGCGACGGTGTAGTGCAAACGTCGCTCGGACAGTGCGGACATGAGGACCGGGAGGAAGTCCAGCGTCGCCTGCACGCCAGGACCCGATGTCTTCCACCGGCTCACCTCCTGCAGCCCGACCAGGTCGGGTCGGTTCGCTTTGATCTCGTCTGCGATGGCTTCGGCCCGGGCCGGGAAGTCCGTGCCCTGCGCGGTGTCGTAGATGTGCGCCACCGCGGCGAGGAAGGACTCCGGAGGCGCGGTCAGCGCCGGGGTGAGGTCGGCGCCGAGGTAGAGGTTGCGAGTCATCACGGTCAGCTCGGCCGCGTCCCAGTCGTTCGAGGCTGAGGCGGCCGCTGGCGCACCAACGACGAGCGACACGAACGCGACGAGCCCGATGGCCCATCGCAGCAGCAGGTTTCGGCCCGGACGGGCAGCACGGCGGTTCACGGCACCTCCAAGTGGTACGGACAGTCGCGGAACCCCCGAGCCTGCGACAGGCGCCACCCTCCCGCCCGGATCGTGCAGTTGTCAATCAGTTCCGGGGCATTCGCGCCGTGGGCACCGCACGGACGTATGCCGGCACCGGCGCCGCTGAAGAGACATACGGCGCAACAAGTGCATGTGGTCGGTCAAGTCGCTAAGGTGCGATGCGTTCCCACAGCGACGTGGACCACCTGAGAGGCCTGCCGCCATGTCCACTGAAACGTCGGCCCGATCCGCCACCCGAGTTTCGCTTCTGGCGCCGATCACCGGGGTCCTCATCCCGATCGAGCAGGTCCCCGACCCGGTCTTCGCCCAGAAGATGGTCGGGGAGGGGGTGTCGATCGACCCGCTGAGCAACACCCTCGTCGCCCCCTGTGACGGCGAGGTCATCCACATCCATCCCGCGGCGCACGCCCTGACGATCCGGTCCGCCGACGGCCTGGAGGTGCTGACCCACATCGGGCTGGACACCGTCCACATGAAGGGCGAGGGCTTCACGGTCAAGGTGAAGGTCGGGCGACCAGGTCCACGCCGGTGACGAGCTCATCACCTTCGACCTGGACGCCGTCGCGACCAACGCCAAGAGCCTGCTCACCCAGATGGTGATCGCCAACTCCGACCTGCTGTCGGACTTCGCGCCCGGCTCTGGCGTCGTCACCGCCGGCCAGAGACGTGGTGGCGGTGGCCACCCTGGCCGCCGCCGTCGAGGCTGCCGAGGGCGTCGGCCAAGCCGGCGGCCGGACGGTGACGTCGGACGCGATCCTCGTGCCCAACCCGGTCGGCCTGCATGCCCGTCCGGCGGCGGTGCTGTCCAACCTCGCCGCCCAGTACGAGAGCGACATCTCGCTCAAGCGCGGCGACGACCGGGCGAACGCCAAGAGCGTCATGGCCATCATGGGCATGGAGGTGCGCTACGGCGACAAGGTGCAGGTCGTCGCCTACGGGCCCGACGCCGAGCGAGGCGGTCGCCGAGCTCACCGCCCAGATCGCCGCCGGCCTCGGCGAGGAGGGCGTCACCGCCGATCGCCGAGGCCGGCGCCGAACCGGCAGGCGGCCCCAGCGCCGGCTCCGGTGGCCCCGGCCCCGCGCCGGCGCTCGGAGGACCCCAACGTGCTGCTCGGGGTCGCCGCCTCGCCGGGGCTTGGCGTCGGCACGGTCGTGCAGATCCGGCACGAGGACTTCGAGGTCACCGAGGACTCCAACGACCGCCACCGCGAGCGCCGCCGGCTCAACGACGCCATCGACCGGTCCATGGTCCAGCTCGAGGCGCTGCGAGGACCGGCTGACCAACCAGGCCGACGCCGACAAGGCGGCGATCTTCGCCGCCCACCGGGAGATCCTGCGCGACCCCGAGCTGCTGGACCTGGCGATGAGCGGGATCGACAAGGGCAAGACCGCCGCATACGCCTGGCGCAGGGCCTACCAGAGGTACGCCGACCGGCTGGCCGAGCCTCAAGAGCGAGGTGCTCGCCGGGCGCGCCGTCGACGTGCGCGACGTCGGCCAGCGGGTGCTGCAGGAGATCACCGGCCAGCGCCGAGAGCAGGCCGAGATCCCGGCCGGGTCCGATCCTCGTCGCCGAGGACCTCACCCCGTCGGACACCGTCGCGCTGGACCCCACCAAGGTGGTCGGTTTCTGCACGACGGCGGGCGGGGCCTCCTCGCACGTGGCGATCCTCGCCCGGGCGCTCGACATCCCGGCGGTCGCCGGGATCGACCCGCGGGTCCTCGACATCGCCGACGGCACCCGCGTCATTCTCGACGGCGCCAAGGGCACGCTGCGGATGAACGTCACCGAGGAGGAGGTCGAGCGCATCCGCCGGCGCCAGGCCAAGCACCTGGAGCGCCGGGCCGTCGAGCTCGCCCACGCCGACGAGCGCGCCGACACCCTGGACGGCCACCACATGGAGGTGGTCGCCAACATCGGCGGCCTGGACGACGCCCTAGCGGCGATGGACCAAGGGCGCCGAGGGCGTCGGTCTGCTGCGCTCGGAGTTCGTCTTCCTCGAGCGCCGCAGCGCCCCGAGCGAGGACGAGCAGGCCAGCCTCTACACCGACATCGCCAAGGCGCTTCGGCCCGGCCAGCCGCTCGTCATCCGCACCCTGGACGTCGGTGGCGACAAGCCGCTGCCCTACCTGCCGATCGCCCCGGAGGAGAACCCCTTCCTCGGGCATGCGCGGCATCCGCGTCGGCCTGGACCGTCCGGAGATCCTGCGCACGCAGGTGCGGGCGATCCTGCGGGCGGTCGGACGCCGGCGCGAGGATCCACGTGATGTTCCCGATGATCGCGACGATCGAGGACTTCCGGCTGGCCAAGGCGATCTTCGAGGAGGAGCGCGCTGCGCTCGGCGTCGCGCCGGTCCCGGTCGGGATCATGGTCGAGGTGCCGTCGGTCGCCGTGATGGCCGCGCAGTTCGCCGCCGAGGTGGACTTCTTCTCGGTCGGCACCAACGACCTGACCCAGTACACGCTCGCGATGGACCGCGGTCACCCCAGGCTCGCCCCGCAGGTGGACGGGCTCAACCCCGCCGTCCTGGGCTTGATCGGGCAGGCCGTCACCGCAGCGCACGCCGCCGGCAAGTGGGTCGGCGTCTGCGGTGGCATCGCGTCCGACCCGCAGGCCGTCCCGCTGCTGGTCGGCCTCGGCGTCGACGAGCTCTGCGTCAGCGTCCCGGCCATCCCCGCCGTCAAGGCGCAGATCCGCTCGCTGTCGTTCGAGGACTGCCAGCAGCTCGCCGCCCGAGCCCTCGCCCAGGACTCCGCCGCCTCGGTGCGCGCCCTCGTGCCGACCGACGACGACGAGACCTAACCCCGACCCTGCGACCGTCCGAGGAAGGATGCCCTGATGACCGCCTCGACCGTAGCCACCCCGCCTGCCGACACCGCGAGCGCCACCCCGGGCCCCAGCAGGTTGAAGAAGATCTGGAGCGACTTCTTCGGCTTCCTGCAGAAGCTCGGCAAGTCGCTCATGCTCCCGGTGGCCGTGCTGCCGGTCGCCGGCATCCTGCTCGGCGTCGGCGGTGCCTTCATCGGCAACTACAGCCAGCAGGCGATCGACCTGGGCTACTGCACGGTCGATGGGGTCGCGGTCGCCGGCGACCGGGCGGCCTGTCTGGCTCAGCTCCCGAAGGTTGTCGTCGGCGACCCGGTGGCGGCCGGCGTCGTCGCGAAGCCGCTGTTACGTCTTCCTGCAGATCCTGCAGGACTCCGGCGACCCGATCTTCAGCGCCCTCGGGCTGATCTTCGCCATCGGTGTCGCGCTCGGCATGGCCAAGAACGACGGCGTCTCGGCGCTGGCGGCCACCGTCGGCTACCTGGTGATGAACGGGACCATGGGCGTCGTCGCCGCCGCGCGTGGGATCACGACGGCCAAGGTCCTGGGCCTGGACACGCTCAACACCGGTGTCTTCGGCGGCATCCTCGTCGGCATCATCGCCGGGTACATGTTCAACCGCTTCTACCGGATCACGCTGCCGCCCTACCTCGGCTTCTTCGCCGGCAAGCGGTTCGTGCCCATCGTGACCGCCTTCGCCGCCATCGCGCTCGGCATCGTGCTGGCCTTCATCTGGCCGCCCATCGGCTCGCTTCATCGAGAACACGGCCAACGAGGTGATCAGCGCCAACGCCCCCGTCGCGGTCTTCATCTACGGCATCGTCGAGCGATCGCTGCTGCCCTTCGGCCTGCACCACATCTGGAACGCGCCGTTCTTCTACGAGATCAACGTCGGCGGCTGGGCGGACTGCAACGGCATCCTCACCTGCTTCTTCCGCGGACACCCCGAGTCCGGCATCTTCGGCGGCGGCTTCCTGGTCAAGATGTTCGGCCTGTGCGGCGCGGCGCTGGCGATCTGGCGGACCGCGAAGCCGGAGAACCGGGCCCGCATCGGCTCGATCATGCTCGCGGCGGCGCTCACCACCTTCCTGACCGGCATCACCGAGCCGCTCGAGTTCTCGTTCCTGTTCGTCGCGCCGCTGCTGTACGTCGTGCACGCGTTCCTGTACGGCTCCGCCTTCACGGTGATGTACCTGCTCGGCGGCCGGCTCGGCTACACGTTCTCCCAGGGCGGCATCGACTACGTCCTGTTCTTCGCGAACGGCATCAAGCCGTGGCTGGTCCTGATCGTCGGCCCGATCTACTTCGTCATCTACTTCGTCGTCTTCTACGGGCTGATCAAGGCTGCTCAAGATGAAGACACCCGGCCGGGAGGACGAGGAGGTCGATGTGCAGGACGCGAGGGAGGACTCCGCCAACCGGTTCGCCCAGCAGCTCGTCCTGGCGTTCGGCGGCCGCAGCAACATCAAGGACCTGGACGCCTGCATCACCCGCCTGCGGGTCGGCGTCGACGACATCGGCAAGGCCGACCAGAAGAAGCTCAAGGCGCTCGGCGCGGCCGGCGTGCTGCTCGTCGGCAACAACATGCAGGCGATCTTCGGCACCCGGTCGGAGAACCTCAAGACCGACATCGAGGAGTACCTCAAGGTCGCCGGCGACGAGGCCGAGCTCAGCCCCGACGCGATCGCCGAGGTGGTCTACGAGGCACCCGGCGTCGAGCCGAAGCTGCGCGACCCGCTGGCCGCCGGAGAAGGCCAGGGACTTCATCGCCGGGCTGGGCGGGCACGACAACGTCGGCCAAGGTCGAGGCGGCAGCCGAGACCCGCCTGCGAGTCGTCGTCAAGGACTCCGAGCGCCGTCGACGAGGCCGCCCTCAAGGCCGCCGGGATCGCCGGCCTCGTCGCCGGTGGGCGACACGACCTGGCACCTCATCGCCGGTCCCAACGCCGACCAGTATGCCGGTGAGATGCGCGGGCAGCTGGCGGCCACCCCTGAACCGGTCTGAGCCGCATCCGTTGACGCAGCACGCTGCTGGCGGCCCCGCGTTTCCCGACGGGTTCCTGTGGGGCGGGGCCGTCGCGGCCAACCAGTGCGAAGGCGCCTACCAGAGCGACGGCAAGGGGTGGTCGATCCAGGACGTCATGCCGCACGGCATACAGGGTCCACCCACCGAGGTGCCGACCCCTGAGAACCTCAAGCTGGTCGGCATCGACTTCTACCACCGGTATGCCGGGGACATCGCCCTCTTCGCCGAGATGGGCTTCACGGTCTTCCGCACGTCCATCGCCTGGTCGCGGATCTTCCCGAACGGCGACGACCCCGAGCCGAACGAGGAGGGTCTCGCCTTCTACGACCGCGTCTTCGACGAGCTGGCCCGGCACGGCATCACGCCGCTGGTCACGCTGTCGCACTACGAGACCCCGCTCGCCCTGGCCAGGAAGTACAACGGCTGGGCCAGCCGCGAGCTGATCGGCTGCTTCGAGCGCTACTGCCGCACCGTCTTCGAGCGGTACGGCGACAAGGTGAAGTACTGGCTGACCTTCAACGAGATCAACTCGGTGCTGCACGAGCCGTTCATGTCCGGCGGCGATCGCCACGCCGAAGGAAGCAGCTGTCGACGACGGACCTCTACCAGGCCATCCACCACGAGCTCGTGGCCAGCGCGCTGGCCACCCGGATCGCCCACGAGGTCATCCCGGACGCCAAGGTCGGCGCCATGATCCTGGCCATGCCGACCTACCCGCTGACTCCGCACCCGGACGACGTGGTCGCGACCATGCACGCCAACCACGCCAACTACGCGTTCGGCGACGTGCACTGCCGCGGCGAGTACCCCGGCTACCTCCTGCGCACGCTGCGCGAGGCCGGCGTGCAGCTGGACATCACCGACAGCGACCGCGAGATCCTGCGCAACACCGTCGACTTCGTCTCGTTCAGCTACTACTCGAGCCTCTGCGAGACGGCCGACGAGTCCAAGAAGGCCGGCCAGGGCGGCAACATCCTCGGCGGCGCCGCCAACCCGATGCTGCCGACGTCCGAGTGGGGCTGGACCATCGACCCGCAGGGACTGCGGATCGTGCTCAACGACTACTGGGAACGATGGCGAGAAGCCGCTCTTCATCGTCGAGAACGGGCTGGGCGCCGTCGACGAGCTGGTCGAGGTCGACGGGGTGACGACGGTCGTCGACGACTACCGGATCGCCTACCTCAACGACCACCTGGTCCAGGCCCGCGAGGCGATCGCCGACGGCGTCGACCTGATGGGCTACACCGCGTGGGGGTGCATCGACCTGGTGTCGGCGTCCACCGCCGAGATGAGCAAGCGGTACGGCTTCATCTACGTCGACCGCCACAACGACGGCACCGGCACCCTCGAGCGCCACCGCAAGAAGTCCTTCCACTGGTACGCCGAGGTCATCCGCACGAACGGCGCCAGCCTGGACGCAGGGCGCAGGGCGCAGCCAGCCCACAGGGACGCGTGAGACCCTGGGTGCGACACAGCGGCGAGACCGAGGCGGGGCATGACTCAGCGCGATCCCCAAGCTCCAGCGACTGCCGGCCATGCCGGCTCGGCCCAGGCTGGTGGTCAGCTCGAGGCTGGCGAGCAGGGCCAGCTGGCTTACGCCCTGAACGTCCGGCTCGCCCCGCACCTGCAAGCCGCCGCGGCGGCGGTCCGTCAAGCCGAGCACGACCTCGCCGATGCGGGTGAGGCGCTGGCACGCGCGAGGCAGGCGGTAGAGGACGAGCATTACCAGTCGAACCGCCTGGTCTTCATGCGTGCCTCGCTGCAGGATGAGCTGGAGGCGCTGACCCGCAAGACGACTCCGAAGAAGGTCAGGGTCGGCTACCGGTACCTGCTCGACCGCGCCGTCGAGCTCGCCGAGGGAGAGGTCGAGGGCTACCAGTCGGACCTGCAGGCGCTGCAGCGTGATCGCGAGCACGGCGTGGAGGCGTGCCTGGAGGCAGAGCGGCAGGCCGGCGAACGGCTCGAGGCAGCCCGCCTCATGCAGGGACGCGTTCACGATGCCGAACAGGCAGCCCTGCAGGGCCTCGCGGTCATGGTCGAGAAGCTCGCCCCTTCGCGCGAACCCGAGGCATCCACCTGACCATCGGCGAGAAGGTAGGCAGCTCGGGTGCCGGACCGGCGTGACACCACAGTCGCAGCGGCGCAGTCCAGCCACGCGAAGCTGGTGCGCGCCGGCGCCTCCAGTGGCGGCGCCTTCCTCGTGTTGGCGGCATTGGTGTGGGTCGGCGCTGGCTGGCTCGTCGCCGTCGACCAGGAATGGTCTTCGCGCGCCTACGCGTTCATGCTCGCTCACCCATGGTGCGAGGCGGTGTCTCGGGCGGCCACCTGGACGGCAAGTGGGGCGGTCGTGGCCGCGGTTACAACGGCAATGGTCGTCATCTGCGCAATGGGTCGACGGTGGACGCAGGCGTGGTGGCTGGCCATCGCCGTTGCGGGAAGCTCCCTGGTGAACACGCTTGTCAAGACGACGCTCGAACAGACTCGGCCGTCGACGGCTGGAATCCAGACGTCGGCGAACGGTTTCGCTTTTCCCTCTGGCCACACCCAAGCCGCCACGGTGACCTACGTAGCGCTAGTACTGGTGGTGGCCTGGCAGATCTGGGCGCCCGGGCGATGGACGCGACGGGTCAGCGCCACGGCGGTCACCGTGCTGGTCGTCGCGGTGGGGCTTTCGCGCGTGTTCCTCGGCGCGCACTGGCCCTCGGATGTCCTGGGCGGCTGGCTGCTGGGCACGGCCTGGGTCACGACCGCGACGGTGGTTCTGCTTATCTGGCAACGCAACCACGAGTAGCCGCCCCACCCGGCGGCTGCCGAGAGGGTGCCAGCCAGCCCCGGTATGCTGACCAGACTCATTCTGCTGAGGAGGCTCGCATGCTTCTGGTCCCGAGGGAGCTGCAGCGTGCGGGGATGACCGGGACTGTGCCCTACTACGGCGGGCGGTTCTCCCCCTCCCAGGCGTATGCCGTGTCCCATCCCCAGAGTGGGCCACCCCGCCCGTTGCCGTCAGCTACCCCCGTCGCCCCTGTCCACGCGCCGGTGCCGACGGCCAGGCCGCCGGTCCCCGCCAGCGCGCCACCGCGCAGCGAGGCGGACGCGCTCGATGCGCTCGCGCAGCTCGTCGACTCCGGGGTGATCACCGCTGCTGAGTACGACCAGCTGCGCTCGCGAATGCGCCCGTGATGGGGCCGGTGCAGGTGCTGGTCATCGGCTTCGACCAGCCAACGTTCCGGGGCGAAGCTCTCGCTGAGCTGGCTCGGCTGCGCGACGCCGGCGTCGTCCGACTCATCGACGTGCTGCTCGTCTCCCGGCTCGAGGACGGCAGCTTCGAGACCTTGGCCGCTCCACCCGGTATGCCGGAGGGTCTCGGTGAGCTGACCGCCGAGCTGCTCGCTCGAGACGACTCGGAGGCTCCCGAGAAGGAGGTGACAGCCGACGCCGATCCGTCGACCCAGCCGGCCTGGTCGCTGGCCGACTCCATGCCCGTCGGATCCTTGGCCGCCGTCGCCCTCATCGAGCACATCTGGGCCGGCCCGCTGCGCGACGCGATCCAGCGCGCCGGCGGCGTCCCACTGGACGAGACCTGGCTGGCCCCAGCCGACCTCGACGCGCTCGAAACGCTAATCAGTCTGCACGAGCGCTGAACGGATCGCCCCTCGAACGCAGGCCCTTTCGAACCTAGCGGTATCCAGCCGAGCCACGGCAGGGTGCACAGTTGGGGGGCGGCGCCCGAGTCGGTTCTCCGCTCGCACGGTCGAGGTCAGCCAGCCGACGTCATCGTCTGTGAGCTGAAGTACGTGATCAGGTTGGCGTCGGCGATCTCGCGGGCCAGCCAACCTCGCGAGCTCGGCGTCGGACAGGAACCGAACCGGCATGAGGCACGCTATCCGCGACGAATCAACGCCGGACAAGACCGGCAGCTCACACCGCCGCCCGCCTCCCGTAAGGGGATCCGGTTGCGGCGCGGTGTGTCTACATTTCGTCTACACTTGGTCCATGGCGACAGCAGATACAACTACGGTTCGGGTTCGCCGGGCAGATTCCGAGCGTCTCCAATCGCTGGCTAGGACTCGTCAGACAGCCGTCGTCGACGTCGTGCACGCAGCCATCGATGCTCTGGAACGGCAAGAGTTCCTCCGTGGGCTCAACGGGGACTACCAACGCCTGCGCAATGACCCCGAACGGTGGGAGCAGTACCTGGCCGAGCGCCGCGAATGGGATGCACTGGCTTGATCTGGCGCGGAGAGATCTACAACGTCGACCTCGGCCAGCCGGTCGGTCACGAGCCGGCATTCCGACGACCGGCCGTCGTGGTGTCCGTCGACATTCTCAACAACGGCGCGGGCGGGCTGATTGTCGTCGTACCCGTCACGACCACCGGCTATGGGCTGCGAAGTCACGTCGAACTGGACCCAGAAGGCAGCGGGTTAGACCACGCCTCCTACGCCCGCTGCGATCAACTGCGGGTGGTCTCGATCGAGCGACTGTCGTATCGGCAGGGGATGGTCAGCCCCGAACAGATGAACGCGATCGACCAGGCGTTGCGTTTCGTCCTCGATCTTTGACGAGCAACTGCCCGCTAAGGAACGACCTACGGGACACCATGAGCTGATCGGCGTCAGTACCTCACGTGGTCTGCGTGCCGTACCGGACTGGCTTGACCTCTGTGGTCATCGCCTCGTGGCCGGCCTCCTCCTTCTCGATGTAGCCGTACAGCTCGGGAAGGATGAACGCAGCGGCCAGGAAGCCGGTGATCGACAAGAGGGAGACCGACAACGTGGCCCAGGTCTTGCCCAGGGCGTCGGTCATGACCGGGAAGACGAACGCGCCGAAGAACGCGGCCGCCTTGACCCACATGTACCCGAACCCGCTCGCGGTTGCCTTGAACCGCGGCGGCGCGACCATCGAGGTGACCGTCATCCCGTTGGAGGCGTCCCAGTAGTGACCCACATGAGGAAGCAGGCACCGAGGACGATGATGACCTTCAAGTCGAACTGCAGGGCGATGGCGCCGATCCACAGGCCCACCGCCGCGAGGCCGAAGCCCCACATTGCGAGTCCGCGGTGGCCGATCCGCGATCTTCTGCCTGGCAACGGTCTCGGGAGGCCTGACCGCGGTGAAGATGAACGCCACCGGCCCCCTCGGCCAGCTGGCGACGGTCCGTGAGATCGACGAGATGCTGGCCCGGGTCGCCGCCGTCCGCGAGGTCATGGGCGACGAGGGCGGGGTCGCTGTCGACTTCCACGGGCGGGTCACACCGGGTCGGCCCGGGAGATGTGCCGCCTGCTCGAGCCGCTGCGGCCGATGTTCGTGGAGGAGCCGGTGGTGCCCGAGCTCACGATGGACCTGGCCAGGGTCTGCGCGTCGACGAGCATTCCGGTCGCGACGGGGGGAGCGGCTCTACTCCCGCTGGGACTTCCGACCCGCCTTTGCCGCCGGGATCGCCGTGGCCCAGCCGGACCTGTCGCACGCGGGCGGGGTCTCGGAGTGCCGTCGCATCGCCTCGATGGCCGAAGCCTTCGGCGTGGCCATGGCGCCGCACTGCCCGCTGGGGCCGATCGCCCTCGCCGCGTGCCTGCAGATGCACTTCGCCACCCCGAACACCCTCATCCAGGAGATGAGCTGGGGCATCCACTACAACGTCGGTGGCGACCTGCTGGACTACCTCGTGGACCCCTCGGTCTTCGCCATCACCGACGGACACGTGCCCGGCCGACCGGCCCAGGCTTGGGCATCGAGGTCGACGAGGCCGCCGTGCGCCGGGGCGCCGATATCGGGCACCGCTGGCGCTCGCCGGCGTGGCGGCTCGACGACGGCAGCCTCGCCGAGTGGTGAACCTGTCCAAGGCGGCAGAACCTGGGCAAAGCGGCAGTACTTCGATATGGCGGCAGCAATAGCTGCCGCTTTGTGGAACATCTGCCGCCACGCGAGTCGGGCCGGGCTCGCGTGGAAACCGTGGGCACATGACGGACCCGCCTATGCCACGGCATACTTGGGTGGACGTCAGCGCCGGGGTGACGGGCGACATGCTTCTTGGCGCGCTGCTTGACGCGGGCGCCGACCTGGAACGCGTTCGCGCCGCGGTCGCCGCGGTGGTGCCCGGCGTCGAGGTGGACGCCCGGGACGTCAAGCGTGCTGGGTTTCGGGCGCTGAAGGTTGACGTTGCCGCGGTCCGAGATGTGGGTGCCCATCGGGCCTGGGCCGACATTCGCTCGGCGATAGCAGCCGCGCCTCTTGCGGACCGGGTGAAGGATGACGCGACCGCGGTGTTCCAGCGGTTGGCGGAGGCGGAGGCCGCGGTGCATGGGTCTGCGATCGAGGAGGTGGCGTTCCACGAGGCCGGGGCGTGGGACTCCGTCGCCGATGTCGTCGGGGTGTGCGCGGCGCTGCAGGACCTGCAGATCGCCTCCTTGACCCTCGGTCCGATCGCACTTGGCTCCGGCACCGTCGACTCGACACATGGCCAGCTGCCGGTTCCGGCGCCAGCAGTGCTCGAGCCGGTGCGTGGTTGGCGCGTCTTCGCTGGCTCGGTGGGTGAGCTCGCCACTCCGACGGGAGTTGCCCTGGCTACGACGGTGGCCGCGGGGCAGGTGGGGCTGCCGATGATGCGGGTGTCGACGACAGGGGGTCGGTGCCGGGACAAGCGACCCGCCCGGCCGCGCCAACGTCGTCCGCGTCGTCGTCGGGCACCTGGTCGACGAGCCTTCCACCGGTGAGCGGATGGTCATGCTGGACACCAACGTCGATGATCTCGACCCGCGAGTGTGGCCGTCGGTGTTGGAGACCATGATGGCTGCCGGGGCAGCGGATGCCTGGCTGTCCCCGGTGCTCATGAAGAAGGGCCGCCCAGCGCACACCCTGCCCGTCCTGGGGCCCATGGGCCTACGAGTAACCTTGCGGGACTTGGTGTTTCGGCACACCTCCACTTTGGGTGCTGCGGGCCGCGGCCCGGCTGGGTCGACCGGTGCGGGAGGTGCTGGAGCTGGCAACAGCTGCCGGCGCGCAAGCCGGGCTGGCACCGGGGGCCGCCCTGGCCGGCCCCTAGGCTCGAGCCGTTCGAAGTTGTCGGCCTCAGCTAACCAGGAAGGCTGATCGGCATGAACGAGTACGACGTTGTGGTGGTCGGCGGTGGCGCTGCCGGCCTGTCGGCCGCGCTGGTGCTGTCCCGAGCCCGCCGCACCGTGGCCGTCGTGGATGCTGGAGTCCCACGAAACGCACCCGCTGCGCACATGCACGGGTTTCTCTCGCGGGACGGCCTAGCACCGCGAAGCCTGCTGGCCGCCGGGCAAGAGGAGGTGAAAGGGTACGGCGGTGAGCTGATGACCGGGACGGTGGCCGACGTCAGGCCACGCAACGAGACGGGATTCGAGGTCCTGCAGGCCGACGGCCCGCACCTGACCGCTCGCCGTCTCGTGGTCGCCACCGGTCTGCGCGACGAGCTCCCCGATATCCCCGGAGTCCGCGAACGCTGGGGAGTCGATCTGCTGCACTGCCCTTACTGCCACGGCTACGAGGTGCGCGACCAGCCGCTGGGTGTGCTGGGCGGGCAGCCCGACGCCGTCCAGCAGGCGCAGCTGGTGCGGCAATGGTCATCCGACGTCGTCTTCTTCGCGCACACCGACAAGCTCACTGCGCTGCAGAGGGGACAGCTCGCTGCCAGGGCCGTCGGGGTCGTCGACGGCATCGTCACCCGGCTCGTCGTCGACCACGACCAGCTGCACGGCGTCGAGTTGGACGACGGTCGGCTCGTCCGCCGGTCCGCGGTGTTCGTACGCCCACGGTTCGTCCCGAACACCGCCTTGCTGGTCGGCCTGGGCTGCCTCCTCGACGACAACGGTTGGGTCGTGGTCGACGCGACCGGCCGCACCAGCCTGCCGGGTGTATGGCTCGCCGGAAACGCCGCCAACCCGCGCGCCCAGGTCATCACAGCCGCAGGAGAAGGATCCGCGGCTGCCATCGCCGTGAACGCCGATCTGGTCGAGGAAGACATCCAGCTCGCGGTGCGGGGCTAGCTCGAAGCTGCGGGGCGCAGGAACCCGAGCTCAGGGCGCGGCGATCTGCGCCGCCAGGTGGCCGCCGCCGTAGCCGTTGTCGATGTTGACCACGCCGACCCCCGGCGCGCAGCTGTTGAGCATCGACAGCAGCGCCGCCAGGCCCCCGAACGACGCGCCGTACCCCATCGACGTGGGCACGGCGACCACAGGGGCAGAGATGAGGCCTGCGACAACGGCTGGCAGGGCGCCGTCCATGCCGGCCATCACGACGACGGCCCGGGCTGACCGCAGCAGGTCCAGATGCTCCAGGACCCGGTGCAGCCCAGCGACGCCGACATCGCTGAGCAGCCGCGCATCCCGGCCGAGGTGTCGTGCGGTCAGCAGGGCCTCGCGGGCGACCGGCACGTCGGAGGTCCCCGCCGCGACCACAACGACCAGCCCGCCACTCGGCTGCGGCCGGCCGGCCGGCCGGCCAGACGAGCATGTGCGCGGCCGCGTCGTGGAAGGCGTCGGGGAGCACCCGGCATACCGCCTCGGCGTGCTCGGCGGTCGCTCGGGTGAACAGGGTCGGTGCGGCCGACCCGCGGGCTTGGACCGCGCGGGCGATCTCAGACAGCTGCTGCGCCGTCTTCCCTTCGCACAGAACCGCTTCCGGGTAGCCCCGGCGAGCCGCCCGGTCGAAGTCCAGCCGGTGCTCCGGCCCGTCCTCAGCCACGGCGCACCTCCAGGAGGGACAAGGCAAACGCGCCGGACTGGATCCCCCCGAGGTCGACGGCAACGAAGCGGAACCCCGCGTCCCGCACCGCGCCCAGCAGCGCATCCCGGACCGGAGCGCTCACCGCCCGGGCCAGGTCGTCGGCGGGCAGCTCCACCCGCGCCACCTGCCCGTGATGGCGCACCCGGCAGTCGGTGAACCCGAGGGAGCGCACCGCCTGCTCGGCGTGCTCGATCTGCGCGAGCCGCTGCGGGGTCACCGGCTCATGATGCGGCACCCGGGACGCCACCAGTGGTAGCACCGCTCGACGCCATTGGCCCGGTATGCCGGCCGCTCGCCTTCGCGGGTCGCCACCTCGACCAGTCGGGCGCCGATCTGCGCCGCCGTGTCGTGAGCCGCCTTCCGCTCCACGGTAGCCAGGCTGGGCGACACGGCGAGGACAGCGACCACTCGGTTTGGCCCCAGCGCCTGTACGGCGAGCGCCAGCAGGACGGCGGAGTCGACGCCTCCGGAGAACGCGACGGCGAGCTTGCCCGGCCCGCGCAGAGCGGAGTGCACGCGCTCGGCCTTTGCCGCGGTCTGCGCATCGATGGCCGGCTCACCCGAGTCCGAGAGCGTTGGCTGCTGCATGACAGCCAGTGTCTCGCCCCGCGGCCTCCCTGTCCGTGCCCGTGGCCCACCGGCGCCAGCGCCTGGCAACCCAGGGTTTTGGTATCCAGCGATCCGGGCATAGTCGGGTCATGCGCACCTACCAGGTTGGCTACTTCGTCGGAAGCTTGTCGTCGACCTCGATCAACCGGATTCTGTCGCGGGCTCTGATCCGGTTGGCACCGGACGAGCTGGCCTTCACCGAGATCGGCATCGGCAACCTGCCGCTGTACAGTCCGGACTTCGACAGCGCCTACCCGCCGGAGGCAGTCCAGTTGAAGGAGGCGATCGGGCGGGCCGACGCCGTGCTGTTCGTCAGCCCTGAGTACAACCGCTCCATTCCCGGAGCGCTCAAGAACGCGATCGACTGGGCCTCACGTCCCTGGGGCCAGAACTCCTTCGACCACATCCCGGCCGCCGTCATCGGGGCCTCGATCGGCCAGATCGGCACTGCACTCGGGCAGCAGAGCCTTCGGGCCGTCCTGAGCTTCTGCAACGCCCGCCAGATGACCGCGCCGGAGGCGTACATCACCTACTCACCGGAGGTCTTCGCCGACGACGGAGAGGTCACCAACGAGGCGACGCGTGAGTTCCTGCGCAGCTACCTGGAGGAGTTCCGCGACCACGTCGCCCGGGTGCTCACCGTGTTGCCGCGCGAGTGACCTCCGCAGGGCGCCGGTAGTCGCGACCAAGCCTGAGCCAGTGTCAGGGCTGGGTGTCCGCCCGCACCCGGTAGAGGATCTCACCGGCGTTGGGGACCACGAAGGTGAGCGGATCGGCCTGCATGGCCTCGACGTCGATGCTGTCGGGGTCGAGGTAGCCGACATTGATCGACTCGCACACCGATCGCGGGATGCCGGTCGCCAGAGTGACGTTGATGCGACAGCGTTCCGCTCCGGTCTCGGGGTCGAAGCTGCCCTGGCCGCGCATGTGGGTGGAGTGGGCCAGGACTCCCCAGTGCACGTCCTTGAACCGGTCCCACTGCTTGACGAAGTAGTCGCGGCAGTGGTAGCCGATCTCGTGGATCTCCCGGTGCGTCTCAGAGACCTCGGTGACGTGCGGGGCGTAGATGATGACCTCCCCGCCGTCGGCGACCGCCGACTCGGTTTTGTAGAAGCCCTTGGCGGCGGTCCAGATGTCCTGGTACCGCGTCGGCATGACGGCAAGGACGCGCTGGAACGGCTCGTCGACGTAGACGACGTGGGTCTGGGCGGCGACCTTTGCCGTGGCGGCCCAAGCGTCCTCGGTCGAGCCGAAGGCGGCCGCCTCGAGCTCGCCGGTGCCCTACTTGACGACGCAGCAGAGCGCGAGCCGCTGGGTGGGGATGAGGGCGGCGCCCTCGTTGATCATGGCGCGGACCGGGGTGACGCCCGTGGTGCCGATGATCGTGGTGCCCGTGATGAGGGCGCCGACCCAATCCGTCATGTCGATGAACTGCTGGGAGGACACGCCAGGGATGAAGTACTTGTATCCGCCGGAGATGCCCACCACCTAGCGGGGGTTTCCCCGCTAGCTGATCGACCGGCGTGTCTTCCATTGTGGTGCTTGGTTTTTGGCGGCCAATGATGTATTACCTAGATATGTCATCGATCGTGGGGAAGAAGCAGGGTGGACAGACCTACTACTACCTGGTCGAGTCCGCCCGGGTGAACGGCAAACCCCGGATCGTCTCCCAGCAGTACCTCGGCTCCGCCGCGGAGGTGGCCGCGAAGCTGGCCGGGACCGGTGCGGGTGAGCCGGTCCGGACCCAGCACAAGACGTTCGGGGACCTGGCCGCGGTCTGGGCCATGATCGAACGCCTCGACGTGGCCGGCGTGATCGACGCGGTCGTCCCGCGCCGCGGCGACGCGGACGCCTCGGTGGGCACCTACATCGCGTTGGCGTGCGCGAACCGGATCGTGGACCCGTGCTCCAAACTCGCGTTCGCGGACTGGTGGGCCACCACCGCCGGGCCACGGTTCGTCAAGGTCCGCGCCACCGCGTTGGACCATCGCCGGTTCTGGAAGGCGATGGACCGCCTCGACCAGGGGTCCCTTGCGGCGATCGAGGCCGAGATCGGCCGGCGAATCGTGACCGAGTTCGACCTCGACCTTTCGGGGCTGGTGCTGGACATGACCAACTTCGCCACGTTCATCGACTCGACCAATGACCGGGCCCCGATCGCGCAACGCGGCAAGGCCAAGCAGAAACGGGTCGACCTGCGCCTGGTCGCCCTCGCGCTGGTGGTCACCCGCGACAGCGCGATCCCACTGCTCAGCCACGCCTACCCCGGTGACCGGCCCGACGTCACCCAGTTCCAGGTCGTGATCGAGCAGCTGCTCTGCCGCTACCGGGACCTGACCGGCAGCCTCGAGTCGCTGACCATCGTCTATGACACCGGGCAGAACTCGACCGACAACCACGAGCTGGTCGAGAAGGTCGGGATCGGGTTCGTCGGGTCCCTGCCACCCTCGGACCACCCAGACCTACTGGCCATCAGCAAGACCCGCTACCGGCCCGTCGAGCCCGACCGGTACCCCGGGCTGACCTGCCACGACACGCAGGTGAGCGCGCTCGGGGTGACCCGCCGCGCCATCATCACCCACTCACAGACCCTGCACGCCGGCCAGTCCCGCGGGCTGGACCAGACACTGGCCAAGGCCCGCGCCCGCCTGAGCGAGCTGCAGGCCCGCCTGGCCCGCGGGAAGACCCGCCGCGAGGTGGCCGCGGTGCAAGCCGAGATCGACACGATCACCAAACCCCGCTGGGTCCGCGACGTTCTGACCGTCACCCTCACCGGCGACAAGCCGGCGCAGCTGCGGCTGACCTTCCGCACCGACACCCGCGCCCGGGCCCGGCTCGAACAGCGGATCTTCGGCAAACGGATCCTGTTCACCAACCGCGACACGTGGACCCCGGCCGAGGTCGTGGCCGCCTACCGCTCCCAGAACGAGGCCGAGTCCTCCTTCCGACAGATGAAGGACCCGCACGTGGTCTCCTTCGGCCCGATGCACCACTGGACCGACTCCAAGATCCGCGTCCACGTCTTCTACAGCGTCCTCGCCTTGACCATCGCCCACCTGATGCGCCGCGAGGCCGACAAGGCCGACCTGCGCCTGTCCGTCCGGGAGCTGCTGGCCACCCTGGCCGGCATCCAGGAAACCGTGCTGCTCTACCACGACGGCGGCAAGGGCCGACCCCGCGCCCGCCGCATGCTCACCGACCAGACTCGGACCCAGAAGCAGCTGGCCGACCTGTACGGCATCGACCAGTACGCACCCACCCGCTGACCCCAACGGGTCACTTAGGTAATACAACCCGAAAGCCCGAAAACCCCCGCTGAACAGCACAAACGCCCGGTCACCGCCGAGCTAGCGGGGAAACTCTCGCTAGTGCGGGAACACCGGCCCGACGACGATCGCCACGTCGGACTCGACGACGTGCCGGTTGATGACGATGTCGGCGCCCACCTTCAGGCGCGCGCATGAGCAGCGGGAGCGGGCAGCTCCGGGTCCGGTCGGGCACCACGAGCACGACGGGCTTGCCGTCCACGTCGAGGGGAGCGGTGTTGCGAGCGACGAAGGCATCCAGCTCGTCCTCAGAGATGCGCTGGTCGGCTCCGCCGATCAGCTCGCACACGAGCGTCCACTGCGAGGCTGCGGACATGCGACGCCTCCTCTCACGCTCGGAATACGTGGGTGCGGATGCCCTCCACGATAGGACCGTGACGCCTGCGGGCAGCGGCCGGCGGGCAACGCGGCATACACCTACGTGAGTGTCGGCTGGGCGTGCCACGATGAGCCCCATGGCGGACAGCCGGATGGTGCCACTCGGCTTCGGCACGTACGTGCGGGCCGATCGGGTCTATGCGCTGCAGCCGGTGCGTGGCGCCGAGCGCAGCGAGCGTCGGCGCACCCTCGTCTGGGTCGAGGGTGTCGGGGAGCCGTTGGTCGCCTCGCGGACCGAGCGGACCATCCTGCATGACATGGGCGACGACTCCGCCGGGCCGCCCCTGCTCGACGAGGCGCTTGACCTGGCCCAGCGGCTGGCCGCCGCGGCCGACGCGGGGCGGGTGGATCTGCACGACCTTGGCCGGCGGGCCCGCCGCCTGCTTGCCTCGACAACGAGCGCTACCGCGGGCGACTGACCGGCTCGAGCGCGGCGAGCTCGTCGTCGGTGAGCAGCCGCGACCGGATGAGGAACCGTTTCCCGGTGGGCGCCTCGAGGCTGAAGCCGGCACCGCGGCCGGCAACGACGTCGATGGTCAGGTGGGTGTGCCGCCAGTACTCGAACTGGCTACGGGACATCCACACCGGCACGAGGTCAGCCTCGCCGTCGGACCCCGAGGAGCAGCTCACCGAGGCGGACGTCGGAGTCCCCGGTGAGGAACTCTCCCACGGGGTAGCACATCGGCGAGCTGCCGTCGCAGCAACCGCCGGACTGGTGGATCATCAACGGCCCGTGCAGGTCGCGCAGGTTGCGCAACAGCCCCGCGGCCGCGTCGGTGACGGCGACCCGCGACGGGTGGTCTTGGCTCATGGCTGCCTCTCTCGTTGTCGGGCGTCCGCGCTCTGACAAGGAAGCCGGGGCGGACCGGCATACCAGATTCCGGCCCGCCCCGAGTGTGCCGGTTTAGAAGAAGCCGAGGCGCTTCGGGCTGTAGCTGACCAGCAGGTTCTTGGTCTGCTGGTAGTGCTCGAGCATCATGTGGTGGGTCTCGCGGCCGATGCCGGAGCCCTTGTAGCCGCCGAACGCCGCATGCGCAGGGTAGGCGTGGTAGCAGTTCGTCCAGACCCGGCCGGCCTCGATGGTCCGGCCCGCTCGGAACAGCGTGTGCGAGTCGCGCGACCACACTCCCGCGCCGAGGCCGTAGAGCGTGTCGTTGGCGATCTTCATGGCGTCGTCGAAGTCGCCGAACTTCGTCACCGACACGACCGGCCCGAAGATCTCCTCCTGGAAGATCCGCATCGAGTTGTCGCCCTCGAAGACGGTCGGCTGGACGTAGTAGCCGCCGGCCAGGTCGCCCTCGAGGTGGACCCGCTCGCCGCCGGTGACGACGCGCGCGCCCTCCTGCTTGCCGATGTCGATGTAGGAGAGGATCTTCTCGAGCTGGTCGTTGCTCGCCTGGGCGCCGAGCATGGTCTCGGTGTCGAGCGGGTTGCCCTGCTTGACGGCGCTCGGTGCGGGCGGTGGCGTCGGCCAGGAACCTGTCGTAGATCGACGACTGGATGAGCGCCCGGGACGGGCAGGTGCACACCTCGCCCTGGTTGAACGCGAACATGACGAAGCCTTCGAGGGCCTTGTCGTAGAAGTCGTCGTTGGCGTCCGCGACATCGGCGAAGAAGATGTTGGGGCTCTTGCCGCCCAGCTCCAGGGTCACCGGGATGAGGTTCTGGCTGGCGTACTGCATGATCAGCCGGCCGGTCGTCGTCTCGCCGGTGAAGGCGATCTTGCGGATCCGCGGGGAGGACGCCAGCGGCTTGCCGGCCTCGACGCCGAACCCGTTGACGACGTTGAGGACACCTGGCGGGAGCAGGTCGGCGACCAGGTCGATCGAGGTACATGATCGACGCCGGGGTCTGCTCGGCCGGCTTGAGCACCACCGCGTTGCCACCGGCGAGCGCCGGCGCCAGCTTCCACGTGGCCATGAGCAGCGGGAAGTTCCACGGGATGATCTGCCCGACGACGCCCAGCGGCTCGTGGAAGTGGTAGGCGACGGTGTCGTCGTCGAGCTGGGAGATGGTGCCCTCCTGTGCTCGCAACGCACCGGCGAAGTAGCGGAAGTGGTCGACCGCGAGCGGGATGTCAGCGCCCATGGTCTCGCGGACCGGCTTGCCGTTGTCCCAGGTCTCGGCGACCGCGAGGGCCTCGGCGTTGGCCTCGATCCGGTCGGCGATCTTCAGCAGGATGTTGCTGCGCTCGGTGGCGGACGTCTTGCCCCAGGCAGGCGCGGCTGCGTGCGCGGCGTCGAGGGCCAGCTCGATGTCCTCCGCGGTGCTGCGCGCGACGTCGCAGAACGGCTGGCCGGTGACGGGGGTGACGTTCTCGAAGTACTGGCCCTTGACGGGGGCCACGCGCTGCCCGCCGATCCAGTTGTCATATCTTGCGGGATAGCTCGCGGGGCTGCCCGGCTGCCCCGGCGCGGCATACACAGTCATTGAGGTTCCTCCTTGGCTCGTCCGGCTCACTGTCTGAGCCCGCCCGGCTCGTCGTCGAGCCGGTGCCTGGAGCCTAGGTAGCCCGAGGTTGCAACGAGGTTGCGAGCCGCGCGAGGTGCGCCTTGGCCGTGGCCCGCTTGGGCGATCCGTAGGACAGCGCCGCCCCGAGCGCCTGCCAAGCCTGGGCGTCGTCATGGCCCTCGTCGGTCGCGGTCCACCTCTCCAGGGCGGCCGCACTACGACTGGCCAGGACTGCGGCACGGAGCTCCGCGAGCAGCTCGCCACGCAGGCTCACCACTGCCGGCGCCTCCGAGCCCAGCAGGGGCGGGCCGCGGAACATGTCCAGAGCCTTGAGCACCGCGCCGCGGGCGAGCAGCTGGCGAAGCCGGTCGACGTCCGAGGTCACGTCCAGCAGCAAGCGGTACGGGCGCGAGCTGAGGACCTCGTCGCCCAGGACGTTGCGCAGTCGGAACATCTCCGATCGGATCGTCACTAGGTGCGAACCGTGTTCGTGCAGTGCGGCGTCGAGGCTCTGCACGGTCATCCCGCGGCCCGAGCGGGCGAGCAGCCAGACGATCTCGGCATGCCTTCTGCTGAGGGCGATCGTGCGGTCCGGCAGGTGCAGAAGGCCGGCCTCGAGGCCGAGCAGCTCGAGGCTGGCTTGCACCTGCCCGCCCCGGCCGGCCCGCGGTCGCCACCCGAGCGGCCCGCGGCTCGCCGGCACCGGCACCAGCAGCCGGGGCGCCGGCTCGGACGACTCCGGGTATGCCGGTAGCCTCACTGCGGCGCCCTCGCGGGCGCTGACGAGCAGCTGCGCCTCCATGGCTGCGGCACAGGCCCGGACGAGGGCGAGACTGCGTGGCCCGGCAACGTCGGGGCCGCCAGTGAGGTCGATGACCCCCAGGACCGTACCGTCGAGCAGGTTACGTACCGGGGCTGCGACGCAGCTCCACGGTTGGACCTCGGCCCCGAAGTGCTCCGCCGCCGAAATCTGCACCGGCGCCGCGAGGGCCAAAGCGGTTCCGGGGGCGTTGGTCCCAACGCCTCGCTCACTCCACAGCGCGCCCTCGACGAAGTGCATCGACTCAGCCCGGGAGCGCAGGCCTCGATGTCCCTCGACCCACATGAGCCGGCCCTGGGCGTCGCCGACGGCGACGATGTGCCCGGCTTCGTCAGCGTCCTGCGCGAGCAGGTGCCGGACCACCGGCATGAGCGCGGCAAGGGGATGGGCCTCCCGGTACGCCTGCAGCGCCGCGTCGTCGAGCTCGAGCGGGGCCGTCCCCAGCGGGTCGACGCCGAGATGCAGCGAGCGCCGCCAGGACTCCGCGACGAGCAGGCGGACCGCCCCGGGCAACGGGTCATCGGGACTGACCAGGAACGCCTCCCGCACGTCGATCAGCCACCTCGGGGCGCCAGTGGGTTTGGCCGAGGGCCGGATCGGGCCGGGGACCACGATGTCGATGGTAGGTGCCCGAAGTCACCCGCGTCATGACCAAGGCCGCGCAGACCTGGGAGGCCCCGGCCGCACGGGCGCAACCTCGTTGCAACCTAGGGCTACCTAGGCTCCACGCACCGGCTCGATGACGAACCGGGCGAAGCGTTGGAGGTACGTGAATGACGGGGTATGCCATGCCGGCGCAACCGGGCGGCCCTGCGACCCACTACTCCCGGACTGATTGGAGCACATCATGAAGGCTGCCGTTGTCACCGAGTTCCACTCTCCATTGCAGGTCAAGCAGCTGTCGACCCCCGAGCCCGGGCCAAACGAGGTCCTCGTGCGCATCGAGACCAGTGGGCTGTGTCACACCGACATTCACGCCGCCAACGGCGACTGGCCGGTCAAACCGACGCCGCCGTTCGTCCCGGGACACGAAGGCATCGGGATCATCGAGAAGCTCGGGCCTGGGGTGACCACGCGGTCCATCGGGGATCGGGTGGCGATCGCGTGGCTGGGCTACGCGTGCGGTCTGTGCCGCTACTGCATCAACGGCCAGGAGACGCTCTGCGAGCAGCAGCGCAACTCCGGCTACTCCGTGAACGGGGCCTTCGCCGAGTACACCGTCGCCCCAGCCGACTTCGCGACTCCGGTGCCCAACGGCGTCTCCCCCCTTGACGCGGCCCCGTTGACCTGCGCGGGCGTGACGACCTACAAGGCGATCAAGGTCGCTGGAACGGCTCCGGCCGAGACCGTTGCCGTGTTCGGCGTCGGCGGGCTGGGCCACCTCGCCCTGCAGTACGCGCGCATCTTCGGCGGCTTCGTCGTGGGCGTGGACGTCGAGGAGCACAAGCTCGCGATGGCCAAAGAGCTCGGCGCCGACCACGTCGTCAACGCCCGCGAGGACGACCCGGTCGAGGCGATCCAGGCGCTCGGTGGTGCAGATGTCGCGGTGGCCCTTGCCGCCTCACCCCAGTCGTTCGACCAGGCCTTCCGCTCATTGCGGCGGGGCGGCCGGCTGGTCTGCGTCGCGCTCCCGGCGGACGGCACGATCACCCTGCCGATCTTCGACACCGTCCTGAACGGCAAGTCCGTCATCGGCTCCATCGTCGGCACCCGCAACGACCTGGCCGACGTCTTCGCGCTGCACGCAGCCGGCCGCACCAAGGTGCTGTCCGTCGAGCGCGGCCTCGACGAGGTGAACCAGTCGATGAGCGACGTGCTCGCCGGCACGATCCCCGCGCGGGTCGTCTTTCAGCTCTGAGTCGGCACCCCACAGAGGGCAACAGTGCGCGGCGCTCACGCCCCGCCGGTGCGCTCGCGCCGCGTCGGTTTGCTCTCCGGTCGAGCCGCGGCTCGTTGCATGGCCTTGAGGCGGTGCTTGTTCACCGCGATCTCGTAGTCGGTCGGCGCCGCGCCCTTGGGGTGCTGCGGCGGGGAGAGGGCCATGACGTCGGCGAAGGTGTGATGGCGCACATGCGCGGCCAGCTGCGGGTCGGCTTCGGCGAGCAGCTGCCGGAAGCGCTCGGCCGCCAACGGGCCAAGCGAGTCGTAGATGTCGATGGCACACTGCCTGGCCTCCCCGAGGGGCCAGTCGGCAGGGAGCAGGTCGTCGGGGAGTCCGGGGTCGTTGATGGTCGCCTGGCGCCAGTCCAGCATGCAGCCGGTGCGCATGAGCAGCGCCTTGTGCGGCGAGATGCGTCCTTGACGCACCAAGGCGGTCACCGGTGAGTACCTGTCGATGAACTCCCGGTAGTACCCGGACAGCAGCGTGCCGTCGAAAGCCTTCGCGACGACGGCCTGGCTGTCAGGAGTCTGGATCTCCGACCGGAGGATGGCGGCCCCGTCGACGCCCACCCGTTGGGCGGCCTCCTTCGCCTGGTCCGCCCGGTCGTGGGGACACACCCACACCGCATCGAACAGCGGCCCGAAACCGAGCACGCGCAGCTCGTCGCGAAGCTCGCGCCGCAGGTCGCGCTCGGCCTCCGGCACGGAGAACGCCACGAGCGTCCACAAGCCGTCCCACGCCACCGGGGAGGCACCGAACGCGAACAGTCGCTTGAGGTTGCCGACGCTGACGTGGTTTGCACGCGGAGGGGTTCCGTATGCCGTGGTGCGCCCGCTCCGGGTGACGGTGAGCAGGCCGCGCGCGGCCAGCCGGCGCATCGCGGCTCGCGCGCTCAGGTCTGAGATGTCGAACTCGGCCAACAAGTTCACCAGGACGCGAGAGGGGATCGGCTCGTTCTGCCAGTACCAGTAGTCGCCCGTTTCCCGAGGCCACCACGAACGAGGCCCTTGCTGCGGCCCTGCGCGAGGTCGACGTCCCGGTGCTGCTCATCAACGGTATGCGTGACGGGGTCATCTCGCCCGAGTCCGGGCTGCGGGCCGCGGTCAACGTCCCGCATGCCAAGGCCGTCTTCTTCGAGAGCGAGGGCCACTTCATCGCGCGGGAGCGTCCGGAGCTGCTGGTCGCCGAGATCGCGACGTTCCTCGACAGCCTCAGGTGCCGGTCTGATGGGCGGGTTCTCGGTCCTGGCGGTCGGCGACATCATCCTCGACGAACCCGATCCGGCGTCGTTCCTTGCGCCGAGTCGCGAGGTGCTGGCGCGCGGCAGCGTCGTCATTGACGTTGGCCGGAAACCATATCTACGACTGCGGGTCCGACGGCCTGCTCGACACCGTGCAGCACGCTCGTGCGGCCGGGATGGCAACGGCCGGTGCCGGGGCCAGTCTCGCCGAGGCCCGCGCGCCGGCGGTGTGGTCGTGCGACGGGCGCACGGTGGCGGTGCTGAGCTACAACTGTGTCGGGCCTCGGGAGTCCTGGGCGACCTCCACCAAGCCGGGGTGCGCGTACCTGCACGTGCTCACCCACTACGAGCTCGACCACGCCAGTCCCGGAGGGCCACCCCGGATCTACACGTTCGCCGACCCGCTGCAGTTGCAGTGGCTCGCCGACGACGTGGCCAAGGCGCGGCAGTTGGCCGACTACGTGATCGTGGCCTACCACAAGGGGATCGGGCACACTCCGGCCGCGCTCGCGATGTACGAGGGGCCGGTCTCGCATGCCGCGATCGACGCCGGCGCGGACGCGGTTGTCGCCCACCACGCGCACATCATGCGGGGCGTCGAGGTGTACCGAGGGCGGCCGATCTACCACGGGCTGGGCAACTTCGTCACGGTCACCAGGGCGCTCACCCCCACCATGAACGACAACGCCGAACGCCAGGACTGGGCCCGGCGCCGCCAGCAGCTCTACGGCTTCACCCCGGATCCGGACATGCCGGCATACCCGTTCCACCCGGAGAGCCGCAACGCCGCCATCGCCGTGCTGCGCGAGGTCGACGGACAGCTCGCGGCTGGGCTTGTTCCCGTGCTGGATCGACGACGACGCCAGACCGATCCCGCTGCGGCGCAGTCCCGAAGCAGACCGGGTGCTGGGCTATATCGAGGCGATCAGCCGGAAGGCCGGCTTCACCACGCAGTTCCGTTGGGGCTCAGACGACCTGGTGATTGTCGAAGCGAGCCCATAGTTACGCAGGGCCCTTCGGCTCTACCATCGGCCCGAGGAGAGGGCCCAGACTGCAGTCATGCGACCTCGTACGGTGCTGCTACTCACTGTCCTGACCGCGGCGGTCGTCTACACCCGCTACGTGCGGCCATGGCAGCTGACCTGGGGCGCGACTCCAGCGGAGGTCTCACGTTCGCTTCCCAGCGACGACCTCGTGGAGCGGCCGACCTTCAACGCGACACGTGCCATCACGATCGACGCTGCACCCCAGGAAGTGTGGCCCTGGCTGGTCCAGGCTGGTGTCACTCGCGCCGGCTGGTACAGCTACGACCTCCTGGACAACCTCGGGCGTCGTAGCGCCCGGCGCATCATCCCTGAGCTGCAGAACCTGGCGGAAGGTGACGTCATCCCGATGAGCCCGGACGGCAAGCAGGGCATGCCGGTTCACTCCATGGATGCACCGCACTCGATGGTGTGGGGCGAACCAGGAGGCACCACCTGGGCGTGGCAGCTCGACGAGACCGCAGACGGTTCGACGCGGCTCATCACCCGCGTGCGCTCTCGCTACCGGTGGCTGTCCCCATCGATCGCCTTTTCAGTGCTGGTGGAGTTCGGCGACGTTTGGATGATGCGGAAGATGCTGCTGAACCTTCGGGAGCGAGCGATGACGTCTCGGGGCTGAGGGCAAGGTCCTATAGTCGCCAGGCACTGCCCACATCTCCGTCCTGCGCCACGTGCCCGAGGGGGGCGGGCGCGTTGTGCGACACTCGAGCAGATGCAGACTCGCTCGGGCGACTTCGAGTTGACGATGGACGAGCTGCGCGCGATTGCCGGGTATGCCGTGGCGTGCGCCGAGCCGGCACTGGTCCTGTTCCGCAAGGCCCGTCCCGGTGACCTCCGCCCGGCGGCGGCTATCGAAGCCGCGCGAGTCTTCGCCGGGGGGGCGCCCCGTTCGCGCCTGCAACGCGCTGCCGCGGCCGACGCCCACCGCGCAGCCAGGGACGCCACCAGCGGCGCCGCCCGGCACGCAGCGAGCGCTGCAGCAGATGCCGCCGCGGCGGCATACCTGCATCCCTTGGCGAGGGCAACGCAGGTGCGCCACATCCTGGGGGCGCCCGCCCATGCCGCCCGGGCGGCCGAGCTCGCCCGGGGCGATGACCCGGTGGTCGCGGAGTATGTGGTCACCGCCGCCGCCAAGCGAGCCACGCCGGTCGTCCGCGACGTGCTGACCCGCTATCCGCGGGCGCCGAAGGGGCGCACCCGGGTCGCGGTCCTCATGCAACGGCTCGACGGCCTGCTTCGGGATCCACCCGCGAGGGGGCGCCCCTGGCTGCCGAGCTGGCTCGCGGCGAGGGGCCCGGACGGGTCTTCCGGGTCGAGCCACTTGGCACGATCGAGGACGACCCGAACGTCACCGACAAGCGCTTCCCCGGGAACCCGACCCGGTCCTACCGCACGACCGAGCTGGCTGAGCTCGGCATCGAGGCGATGGACGACTGACGGCGGCGGCTGCCATGGCCGTCCTTCATTGCCTCGACGCGCAGGTGAAGGTCCGGCCAGCCCGAGAGCCCGCCCTCGTCGTTCGGGTCAAGGGCCCAGGCGGCCGCAGGGAGTTCCGATGAGGGGTCACCAACCGGACCACTTCAAGATCTCGTGTATCTTCTGCTGATTCGGCGGTGCGGCTGCGTTGATCAGAGTGGTTTCGATAACGAGTGCGCTCGCCTCGATGTCATTTGGGTGCCACGGTCTTGAGACCAAGCTGCCGGGCCGCGTCGGCCATCCGACCGTCGTAAGTGACTACTTGGCCGAGATCTTCGCCGAGTAGCTGTGCTGTGGCGAGATGGATGGCGGCCAGCGATCGCATCTGCGCCGGCTCGAGGACTCCGGCCGCGTCGAGAACTCTGTCATTGATCCGAATCAGGTTGAGCCTGCGGATCACCTCCCGGCCACGCGATAGGGCCTCTGCACCAGCGGGCAGCAGCGCCCGAAGCACCTCGGTCCGGACCAACGCGCTGGCCACCGGCTGCCGCCGCCGAAGGTAGGAGCGCAAGGCGCGTGACTCGCGCTCGGCGACGACTAGCTTCAGGACGGCGGAGGAGTCGAGATAGGCGACGTGCATCAGCGCTCGGAGTGTCGAAGGCGAGCGAGCGCCGCTGAGGGAGGCTCTGTGCCTAAGGGCAACACCAGCGGTTCGGGCAACTCGTCAAGGTCGCCGTCGGACTCGTCGAGTTGTCCACCAGCGCGCAGCCGGTCCAGCGGGCCGTGGTCGGGCAGCGGCGTCAGCAGCGCCACGGGTCGGCCTCGGTCAGTGATCTCGATGGTCTCGCCCTGCTGGACCCGGCGCCAGCAACTCGCTAGCCGCCTGCCGCAGCTGCCGCACGCCCGCACTCATCATGTGTTACTTGTAGCACCGTCGGCGGGGGTGCGGCCAGCCTGGTATCAGCGCATGCTTTCGTTGCTCTGTCATTTGTCCCGCACTGCAGGCAATGCGTCGGCCAGGCGAGTGCGCAGTGAGCGATGACGAGGTCATTACCCCCGCAGGCCGGACTCGGGCGGGCCACGTCCACGAGGTGCGCCCGGGTCAGGGCGTTGAGCAAGGCCCGGGCGGGCCGGCCGTGCGGGACGAGATGGTCCTCACGCCCGGAGGGTGGAAGCACCCCTCACTTGTGCACCACGTCGAGCCCGGAATGAGCGTCGAGCACCACGAGAACCGCCTGCGCATCGTGGATCCGGACGGAGCTCAGGTCCGGGACTGTGGCCGGGCCCAGTACCATCCAGACCGCCGGCCTCTGCATCCCAGGGCGTCACGCGACGCGTTGCGCAACGTCTCGGCCCGGGGCGCCGTACCCGCCCTCGGCGAGGGGTGGATCACCTACGCATCGTGGACCAACGACACCGGCGCGCCCGTCTCCCGGTTCGCCACCACCTGGACGGTCCCTCCCGCGCCCAGGACCGACAACGGTCAGACGGTGTTCCTGTTCAACGGGATCCAGAACTCGACGATGATCTACCAGCCGGTCCTTCAATGGGGGCCGTCGGCGGCGGGTGGCGGCTCGAGGTGGTCCGTCGCGAGCTGGTATGCCGATGGCCAGACCGGGCAGAGCTTCTGACAGTAGCCTCGTCGACGTCAACGTCGGCGATGTGCTGAGCGGCGTCATGGTCCGGGGCCGCAGGCGGCCCAACGGCTACAACTACGGGTGCTCCTTCACCGGCATACCCAACACGAACCTGCCGGTGTTCAACGTCGAGGAGCTCACCTGGTGCATCGAGACGCTCGAGGTCTACAACGCACAGAGTGAGTCGGACTACCCGAACACCTCCATGACGGCGATGCGCTCCATCGAGCTGACTTGTGGCTCCAGCAGTCCCACGCTGGTCTGGACGATCAGCAACGACGTGACCGACATCGGCCAGCACACGATCGTGGTCAACGAGGCCGTGACCGGGGCGGGCGAGGTGGACCTCTGGTACCGGCCGAGCCCCTACTGGCTGTCCGGCTTCGGCAGCATCGCGCCAGGAACCTCTCAGGACTGGTGGTTCTCGTGGGGCGGCACCGGCGATGTCGGCCCCCAGCTCATCCAGGCCCAGCCCGTCGAGCCCTCGGGGGAGCTCACCACGGTCGTGACCGCGGAGAGCGTTGACTCCAACGGCCACCTGACCTACCACGCGACCGTCCGCAACGACGGGCCCAACGCCGTCCACTTCCAATGGCGCGGCGGGGGGCGCTGAATTTCTCATCCCATCCACCCAGCAGACAACGAAGGAGACCGACCCATGGCGTGGACATCTGGATCCGGGACCATCGCACCAGGAGCATCCCAGGACGGGTGGTTCTCCTGGGGCGGAAACGGCGACGTCGGGCCCCAGATCATCCAGGCCGAGCCGCTCGCCGCTTCCGGCGAGCTGACCACGACCGCCATCGCCGAGAGCCTCGACGCAAACGGGCACATCACCTACCACGCGACCGTCCGCAACGACGGGGCGAACACCGTCGCCTTCCAGTGGCGCGGCGGCGGGTTCTGACGACGAACGGGAAGGGACGCACCATGCCAACGATGCACGTTCTGCTGGACGACTCGGGTCACATCCTCGGCACGGCCGAGCACCGCGCCGGGTCCGGCGACGCACCCTCGGCCACCCTGGTGGCTCGCCCCGGGCAGATCGCCTTGCTCGAGGCCCTTGCCGCACGTGGGATATCGCCGAGCTGAGCTGAGCGCACAACGACCAGGGACACGCGGTTCACCGTTTCCCGTGGTACCCCATTCTGATGGACTCAACTCAGCTGGGTGTACAACAAGTCCGCAATTTCGGCGGTCGTTAAGGAGTCTGCGAACCTGACGGCACGGATCACCGCGCTTTCAGGCCGATTGTGACGAACCCGTGTGCTACGGTCAGCCCGGCTGCTTCGGTAAGCATGAGGGGAAGGTTGCATTGTGGCTTTGAAGCCGGGTTCCGTGATACGTGTCGGTGAGTTCCTGCGTGTGAATGACTACATACAATCTCCGCAAGGCCTGTTCTTTGCCATCCAGCAAAGTGACGGGAACTTCTGCGTCTATCATGGGACTGGCCCCGACGACAACCACGGCGGTGTGTGGTGCTCCTGCAGGCCCCGGATCGCATCCACCAGCCGACGGGAACTTCTGCGTTTACCGAGGACGAGCCCCAGCGACAACCACGGCGGTGTGTGGTGCACCATGCAAGCCCCCGGCGAGGGCCGATACTTCGCCGTCATCCAGGATGACGGGAACTTCTGCGTCTACCGAGGGTCCGGCCTTGACGACAACCACGGCGGTGTGTGGTGCTCCATGCACACCGACCCGGTGGCTGACTTCAGAGATCCAACAGATTGAGTACGACGTCGCGGCGGCCCAGATACTCAAGTCGGGCCCCGCGGAGCTGTACCGGCAAACGGTGCGCAACTCGACTCAGACGGAGCAGACACCCACCATCGAGGGTTCGGAATCCCTGGAGCAAACCTCCAGTTGGTCCGACTCTTTGGGGATCACCGTCGGGGTCGCCACCTCGTTTGCATGCGGGGTTCCACTTGTCGCGGAAGGCAAGGTGGACGTCTCGGTGGAAGCAAACAACACCTACACGTGGAGCGGCTCGGAAACCAAGAACAAGACGTGGTCATGGTCGGCGCCAATCACCGTGCCGCCGTCGGCGACGGCTTCCGTGATCGTGTCGACCACGCTGTCCACTATCGCGGTTCCGTACACACTGACCGGCACGTTCATCTTCAAGTCGGGTATACGAATGCCAGGAAAGGTTCACGGGCTGTACACCGGCTCGAACTCACACGACCTCACGGTGACGTACGCCACGCTCGTGGCCGGTTCCAACCAAGTTACAGTCCAGGCCGCAAACCTGCAGTGAGACGACCTAGTCAGTGACCCTCATGATGTGCAGGCCCGCCTGCGAGTTGGTCAGGTAGATGACCCCACGACGGTCCACGATGATGTCCTCGGCGCAGGTGGTGAGCGGGCCCGGAAAACCCCCGTGCCGCTGCCAGTTCCATTCGGTCGGGTCCGGCGGAGAGTATGCCGCGATCTCGACCGGTGCGTAGGCGTCGGAGATGTCGAAGACCCGCAGGCCCGCCTGGAAGTACGAGCAGTAGATCCGGTCGCTGCGCTGGTCGAGGACGCCCTGGTGCTGGGGCTGGTGGACGTTGTGGTTGCCGAACGGGTAGCGCGTTCCGTCGAGCGTCGAGTAGTCCTCGCCCCAGATCGATCCTGGCGGCGGAGTGGGCTTGGGGCACACCGCTACCAGGGTCGGGTCGGCCGGGTCGGCAAGCGACGCGATGCCGACGGCGTTCATCGGGTGCTGTTTGTCGCGTATGCCGGGGATCCCCTCGGTGCCGTTGGGGTCGAGGACGAACGGGCGTTCCCCCTCGGTCGAGACGACCGCGAGCTCGCGGTCCGGGAACGGCACGATCGTGTGGACCGACGCGCCGCCGGACCCGCCGCCGAAGGGCGGGTGGGTGCGCAGGGTCGACAGGTGCCGTGGCTGGGTGAGGTCGGAGATGTCGAGGATGACCATGCCGACGCCCCAGTAGGCCAGGTAGGCCCGGTCGCCGTCGATGTAGGGCATGTGCAGCTCGACGTGCTCGGCATCCGGGTTGTCCAGCGTCCACTGCTCGGGGTGGGCCCACTGGCCGACGACAACCGGGTTGGAGACGTCGGCGATGTCGAGAATCCGGTAGATGAACCCCTTGTAGCCCGGCGCTCCCGACGTCAGGTGCACGTAGCGGCCGCCGTCGTAGTAGTTGCGGTGGGTGCCGAACTGCGATCCGGAGCTCCACCGGCCGATCGGCGTGGGTGCCTCGGGGTCGGAGAAGTCCCAGATCACCAGGCCCTCGTCGAACTCGGTTCCCTCCGGCTGCGGACCGAAGAACATGTCGAACTTGCGGGTCTGCATGTTGAGGATGCCGATACCGTCGGCGACCTGCAGCTTCACCGACGAGATCCCCGTCTTGCCAGACGGTTCGGGCAGGAAGCGGACGAACCGGGGTGCCCTCGGATCGCTGACCTCGAAGACCGAGATGCCCTGCTTGGCCCAATGCGCGCAGTACAAGTAGAACCGTCCGTCGACCTCCTGCATGGCCATCTGGTAGCCGGCATTCCCCGTGCCCAGGTCGTAGTAGCTCAGCAGCTCGACATTGCGCGAAAGGCCGCCGTCAAGGCCGGTGGTCCACTCGTGGGCGTTGCTCTCGGTCACGCTGATACCTCCCGTAAGCCTGGCGGATGTTCCCCCGCGGCTCGGCTGGGCCTAACCTAACCACGCTTCGTGCCCATCGAAACGTGCTGCCCAGCTCGCCGGGGGAGCGTCCCGAGGAGAGACCGCCATGGACGTCGGAATCGGACCCACGATCCGCTATCACCGCGATCAGCCCCGGCCCTTGGTGGACGTGTACGACGAGTTCTTCGACGAGCTGCTGTTGGGCGACGAGCTCGGCTTCAGCCACATCTGGCTACCCGAGCACCACTTCGCCGATGACGCGCATAACCCCTCGGCGCTGCCTTTGCTCGCTGCGCTCGCCCGGCAGACCACCCGAGCGCGCCTCGGCACGTACATCCTGCTGCTGGCCTTCCACAACCCGCTGCTCGTCGCCGAGGACGCGGCCGTCGTGGACATCCTCTCCCACGGGCGGCTTGACCTCGCGGTTGGCGCCGGGCCCATGGAGCAGGAGTGCCAGGTCTTCGGAGTGCCCCGCGGCGAGACCTACGCGCGCACCTACGAGGCGCTGCAGGTGATCCAGAAGGCTTGGACCGAGGAGGAGTTCAGCCACCACGGCAAGTACTACCACTATGACAACGTCCGGGTGACCACCAAGCCGGTGCAGCAGCCGCACCCGCCCGTCTACATGGCTGCCATGGGGCCGCAGAGCGCCACCCGGGCGGCAAAGCGGGGCTACCACTCGGCGATGGCCATGGGGCCGTCGCACAACGTCTACGTCGATGCGCTGCACGAGGCGGGCCGCGACCCGAGCGACTTCAGGTTCGTGTCCGGACCGATCGGCATACACCTTGCCGACACCACCGAGCAGGCCTGGGACGAGGCCGAGGAGGCGCTGCACGCGTGGGTGTCCTTCTACGTACGGCGTGGCTCCCCGGTGGGCAATGGGCTGCCTCCGGTGGGCGAGCTGCGCAAGCAAAACTTCCCCTTCGGGGGTATGCCGTTCATGGTCGGCTCGGTCGACGAGGTCGGCGAACAGATGCGGGCGATGTTCGAGAACGCGCCGTTGGACGAGATGGTGCTCTACTTCCACCCGCCAGGGATGTCTACCGACGCGGCCCGCCGGGCGATGACGTTGTTCGCGCGGGAGATCATGCCGGAGGCCCGCAGCTGGGGTGACAAGTCGACCCGACTGGCGCCGGCAGCGCACTGGTGAAAGGTCAGTAGATGCTGTCAACGGACCCCGATTTCGACATCTCTTGACCTCTCGCCGAAGGCCTGTCCGGAACCAGAGGAGGCAGCAGTGATCACGTGGTGGATCGTGGGCCGGCGCAAGCCGGGAATGAGCCAGGCGCGCTACTTCTACGAATGGAGCGTCGTCCACGTTGCGCTAATGCTCACCACCCCGTCGGTCATGAAGGTCTTCCGCCGCTACGTCCAGTGCTACCGGGTCAACGACGTCCCTGACGAGGTGCTGGTGCACCCCCAGTCGGCGCAGAGCTGGGACAGCATCGGGGTTCACTACTTCACCGACAAGGCCGACATGGTGGAGTCGGTCACGGCCCCCGACTACGTCGCGCGGATGCAGCCGCACATGTTCAGCGACTCCGCCTTCATCTTCGAGTTCACAACACCTGAGCCGGTTTTCGACTCGGGTCGGCTGCCGTCGGATGGCGCGCTCAAGGTCGTGAACTTTCTCAAGGCCCGTGCCGGGATGTCTGCGCAGGAGTTCACCGGCATCTGGCGGGACGAGCACACCCCCGTCCTGCTGGACTCGGCCGCCGACGCTGGGGTGGTACGCAAGTACGTGCGCAACCCGGCATACTCGCTGTCGGCGTCGATCGAGGACGGAACGTTCACGGGGCACCCTTTTCGAGAAGGCCCAGGCCGGCGGCTACGGCGGCGTCGAGGAGATCTACGTCGACGACCTTGATGGACTGGCCAAGCTGCGCCAGGACGAGGGCATCTACCGGGCGATCCGCGCCAGCAAGAGCCGCTTCGTCGACTTCGACGCCAGCTTCTCGATGGTCGTCGTCGAACGGGAGCCGTTCCGGGCCGTGCTGGACCCGGCCGGGGGAGCGACGCATTGCTGGGCCTTGGGCGGCCTGCAGGTGAGCAGCCGCCACGGCGAGTGGGTCGTCGCCCCGCCCGAGTCTCTGGGCGCCCTCGGGCCGGTGGAACGAGCCCCCGTCGGCGCGCCCGGCTGACGCCGCTCGCGCCAACTCGCATCACACCACCGCGTTGTGCCGAGCCGCATTGCGGAACCACTCGGCGCTGAGCTTGGGAGTGCGCTCGAGGGTCGTGAAGTCGACGTAGACGATGCCGAACCGGTTGCCGTAGCCGGCCGTCCACTCGAAGTTGTCCTGGGCGCTCCAGAGGAAGTAGCCATGCACCGGCACGCCCTCCGAGGTCGCCCGATGCAGCTGGCCGAGGCAGGCGCGCAGGAACATCACCCGGTCAGTGTCGTAGATCCGCCCGTCGTCGGCGACGATGTCCGCTGCCGCGCACCCGTTCTCGGTGATGAAGATCGACTGCGCACCCCAGATGGACTGCACCTGTCGCGGCGCCCAGTACATGACCTCGGGGTCGAGGACGTGCCAGGAGGACTGCATCCTCGGATGCGTTGCGTTGATCGGGATGTCGCGGTAACCCGGTGGCTCGGTGGACGGCTCGACGTACCACCTTGGCCGATAGACGTTGATGCCGACGAAGTCGAGCGGTGCGGCGATCGTCGTGAGTTCCTCGTCGGTGAACGTCGGCGTCCGGCCGCCAGCTGCGGCAAGGTAGGCGTCGGTGTAGCGGCCCTCCAGGATCACCGTCACGAACCCGGCGTTGCGCTCGCGCGTCGCCGCCTCCGCGGCGTGCACGTAGTCCGGAGCGTCGATGACGGGGACAGCGACGCTGATGTTGTCGGCGAACCCGACCCTCGTCGCGCTCGGCGCGTTGGCGCGGATCGCGTGCACCGCGAGGCCGTGGCCGAGCACGGCGTGGTGGCGCACCTGCTTCAGTTCGGCGTCGGAGAGCACCAGCCCGGGAGCAGCCCCCATGTGCACCGTCCGGCCACCGCCGACCGGGGCGTCGACTCCCTGGTAGCCAGCCTCGACGAAGGAGGCGAACTCGTTGATGGTGAAGAAGTGCCGCACGCGGTCGCTGAGCCGCTCGGCCACGTACCCGGCATACTCGGCGAACGCCCGCGCCGTCTCCTTGGACCGCCAGCCGCCGTACCGGTCCTGCAAGGCCTGGGGCAGGTCCCAGTGGTAGAGCGTCGCGAACGGCTCGATGCCGGCCGCCAGCAGCTCGTCGACGAGGCGCTGGTAGAAGTCCAGGCCCTTCGCGTTCGGCCGTCCGACTCCCTCGGGGAAGATCCGGGGCCACGAGATGGAGAACCGGTATGCCGTGGCGCCGATCGACCTCATCAACGCGACGTCCTCGCGGTACCGGTGGTAATGGTCGTTGGCCACGTCGCCCGTGTCGCCGTGCGCGATGTTGCCGGGGGTATGGGAGAAGGTGTCCCAGATCGATGGGCCCTTGCCGTCCTCGTCCCATGCCCCTTCGATCTGGTAGGCGGACGTGGCGACGCCCCAGGCGAAACCCTCCGGGAACTGTCTCGGCGACGTGAGCCGGTCCGTGGAGTGACGTGCGGTCAGCGTCGGGTCGGACACGCGCCGTCCCCCTTCCTTCTCGGCAGGCGGTTCACGGCTCGAAGCGGTACCCCATGCCCGGCTCGTTGAGCAGGTGCCGCGGTCGGGCCGGGTCCGGTTCGAGCTTTCTGCGCAGCTGGGCCATGTACAACCGCAGGTTGCCCTGGGCGCTCTCGTAACCGCGCCCCCAGACCTCGGCCAGGAGCTGGCGCTGGCTGACCAGCTTGCCGGGGTGGCGCACGAGGAACTCCAGCAAGTGCCATTCGGTCGGGGTCAGATGGATGGCCTCGCCGTTGCGGGAGACCCGATGCGCGGCCAGGTCGACACGTCACCTCACCCAGCGCAACGACCGGCTCGTCGTCCTTGGACGCCGCCCGCCGAGTCACGGCGCGCAGCCGCGCCAGCAGCTCCGCCATGCCGAACGGCTTGGTGACGTAGTCGTCTGCCCCCGCATCAAGGGCCTCCACCTTGTCGGCGCTGTCGGAACGGCCCGACAGCACCAGGATCGGCACGCTCGTCCACCCCCGCAGCCCTGCCACCACATCCGTGCCGTCCATGTCCGGCAGACCCAGGTCGAGGACGACGACGTCCATGGGATGCGCAGCGGCCGCCTTGAGGGCCTCGGCGCCTGTGCCAGCCGTGTGCACCTCGTAGCTGCGGGCGCGAAGGTTGATGCTCAAGGCCCGCAGCAGGTTTGGCTCGTCGTCGACGACGAGCACCCGTGTCATCAGGGCACCACCTGCCGCTCCCACAGCCCGGGCGCCGCCGCAGCGTGGTCGGGGTCCGCAGGTAACGAGACGAGCATCGTCAGCCCCCCACCAGGGGTTTCCTCGGGCTCGAGGGTCCCGCCCATCGCCTCGGTCAGGCCCCGGGCGAGCGCCAGCCCCAGACCCACGCCAGTGGTGTTGTCGGTGTCGCCGAGGCGCTGGAAGGGCAAGAAGACGTGTTCCCACTCGCTCGGCGGTATGCCGTGCCCCCGGTCGACGACGCGAATCTCCACCCGCTGGTCGAGGTGGCTGCACGTCACCAGCGGTGGCTGGTCGCGGGGGGAGTAACGCAGTGCGTTGCTGACCAGGTTCGCCAGCACCCGCTCGAGGAGGCCGGGGTCGCACCGCACGAGCGGAAGGTCGTCGGCTGTCTCGGCAAGGACCGTGCGGGCGTCGGGCCCGAGGTCGTCCAAGGTGCGGGCGACGACCTCGTCCACTGCAGTCGGCTGCAGATCCATGGGCAGGGCACCGGCCTGCAGCCGGCTCATGTCGAGCAGGTTGTCGACCAGGCCGGCCAGCCGGTCGAGGGACTCGTCGGCTGCGGTGAGCAGCTCCTGGCGGTCGTGAGCAGTCAGCTTGACGTCCTTGCTCAGCAGGCTGGATACCGACGCCTTGGCCGCCGCGAGCGGGGTGCGCAGGTCGTGGCCCACAGCCGCGAGCAGCGCGGAGCGCATCTTGTTGGCCTCGGCGAGGGGAGCCGCCGCGGCAGCGGCTTCGCTGAGCCTGGTCCGGTCGACGACGACCGCGACCTGGGCGGCGAACGCGCCCAGCAGCCGCCGGTCCTCCGCCTCGACCAGGCGCCCGCGCAGGGCCAGGGTGAGCCCGTCGCCAGCAGGCACCTCCGTCTCAGCGTCCCGTGGGCTGGCGCAGGGCGGGCCGGCGCTGGCCAGAGCAGCCCAGCCGTCGCCGGTCTTCTCAAACAGGGTGACCGAGGTGAGGCCGAAGGTCTCCCGGACTCGTTCGAGCATCTCCTGCAGGGCCCCTTCGCCCGCAAGGACGCTGCCCGCCAGGTTGGCCAGCGTCCGCGACTCCGCCGCAGCCCGGGCCGCCTGGCGGGTCCGCCGAACCGCCAGGTCGACTGCCGAGCTGACCAGCATCGCGACGGAGACGAAGACGAGCAGGGCGAGGGCGTTGTTGGCTTCGCTGATGCTGAGTGTGTGCAGCGGCGGCGTGAAGTAGTAGTTCAGCAACGCGGAGCCGGCCACGGCCGCGATCAGCGCTGGGAACAGCCCGCCGACAAGGGCCACGATGACCGTGACCAGCAGGAAGATCAGCATGTCGCTCACGAGGTTGAGCTCACCGCGGAACGGCACGAGGACGAGCGTCATCACGATGGGCAGCACGACCGCCAGCAGGTAGCCGCGCACTCGGCGCCGGCTGCTGAGGCTGCCACGACCGTACGGCAGGGCGAACCCCCGGCCCGTGTGCTGATGCGTGACGATGTGCACGTCGATGTCGCGAGAATCCCGGATCGTACTGGTCGCCGTGCCTGGACCGAACAGCCTCGCCAGCGTCGGGCGGCGGCTGTCGCCAAGGACCAGCTGGGTGGCGTTCTCGGCCCGGGCGAAGGCGAGCAGGGCCGCGGGGACGTCGTCGCCGAGCACCTGGTGGTAGGTGCCGCCAAGTGACTCGACAAGCAGGCGCTGCTCGGCCAAGGCTCCCTGGTTGGCCCCGTCCAGCCCGTCTGACCTGGCCACGTGGACGGCGAGCAGGTCACCGCCGCTGGCCCGGGCCGCGATCCGTGCCGCACGCCGGACCAAGGTCTCGCCCTCCGGGCCCCCGGTCAGGGCGACCACCACGCGCTCGCGGGCCTCCCACGTGCTCGTGATGTCGTGCTGCTCCCGGTACAGCTGCAAGGCATCCTCGACCCGGTCGGCCGTCCAGAGCAGGGCCAGCTCGCGCAACGCGTTGAGGTTGCCGCCCCGGAAGTAGCTAGCCAGCGCCGCGTCGATCTTCTCCGGTGCGTAGACATTGCCGTGGGCCAGCCGACGGCGCAGCGCCTCAGCGGTCATGTCGCGAAGCTCGATCTGGTCGGCCGCCCGCACGACCGCGTCGGGCACGGTCTCGCGCTGATGGACGCCAGTGATCTTCTCGACCACGTCGTTCACTGACTCCAGGTGCTGGATGTTGACAGTGGTGATGACGTCGATGCCGGCCGCGAGCAGCTCTTCGATGTCCTGCCATCGCTTGGTGTTGCGCGAACCGGGGACGTTCGTGTGCGCCATCTCGTCGACGAGCGCGACCCTCGGCCGGCGGGCGAGCACCGCGTCCAGGTCCATCTCCTCGAACGTGGTGTCGCGGTAGGTGATGGTGCGGCGAGGGACCACCTCAAGGCCGTCGAGCATCTCCTGGGTGTGCACCCGGCCGTAGGTCTCGACGAAGCCCACTGCCACGTCGGTGCCCCGCTCGGCCCGACGGTGCCCCTCGCTGAGCATGGCGTACGTCTTGCCCACCCCCGGTGCGGCTCCGAGGTACACCCGTAGCTTGCCGCGGTTGTCCACGGGCCTATTGTCCCTCGTTGCTGGCTCGGTCGAGAGCCGAGAAGCCAGCCCACGCCCGGTCATGGACCGCTCGACGAGAGCACGCACCTGCCCCCCGATGAGTCAGACCAGGTCAGGCACGGACCTTCTCCTCCCAGCGTCGTTGCCCGAGAACGCCTGGGTCGCTGTCGGGTCCGGCGCTTGACCTCATGGAACACGGGTTTGTCGGCGTGCCGCCCGGCCCTAACGAGGCCCTAACGGCGGGGCGCGGATTCCTAACACGCCCACTGGCACAGCCGGGCCTTGCCCGGTCGCACACTGAAGGCGGCGGTGCCGGTGCCGGACCAGAGTTGCCGATGGGTGGAACGAGGAGGCCAATGGTGTCGGGTCAAGACCAGCCCTTGTCGTGGCGGCAGGTGCCGCGAGCGGTGATCCTGGGTGCCGCGGTCGTCCTGCCGGCCGTGACCTGCGCGCTGTTCACCCTGTGGCGCGAGCAGGTCACCGCCACGACGGTGGCCTTGGTCCTCGTGGTGTGGGTGGTCGCGGCCGCGGCGACCGGTGACCGGGTTGCCGGGGTCGTCGCTGCCTTCTCCGGGGGCCTCTCATTCGACTACTTCCTGACCGTCCCCTACCGGCAGTTCACCATCGCCGACCCCGACGACGTCGAGGTGACCGTGCTGCTGGTACTCATCGGCCTGGCCGTCACCGAGGTAGCTTTGTGGGGTCGACGCCAGCAGGCCAGGGCGGCCCGTCGTTCTGGTTACCTCGATGGGGTGCTCACGACCGCGGAGGCGGTTGCGGCGGGGGATACTCCGGCGCCAGCTCTGATCGACGTCGTCTCCCGCCAGATCGTGAGCGTCCTGCGAGTGGACTCCTGCCGGTTCCTGGCGGGTCCTCTGAACGATCCTCGCGTTGCCGTCCTTGACCATGACGGGGTCGTGACACGTGACCGGGCAGCCGGTCGATGTCGAGCGCCATGGCCTTCCAGTTGATGAACATGTCGCGATCCTGGTGCGACGCGGCCCGCGTACCCTGGGACACTTCGTCATCAGCGCCGCCTCGAAGGTTGCCTACCCCAGCGTCGAACAGCGCCGCGTCGCAGTGCTGTTGGCCGACCAGGTCGGCTCTACGCTCGATGCGGGAGATGGCTAGGCCGACCTTCGAGTTGGCGGCTCCCTGACGGGCGTGGGCCGGTTCGCGTCAGGCGGCGTCGTCGTGCAGGTTGTGGGGGTGGGTGGTGTGGCTGCGTCCGTTGGGGGCGGTCCAGGTGCACACGCCGTCGGGGGTCATGGTGACGGTCCAGCCGCCGTGGTGCTTGAACCCGTGATGCGTCCGGCAAAGACTCTGCAGGTTGGCCGCCGTCGTGGCACCGGCCGGGTAGGCGATGACGTGGTCCAGGTCGCAGCGTGCCGCGGGGGTGGCGCAGCCGGGGTATCGGCAGGTGCCGTCGCGGGCGCGCACCAGCCGGGCCAGCTTGGCCCCGGGGCGGTAGGTCTGCTCGTCCAGGTGCTCGACGGCGCCGGTGTGCGGGTTGGCTGTGCCGAGGCGGATGATGGTGTCCGGGTCGGCCAGGATCGCGTTCACCTGCGCGGGCAGCAGTAGGCCGACGGGTGGGCTGGTGACTGGTTTGGGCACGAACCAGACTCGTCCGTGCCCGTCGCGGGCCAGGTGCGGGTTGGCGTCCACCTCGATCGCCTGGTGCACCGCGGTCGCGTACCGTCGTTGGACCGGCGGGTCGGGCAGGTCCGCGGCCCACGGCCCGGTCAGCACGACAGCTGGGCGGTCGAGCGCTGCCAGCAGCTCCACCCAGGAGCGGGACCGGCTCGCGCAGTCACACGACGGCGGCGGGGTCAGCCGCCGGGGACCGGTCGCGGCCGGTCGTGCCGGTGTGGCAGTTGGCACCGGGTCGGCTGTGGGCACATTGGGTTGGGCGCACCCCGCCGCGCCGTCCACGTCTGCTGCGCCGTCCAGGTCCGCCGGTAGCGGTTGGGGCGGGCTGAGCCGCCGTCTCAGGCTCGCGTCGTCGTCTCGTCCGGTTCGGGGTGGACAGCCGGGTCGGCGGCGGGGGCCGAGGTGGTGGGAGCCGAGGTGGTGGGGATGATCAGGGTGGCGGTGGTGGACACCTGCACGTCGGACAGGACCAGGTCGACCAACGCGTCGGCGCGGGACTGGGCCACGGTCAGCTGCGGGTTGTCGGCCCGGTATTGGGCGGCCAGGGTCTCCATCGCGGCCCGCATCGACACCGACGCCTCGGTGGGCAGCACCGCATCCCACTTCGTCAACCCGGCCTCATCCGCGGGGCCGACCCGCACCTGCCGCAGGGCCTCGCTCGCCGGGGCGTCCTGCTCGGGGTCGTCGGGTCGGGGTCGGGCATCAGGCGGGCCGCGATCAGCCCGGCGCGGGCCTTCACCCGCGACGTGGGCAGATCCGTGATGTCGCCGTGGTGCAGCCGCGCCTCGAACTCGGCCAGCTGCTCATGCGCCACCTGGCGGGCGGCTCGGGTGATCACGCTGGCCCGGTAGGGCTCCAGGTCCCCGGCCCAGGCCATCGCGGCGGTGCGTGGCAACCCGGCGAGGGTCTGCGCGGTGTGGATGCGGGTGGCCATGGTCCGCGGGGCGACCCGCAGGATCGGCGCCAAGGACGCGGCGGCCTCCTGCACCGGGCTGGGTTGGCCCACCGGTGCCGGCGCCGCAGTCGCTTGCCGGGCCGCCCGCTGCGCGTCCCGGGTGTCCAGCACGTGCTCGGTGAACCGAGTCAGCGCCGCACTCTGGCGAGCGGACACGGCGTTGAGGATCCGCTGGGTCGCCGCCACGACACACTCGGCCTCGTCGGCGCTCATCGCGCCCAGCTCATCCTGGCTCACCCGAAACAGGGCGGCGGCCAGCGTGGACGGGTCCGCGGCCTGCACCGCGGCCACCGTCGGCGCGCACACCCCCTCGAACATGTGACCCATTCTACTCGGAATGCTACTGAACACAAGCACTATTTGAGTATTGTTTCGAACAGGTGGAGGTCACGAGCTGAGCGGACTCCCGCCCCGCAGCGGCTCGGCATACCCGGCTCCGCGCGGCAGAGCCCGTCAACCACCGGGGACGTGCTCGCTGTGAGCGAAGCAACACCACCGGCGATGCGGCAGCGTGACCCACGGCATTGCAACACAGCGGGGACCGGACGCACGATGAGAGCATGGGTGGCCGGCTCTCCGATCACGGCATCAGCCAGCGCGAGGCCGAAACGGCATACCGAGCGCTTGGCTCCTCTCCTAGCCAACATGTGGCGCTGGCCGTGCAATGTGCCCGAGGGCATCATGTGGCGGCGATCTACCGCACCCCGCAGGGGCTCGTGTACGCCTCCCGCCCATCGGCGCGCAGTCACGGCGATCGTGACCTTCCGGACGCGGCGCACCACGGCGGGCGACGCGAGGCCTTCTGGTTCGACTGGCTGACGCCCGCTGCGGGCCTCACGATGGACGACCCGCTGCCGGCGGGATGCGAGTGTGGACGGCGAGAGCTGTCGCGATCTCGGCTAGGTGAGGCGATGCGAGACGGGGGGAAGCGACTCGTCATCGACTGATGTCCCACGTGCGCACCTGAGCGGAACCGACTCAGACAAGGAGGTGCACTCTCATGAAGGCTTCAGTGGGCGACCGGCTCGTGGTTGCCTCCAACCGCGTGGACACCCCGGCACGCAACGGCCGCATCGTCGAGATCCATGGGGTGGACGGTGCACCGCCGTACCTCGTCGAGTGGTCAGACGCCGCCGGTCATCGAAGTGTCGTCTTCCCAGGTCCGGACGCCCACGTTGAGGTTGGCACAGGTGAAGGACTCGCCGACGGATCCCGCGTGCCGACGGCCCGCAGCACGGGAGGTGTCGCGTGGGTCCGCGCGCTGGCCTTGGTGTCTGCACCGGTGTCGGGCCGCCCGATCGGATAGCTGAAAGGTGTGATGACGACATGGCAGGTGCGATGCGCCGGATGGGACCCGGTCCAGACCTGGCGAGGTGGTTCGGCGGGCGTCTCGACGACAGGTGGTGGGAGGAGCTGTGGCCCGAGCGGTTCATGGCCGCGTTCGGGCGTGGCTTTGTCCCGGTGGAGGAGTTCCGCGACGGCGACGTCATGGTGGTGCGGGCCGAGCTTCCTGGGATCGACCCGGACAAGGACGTCGAGATCTCGGTGCACGACGGGATGCTCACCATCAAGGGTGAACGCAGCGAGGAGCAGAAGGAGGAGGGCAAGAAGAGCTTCTACCGCTCGGAGTTCCGCTACGGGATGTTCGAACGGACCGTGTCGCTCCCAGCCGGGATAACCGAGAAGGACGTGACCGCCTCTTACCAGGACGGCGTTCTCGAGGTCAGGGTTCCGATGCCGGCGAAGGAGAAGACCAAGGCGAAGATCCGGGTTCAGCGTCCGGAGTGACGAATCCTGCTCGCGGTTGGATGGGGACCTCATCCCTCCTGGGGGATGCCCGGGGCCGGTGGGCCGATGAGGCTTGAGGCTCGAGCGTAACACCGGGCAGCAAGGGCGTCCCGACGAGCGGTGGTCGAGGCGCGCCTGAGGAGCGTGGTTACCGTGACCGCGACGCTTAGCGGACTCTCGGCCGTGGCTGCGATGGACCCAGTTCCATGGGCACGTGCCCAGATGGCGTTCACGCTCGCGTGCCACATCATCCTGGTGCCGCTGGGCGTCTCCTGGGCGTTCATGACGCTCATCGCCAACTACCGAGCGCTGCGCCACGACGACCGGGATGCGCTCGTGCTGGCGCAGCGGTGGTCGAAGTACATGGCCGTCACGTTCGCCGTCGGGGCAGTGACCGGGACGGTGCTCAGCTTCGAGTTCGGTCTGCTGTGGCCGCCGTTCATGGGCCGGTGGGGCGAGGCGTTCGGCATCCCGTTCGCGTTCGAGGGGCTGTTCTTCTTCACCGAGGCGATCTTCATCGCGATCTACATCTTCGGATGGCGCCGACTCAAACCGTGGACCCACTTCTGGACCGGCGTTCCGATCGCTCTCGCCGGGATCTTCGGCAGCATCTCCGTCGTCGCCGCAAACGCCTGGATGAACTCCCCTTCCGGATTCACCCTCGACTCGGCCGGCAACGTCGTCAAGGTGGACCCGATCGAGGTCATCTTCAACGACTCGATGCCGCTGCAGGCAGCCCACATGGTCATTGCCGCGTACCTGGTCGGCGGGTTCCTCGTGGCCTCGGTGTACGCCGCCGCCATGCTGCGTGGCCAGCGCGGCCGTTACCACTACTTGGGTTTCGTGATCGCATTCAGCGTGGCCGCCGTCGCCTCGCCGGTCCAGATGGGGGTCGGGGACTCGTTGGCGCGCTGGGTCTACAACAACCAGCCGGTGAAGTTCGCGGCCATCGAATTGGTACCGACGACCAGCAGCGACGTCCCCGAGACCCTGCTCGGGCACCTCAACGAGGATGGCACAGTCAGCGGGGGCATCCCGATCCCTGGGATGGCCTCCTGGTTGTCCGACCCGAGCACGGGCAAGGCGACGGTCGTGCAAGGGCTTGACACCGTGCCGCCCGACGACGCCCCGACCGTCCGCCAGAGCAACAGCGTGCACCTGGCCTGGGACGTCATGGTCGGCCTGGGCACGCTGCTGTTCCTGCTGTCCCTGTGGTACGGCGCCAGCTGGGTGATCCGCCGCCGGATGCCCACGTCCACGGTGGTTCCTGAGGCTCGCGGCCTCGTCCGGTGTGCTGGCGGTGATCACCATGGAAGCAGGGTGGGTCGTCACCGAGGTCGGCCGACAGCCGTGGATCGTGTACAACTACATGCGGGTCCAGGACGCGGCGACGAGCAACACCGGCGTGTGGATCACGTTCATCGCCATCGTCATCCTCTACCTCGCCCTAGCCACCACGACCATCCTCGTGCTGCACGCGATGAGCCTGCGCTTCCGCCGCGCCGGCGGCTTCACCGAGCACGGCGGCCCGTACGGCCCGAGCCCACCACCAGTCGCGAGCGAGGAGGCTGGGCAACAGGAGGCGCTGCGATGAGCACCGCCGTCGCAGTGCTGCTCGTCGTCGCGGTGGCAGCGTATGCCGTGTTCGGCGGCGCCGACTTCGGCGCCGGGTTCTGGGACCTGACCGCGGGCGGTCCCGAGCAGGGCGCGCGTCCCCGCGCCGTCATCGAGCACTCGATCGGACCGGTGTGGGAAGCCAACCACGTCTGGTTGATCTTCATCTTCGTCGTGCTGTGGACGTCGTTCTCGGAGGCCTACGCCTCGATCACGCTGACGCTGTTCGTCCCCCTGACCATTGCCGCGCTGGGTATCGTCCTGCGTGGCGCCAGCTTCGCATTCCGCAAGGCCGTGGTCAGCACTCGAAACCGCCGCATCTTCGGGGGCGCGTTTGCGCTCTCCTCGGTGCTGGTTCCCTACTGCATGGGAGCGATGGCCGGAGGCATCGCATCCGGGCGGGTACCCGCAGGCGGCCGGGCCGGCGACCCGGTGAGCAGCTGGATCAACCCCACCTCGGTGCTGTGCGGCATACTCGCCGTCGTGTCGGCCGCCTACCTGGCCGCCGTCTATCTCGTCTGGGACGCGCGACGGCTCGCTGAGCAGGACATGGCCGAGTACTTCCGTCGGCGGGCCGTGGTCGCCGGAGCACTCGTCGCAGTCCCGGCCGTCGTGGGTGTCTTCGTGCTTCGCGCCGATGCCCGCTACGTGTTCGACGGTCTGGCGGGGCGGGCGTTGCCGCTCGTGGTCCTCAGCGTGCTGTGTGGCAGCGCTGCCCTGGTGCTGCTCACGCGCGGTGCGGCCCGCGGCGCCCGGCTGCTCGCCGTCGTCGCGGTGGCCAGCATCGTGCTGTCCTGGGGAGTCGCCCAGTGGCCGTACCTGCTGCCCGAAAGCCTCACGGTGGCGCAGGCGGCGTCCCCCTCGGGCACGTTGACGGCAGTGCTCGTCGCAGTGGGGCTCGCCGTGGTGATCGTGGTGCCGGGCTTCGTGTTGCTCTATGTCCTCGACCAGCGTGGACTGCTTCCGGACGAAGGGGTTGAGGATGCGGCGATCGCGCCCGCAACGTCCCGCCGCAGCCAGGAGTTGATCAATGACCATGCTCCTTACGATACAGGAGTCCCATGGCTGACACCACCGTTCTCGTCGTCGGTGGCGGTTTCGCGGGGGTCGCGTGCGCCAAGGCGCTGGCCAAGCAGAAGGTCAAGGTGCTGCTGCTCGACGAGAACAACTACCACCAGTTCCAGCCGTTGCTCTACCAGGTCGCTACCGCGCAGATCGCGGCATACGACATCGCGCGCCCGCTGCGCGCGATCTTCCGGCACGACGAGACGGTCGAGGTGGACCGGGCCGCGGTCGTCTCGATCGACCCGGACAAGCGCTCGGTGACCACGGCCCATGGCAGGACCGTGACCGCCGACGTCCTCGTCGTCGCGGCCGGAGCCCAGCCGAACTTCTTCGGCACCCCTGGGGCCGCCTGAGCACAGCTTCCCGATGTACTCGCTGGACGACGCCGAACGGCTGCGCTCGCACATCCTCACGGTCCTCGAGGCGGCGGTCGAACACCCCGACCTGGTCGAGAAAGGCGCGTTGACGTTCGTCATCGTGGGCGGCGGCGCCACCGGCGTGGAGTCAGCGGGCGCGATCGCCGAGCTGCTGCGGGACGTCCTTCCGGAGCGCCTCCAACACCTGTCGACCGCCTCGGCTGTGCATGTCGTCGACCTGGGGAAGGCGCTGCTCGCCCCGTTCTCGGACCGTGCACACGCCTACGCGGCCAAGCGCATGGAGCATGACGGAGTCACCGTGCACCTGGGCGTCGGCGTCAAACAGGTCCAGGCGGACCGGGTCGTGCTCAGCGACGGCACGCAGATCAACACCCGGACGATCATCTGGGCAGGGGGAGAGCAGGCCGCGGATGTGGTCGGCAGCACCGGTATGCCGGCCGGCCGGGGCGGGCGCGTTGACGTCGAGCGGGATCTCACCGTTCCCGGCTATCCGCGGGTCTACGTGCTCGGCGACGCAGCCAACATCCAGGACTCCGCGGGGCAGGTCCTGCCCCAGCTCGGCTCTGTCGCGCAGCAGTCTGGGGACTGGGCCGCGCGCAACATCGTCGCCGACCTGGCCGGGAAGCAGCGTCGGCCGTTCCACTACAAGGACAAGGGCATCATGGCGATGATCGGCCGCAACGCCGCGGTCGCCGAGATGGGCCCGCACCGGCACGAGGTCGAGGGGCCGGTGGCCTTCGCGGCGTGGCTCGGCGTGCACGCCATGCTTCTGAGCGGGGTGCGAAACCGGATCGACGCGTTCGTTGCCTGGGGGTGGGACTACTTCAGCAAGAACCGAGCCACCGCGCTCATCGACCGGCCGGATGCCGCCACGATCGACTGGGGCGACGAGGACGAGGAGCGACCCGACCTCGGCACCTCATGAGAGCGTCATGAGGTGATCCACGGCCCATGCCAACCGCCGAAGTCCGCCACCAGCGAATCTGCGGCTGACGGACCCCAGGTCCCGGGCTGGTAGCTGTGTACCGCGGGCGGCGAGTCGAGTAGGGGCTGCATGATCCGCCACGTCTCTTCCACCCCGTCCTGGCGCGTGAACCGGGTGCTGAGCCCGACCATGGCGGCGTGCAGCAGGACCTCGTACGGCGTTGCCCCTTCGCCGCCCTGCTGCGCGAACTGCATGTCCATCGAGATCGTCTCGGGACCCTCCGCGTCAGCTCGTCGCGCGGAGAACAGCAGCCGGATTCCGGTCGTCGGGTCAAGCCTCACGACCAGCTGGTTGGGACCCGGCCGCTGGTCCTGGGGGAAGCCGAAGCCGAGCTTCGGGACGTCCTTGAACACGAGGCGCAGCTCGGTCTGCGTGGCGGGCATGCGCTTGCCCGTGCGGATGAAGAAGGGCACGCCGGACCAGCGCCAGGTGTCGATATCGAGCCGCATCGCCGCGTACGTCTCTGTGGTGGAGCCCGCGGCCACGCCGTCGATGTCGAGGTAGCCCTCGTACTGACCCCTGACGTAGTTCTGGGGACTGGCCTCTTCGACGGCCCGGAAGACCGCAATCTCCGCGTCTTTCAAGACCTGTGGGTCGCGGCTGGAGGGGGGTTCCATGGCGGCCGCGGCGACCACCTGCATGAGGTGGTTGACGACAACGTCGCGCAGGGCGCCGACCGGGTCGTAGAAATGGCCACGGTCCTCCACCCCGAAGCTTTCCGCCATGGTGATCTGGACGCACTGGACGTGGTTGCGGTGCCAGATCGGCTCCATGATCGTGTTGGCGAAGCGGACGAAGAGAATCTCCTCGAGGCCCATCTTCCCGAGGTAGTGGTCGATCCGGTACAGCTGGGACTCGTCGATGTACTCGTGCAGCTCGGCTGCGAGGGCACGCGCTGACTCGCGGTCGTGGCCGAAGGGCTTCTCCACGACGACCCGCGCAGAGTCGGTCAGGTGGGCATGCGAAAGGCCCTGCACGACGCGGCCGAAGAGGAAGGGCGGGATCTCGAGGTAGAAGACGGGGTGCTCCGCGCCCTTGATGGCCGCGGCCACGTGCTCGTAGGTGCCGGGGTCTGCGAAGTCGCCTGACACGTACGACAGCCGGGCGGCGAAGCGCGCGAACACCGCGTCGTCGAGCACCTCACCGGTGCCCTGGATCGAGGTTCGGGCTCGGTCCACGAGCTGCTCGACCGACCAGTCGTCGACGGCGACGCCGACGATGGGGCACTCCAGCAGCCCGCGCGACTCCAACCGGTACAACGACCGGAAGGTCATCACCTTGGCCAGGTCGCCGGTGATCCCGAAGATCACCAGCACGTCCGCTGGAGCCTGCCCCACGGACTGCGCTGTTCTCGTCATCGCTGTCTCCGTCCCGGTGTGGAAGGTCCTACCGCAGCCGTTCGGCGATGATGTCCCCGACCCGCAGCGCGTTGGCGATCGCCGTGTGACCAGCATCGCTCATGGTGCCTCACTCTCGTCCCAACCCCATCGATCGTGGTTGGGCATCAGAGCCCCCGCATCCTCCGGAGCGGATGAGGCGCGGACGGTGCCGGCCCCGAATCGTGAGGTCAAGGGGTGAAGCCCGCCAGTACCCTTGGATGGGTTGGGTTTGGCGGTGTGCTGCGCGGAAGGGACCTCCGAAGTGCGTGATCGCACGTATCTGAACTTCGACGTGCTCGTGCAGCCCGCCGTCGGCGGTGGTTACGAGGCGCGCGTGCTGAGCGGCCCGGCGGGCGAGACCGGACCCGTGAAGGTCGCGATCCCCTTCTCCGACTTGGAGATCGAGAACTTCCTGCTGCGCATCGGGCGGCCACGCCGTGGACTGACGCGAAGCCTGCAGTCGCCGGAGGCAGCGGCCGTACGCGGGTTCGGGAGCGTCTTGTTCGACGCGGTCTTCCGCGACCAGCTGCGCGTGGCGTTGGCGAGCAGCCTCGACCTCGCGGAGGCTGCCGCGGCCGGGCTGCGGCTGCGCATGCGGCTGACCGAGGCCCCCGAGCTGGTCGACCTGCCGTGGGAGTACATGTACAACGGCGATGCCCACCGGTTCTTGGCCTTGTCGGAGTGGACCCCGCTCGTGCGCTACCTCGAGCTGCCCGGCCGGGTCCGCCCGCTCGCGGTCCGGCCTCCGGTGCGACTGCTGGTCATGGTTTCCAGCCCGGCCGACTACCCAGCGCTCGACGTAGAGGCCGAGTGGGCCAAGCTGCAGGGCGCGTTGCGCCGTCTCGAGGACACCGGGCGCGTTCAGGTCGACCGGGTGCCGAGCGGTAGCCTCGCGGACCTGCAGCGCCAGCTGCGACGGGCCGAGTACCACGTGTTCCACTACATCGGCCACGGCACCTACGACGCGCAGGCGAACGACGGGGTGTTGGCCTTCGAAGGCCCCCAAGGGCGTGGTCAGCTGGTCAGCGGTACGGATTTGGGTGCGCTCCTGCATGACCATCGGACCCTGCGGCTGGTGCTGCTCAACTCGTGCGAGGGCGCCCGCAGCGGCCGCACCGACCCGTACTCGGGGACCGCACAGAGCCTGGTGCGCCAGGGCATCCCGGCTGTGGTGGCGATGCAGTTCGAGATCACCGACGAGGCAGCGATCACGCTCGCGCAGAGCCTCTACGAAGCGGTCGCCGACGGCTATCCGCTCGACGCCGCGCTGAGCGAAGCGCGCAAGGCGGTGAAGAACGAGCCCAACCCGGTCGAGTGGGGAACGCCCGTGCTGTACCTGCGGGCCGAGGATGCGCGCATCTTCGACATGGCCGGGGGCACCGGCACCCAGACGGCGATGGCGCCCGCGCCCGCCACGGACGCGGTAGCGGCGGCCAGCGACGCGACGGAACCCGCGGCCGTGGAAAGCGCTTCGGCCGCTGCGCCTATGCGCGGCGCGAGCTCGGCCGAGCCACCAGCCACGACGGCACCCGAACCTGCGGGCGAGCCGGTGGCGGAAGCCCCCGCGCCCGTCGCTGCCACGGACCGGCGGACCGCCCGCCAGCTCGTGGCGGCCACCACGACCGGGACGGGCGGCCAGTCCAGACGCTGGCTCATGGTGGGGATCGTCGGCATCGCGGCGCTGGCCTTGGTCGTGTTCGGCGTCTTCTGGCTGCGTCGCCCGTCGGCGACGACCGACGGGACGCCGCCCGCCACCGTGGCGCCGACGGTAGCTCCCACGCCGATCGTCACGACCATTGACGTTCCCGGGACGCAGGCCTTCGTCGACTCCCGCGTCGCGTGCAAGCAAGGCAACGTGCTGGACATCACCGCCACCGGGACCGTCCAGCACAACGTGTCCACCCCCAGTAGTAGCGTCGGCCCCGAAGGATCCCCCGACGCCGCCCTGCGGCAGTTCAACGTGGCGGGCCTACCCAACGCCAACCACGCCGCGCTTTTCGCCAGCCTGGACCGCAAGCAGCCGTTCGTCGTCGTCGGCCAGTCGCTGCGGTTCACCTGCCCAGGCGCGGGCGAGCTCTTCTTGGGAATCAACGACGCCGGTGTCGACAACAACGGCGGCAAGTTCACCGCCACAATCACTCAGCGCTGACCGCTCAGGGCTGTTCGGCCAGGGTCAGCGTTGTCGACGCTCGCCGGCCACCCCGGATGAACTCGACGGCGACCTGGTCGCCTACAGCGGCAGTGACGAGGAGCCGTGCGACGGCGAACGGGGTGGCTGGCTGCCCGTTGAGCGAGGTGACGACGTCCCCGGGCTGTATGCCGGCACCGGCCGCCGGTCCGGAGGGCGCCACGGCTTGCACAAACATCGCGGCCTGCGTGTTGAGGCTGGCCGCGACGGTGTCCGGCACGGGTGCCATCGTCATGCCCAGCCAGGGGTGCGCCACGCGGCCGTTGTCGAGCAGCTGCCGCGAGATCGAGTCGACGGTCGGAGCGGGCACCGCGAAACCGATGCCCACGCTGCCGCCCCCGTACTCCCCAGCAGCATTGGGCGCCGTCGAGATCGCCGTGTTGACACCGACCAGGCGCCCGTCACAGCTGACCAGCGGGCCGCCGGAGTTGCCAGGGTTGATGGAGGCGTCGGTCTGGATGGACCCCACGAGCACCGTCGTGCCTCCGTCGCCGGTCGGCGCAGTCACGTCGCGGTTCAGGGCGCTCACGATGCCACTCGTCACCGTGCCGGCCAGCCCGAGAGGTGCACCGAGCGCGACCACTGGCTGGCCCACCCTGAGTGCCTCGGCATCCCCGAGCGGAAGGGTCGGCAGCCCGGCACCATCGACCTTCAGCACGGCAAGGTCGGTCTTCGGGTCCCGACCGACCAGCCTGGCCGGCTTGGTCGTCCCGTCGTTCAGCAGCACCTCGATCTGGCCTCCGCGCGCGGCAAGCGAGATGACATGGTCGTTGGTCACGACGACGCCGTCGGCGCTTCTGATGGCCCCGCTTCCAGTCCCGGCGTCACTGCCGTTGCTGGCCGCGACCTTGACGACGGCAGGCAGCACGTCCCGAGCGACCCGCATGGCATCGCAGCTTCCTGATGCCGCGGCGCGCCACGTCGTCATCGCCCAGCCACCGACCAGGCCACCAACCAGCCCCAGCAGGAGCGCGCCGATCAGAACGGGGTTCTTCCAGTCCCACCTGGAGCGAGCTGTTGGCTCAGGGGACGTATGGGGAGGTTCGTCGGCGACGGCGGAACGAGTCGGGTCGGTGGGTGTTGGCGGCTCCGGGGCAGGCACGAGCGACACGCTACGCGCACGAGCAGGTGGGCGGCCGTATGCCGGTCCCAACCCGAGATCACGCGCGTCGACCGGCTCTGTCTGCGCGCCCCGACCCTCCCCCCTGCCGTCAGGACCTGGGCGCAGTCAGCTGCCGCATCAACGCAGCGTCGTCTCGAACGGCCCAGTGTTCAACCGGAGCTCCGTCTTCGAACCGCAGCATGTGCATCTGCTGGTAGGCGAACTTCCGGCCGGTCGCTGGTAGGCCAAACCAGTCCCCGACGTGCCGCCCGCTGTGGGTGCAGTGGACGACGACGCGGTCGACTTCGGTCACGGTCTGGTGGATGGTCCACTTCTGCTCAGCGAAGGCGTCGTTCAGCATTCGCATGAACATCGTCACGCTGCCTGGTCCCGGTGGCGTTCCGGGCGGGGCCTCGTGGTTGACGAAACGCTCGGACGTCAGCGCGGCGACCGCCGCCGTGTCGTTGGCGGGAAACAGCTCTTCAAGGACCCTCCTCGCGGTGGACGTGATGTCGGCGCTCATGTGCTTCATACCTGCTTTCCCGGCGGGTCGCCGATTCCTCAGAATTGATGCCAGTATCATTCTCCTCAATGTCCGAGGAAGCAAGACCACGACGGGCTTACAACGCCACGAAGCGCCGGGCTGCGGCCGCGCAGACCCGTGCCCGCATCATCGACGCGGCGGCCGGGCTCTTCGCCGAGCAGGGGTATGTGGCTACGACAGTCCCGCAGATCGCCACGGCAGCTGGCGTTGCCGTCGAGACCGTCTACCGGACGGCGACAGGCAAGGCCGGGCTGCTCGAGGCGGCTGTGCAGAGCGCCTTGGCCGGAGGCGTCGAGCGGGCGAGCCTGCCCGTGGACGAACGGCCCGGCATACAGCGAGTCATCCAGGCTCCCTCGCCGGCTGCGCGCCTGGTCGCGTACGCTGCGACCCAGCCTGGGGTCTGGAGCCGGGTCGGGCCGCTGCTTCGGGTCCTCGATGAGGCAGCTCCGGCTGACCCCGCGCTGCGTCGCCTGCAGGACGAGCACGCCGCCTTCCGACGGGCAGGCCTGCGCCGCTTCGCCGGTCTCTTGGCGAGGGACGGCGCGCTACGTCCCGAGCTCAGTGTGGAACGTGCAGGTGATCTCATCTGGACCCTGGCCGGGCCATGGAACTATGAGGCGCTGGTAACCGTGTGCGGGTGGACGCATCGCCAGTACGAGTCCTGGCTCGGCGCCACGCTGGTGCGAACCCTGCTCTCCGAGTAGATAAGGGGCCGTTGCCCCGCCCCATGGGGTCGATTGGGAATCGCAAAGTCGCGGACCGGCCGCGACAATGATCGTCGTGGACGCGCCGCCGGAGCACATCACGCTCGCTGATGTTGGGGCTGTACTTCGCCGCTGGAGGTGGCCGGCCGACCTTGACAACGTGCACCGAGCGATCGAGGACAGCCGCGAGCATCTCCGTCCGTTCATGCCCTGGGCCGACCAGTCCGTCGAGGGAACCGCCCAGTTCCTCGCCAAGACCGACGAACAATGGCGTGCCGGCACCGACTACACCTACGCCATCGTCGACGCCACGACAGGCACGGTCCTTGGGGGGTGCGGGCTGCATACCCGCCGAGGTCCGGGCGTCCTGGAGATCGGGTATTGGCTGCGGGCCGACGCCACCGGCCGCGGGTTGGCGACGGCTGCAGCCGGCGCCTTGACTGACGCGGCAACGGCTGTGGACGGGGTCGAACGGGTCGAAATCTGGTGCGACGAGGGCAACGCTGACAGCGCTGCGATCCCCCGCAGGCTGGGTTATCGGCTCGACCGAATGGAGGAGGTGCCGGGGGAGGCCCCGGGTGGAACGGGCCGGCACATGGTGTGGGTGTTCCCTGCAGGCCATGCCACGAAGGCGCCGCGGTCAGAGGTCGTCGCGACGCAAGGCGACCAGGGCGAGCCGCCTGTGTAGCTGCTGGGCCGCGTGCGGGTCCGTCACGCGGTTGGTCATCGACCGCAGCACATCCACGGGATCGCGTGTCGCGCGAGTGACGTCCGAGCGCTCGATCGGCCCCTTGTCGCGTCGCCATCCAGCAGAGGCGAGCACCCGGCATACCTCGTCCGCGACCTCGCCCTCGCCCCAGGACCGCCCCAGACGCACTCCAGCGCTGACCGCGAGCAGCGTCAGCAGGGTGGCGAGTCGCTCGAAGTCGCCGCGCGTAGATGTGAGGCGCCCGAGGATGTGCTCCAGCAAGGCCACTGGATCATCGCGCATGGCGCGAGCGCGCGCTGTCGGGAGCAGCCGACCCTTCGCCTTGCGGATGAGCCCGAACGCTTGAGCCTGCTCGCGCAGCTCGGCTACGGGGTAGGTCAGGTCCTCGCGGTTGCCCTTGCCGATCCACTCGCGGTCCAAGTCCAGGGTCGTGTAGATCGTCTCGACGGTTCGCGGCGGCAGGTAGCCCGCGTTCGTCAGCTGCAGCCCCGCGCCGACGACGTCGAGAACGGTGCGCCACGGGCGGGTGAGCTCGGCCGCCTCGTCCGGCGTGAACTCGGGCCCGCCAGCCTGCCCGGCGGCCCCCAGCCAGTCCCGGACGATGGCTGCGGTGGCGGGCTCCAGCGACCCACTGAGCAGGCGCAGCTCGCGCGGGAACTGGCTGAGGGCACCCGTCGGGTCGCGTGGGGTGAGCCGGCGCAGCGCGTCGTTGACCTCGTCGACGCTGAAGGTGTCGGGGTGCCACTCGGGCGGCAGCCAGTCGCGCAGGCCAGCAGATTCCTCCCGTCCCCACCGTTTGGGCGCGTGGGCGCGGTCGAAGTCGTGTCGCACCCAGGCCGCCATCTCTTCGTAGCCACCGACCCCGCCGACGTCCTCGGGCGGGCAGGCGCGTGCGCCCGCGAGACACTCGACGGGGTATGCCGGTGCGTCGCCGCCCTCGGGCGCGCTCGGCGACGGGTCGGGCATAGGTGCGGTCTTCTCGAGACGCAACGTGTGCGCCCAGTCGTCGCCGAAGTCGTACTGGTAGCCCAGTTTCTGGCCCGGCTCGCGCAGGAGCTGGTCGAGGCGGACGTCGAGTTCGTTGACACCCTCCTCGCCTTGCTCGATGTCGTAGTCGGTGACGAAGTGCGGCCCGCCCCACGGGTCGCCCAGGTAGAAGCGGTGCAGGTGGGAGTCGGTCCAGCCCATCGCGGTCTGCACGACCTCGTGGACGTCGCCGAGGTGCATGTCCCCGGGAATGGTCAGGCGGCGCCACACCGGCGGCTTCGTATCGTCCAGGGACAGCCGGATGGTGAGTAGCTGCGCCTGTGCGGGCGGGTCGGGCAGCGAGATCGACTCGGGCTCGGGCCGTTGGGTCATGGCGTCCATCCTGGCCCATGGGCGGCATCGGCCGGCGGCCCGAGCCCGCAGTTGGAGCCTCCGGGCCCGGTCAGTCGCCCTCGACGACCGGGTAGATCTCGTCGGCCACCAGTCCGTGCGCCTCCCGGTGGACGGTGTTGGCGGCCTCCGCGTCGCCAGCCTCCACAAGGCAGAAGATCTTGCCGGCCGGCTCATTAACCCAGTACCGCAGGTAATGCACGTCGTGGGCGCCCTGCGTCTGCAGGTCCGCGGCGTGTGCCTTCGCGACATCGTCGGTCGTGACCGGGGCGCCGAGGTTGTGAACGTCCATGAACAGGGCCATGCTTGAGTCTCCTTCGATTCTGTTTCGGTTGGCTGCTGCCGCAAGTAAGTTCACCGCTTCAACCGAACAGACACATCCGCAGGATTGCCTATGTTGGGCCGAGCAACCCGTCCCGGGTCGCTGCGGCCACCGCACGACCGCGGCTCGGCTCGCCCAGCTTGCGCAGGATCGCGGACACGTGGTGGCCGACGGTTCGCTCGGACAGCACCAACCGGCTCGCGATGTCGGCGTTGGACATGCCGTCGCCCATCAACCGCAGCACGTCCAGCTCGCGCTCGGTCAGTAGCGAGGGGTGTGCCCGGCTGGACGGGCGTGGCCCACGCGGAACGACCTGACCACAGGCGTGCCGGTGGCGCATGATGGCGTCGCGCACGGCATACGCGCGAAACTCGTCGGTGATCTTCAGGGCTCTGCGGGCCGCCTCGACGTCGTCGGAGCGCCCCAGAGAGTAGGCCACCCAGAGGGGAGCGCCGAGGCTCTCCCAGGCTCCGGCTGCACGGGACCACTCGCCCTGCACCATGAGCGAGAAGGGCGGCGCAATGGGCACGGCTGGGGTCCGGGCGAACCCCGCCAGCGACAGCCACCACGTCAGTTCACCCAGCTGCCAGGGGTTCCGGCTTGCTTCTGCGAGTGGCCAGGCATGGTCCACCATGGCCTCGATGAGGTCGGTCCGCCCGCCGAGCCAGGCGGCTTCGGCTCGGGCTAGTGCGACCGGGACCACGCGTTGCGCCTCACCGGTGGAGACGGCGAGCGCACTGGCCTGTTCCAGAGGCGAACTGGCATCTTCCCCGCGTCGGAAGCCGACCTTGGCAGCGACCAACAACGCCTGGATCCTGCTGACCGGAGCCAACCGTGGCTGACGCAGCAGGCGCGTAGCGATCTCGACCGCCTCGTCGTAGTGGCCCTGTTCGGTGAGACAGATGGCCAGCCAGCCGCTCATGTAGTAGGTCCACGAATCCAGGTCCCGGTCCTCACAGTAGGCAATACCCTTGCGCAGGACGCGGTTTGCTTCGCCGAGGCGGAGAAGTTCCACGTTGGTGTTGCCCAGGTTCGTGTAGGCGCGAGCCGCGTGCTCATGGGCGTCCTCGTCCAGCGCCAGTTCCAGGCTCTCCGCGAGGTAACGCCACCCGTCCGGGCGGTCCTGGATAGCCAGGGCGCTGCCGACGTTGTTGAGCGCGTGGATCTGCACCTCGCGGTCGGGGAGGCGTTGTGCCAAGTCGAGGGCGCGGGTGCCCCAGTCGACCGCCCCGGCAGCGTCCCGCCTGAGCATGCGCAGCTGGGCGACGTTGCTGTATGCCATGGCGAGGGCCGGGCTCGGTCCGAGGGGTTCTAGCGTCGCCACCGCGCGTCGGGCGTAGCGCTCGGCGTCCTCGTTGCGGGCCAGGAACCAGGACAGTCGGGAAAGCCAGCGCTGCGACGTACCGACGGCTACCAGGTCTCCGGCGAGCTCGTACAGCTCCATCGCCTGCCGTCGGGCGGTGAGGGCCTCGTTGAGCTGGTCGGTGAGGTAACACTCGTAGGACAGGGCTTCGAGAAGCCCGGCCCTGGTCTCAGCCGGCACGGAGGGAGCGCGCAGGGCCAGGCGGTACTCCGCCGCGGACTCGCGGTGGGCGCCGAGCCGGGCTGCTGTCTCGGCGGCGCGAGTTGCGTGGTCGAGCACGGCAGGCCAGTCACCGCAGGCGGCTGCGTGGTGGCCGAGCGCTCGGTGGTTGTCCGGCTCCACCAACTCCAGCTCGTGCAGTGCACGGCGGTTTAGCGTGGCTCGCTCGCTTGGGGTCAGTGTCTGGTCCACCGCCAGGCGACCCAGCTCGTGTCGAAACGCCCACGCGTCCTCCTCGGCCAGCAGGACCCCATGGTCGACGCACTCCATGATGGCGGCCTCCGGTTGCCCCGAGACCGCCCCCAGCAGCCGGGTGTCGACTCGCCGGCCAAGGACGGCTGCCGAGGCCAGCACCCGGTGCGCCGGCTCGCTCAGCCGAACGGTCCTGGCCAGGACTGCGTCACGGATCGTCGCCGGAAGCTCGTCCTGGGGAGCGGCGAGGATCTCGGTGACGTAGAAGGGGTTTCCGCCGGTCTGTCGGTGCAGGGCCCTGGCGTCGACCGGGTCTCCGTATGCCGACGTCAGGTCTTTGACCCCCTGCTCAGTCAGTGGTCTCAGCGCGAGCCGGGCGACGGCCGGCGGGCCGCCGAGGTCGCCCAATACCACCGAAAGGGGGTGGGCCAACACCTCCTCGGACCGGAAGGTCATAACGACGAGCACAGGTATGCCGTCCAGCCGGCGCCCCAGGAACCGCACCAGGTCGAGGCTGGCCTCGTCGGCCCAGTGCACGTCCTCGAGGACGAGCAAGGTCGGCGCTGCTGCTAGAAGGGACCTGATGCGACCGAACAGCGACAACCGGGTCTGGGTGGCGTCTGCGGCAAGGTCGGCGAGCTCCGGCAAGGCGTCGATGACCACGCCGAGGGCCGCGCCCGCAGTGATGTTGTCGGCCATCCCCCGACGGACTGCCACCTCGGGCCCGCAGGATGCGGCCAGATGCGCCACCAGCGTCGTCTTGCCGACGCCTGCCTCGCCACTGACTGCGACGAGCCGTCCGTTGCCGGCGGTCGCCTCGTCCAGGAGCGCGCGCAGCACGGACAGCTCATGATCGCGTTCGACCAGCACGTGGCCATTGTCTTACCGCCACGCAAGCGTCGCCGCACCGAGGGCCGCGACCTCGTCCTGGGTCAGCTGGAAGGTCAGCGCGGCGGCGTTGGCGGTGGCCTGCTGGCGGTTCTTGGCGCCGGGGATGGGCAAGACGGTGTCGTTCTCGATCAGCCAGCGCAGGGCGACCTGCGCGGGGGTCTTGCCGTACCGCTCGCCGATCTCGCGCAGCAGCGCCGTCACCGGCTCGAGCGCAGCGAGCCCGCTGCCGCGGAAGTTCTTGCTGAAGCGTCGGATGCCGGGGGGGCGGTTCTCCTTGCTGTACCTGCCGGTGAGGGCGCCGCTGGCGAGGGGCTGGTAGGCGATGAGCGTGACGCCGAGCTCGCGGCAGGCATCCAGGACGCCGTTGGTCTCGGGGCGGCGCTGCAGCAGCGAGTACTCGACCTGGTTGGACGCCAGCGGTATGCCGCGCTGCGCCAGCACGGCATGGGCCTGGCGCATCTGCCCGGCGGAGTAGTTGCTCACCCCCACTGCCCGGACCTGGCCGGCCTCGACGGCATCGGCCATAAGGGTCATCAACCGCGCGATGTCGACCCGTCGGGTGGGGAAGTGGTGCTGGTACAGGTCCACGTGGTCGCGGTGCAGCCGGCCCAGGCTGTCCAGAAGCTGCCCGGGCATGTCCTCTGCTTTGGCCCACACGGTGGCGGGGAACTTGGTCGCGATGAGCGCCGCGTCGCTGGTGAACTGGCCCAGGCGCCGCTCCGAGGCGCCGCCGGCATACATCGCAGCCGTATCGAAGAGGGTGACCCCCGCCGCGATGCTGGCCTCCCACGCGCCGCGCTCCTCGGCCTCGCCTTCGGCCCCGCCGTAGGCGATCTTGGCTGGGTGCAACCTGGCCAGCCCGTGGGCCTCTCCCCACGTCATGGCGCCGACGCCGAGGCGCGGCACGAGCAGGTCGCTGCGTCCCAACGGTTGAGTGGCTGGCATCGCGGCACCGTCCCGTCGTCGTGTGGCCGTCACCTGACTGTAGCCATTCGGTCTGGCGCCGACGGCGGTGCGGTGTTTGACGCGTTTACGACGCATGTCCCCTGGCCGCGGCCGCGCGCGTACACACCTATGCCAACCGCACATCCCGGTGCCGGCCGGGGCCCCCCAACCGCCGAACTCAACACGAGAGACGACAACCTGAATGGACGAGGACAGCCGACAAGAAGTGCGCGTGCCGGCCCTGGAGTTGCGAGCAGGCTTCGTCGAGGGCAAGGCGAGCGTCGGCGAACTACCACAGCAGCAGACTCTGCCGACGTCTGTGCCGCGATCAGGACCGTCGAGCCCAAGGTCCGCCACCGCACCGAGCTCCGCATCGAAGCGCTTGAACTGCGCCAGGAGATAGCCAAAGAGTTCAGCGCACTGCGGCAGGAGATGGTCGGGTCCGGTACGGAGCCCTGAAGGCCAACTGGGGCGAGAGACGTGCGGCCCACCTCGCCAGTACTTCACCCAAGGGCGCTGATTCGGGCGATCGTGGATGTCGTCCGACCCGACGGTGGCCGACACAGTCGTGGCCCCGGCGTGCGGCACCGGCGGCTTCCTGCTCGTCGCGCACGAGTACGCCGCGAGGGCGCCGAGTCGATGACCCCGACCCAACGCGACGCCACCTGCGTGACAGGCTCGCCTGTCGAGGACCTGACCGCGGCGCTTGCCGAGTTCGAGGCCGTCGCCTCCGCCCTGGAAGCCCAGCCCGGCGACGGCATACCCGAGTGAGCAGTTCACCGGGGGATAAGCCAGCCCTAGCCCCCGGCCGGCACGGCGTACCGCGATCCGCGGCCGATCACGAAGGCTCTGACCCACAGCGCAGTACCGCTCCGTCGAGCGGGCCAGGCGTGCGAGCGCTTCGTCATCTGCGTCGGTGTCTACGTCGACCGTCACGACGACGTCCTGGACACCGACCGGCACCGAGCGATCCACCCCGAGGGCGCCGCGGGCGTCGAACATGCCCTCGGCTTGCAGGCGGGCCGAGCGCAGGGTGAGCCCCATTGCCGTGGCCACGCTGCGCAGCGTCACGCCGGCACAGGCGACCAACGCCTGAAGGAGCATGTCGCCGGAGCAGGCATCGGTGCCGGTGCCGCCGGTTGCCCGGTGCAATCCTGCCCGTACCGGACCGGCCCACCCGTCGACGGTGCAGGTGATCCCGTGGCCGATGTGTCCACGAGCCCGCAACGGCGTGCGGGCCTGGTCCGGGTCGGATGAGTAGCGCTCCTTCAGAGGCGCCTGGATGTCCCGAAGGGTTGCCGCGTCCATGCTTCAGTGTGCAGCTGGCGAATTCGCGGGTTCAAGCACCCGGCGGGGTCATGAC
>CAVYKM010000021.1:0-19511 GCA_963769085.1 uncultured Actinomycetota bacterium | reverse complement strand
CCGGGATCGAATCGCTTCGGCGGCGCCGGCTCGCCGCTAGCTGCGCCACCAAAGCGGTGATGCGATCCATGATCCGGTCGGTCGCCTCATGCAAGACGACCGGATCGTCCACCCGGCCCATCAGGTCGGCCGAATCGACGGCGGCCCGGCGAGCAGGTGGACGGTATGCCGGTGGACCAAGTCCGGGACCTTCTGCCCGCGCGGCATGATCTGCTCGGTACCCCACTGCGCGACCGGGATCACCGGGCACCCGGTCATCAGCGCCAACCGCGCCGCGCCGGTCTTGGCGACCATCGGCCAGCGGTCCGGGTCCTTCGTCGTGGTCCCCTCCGGATAGATAACCACCACCTTGCCCTCGTGGATGGCTCCCACGGCCGGGCCCAACGACTCGGCGGCGGCGGCTGCACCGCGGTACACCGGGATCTGCTCCGCCCCGCGCATCAAGCGGCCGAGGACGGGGACCCGGAAGACGCCCTCCTTGGTCACGAAGTACGGAGGGAAACCGTTGCCCCACAGGAAGTGCGTCAGGGTGGCCGGGTCAACAAGCGTGACGTGGTTCGACACGACGAGGAACCCGCGGTCGGTCGGCAGGTGCTCCACACCGCGCCAATCCCGACGGGTCCCCGCAAGCAACACCGGCCGGAACACGCCAATGATCGTGCGGTAGCCGAACGTACGCCCATACTGACTCGGCATCGGGGCAACACCAGCCAGGTCTTTCTTGCGCATCACACGCCTCGCAAAGTCCGACAGACGCGGTCGTCCCGTGCCCGCCTACTCCTCTTCGGTTTCGTTCTTGGTCTCCACGAACTTGCGCGCAACCCGCCACCTCAGCCTAGCGCCGTGTCACCTGGCCCCACTGGCCCGTGTGATCATCATGACGGACATGCGTGGACGGCCGAACACTGCCAGGGCGCGTCGCCGACCCCAGCCACGGAGCAGGAGAGTGTGCTGGCCTTGTGTGGCGGGGGCGCAAAGGCCAGGATCGAAGGGACGTGGTCGACGGCGGACAAGACGCCGGCGGCCTGACGGGGGCCCAAGTGGGCGCGTGGATTCGAAAGGAGAGCGGCAATGACCGAGGACCCGTCGACGCCTGCCGCGACGGAGCAGAGCCAGACCCCGCCGACCTCCACGAGAGCGCCACGGCTCACCCGCGCTGGTGCGGCTTGGATGGCCACCGCGTTCGCGCTGTTGCTGCTGGTGATGCTGATCATCTTCATCCTGCAGAACCCCACGCGGGTCGAGGTCAGCTACCTGGGGTTCACCGGTTCCCTCCCGCTGGGGGTGGCGTTGCTGATCGCTGCCGTCGCCGGCGGTGTCCTGGTTGCCGTGGCCGGGGTGACTCGCGTGACGCAACTGCGCATGAATGCTCGCCGGAGACGACGCCACGGCTCGACTGCCTGACCGCTAACGGCTCGGTCAGCCCGAGCTAGTCGGTGCTGGGCTTGGCTCCCAGGATGATCTCGTCCCAGGAGGGCACTGGCACGCGTGCCGGCCGTCGCCCGGGGGGCGCGGGGGGCTCGGCTTCGACAGCGGTGGCGGGCTCTTCGGCCCCGGGCGCGAGTGGCGGGTCGCTCACCGGCGTTTCCCCGGGGGTGTCGGATGAGCCGACGTCGTCCGGCCCGAAATCGACCGCAGGCAGGGGGTCGACGCCGTTGGGGCTGGAGCCTGCCTCCAGCGGGAGGGCGCCTCCTCGGCCGGACGGCGCCGCGCGCCACGGCGTGAGCGGGCACTGCTGCGTTGCTGCATCGCGGTGACCAGGTCGAGGGGGTCGGAGGTTTCGGGAGGCCGCTCGGCGCGTGAGTCGGTCCCGACGCCGCCTTCTGCCTCGACGTCGTACACAGGAACCTCGCGGACGACCTCGGCAGCAGACGGGTCGTCCTCGCTGAACCAACGAGCCTCGTCGTCGCGGGGGTGGATCGCGTGCGTCGACGGGTCGAAGCCCCAGGTGGCCTGGCGCTGTCGCCCCCCGCCGGGAAGGTCAGCACGACGGTCCACTCCGAGCCGGCTTGGCGCCAGGCGTCCCAGCTCACCTCGTTCACGTCGACGCCGCGGGTTCCGAGCCGGCCGACCACCCGTCCGGCCAGGGTCGGGGACGGCTGCGATGAGGAGCCCCTCGGCCGCAGTCGCACCAACCTGGCTAGGCCCGCGACGTACTCCCGCTCGGCGAGAATCGGCACCTCGTACTTGTGGACCTTCTCGACCGGCCATCCGCAGCGATCGGCGACCTCCTCCGCGCTCAGGCCGGCCCGGATCAGCGCCTGGACCTCACGTGGGGGGTGTGCGGGTTCGGCGTCCACGGGCACGTGCCCTGGATGGGGCCGATGGCGGCGTGCCGCAGCACGCAGCGCCTCGTCGAGGGCCACCCGGAAGCGGGAGCCGTGCTCGTCGGCGAGCAGCAGGTGCCCGCCGTCCTCGTGGACGCCGATCAACCGCAGGTCTTGCATGCTCGCTCCCAGGTCGCCCGACTGTGCTAGACGACTGTGCCACCGGACCGGGCGAGCCACAAAGCGGCCACGCCGTTGCGCATCGGCCGGCGGCCGGCCAGCTACCGTGGTGCCGCGATGTCGACCCACCAGACCCTAGCCCCCTACGACGCCGTCGTGCTGCTTTCCTTCGGTGGCCCGGAGGCGTCGGCGCAGGTCAAGCCGTTCCTGCGCAGCGTGACGGCGGGCCGGGACATACCTGAAGCCCGGCTCGACGAGGTCGCTCAGCACTATGAACACTTCGGTGGTCGCAGTCCCATCGGTGCGGAGACGCGCGCCCTGCTGGCCAACCTGCAGGCCGCCCTTCAGGCTCGCGACCTCGACGCACCGGTCCTGCTGGCCAACCGCCACCTGGCCCCCAGCGTCCTGCAGACCCTGCGCGAGGCCGACGGCCGCGGCCTGCACCGGCTCGTCACCATCCTCACCAGCGCGTACCCCTCCTACTCCTCGTGCCGCCAGTACCGCGAGGACCTGGCCACTGGATGGGAGCAGGCCCGGGCCGAAGGGATCGTCGTCGGGATCGACAAGCTCGCTCCGTATGCCGGCTCGCTCGCCTTCCGGTTGCCCCAGCGCCGCCTGGTCATCGAGGCGCTGCGGTCGTTCGACGTCCCTGATGAGCGGCTCACCGTCTTGTTCGTCACCCACTCGGTGCCCGAGACGATGGACCAGCTCTCTGGACCCGGGGACGGCGAGGGTCACCGCTACCGGCAGGAGCACGTCGCCGTCGTCGACGACGTCATGGCCTCAGTGCAGTCCGCCCTCGGGCGGGCCCCGGCAAGCGAGCTGGTGTTCTGCTCCCGGTCCGGACCTGCCGGACAGGCGTGGCTGGAGCCGGACATCAACGACCGGCTGCGTGAGCTGGCCGCAGCGGGCGGGGAAGGGGTCGTCGTGGTGCCGATCGGCTTCGTGTCCGACCACATGGAGGTCGTCTACGACTTGGACACCGAGGCGGCCGCTACCGCCGATGAGGTGGGCCTGCGCATGGTGAGAGTCCCCACGGTGGGGCGCAGTGCGGAGTTCGCTGCTGGCCTGGTCGACCTGCTGCTGGCGCGGGCCGCCGAGGCCAGGGGTGAGCACGGGCAACCGTCCGCGGGCTTGCCGGCGGTGTGCGCCGCCGGGTGCTGCCCCAACCTGCGCGCCAACCGCGCCGCGCTGTGCGGGCGGGACTGACATGCCCGGCATACCGCTGGCTCGTCTGGAGGAGCTCGCGGTCGAGGTCGCGACCCTGGCCGGTCGGTACGTCCTCGAGCGGCGCCCTGCCGGGCTGACCAGCACCGGCACGAAGTCATCCACCACCGACGTCGTCACGGTGATGGACACCGCCGCCGAGGCGCTCATCCGCGCCCACCTGCGCCGAGCCCGGCCCGACGACGGGCTGTTGGGGGAAGAAGGCGCCCGGCGGTCCGGCAGCAGCGGGATCAGCTGGGTCGTCGACCCGATCGACGGCACGGTCAACTACCTCTACGCGTTGCCCCTGTATGCCGTCTCTGTCGCCGCCGTCGAGGGCAACCCGCAAGCGGCCGGGTGGAGCCCGGTTGTGGGGGCCGTGTGCGCGCCCGGCCATGGCCTGGTGTGGTCGGCCCACCGGGGCGGGGGAGCGCGGGTGCGCAGCCTGGACGGCCGAGCTGGGCCGGTCCGGCCAGTCACGGTCGGCCGCGAGCGCGACCTGGCCCAGGCCTTGGTCGGGACCGGCTTCTCGTACCTGCCCAGCGTGCGAACCGAGCAGGCCCAGGTGCTGGCCCGCGTGCTGCCCGGGTCCGTGACATCCGGCGGCTGGGCAGCGCCGCAACGGACCTGTGCCTCGTCGCCGACGGGCGCCTGGATGGCTTCTACGAACGCTGCCTCAACCCGTGGGACCTGGCCGCCGGCTGGCTCATCGTGACCGAGGCCGGTGGGCTGGTCACCGGGCGCGACGGCGGCGACCCAGGAGCGGACCTGGTCGTCGCGGCCAACCCGGCCCTGCACCCGCAGCTGTTGGCCCTGCTGTGACCCGGGTCAACACACTCAGCATCGATCTGACCGCAAAGGGTGGCGGATTGGCGTGTGATAGGGCACAATCCGCCGCGCAGGGCACAATACGGCGGGTGCGCTCGTTGCATGAGGCATCCCAACGGGGGCATGCAGAAGCTAGGAGTACAAACACCACATGGCGACCGACTACGACGCGCCACGCAAGACTGACGACGAGCTCTCCGAGGACTCCATCGAGGAGCTCAAGGCCCGTCGCGTGGACAAGTCGTCCAGCAGCGTCGACGTCGACGAGGCCGAGCAGGCGGAGGGTTTCGAGCTGCCCGGAGCGGACCTCTCGGGCGAGGAGCTGTCCTACCGGGTCATCCCGCGCCAGGCCGACGAGTTCACCTGTTCGCGCTGCTTCCTGGTCCATCACCGCAGCCAGCTGGCCAAGGAGGTCAACGGCCAGAAGATCTGCCGGGAGTGCGTGGCCTGATGTCCGCCGCGCCGGTTCGGGTTGCCCTGCGCCGGCTCGACCCAGACCTACCGCTGCCGGCATACGCGCACCCGGGCGACGCGGGGGCGGACCTGTACGCCCGCGAGAGCGCCATCCTCGCACCCGGCGAACGGGTCCTGCTGCCCACCGGGGTGGCGATCGCCCTTCCTGACGGGTATGCCGCGTTCACCCACCCCCGCTCCGGGCTGGCCGCTCGCCACGGGGTCACCCTGGTCAACGCCCCGGGGACCATCGACGCCGGCTACCGGGGCGAGATCCACGTCAACGTCGTGAACCTCGACCCGCAAGAGCCGTTCGTCATCCGCCGCGGCGACCGGATCGCCCAGCTGGTGGTCCAGCAGGTGGCCAACGTCGAGTTCGATGTCCTCGACTCGCTCCCCGCCAGCATTCGGGGGGAGACTGGGCACGGTGCCAGCGGCGGTTTCGGCGATCCCGGCCGCGACCTGCGGCAGTGAGCAGTGCGAGGGAGGACGGACGGTGAGCATCTTTGGGCGTAAGCGCCGCACCTCAGCCACTGGGGTCGACACCGACCCTGAGGACTCTGAGGCCCCTGAGGACTCTGGCGACTCTGCGGACTCGGAGGAGTCTGGCGACTCTGCGGACGAGATCACCGTGGCCGACACGGAGGCAGCCGGGCAGCCGAGCGAGCTCGACGAGCCGGATGCCGTCGAAACGGAGGCCGATGAGCCCGCGTTCGACCGCGCTCGCGGGCCGTTCGACCGCGCCGAGGTAGAGCAGGATGGCTCCTGGCTGGACCTGGGCGCCTTGTGGGTTCCCGCGGTCGACGGCATGCAGGTGCAGCTGGAGATGGACCAGGCGACCCAGGTGGTGAGCTCGGTCCAGCTGGCGCTGGACGGCTCGGTCGTCCAGCTGCAGGCCTTTGCCGCCCCTCGCACGGGGGCCCTGTGGCCGGAGATCCGCACCGAGATCGCCCTCAGCATCACGGCGCAGGGCGGGTCGGTGCAGGTTGTCGACGGGCCGCTCGGCCCCGAGCTCGCCGCGAAGCTGCCCAAGCAGGGTCCCGACGTGCGCTTTGTCGGAGTCGACGGGCCGCGCTGGTTCCTGCGCGCGGTCATCAGCGGACCCGCCGCCACCGACGACGCGGCAGGGGCCCGCCTCGTCGAGGCGGTCCGGGGGACCGTCGTCGTGCGCGGTAGTGAGGCGATGGCGCCGCGCGAGCTGCTGCCGCTGCGAGTGCCCACCACCCCCGAACCGGACGCCGGAGCGGCGCCGCAGAGCGCCGGCGACGAGCTCAAGCCGTTCGAACGCGGTCCCGAGATCACCGAGGTCCGCTGAGGTGTCCACCCAGCAACGTCGCGGATTGTTCGGCCGGCTCGCCGACCGGCTCACCAAGTCCGCCGTGGAGCTGGAGGCCGACGAGCTGCAGGACACGAGCGTGCGCCTGGGCGCCACCCCTATCGCGCAGGTCAAGGCACGAGAGCCGGTCACCGTCTGCGGCGAGGTGCGGTCGGTCGCGCTGCGCCCGTCGGTCCAGGTGGCGGCCCTCGTCGTCGAGATCTACGACGGCACCGAGCCCATGCAGCTGGTCTGGCTGGGACGACGGCACATCGCCGGGATCGAACCGGGCGTGATGCTCCGGGCCCGTGGCCGGGCGACCTACCGGCGCGGGGTCCGCACCATCTTCAACGCCGACTACGACATCGTGCCGGCGCGTGGCTGAGGTCGTCGGTGGCGCAGGGCAGTTCGTCACCGTCGAGGAGCTCCTGCGGACCCGGCTGACGGCCGCTTTCGGTGGGTGGCGCGGGGCGGTCGAGTCGGCCATCCCGACGGTCGCGTTCGTCGTCGTGTGGACCATGACGGAGCAGGTCAACCCGGCGGCGCTTGCCGCGGTCGCGGCGGCCGGTGCGTTCGCCGTCGTGCGCCTGTTGCAAGGGCAGACGCTGCGGTACGTCCTCTGGGCGGTCATCGGCGTGGTCATCGCGGCGCTCATCGCCACGCGTACCGGACGTGCCCAGGACGCGTTTCTCCCCGGGATGATCCAGACGGCGGCCACCGGGCTGTTGTTCACCACCTCGAACCTGCTCCGGTGGCCGGTCCTCGGCTTCCTTATTGCGGCGGGGGACCCCGAGCTGGCCGCCGCGTCAGCTCGGGTGCGGGCGGCGGGAAGCCGTCAGGGTCGCGCCGAGCGAAAGGCGCTGTCCCAGAGCGAACGGGAAGCGACCGAGGCCGCAGACGAGGCGGATGTCACCGCGATGAACGAGAGCCTGACCGCATGGCGGCGCCACACCGGGATTGTCCGAGTGGCCAGCCGCCTTGGCTGGGTGCTGGCCGTGCTGGCCGCGATCCGTCTGGCCGCCATGGTGCCGCTCTACCTGGCCGAGCAGGTGGCCGCACTGGGGGTCGCCAAGATCGTCCTGGGCTGGCCGGCATACCTGGCCGCAGTCGTCGTCATGGCGGTGATGCTGCTCCGCGGGCACACCCCTTTGGACACGCCAGCACCGGCCGGCGAGCAGTGACGCGAGCCCAGCCGGCCCTCACTCCAGGTCGCGCGGCACGCGGTGGCCGGGGGAGAGCATGTCCTCGAGCTCGTCCTCGGTCTCGTTGTTGGTGAGGAAGAGCAGCTCGTCGTGTGCTTCGAGGGCATCGTCGCGGCTCGGGGCGATCGGACGGTCCTCACGGATGATGCCGACGAGCACCGTGTCCAGGGGCCACGTGACGTCCCCGACCCGGCGTCCCGCGAACGGGCTGTTAGCCGGAAGGGTGAGCTCCACCATCGACGCCTTGGCCTGACGGAACTCGAACACCCGCACCAGGTCACCGATGCTCACCGCCTCCTCGACGAGGGCAGTCATCAGCCGGGGCGTGGACACCGCGACGTCGACCCCCCACGACTCGTCGAACATCCACTCGTTCTTGGGGTTGCTCACGCGCGCGACGGTGCGCGGGACCCCGAACTCGGTCTTGGCCAGCAGTGAGACAACGAGGTTGGCCTTGTCGTCACCGGTCGCCGCGACGACGACGTCGCACTGGTCGAGCCGAGCCTCCTCCAGGGACGAGATCTCGCACGCGTCGGCGAGCAGCCACGTGGCGTCCGGCACGAGCGAGGCCTGGGCGTCGTCTGCGTCCCGGTCGATGAGCAGGACCTCGTGCGCGTTGTGCAGCAGCTCGCGGGCGATGGAGCGGCCAACACTGCCCGCTCCGGCGATGACGACGCGCATCTGGACTCTTCCTGGCTTATGGGTATGCCGTCACTGTATGCCGGTCACTCGGCCGGCGGGGCCGACCCGAGGACGCGTTCGAGGCGTGGCAGGTCGTCGATCGCGGCCGCGACATGGACCAGGTCGCCGTCCTGCAGCACCGAGTCCGCGTCGGGGATGAACGCGTCGCCAAGGCGGGTGAGGAAGGCCAGGCGCGCCTCGGCGAGGCGTTCGACCTCGGTGATGCGCTTGCCGACCCATCGCTTGTCCACGGGCACCTCGGCGACGACGACCTTGCCGCTGGGATCGGTGAATGCCGGCACCGCGCCTTGGGGCATCAGCCGCTGGATGATCTGGTCGGCAGTCCAGCGCACCGTCGCCACAGTGGGGATGCCCAGGCGCTGGTAGACCATGGCGCGGCGCGGGTCGTAGATGCGCGCCGCGACGTGCTCGACGCCGAACGTCTCGCGCGCGACCCGCGCGGCAAGGATGTTGGAGTTGTCTCCGCTGGAGACCGCCGCGAAGGCGTAGGTGTCCTTGATGCCGGCGTGCAGCAGGACCTCCCGGTCGAACCCCATCCCGCTGACGGTCTTGCCCTCGAACGTGCTGCCCAGCCGCCTGAAGGCGGAGGGCTCCTGGTCGATGATCGCGACATCGTAGCCCTGGGACGACAGGTTCTTGGCCAGGGTCGACCCCACCCGACCGCAGCCCATGATGACGATGTGCACGGTGCTCAACGCTACACCGCGACAGTTGCCGACGTGCGGACGTGCGCGGGCCACCGACCGGCATACGATGACGCTCGTGCCCAACTCAGGACGGGTTCTCAAGCGGCTGCTGGTCGGACGCGCCATGCGCAGCGACCGCCTCGGGGAGACCCTCTTACCCAAGAAGCTGGCCCTGCCGATCTTCGCCAGCGACGCGCTCTCGTCGGTCGCCTACGCCCCCGACGAGATCCTGCTCATGCTGGGCCTCGCCGGCGGGGCCTTCGCCTACACCCACTCGTGGCAGATCGCCCTCGGCGTCGTGTTCGTCATGCTCGTCGTCGTTGCGTCCTACCGGCAGAACGTGCACGCCTATCCGTCCGGCGGCGGGGACTACGAGGTGGCCACCGTCAACCTCGGCCCCCGGGCCGGCCTCGGCGTGGCCAGCGCCCTGCTTGTCGACTACGTCCTCACGGTCGCGGTCTCGATCTCCTCCGGCGTGCAGAACGCCAAGACCGCCCTGCCCTGGATGCGGGGCCACGAGACGACCATCGCCGTCGTGCTCATCGTGCTGCTCGCCGCGATGAACCTGCGAGGCATCCGCGAGTCGGGCAAGGCCTTCGCCGTGCCGGTCTACGCGTTCATGGTCGGGATCATCGGCATGGGGCTGGTCGGCTTCGTCCAGTACTTCACCGGGACGCTCGGAGCGGCCCCGAGCGCCGAGTACACCCTCGTCCCCGAGGAGGGCCAGGGCCTCGCGGGCCTCGCGGCGGCGTTCCTGCTGCTGCGCGCCTTCTCGTCCGGATGTGCCGCGCTCACCGGCGTCGAGGCGATCTCCAACGGCGTCCCGGCCTTCCAGAAACCCAAGAGCCGCAACGCCGCAAGCACCCTCCTGCTGATGGGCAGCATCTCGATCACGATGCTGTTGTCGATCATCCTGCTAGGCCGGCTTACCGGGGTACAGATGGCCGACGAGCCAGCCGTGCAGCTGCTCAACGAGGCCGGGCAGCCGGTCGGGGACGGCTACGTGCAGGAGACCGTCATCGGGCAGCTGAGCAAGACCGTGTTCTCCGGCTTCCCCCTCGGGTACGTGTTCGTCGCGCTCGTCACCGGCCTCATCCTCATCCTCGCTGCGAACACCGCCTTCAGCGGCTTCCCGGTGCTCGGGTCGATCCTCGCCAAGGACGAGTTCCTGCCCCGTCAGCTGCACACGCGCGGTGACCGGCTGGCCTTCTCCAACGGCATCCTCATCCTCGCTGGGGCCGCGATCTTCCTGGTCATCGTCTACCAGGCCGAAGTCACCCAGCTGATCCAGCTGTACATCGTCGGGGTCTTCGTCTCGTTCACGCTGAGCCAGACCGGCATGATCCGCCACTGGAACCGCCTGCTGCCGCAGGAAACCGACCCCAAGGCGCGGGCGCACATGCGCCGCTCCCGGGTCATCAACGCCGTCGGCGCGACGATGTCCCTCGTCGTCCTGGTCATCGTCCTGCTCACGAAGTTCCAGGCCGGTGCCAAGTACGCCATCCTGGCCATGGCCGTCCTCTACATCATGATGCTGGGCATCAACCGGCACTATCGGAAGGTCCGGTCCGAGACCGGCCTGGTCGACGAGCGCGACCAGGTGCTGCCCAGCCGGGTGCACGCGATCGTGCTGCTGTCCAAGCTGCACAAGCCCGCAGTCAGGGCGCTGGCCTACGCCCGGGCCACCCGCCCGTCCTACCTCGAGGCGCTCACCGTCGAGGTCGATCCCGAGGACACCAAGTCGCTGCGCGAGGAGTGGGTGCGCCGCCAGGTCCCGGTGCCGCTGAAGATCATCGCCTCGCCCTACCGCGAGATCACCCGGCCGATCATCGACTACGTCAAGTCGCTGCGCAGCGGCAACCCTCGCGACCTGGTCATCGTCTACGTCCCCGAGTACGTGGTCGGGCACTGGTACGAGCAGATCCTGCACAACCAGAGCGCGCTTCGGCTGCGGGTGCGGCTGCACTTCATCCCCGGTGTGATGGTCGCGAGCGTCCCGTGGCAGCTGCGCTCGTCCGAGGGCCAAGAGGAGGAGTGGTACGACGAGGCCCGGTTGCCCGGCCCGGTCGGCAACATCGTGCCGTGACCTCCGCCCGGCGCCACCGCCGCTCGGGCGCGCGCCCCGCCCAACTTCGGGGCCGCTCGCTGGTTGGCACGACCCTGCTGCTGGACGTGGGCCCGGTCGCGCACGGCGGCGTCTGCGTGACGCGGCACGAGGGTCGGGTCGTCTTCGTCCGGCATACCCTTCCCGGCGAGCGGGTCCGCGCGCGAGTCACCGAAGGCACCACCGAAGCCCGGTATCTGAGGGCCGATGCCGTCGAGGTGGTGGAGGCGTCGCCGCACCGGGTCGACGCGCCATGCCCGTATGCCGTGCCGGCCGGGTGCGGCGGGTGCGACTGGCAGCACGTCGACCTCGACTACCAGCGCTCGCTCAAGGCCACCGTTGTCGCCGAGGCGTTCCGGCGGATCGCCGGCCTGGACGTCTCGGTGCCTGTCGAGCCACTGCCCGGGCCGTCGCGCGGCCTCGGCTGGCGCACCCGGGTCGAGCTCGCCGTCGGCCCGGACGGGCGAGCCGGCCTGCGGCGCCATCGCTCTCACGACGTGGTCGCACTGCGATCGTGTGCCATCGCCAGCCCGGCCGTGGCAGAGTGCGGTGTGCTGGACCGCGACTGGACGGGAACGCGCGCTGTCCAGGTCGTCGTCCCCGTGGGCGGGTCCACCGTTGTCGTGCCGGCGCCTGGCGGAGCCGTGCCCGACGTCACCGAACAGGTGACCGTCGGCGGCTGGACAGGGCGGTTCACCCTCAGTGCCCGGGGCTTCTGGCAGGTGCACCCCGGCGCGCCAGCCACCTTCGTCCAGCGGACGCTCGACGACCTCGCCCCGCGTCCCGGAGAGCGGGTCCTGGACCTGTATGCCGGTGCCGGCCTGTTCAGCCTCCCCCTGGCGGCGGCGGTTGGCTCGGGCGGGACGGTGACCGCAGTGGAGGCCGACACCGTTGCGGCCGAGCACGGTGCGCGCAACGCGGCGGCATACCCGCACGTTCGGTTTGAGGCCGGGCGCGTCGAGCAGCTGCTCGGCTCGGTCGAGGCGGCCGACCTCGTCGTGCTCGACCCGCCGAGGGGTGGTGCCGGCCGAGAGGTCATGGCCGCAATCACGAGGATGGCTCCCCGCGCGGTCGAGTACGTCTCCTGCGACCCCGCAACGCTCGCACGCGATATCGGGTATGCCGTCGCCTCGGGTTACCGGCTGGCCGGGCTGCACGCCTACGACGCCTTCCCGATGACCCATCACGTCGAGTGCATCGCCCTGTTGGTGCCTGCACACCCGGACGCAGCCATGAGAGGCTGACACGGCACGCGGCACGTGCTAATTTATCTTGACGTCAAGATACTTTTGGAAGGGAGCCGTTGTGGCCAAGGTCGACAGTTCGGTGAACAGCTTCGGTGCCAAGGGCGAGCTTCGGGTCGGTGACGCGGCATACCCGATCTACCGGCTCGATGCGGTCGAGGGCAGCGCGACCCTTCCGTACAGCCTCAAGGTGCTCCTGGAGAACCTGCTGCGCACCGAGGACGGCGCGAACATCACTGCCGGCCACATCCGGGCCCTCGGCGGGTGGGACCAGAACGCGGAGCCGGACACCGAGATCCAGTTCACCCCGGCCCGGGTCATCATGCAGGACTTCACCGGCGTGCCCTGCATCGTCGACCTCGCCACGATGCGAGAGGCGATGGCGGCGCTCGGCGGCGACCCGACTCGGATCAACCCGCTCAGCCCTGCCGAGATGGTCATCGACCACTCGGTCATCACCGATGTCTACGGCATGGCCTCGGCGTTCGAGCGGAACGTCGAGCTGGAGTACCAGCGCAACCACGAGCGCTACCAGTTCCTGCGCTGGGGCCAGACCGCCTTCGAGAACTTCAAGGTCGTCCCGCCCGGCACCGGCATCGTCCACCAGGTCAACATCGAGCACCTCGCGCGCACGGTCATGGTCCGCGACGGGGTCGCCTACCCCGACACCTGCGTGGGCACCGACTCGCACACGACGATGGTCAACGGCCTGGGCGTGCTGGGCTGGGGGGTCGGCGGCATCGAGGCCGAAGCGGCGATGCTCGGCCAGCCCGTGTCGATGCTCATCCCGCGGGTGGTCGGTTTCAAGATCTCCGGCTCGATCCCGGCCGGCGTCACCGCCACCGACGTGGTGCTCACGATCACCGAGAAGCTGCGGGGGCACGGTGTCGTCGGCAAGTTCGTCGAGTTCTACGGCGAAGGGGTCAGCTCGATCCCGCTGGCCAACCGGGCCACCATCGGCAACATGAGCCCCGAGTTCGGCTCGACCTGCGCCATCTTCCCGATCGACTCGGTCACCATCGACTACCTGCGCCTCACCGGGCGTCCGCAGCAGCTGTTGGCCCTCGTCGAGGCGTACGCCAAGGAGCAGGGCATGTGGCTGGACCCGGCGGCCGAGCCGCGGTTCTCGGAGAAGCTGGAGCTCGACCTCACGACTGTCGTGCCGTCCATCGCCGGGCCCAAGCGTCCCCAGGACCGGATCGCCCTGAGCGACGCCAAGTCGGCGTTCCGCAAGGTGCTGCCCACCTACGTGGCCCACCGGGAAGGCGACCCGGGTTCCGCGCCCAGCTTCCCGGCCAGCGACCCGGCAGGCTCGACGAGCGAGGTCGAGGCCGGCGGCGAGCGCCCCGATGACTCCGGTGACGACGCCAGCCGCCCGTCGCAGCGGGTGCCCGTCACCACGGCGGGGGGAACCAGCTTCGAGATCGACCACGGCATCGTCTCGATCGCGTCGATCACCAGCTGCACCAACACGTCCAACCCGTCGGTCATGATGGCGGCGGCGATGCTGGCCAAGAACGCCGTCGAGCGCGGGCTCACCGTGGCGCCGTGGGTCAAGACGTCGATGGCACCCGGGTCGAAGGTGGTCAGCGGGTACTACGAGAAGGCCGGCATGTGGCCGTACCTCGAGAAGCTGGGCTTCCATCTGGTCGGTTACGGCTGCACGACCTGCATCGGCAACTCCGGCCCCCTCGACGAGGCGATCTCGGCCGCCATTGCGGAGCATGACCTGGCCGTCGTGGCGGTGCTGTCGGGCAACCGCAACTTCGAGGGCCGGATCAACCCCGACGTCAAGATGAACTACCTGGCCTCGCCGCCGCTGGTCATCGCGTACGCGCTGGCCGGCACGATGGACTTCGACTTCCAGACCGAGCCCCTCGGGCAGGACGAGACCGGCCGCGACGTGTTCCTCAAGGACATCTGGCCGTTGGCCGAAGACGTCGAGATGACGATCCGCTCGGCGATCAGCCCCGAGATGTTCACCAAGGACTACGCCGACGTGTTCCAGGGCGACCAGCGGTGGCAGTCGCTGGCAACCCCGTCGGGGAGCACCTTCGAGTGGGACAGCGACTCGACCTACGTGCGCCGGCCGCCCTACTTCGACGGCATGACGCTGGACCCCTCCCCGGTCGCCGACATCGCCGGCGCGCGAGTGCTGGCAATGCTGGGAGACTCGGTGACGACCGACCACATCAGCCCGGCAGGCTCGATCAAGGCGGACAGCCCCGCGGGCCGCTACCTCGCGGGCCACGGCGTCGAGCGCAAGGACTTCAACTCGTACGGTTCGCGCCGGGGCAACCACGAGGTCATGATCCGGGGCACGTTCGCCAACATCCGGCTCAAGAACCTGCTGCTCGACGGGGTTGAGGGCGGTTTCACCCGCAACTTCCTGGACGGCGGCGAGCAGACGAGCATCTACGACGCGTCCACGGCATACCAGCAGGCTGGCGTCCCGCTGGTCGTGCTCGCCGGCAAGGAGTACGGCTCGGGCTCCTCACGCGACTGGGCCGCCAAGGGCACGCGGCTGCTCGGGGTCAAGGCGGTCATCGCCGAGTCCTACGAGCGCATTCACCGCTCCAACCTCATCGGCATGGGGGTGCTGCCGCTGCAGTACCCCGCCGGGGAGACCGCGGCCACGCTCGGGCTGGACGGGACCGAGACGTTCCACATCGCCGGGATCACCGAGCTCAACGAGGGTCGCACCCCCGGAACGCTGTCGGTGATGGCGGCCAAGCGTGACGGCTCGGTGGTGACGTTCGACGCGGTGCTGCGTATCGACACGCCTGGCGAGCGCGACTACTACTGCAATGACGGCATCCTGCAGTACGTGCTGCGCTCGCTCGTGCGGTAGGAGCGGCGGCGACGTTCCCGCTTAGCCTTTAGAGGACGCGCGAGACACCGGGCAGTCGCAGGATCGCGGCGCCGAGCCCGAACGAGCCGACCAGCCCGAGCGCACAGACGGTGACGTACTTCGGCTCCGGCGGCCAGGGCACCAGACGGCTCAGCAGGACCAAGCCGACCAGCACCCCTTGATGCAGGAGGAACGCGGCATACGCCGCACGGCTCAGCTGCCGGCCGAATGCGCCCTGCCGGTCGAAACGGCGCTGGAAGAGGTCGACCAACCAGAGCGGTACCGTTACCACGATCACGCCTTCGAGCGTCGCCAGCACGAGGGACTGCCACCTGCCGCCGCCGGCAAACAGCGCCGGGTCCGCACCCAATGCGACGACGACACCCACGACAGCGACGCACAGTGCCACGGCGGCCCATCCGACATATCGGATACGGCGGGCGAGGGTCGGCTCGAGTGGGCGAAACCACCCTCGCTCTGCGCCCAGGACGCCGAGCGCGAAGCTGACGACCCACGCGGGCGCCTGCCCGATGGCCACGTGCCAGCGTTCCTCCCCGAGGGGGACCGCCAGACGGAGCACGAACGAGCTCGCCGCGACTGCGAACGCCGCGAGCACCAGGTGCCGTGTCCGGAGGGGCACTGAGGCGCTCGTCCGGGAGGGCCATCGGGTCCGCAACACGGCATACAACACTGAGAAGGCCAGCAGCACGCCGAGGAACCAGGTGGGGCCCGGAGCCGGCGGCAGCTGCCCCCACCACACGACCGGCACGAACCCCCAGAAGTCACCCGGCCACCCGTCGTTGGACGGGTCGACGTACTCGATGGGCGGGGTGAACACGAGGACGAAGAAGACGACCGGCGTCAACAGGCGTACCGTCCGGTCGACGACGAAGCGCCGTAGACCCTTGCGCTGCAGCGATGCTGGCGTGAACAGACCGGCGATTACGAAGAAGAGCGGCATGGCGAAGAGCACGCCCGTAATCGAGGCCATGAGCAGCAGGCCCTGGAGCGGCTCGCGGACCGGCGCCTCCTCGAACACCCAGCCGCCCGAGCCCGACCAGGCCATGGTCACGTGGCCGACGATGACGCCGGCGACAAGAGCAACCTTGAGGTTGTCCAAGGACGCCAAGCGCGTCGAGAGGGCGGTGTCGCTCATGCAAAGCCCGTGAGGCGGGACATTTCGGGACGGTGTTGTTGCGGCGCGACGGATCGTGCGCTTCGTCGCTGTCGTCGCCGCGCCGCTACTCCCATGATCGGGGTCGCACCCGGGCTCGTTCGGCGAAAGGTGACGACGATAACGCCGCCGCGGACGCGGGCCGGGAACGCTTTGTCGGCGCGGCCGCGACGGGTTACGGTGTGCGGCGTCCGACCACAGGAGCCTGCCCCGACATGACCACACCCGTGCCACCAGGATGGCCGGCGGGTGTGCCGCCCGCCGGGACGCCCGGCTGGCAGGACCATGCCGTGGGGTGGCTGCTCGACTTCTGTCCCGCCGACTACCGCGAGTATGCCGGGTGGCTCAAGAACCCGGTTGCCCTCGCCTGGCTGGCGCAGCGTCACATCGCCGGGCAGATCGAGGTCATGCGACAGGCATACCGGGAGGTGCGGGTCGAGCTCGGACCACATGTCACTCCGGAGGCGCTGACCGAGGTCATGGGCCACCTGGAGGCCGAAGGGCTGCGCCTTCGGGCCGCCCGGCGCAGCGCGGAGCTGATCCGGGAAGCCTTGGAGGGCAAGACGTTTGTGCCTCGGCTCTGAGGGCGACTGTCAGGTCGGCTGAGGTGGTGGGCCCGGCATACCATCGGGGCGTGACTCGACTCGCCGTGCTCTCGGACGTCCACGGGAACTCGTTTGCGCTCGCGGCGGTCCTTGAGCAGGTCCGGGGCGAGGCGGTGGACGTGCTCGTCAACCTCGGCGACCTCGTCTCGGGTGGCGTCGACCCGCGCGGGACGCTCGAGCTGCTCTATGCCAACGCGATGGTGACGATCTGCGGCAACCACGAGCGCCACCTACTGCGCGGCGCCAGGGAGGACCTGGGGCCGTCGGATGCGTTCGCCCACGACGTGCTGACGGACGGCGACCGGGACTGGCTGGCTTCGTTGCCGGTGAGCGTCGAGCCCGCACGTGGGGTGCTGGCCTTTCACGGCAGCCCGACCGACGATCTGTGCTACCTGCTGGAGACGGTGACCCGTCGTGGGCTTCGTGAGGCGTCGGACGATGAGGTGGCCGAGCGTCTCGGCGACCGGGCCGGCGGTTGGGGCCTCTACCTGTGCGGCCACACTCACCTGCAGCGCACCCGGACGCTGCCCGACGGTTCGCTGGTCGTCAATCCCGGCAGCGTCGGTATGCCGGCCTTCGCCGCCGATACGCCCTACCCGCACGTCGCCGAGGCGGGGACGCCGCACGCGCGGTACACGCTCGTTGACGACACGAGTGGCGTGTGGCGTGCCGAGCCCCGGCAGGTGAGCTACGACCACGAGACTGCGGCGGGCGTGGCCGACGCGAACGGCCGGCCTGATCTGGCCTACACCCTGCGCACGGGCCGGGCGCGTTAGCGCGCACCGCTCGGGGCGCAGAGTCTCTCGCTTCAGTGGGCGGGCATTCTTGTTTGGTAGCCAGTGTGACCGCTGTGACTGCTGAGTACTGATGGCGGCCGACAATCGGACTTCCACACCCAGCGGCGGCGTCTTGTGCGGTCGAACGTGCCGTATTTCGCACGTTCGACCCCACCATCTCGCCGCTCGGCCTGTGGATGACGACGCGCGGCTCGTGGGCCTTCTCGGCATACTCGGGGCAGGCGGGGCTGACACGGCGCCGAGCGACGGGAAGGTTTCGTGCTGGTGAGCAAGCCAGGGAAATGGGTCGTTGCAGTGGCAGCGGGTGCGCTGTTGTGCCTGCTCAGTGCGTGTTCGGGGTCGGCTGCGCAGCCCAGTTCGACGTCGACGGCAAGCGGTACCGACTCGCCGACCGCGTCGGCGAGCACGTCGGCATCAACAAGCCCGCCGACGACCGGGACGGCGACCGCTGATCCAAACATCCCCGCCGATGCTCGACCAGCAACTGCTGAAGGCGCGCAGCAGTTCACGAAGTTCTGGATCCAGCAGCTGAATCTCGCTTTTCAGACCGCGAACCCGCAAACGATAGCGAATCTCAGCGCCCCCGAATGTCCAGTGTGTCAAACAATGATTTCAGAGGTGCAGAAACTCAAAGATCTTGGACAGCATGTGGACGGGGAATTGTGGACTGTAGAAACTGCGGCAACTGCGCGCTTTGACAACGGGGTATCTGCGATGGTGTTCACGACCATACGTCAAAACCCAGTCCCGAGCGTCGACGAGGCCGGGGCGATCATCGACCGGTACGTTGCTCGGACGAATAGCTTGGGTTTCACCCTGACCCACGATGGATCGACATGGCGGACAGATAGAATCCAGGGGGCCCAGTGAACCGAATGAGTCGCAGATGGAAGAACGTGCTCGCCTCCGCTCTTGCTCCTCTTTGCTGCTTCGGAGTCAGATCGCTGCGAGCCCCCGCGCGCCTGGCCCGACCCGTGACATTCTTGGGCACGAACCGTCAACGAAGCGGACGGATCCCACCCTCGCGCGCATTAACCGCGCTCAAGTCGCTGGTCTGCCGGCGTCATCGGAGGGCAATGGCCCGGTAGTCGATCCGGCGAAGGTCATCACGTACAAGTACGACACGACTACCGTTTGTTCGAACCAGGCTCCGGGCGATCCCCTTGGGGATCGGATGTGCGCCGCCGCCGCGCGAGGCTGTATTTATGGCGATGGGCCTGGTCCACTCCTTCGTGTTTGGCGACAGGCAACCCAGAATGGGCAGCCGCAGGGCGGCTGGGAGATGCTCGGCCTGACGTGTAATGCGAATGCGTTGCCGAATGCGCGGCCGATGTTGACGATGGCGATGATTCAGGAGGCGTTCCATCTGACGCCGTGGGCGACGGCCCGCACGGAGGTCGAGCCGGTGGGGAATGTGACGCTGGTCGGATTGGATACGTTCTACCGGGTGGAGTGGCCGGCGGAGGGGTTCGAGCCGGGTGAGGTGGAGGCGATCGACCCGGGCAGGATGCTGGGCTACCGGGTGGACATTCGCCCGAAGCTGAAGGGGTTCATGTACCACTTCGGAGACGACAGTGAGTTCGGCCCGACCCCGTCGGTGGGTGGGCGGTGGCCGGATGGTCCGATCCGTCACCAGTACCGGCGCACCGGCACGTATCCGGTGAACGTGGCGGTGAGCTGGGCTGCGGACTTTCGCATCGACGGTGGGGAGTGGGCCGAGGTGCCGGACTCGGTGAGCGTGGCCGGGCCGGCCATCCAGGTGCAGGTCAAGGCGGCCCGAGCGGTCCTGGTGCAGCCCTGACTGGGCTCGATGGGAGGGCTTCCGCCGTGATCCGCGCGGGAAACCCTCCCATCGAGCGTCTTCGCTGCGCAGCGCAGCCGAGGCCGGCCCCCAGGG
>CAVYKM010000020.1:0-52066 GCA_963769085.1 uncultured Actinomycetota bacterium | reverse complement strand
GTCACGGGACCGGTGCTGGATCGAGCGGTAGTAGATCTGCTCGCCCGTATAGTCGCTCGGGCCCTCCGTGGCGTCGAGCGAGCCCGCCCAGGTGCCGAGGGTGAGGTAGAGCTCGTCGCGGGCGAAGACGACGCCGTCGAGGAAGTCGACTCGGACCCCGTCCCACGAACCGTCCGCCATGACCCAGCCGATGGCACCGACGAGCGAGGCCAGGTCGCTGAAGCGCACGTGCCGCAGCCGCACGTAGGGGCGCACCGGTTCGAGCTCGACGGTGAGCGACACGGCATACCCGAGTGAGCCGTACGAGTTGGGGAAGCACCGGAACAGCTGGGCATGCTCGCCGTCCGGGCCCGCGGTGACGACCTGGCCGGTGCCGGTGAGGATGTCCAGCTCGCGGACCGACTCGTGCGGCAGACCGTTGCGGAACGACGAGGACTCGATGCCCAGGCCGGTCACGGCCCCACCGAGGGTGATGGTCTTGAGCTGCGGCACGACCAAGGGCATGAGCCCGTGCGCCAGAGTGGCGTCGACCACGCGCTCGTACGTCGCCATACCCTGCACCCGCGCGGTGCGGCACGTTGGGTCGACCTCGACGACATCGTCGAGAGCGGCAACGTCCAAGCCCGCAGATGCGCTCGCGTCGCGGGTCCGGAAGAGGTTGGACGTGCGCTTGGCCAGGCGCACCGTCGAGGCCGGTGCGAGGGCGGCGAACTGCTCGACGACGTCGTGCACCGCACGGTCGTGCTCGGCGGTGGTCCGCACGCGTCTACCTCCTGCAACTGGGCGCGCATCGAGGTTATCGGACGTCGCCGCGGCCACCCGCAGCGCCCACTCGCACATCACCCATACGGAATTCCAAGAACCATACGAAATACCATGTGATTCTCGGGATTTCGTATGGGCGACGGTAGTGGTGTGACGAAAGTGACCCGTGGGACCCGCTGGGAGCCTTCTTGCCCTGGGCTACGACGTCAGCGCCGGCCCTGGGCCATCGCCTCCAGCCGGGCCACCCGCTCGTGCATCGGCGGGTGCGTGGAGAACAGCTTCGAGACGTCCTGCAACCGGAACGGGTTGGCGATCATCATGTGGCTGGCGTTGACGAGCTGGCGCTGCGGTGCGAGCGGCGCGCGTGCCACGCCCGCCTCGATCTTGCGCAGGGCCGACGCCAGCGCGAGCGGGTCGCCGGTCAGGCTCGAGCCGTCCTCGTCGGCGTCGTACTCGCGGGTGCGACTGATGGCCAGCTGGATGACCGTCGCGGCCACCGGCGCCAGCAGCGCCATGGCGAGCAGTGCGATCGGGTTGCCGCGTTCGTCGTCGTTACCTCCCCCGCCGAACATGCTCGCGAACATGAGCATCTGGGCCACCGACGTGATCACACCAGCGATCGCCGCGGCCACTGACGACGTGAGGATGTCGCGGTTGTAGACATGCATGAGCTCGTGGCCGAGCACTCCACGCAGCTCGCGCTCATCAAGCAGCCGCAGAATCCCCTCGGTACAACACACCGCCGCGTTGTTCGGGTTGCGGCCGGTGGCAAAGGCGTTCGGAGCCTCGGTCGGCGAGATGTAGAGGCGAGGCATCGGCTTGCCGGCGCGCGTGGACAGCTCGCGGACGATCCGGTACATCACTGGCGCCTCGGCCTCGCTCACCGGGTGGGCGCGCATCGCCCGGATGGCCAGCTTGTCGCTGTTCCAGTAGCCGTATGCCGTCATGCCCAGCCCAAAAACAGCGAAGAGCCAGATGTAGCGGCCACCGGCGACGAGGGCGCCGAACCCCAGCAGGATGGCCCACAACACGCCGAACAGAGCGGCCGTCTTGAGCCCGTTGAAGTGGTTGTGCATGCTCTTTCCAACGAAGGTGCGAAGGGGCGGTGTTCCCGCAGTATGCCGCAGCGCCCGCTCCGGGGGTTGCTCGGCCGGTCGGTGGGACTCGGGCGCTGCCTGAGGACGAGTCGAATCCGTATGCCAACTCAACGACCTTCCACTTCCTCCGTGATGCATCATGGAGGAACTGACAACTCCTGGACCTTTTCGATCCAGGGTGGGCGCGGTGCGGGGTTTGGCGGGTCGATGTGTTCGCGGGTTGGTTTCCGAGTCGGTATCACATCGACCCAGCTGCCTTATCGGCTGGGCCGCTTGAGTGCGACTCCGGCCGGCTGGGACGCCGGGTCGAGCGGGGGCGGAGGCGGCACGCTGGAGCGCCAGGAGGCCAGCCGGTCCTGCTCGTGAAGCAGGTCTCGCAGCTGCGACCCCGAGTAGGTGTGCTCGGCGCTCCAGTGCAGGGCGTCGAACGGGCAGACCTCGACACAGATGCCGCAGTACATGCACAGGCCGAAGTCGATCGCAAAGCGGTCGAGCACGTTGACGGTGCGTTCGCGCCCACGGGGCGCCGTGGGCGGCAACGTCTCAACGTGGGCGTCGATGTAGATGCACCAGTCCGGGCACTCGCGGGCGCAGATCATGCACGACGTGCACAGCTCGGGCACGAGCGCGATGACGCCGCGCGACCTCGCCGGCAGCTCGGTGCCGGTGCCGGCCGGCGGCTGCCCGCTCACGCTGTGCCCCAGTCGGATCCGGGCACGCCGGGCGCCTGCAGCCGCCGTCGGCCAGCCGATCCCTCGCCGGCCTCGGGCTCGCCGGGCTCCTTGGCCCCGGGCCACGGGCGCACCGCCCGGGCGGCCAGGACGAACGACTTGCGCAACGGCATACCCTCGAAGCCCGCCGGCAGCAACAGTCGGCGCAGCCCCAGCCCCGTGCCGTCCTCGAACCCCGCGAACCCGATCCCGAACATCTCGTAGACCTCACGCTCGTGCCAGGCAGCCCCGGGATGCAGCGTCGTGAGGCTCTCGAGCACCGCTCCGTCGGCCACCCGGGTGCGCAGCACCCGCTGGCGCCAGCGGCCGGGGGTCCACACGTCGAGGAACCTGGCTATGACGTCGAACCCGGAGGGGAGAGCATCGGTCTGGTCGACCGCGGTCAGCCAGTCCAGGTAGGTGAACCCTTCGTCGTAGGCGCGCTCGGCTTCGGTTCGCCAGTGCTCGGGCTCGAGGGTGGGCTCGGTGTCCAGGCGCGTCACGGGCGCCCCCGCTGCGCCAGCACCCGTTGCAGCTCGGCCAGCCCGTGCAGCAGCGCCTCAGGGCGGGGCGGGCACCCGGGCACAAAGACGTCGACCGGGACGATCTGGTCCACGCCCTTGAGAACGCTGTACGAGTCCCAGTAGGGCCCACCGGTGTTGCTGCACGCCCCGAACGAGATGACGTACCGCGGCTCGCTCATGCCCTCGTATGCCGCGCGCACGCTGGGTGCCATGGCATCAGTGACGGTTCCGGACACGACCAGGACGTCCGCTGTGGTCGGGTCGTCCGGGAACGGCGCCGCGCCGAGCGCGTCGAAGCCGGTGGCCGCCGGCCCGCGCGGCTCGCCGGCATCCGGGCGAGGCTCGGTCGCGGCGGCGACGTACTCCACGGCACAGCAGGCCAGCGCCAGGTCGAGGACCCATACGGTATGCCGACGGCCCAGCTGCTCGACGACAGCCCGCACGGGTCGCGGCAGGTGCTCCTTGACCGGGTCGGCAAGGCGCCTGCGCAGCCCAGGGGTAGGCAGGTCCAGCGGCACCCCTCCACGGTAACCGGGTCTGGCCGGTTCGACGCGGACCGCGCCCCGGTTAGGACCGGGTGTCGGCGACCCGTTTCTGCCCGTCTCATTGTCTCTGTGCCCGAGTCTCTTTACCTAACCGCTTGCACCGGCTAGGTTGTCCGTCGGCGACCAGTCGGGCCGAGCCCGAGTTCCACATCGATGTCGATGGGAGGCGGGCGTGTATGCAGCCGAGCGGCAGCAGAGCATTCTCACGGTGGCCCGCACCGCTGGTCGCGTCGAGGTCGCCGCTCTCGCCGACGAGCTGTGCGTCTCCCCCGAGACGATCCGCCGCGACCTCACCAACCTCGAACGGGTCGGCGCACTGCGCCGCGTCCATGGTGGCGCGATCCCCATCGAACGGCTCGGCTTCGAGCCCAACGTCGCGACGCGAGCGGAACGCTCGGTCGCCCAGAAGGAGCGCATCGCCAAGGCCGCCCTCGACCTGGTGCCCCAGGAGGGCACCATCCTCATCGACGCCGGCACGACGACGCTGCGCCTGGTCGAGCACCTGCCTCGCGACCGCGAGCTCACCGTGGTAACCAACTCGCTCCCGGTAGCCACCGCGCTCGCCGCCGCGCACTCGGTCCAGCTGTTCGTCCTCGGTGGGCGGTTCCGGCCACGGACCCAGGCCATGGTCGGTGACTGGCTGGTCGCGGCGCTGGGCGAGCTCACCGTCGACGTCGCGTTCCTCGGCACCAACGGGCTCTCCGTCGAGCGGGGGCTCACCACTCCCGACCCCGCGGAGTCGCAGGCCAAGCGGGCCATGGTCGCGGCGGCCAAGGCCAGCATCGTGCTCACCGACTCCACGAAGATCGGCGAGAACCACTTCAGTCGTTTCGCCCGCCTCGAGGACATCGCAGCCCTCATCACGGACACCGGCCTGGACGACGAGGGCACCCATCGCATCGAGGCCGAAGGACCCCAGGTGATCCGCGCATGATCGTGACGCTCACTCCCAACCCCAGCATCGACCGCACGGTGTCCATCGAGCGGCTCGACCCCGGCGAGGTGCACCGCGCCACTGACAGCCGGATCGACCCGGGCGGCAAGGGCATCAACGTCGCCCGCGCCCTCACCGCCAACGGCACCGCGAGCCTCGCGGTCCTGCCGTCCGGGCGGCCCCGAGGGGCACCTGCTCGAGGAGCTGCTCGAGCGCTCCGGCACGGCATACCTCGCGGTGCCCATCGCCGGCACCACCCGGATGAACATCGCGGTGATCGAGCCCGACGGCACGACGACCAAGCTCAACGAGCCCGGGTCCCGAGCTGTCCGCCGGCGAGCTCGCGGCGACGCTCGCGGCCGTCGCTGACCGGATCGCAAGCGGGGTCGAGTGGGTCGTGGGATGCGGCAGCCTGCCGCCGGGTATGCCGAACGACGTGTACGCCGACCTGGTGAGCAGGGGGCACGCGGCGGGAGCCAAGGTGGCCATCGACACCTCCGGTGCCCCGTTGACGGCGGTCGTGCCGGCTGGTCCGGACCTCATCAAGCCCAACCTCGAGGAGCTCGAGGAGCTGGTGGGCACGTCGCTACACACGGTGGGCGAGGTCCGTGACGCGGCGCGCAAGCTCGTGGACGGCGGCATCGGCACCGTCGTGGTCAGCCTCGGCCGCTACGGTGCCCTCGTCGTCGGCCCGGTCGAGCTGGCCCATGCCAGCGCCCACATCGAGCGCCCGGTCTCGACAGTCGGGGCGGGCGACTCACTGCTTGCCGGCTATCTGCATGCGGTATGCCGTGGCGAGCCACCCGAGAGCGCGCTCGCCACCGGGGTGGCGTGGGGCGCTGCCGCGGTGAGCCTGCCCGGTAGCCGGATGCCTTCCCCCGAGGACGTCGCCACGATCAGTGTGGTGAGCACCACCTCGCCCGATACCCAGCACCGCGTCACGGACTAGTCGTGGCGCCAAGACACCGCGACGCGGGTTGACTCGCGCCGCCTTCACCGAAGGAGAGCAGATGTCCTTGATCACCGAGGCGCAGGTCGTCCTCGATCTTGCGGCCACGGATCGACACGACGCCACGAGGACTCTCGCCGAGACGTTGGTCGCCGACGGGCGGTGCACCGACCTTGACGTCTTCCTCGCCGACGTCCGCAAGCGGGAGGAGCAGATGGCGACCGGGCTGCCCGGCGGCATCGGCATCCCGCACGCCCGCAGTGCCGCAATCAGCACTCCCTCGCTGGCCTTCGGACGTTCGGCTCAGGGCATCGACTGGGGCGCCGAGGACGGCCCGGCGACCCTGATCTTCCTCATCGCCGCGCCCGAAGCGGGCGGCGAGGCGCACCTGCAGATCCTCGCGAAGCTCGCGCGTAAGCTCATGCGGCGCGAGTTCCGCCAGTCCCTGACCGACGCTCCCGACGCCGCCACCGTCGTCGAGATCGTCGACCGAGAGGTGGTGAACGCATGAAGTTCGTCGGCGTGACGTCCTGCCCAACGGGCATCGCGCACACGTACATGGCGGCCGAGGCCCTCGAGGTCGCCGCCCAGGAGGCGGGTCACGAGATCGTCGTCGAGACCCAGGGCTCGGCGGGCTCCGAGCCGATCGCCCAGTCGGTCATCGACGACGCCGATGCGGTGATCTTCGCCCACGACCTGGAGGTCCAGAACAAGCACCGGTTCGCCGGCAAGCCGGTCATCGACGTCGGAGTCAAGCGCGCCATCTCCGATGGCCCAGGGCTCATCGCTCAGGCGCAGGCCGCCGCGGAGGAGCGAGCGCGCAACCCGCAGGCGGCAGCGGCTCCCCGGGACGCCGCGCCGGTCGCGGCGCCGGAACACGTGGGAGCGGGCACCAAGCTGCGGCAGTGGCTGATGACCGGCGTGTCGTACATGATCCCGTTCGTCGCTGCGGGCGGCATTCTCATCGCGATCAGCTTCATGCTGGCCCAGATCGCCCTCGGGTCCAACGGGGCCATCGAGATCACCAAGTACGGCCTGGGCATCAACGCCAAGGACCCGGCCTACGACATCGGCCAGGTCTTCAGCGCCTTCAGCCTCACCTCGTGGGCGGCCCTGCTGTTCGTCATCGGCAGCATCGCGTTCTCCTTCCTCGTGCCGATCCTGTCCGGCTACATCGCGTGGGCGATCGCCGACCGTCCCGGCCTGGTCCCGGGCATCGTCGGCGGCCTCATCGCCGTGTACACGAGTGCCGGCTTCCTCGGCGGCCTCGTGACCGGGCTCCTCGGCGGGTTCGTGGCCCGGTGGATCTCCGGATGGAAGGTCCACAAGGGGGTGCGCGGGGTCATGCCGGTCGTCGTCATCCCGCTGCTGTCCACCCTCATCACCGGCGGGCTGTTCATCATCGTGCTGGCCCGGCCGATCGCCTGGCTCATGACCCAGCTGAACAACTGGCTCAACAGCATGTCCGGCGCGAGCGCGGTCATCCTCGGGGTCATCCTCGGCGCCATGATGGGCTTCGACCTCGGCGGGCCGGTCAACAAGGTCGCCTACACCTTCGCCACCACTGGGCTGGCCGCTGCCGGCACCGCCACCGACGCACCGCAGCTGAAGATCATGGCCGCCGTCATGGCAGCAGGCATGGTCGCCCCGCTCGCCATGGCCCTGGCCACCACCCTGCGTCCGGCGCTCTTCACCGAGCCCGAACGCGAGAACGGCAAGGCCGCCTGGCTGCTGGGAGCCTCGTTCATCTCCGAGGGAGCGATCCCCTTCGCCGCTGCCGATCCGGTCAGGGTCATGGCCTCCTCGGTCGTGGGCTCGGCGGTGACCGGTGCGCTCATCATGCTCTTCGGCTGCACGCTGCGCGCACCCCACGGCGGGATCTGGGTGTTGCCGCTCATCGGCAACCCGCTGCTCTTCGTCGCTGCGATCGCCGTCGGCGTGGTCATCATGACGGTCATCGTCATCGCGCTCAAGCAGAGCGCGACTTCGGCATGGTGCGCCGTCCGACGCCGAGCTCGAGGCCGTTGCTGGCTGAGCCGCCGCCATACCCCGACCCAAGGAGACGTAATGCCCAGCCGCACCGTGACCATCGCCTCGTCCGTCGGGCTGCACGCCCGGCCCGCGGCCCTGTTCGTCCAGGCAGCGAACGCGACCGGCCTGGACGTGGAGATCGCTCGCGCGGGCGAGGAGCCGACGGACGCTACGAGCATCCTGGGCGTCATGGCCCTTGGCGCCAAACACGGGGAGGAGGTCATCCTCACCGCCGATGGCGACGGCGCCGACGAGGCGCTGGACTCGCTCGTCGACCTGCTCTCCCGCGACCTCGACGCTGAGGAGTGAGCGGCCATGAGTGATGCCCCGTACGGCATCGGGGTGAGCCCCGGAGCGGCGGTCGGGCCGGTCGTCCAGGTCCGTCCGCCGGTCCGCCCACCCCCGGACGAGAAGCCCACGGCCGACCCGGAGACCGAGCACGCCCAGATCAAGGCGGTCTTCGAGTCGGTCGCCCAGACCTTCGAGGAGCGCGCGGCGCGCGTCGATGAGACGGCCCGGAAGATCCTCGACGCAACGGCCCTCATCGCACGCGACAAGGGGCTGCAGAAGGCCATCGGCAAGCTGCTGTCGGCCGGCATCGGCCCGACCAACGCGGTCTCGACGGCGGTCGAGGAGTATGCCGTGCAGTTCGAGGCGCTGGGCGGTTACTTTGCCGAGCGGGTCACCGACCTGAAGGACGTCCGCAACCGGGTCGTCGCCCGGTTGCTGGGTCAGGCGGACCCGGGTGTGCCGCCGCTCACCGAGCCCAGCGTCATCGTCGCGATGGACCTGGCCCCCGCAGAGACCGCAACGCTGGACCCCGCCAAGGTCAGAGCCATCGTCACCGAGGCCGGCGGGCGGACCAGCCACACGGCCATCCTCGCCGCCCAGCTGGGCATCCCCGCTGTCGTGCAGTTCCCCGGAGCAACCGGCATACCCGCTGGGACACTCGTGGCGGTCGACGGCGACACCGGCTTGGTCACCGTCAACCCCAGCGCGGCATACCAGGACGAGCTCGTCGGCAAGGGCGAGCGGCGCAAGCGCGCCCTGGCCGGCTCGTCCGGGCCGGGCACCACTCGGGACGGCCATCCCGTGGCGCTGCTGGCCAACATCGGCGGGGTCGAGGACGCCGTCGGCGCGGCCGCCCAGGACGTCGAGGGCGTCGGGCTGTTCCGGACCGAGTTCGTCTTCCTCAGCCGCGACACCGCCCCCACCTTGGCCGAGCAGACCGCCATCTACACCGACGTCTTCACGCCCTTCGGCAGCCGGCGCGTCGTCGTGCGAACCCTCGATGCGGGGGCCGACAAGCCGCTGGCGTTCGCCGACCTGGGCCCGGAGGAGAACCCTGCGCTCGGCAAACGTGGCCTGCGCCTGTCCGCCCAACGGCCGGAGCTGCTCGACGTCCAGCTGCAGGCGCTGGCGACCGCCGCCAAGGCCACCGAAGCCGAGGTCAAGGTCATGGCCCCGATGGTCGCCACCGCCGAGGAGGCCGCCTGGTTCGCGCGGCGGGTCCGCGAGAACGGCCTGCCTTCGGTAGGGGTGATGATCGAGGTTCCCGGCGCCGCGGTCCAGTCGCGTCACGTGCTCTCCGAGGTCGACTTCGGCAGCCTCGGCACCAACGACCTGGCGCAGTACACCATGGCCGCCGACCGGATGGAGGGCACCCTCTCGGACCTGCTCGACCCGTGGCAGCCGGCGGTTCTGCGACTGATCGGGCAGGCCTGTGAGGGAGCCCAGCTCGCCGGCAAGCCGATGGGGGTCTGCGGCGAGGCCGGCGGCGACCCGCTGCTGGGGCTGGTGTTGGTCGGCCTAGGGGTCAGCAGCCTGTCCATGGCGCCGGGCAAGGTCTCGTTGGTGCGCTACGCGCTGTCACTGCACGACCTGGCCACCTGCCAGCAGATGGCTCAGGCGGCGCTGGAGGCTCGCACCGCGGCCGACGCCCGCGACGCCGTCCTGGCCCTCGCGCAGCAGGGGCTGAGTGACCTCCTCTGACCACATCGGACCTGACGAGGGGCTCCGCGCGAAGCAGGGCGGGCCCCTCGCCGGGGTCCGGGTGGTCGAGCTGGCCGGGCTCGGCCCAGCACCGTTCGCCGGGATGGTCCTGGCCGACCTCGGCGCCGATGTCGTCCAGGTCGACCGACCGCAGCGCGAACCGAGCCTCGCCGACACCCCGGTGCTGCTGCGGGGCAAGCGCTCCGTGGTCGCCGACCTCAAGTCCGACCTGGGCCGCGACCTCGTGCTCGACCTGGCGCAACGCGCCGACCTGCTCGTGGAGGGCTTTCGCCCCGGGGTGATGGAGCGCCTCGGACTGGGTCCGCAGGACTGCCTCGCGCGCAACCCGCGGCTCGTCTACGGGCGCCTCACTGGCTGGGGCCAGACCGGGCCACTCGCCCCGTATGCCGGTCACGACATCAACTACATCGCCCCCACCGGCGCGCTGGCCGCGATCGTCCGAGACGAGGCCGACGGCCGGGTGCCCCGGCCGGTGCCTCCCAGTGTCCTGGTCGGTGACCTCGCCGGAGGGACGCTGCACCTGGTCATCGGCCTGCTCGCCGCCCTGCACAGCGCACGGGCCACCGGAGCCGGCCAGGTCGTCGACGCCGCGATCGTGGACGGCACGGCATACCTGACGACCTTCGCGCGGGCGCTGGAAGCGGTAGGGCTGTGGGACCGCCCCCCGGGCCACAACATCCTCGACACTGGGGCACCGTTCTTCGAGGTCTACGAATGCGCAGACCAGCGCCACCTCGCGGTCGGAGCCCTCGAAGACCACTTCTACGCCGAGCTGCTGCGCGTGTTGGACCTAGACCTCGCCGACAGCGACCCGCGCCATCCGTCTCGGCGGAGCGACCCCGCCGCGTGGCCGGACGCGAAGGCCCGGTGGGCAGCACTCTTCGCGACCCGCAGCCGCGACGAGTGGTGCGCCTTGCTCGAGCACTCGGACGCCTGTGTCAGCCCGGTCCTGACCCGTGAGGAGGCGGTTTCCCACCCGCACGCCGCTGCCAGGGACGCCTACGCGCAGGTCGGCGAGCAGCTCCTTCCGGCGCCTGCGCCGCGCTTCTCGCACACCCCGACCCGTCCCGGGCGACCCACCACGACGGGCGCCGACACCGAGGCGGTGCTGCGCGAGCTGGGCTACGACGAGGAGCGGATCGCCACCCTGCAGTCGCCATAGCCGGTCCTAGTGGAGGCTCTCGTCTGGAGCGCTCCGCCGCCACGCGTGGAACCGGATGGTCAGCCCACTCCGGGTTGGCGCGCAGACGTATGGGCCGGCGGCGGCGGGCTCAGCGGGTTCGAACGGCAGCAGCCGCACCAGCTGCAGCTCACCGCTGCCGGCACCAACGCGGATCGCGAGTGCGTCCCCGCCTCGGCTCACCCGAACCCGGATGCGCCGGCCGATCCAGCCAGGCACGGGGGCCATCGACCAGTCCGAGCGGCCATCGGTGACTACGGCGCCGACCTGCGGGCGCCCGCCGGCGAGCTCGACTCCGGCCTTCACCCACCGCTGCGGCGACACACGCACGAACAGGCCCGCCTGGTCGAACTGCTGCGCGAGGTCAGCCGTGAACTCGACCTCCATCGCGCTCTCGGCGGGGAAGCCGGTCACCAGCGCGTGCTCGCTGTCATGGATGACCCCATAGGACGTGATGCGCCAGGCATCGCTGCCCTCCACCGCAGTGACCAGCAGATCGCTGCCCTGCTCGACTGCCGACACCGGCGGGTGTGTCCACTCACCCGCAGCCCACGGAATGTCGCTCATGAGGCACCTCTCCACATCCAGCGCTGCCCTACGCACGCGTCGCGGGGCGGCCACCCTGCCGAGCCGCGGGTCTAGGATGGCTGAGTATGCCGTCGGCGAGGACGGATTCTGCCCCGAGGTTGGTGACCACTCACATGAGCAAGCCCACCCAGCAGCTGGAACGTGTCGTCATCCGCTTCGCGGGGGACTCAGGTGATGGCATGCAGCTTACCGGCGACCGGTTCACGTCCGGGTCGGCGGTGTACGGCAACGACCTGTCGACCTTGCCGGACTTCCCCGCGGAGATCCGCGCTCCTCAGGGGACCCTCCCTGGCGTCTCCAGCTTCCAGCTGCACTTCGCCGACCACGACGTGCTCACCCCAGGCGACGCACCCGACGTGCTCATCGCGATGAACCCGGCCGCGCTCAAGGCGAACCTGGCCGACCTGCCCCGCGGCGCGACGATCATCGTCGACACCGACGAGTTCACCGCCCGCAACCTGGCCAAGGTGGGCTACCCCGAGTCGCCGCTGGACGACGGGTCGCTGGAGTCCTACCACGTGCATCCACTCGCCCTGACCTCGATGACGGTCGAGGCGCTCTCCGCGCACACGTTGTCGCGCAAGGACAAGGAGCGGGCCAAGAACATGTTCGCGCTAGGACTGCTGTCCTGGCTGTACACCCGGCCCACCGAGGGCACCGAACGGTTCCTGGCGACCAAGTTCGCCCGCAAACCTGACCTGCTGCAGGCCAACCTGACAGCGCTGCGCGCCGGGACTGCACTACGGCGAGACGACCGAGGACTTCGCGCACACCTACCAGGTCGCCCCGGCGCCCATGCAGTCCGGCACCTACCGCAACATCACCGGCAACGTCGCCCTCTCCTACGGGCTGGTCGTCGCCGCGCACCGACCGGGCTGCCTCTCGATCCTCGGCTCCTACCCCATCACGCCCGGCCTCCGACATCCTGCACACGCTGGCTGGGCTCAAGCGCTTCGGCGTGACGACCATCCAGGCCGAAGACGAGATCGCCGGCGTCGGCATGGCGCTGGGTGCCTCGTTCGGCGGGCGCCATCGGGCTGACCACGACCTCCGGTCCGGGCCTGGCGCTCAAGGCCGAGACGATCGGGCTGGCGATCTCGCTCGAGCTGCCGCTGCTCATCGTCGACGTCCAGCGCGGCGGGCCCTCGACCGGGCTGCCGACCAAGACCGAGCAGGCCGACCTGCTGCAGGCGCTGTTCGGCCGCAACGGCGAGTCACCGATCGCGGTCGTCGCCCCGCAGTCCCCCGTCGACTGCTTCGACATCGCCATCGAGGCCACCCGGATCGCGACGACGTACCGCACCCCGGTCATCATGCTGTCCGACGGCTACCTCGCGAACGGTTCGGAGCCCTGGCGGCTGCCCGAGATCGACCAGCTGCCGGTGATCGACCCCGACTTCGCGACCGTGCCGAACGCGATCGACCCACCGGTCCAGGCGGTCTTCCATCCCTATGCCCGCGACCCGAAGACGCTCGCGCGCCCGTGGGCGATCCCCGGCACCCCCGGCCTCGAGCACCGCATCGGCGGCATCGAGAAGGAAGACGTCACCGGCAACATCTCCTACGACCCGGCCAACCACGACCGGATGGTCCGGCTGCGCGCGGCCAAGATCGAGCGGATCGCCGACACGCATCCCCGACCTGGAGGTCGACGACCCCGAGCGGGCAGGCCCGGCTGCTCGTGCTCGGCTGGGGGTCGACCTACGGCCCGATCGCCGCGGCCGCCCGGCTGCTGCGCAACCAGGGCCATCGGGTCGCCCGGGCCCACCTGCGCCACCTCAACCCGTTCCCGCGCAACCTCGGCGAGGTGCTGCGCCGCTACGACCGCGTCGTGGTGCCCGAGATGAACCTCGGCCAGCTGGCGATGCTGCTGCGCGCCCGCTACCTCGTCGACATCCACTCTCACACCGCGGTCCGCGGGCTGCCGTTCCGCTCCGTCGAGCTGGCCAACGTCCTCGCGGGTGAGCTGGCGAGCAAGGAGATCTCCCGATGACGACCGAGTTGTCCCTGCTCGCTGCCCTAGCGGCACCGCCCACGTGCCCACGGCTGGACCCCGACGCTCCCGCGCCCGACCCGCAAGGAGTACGCCTCCGACCAGGAGGTGCGCTGGTGCCCCGGCTGCGGCGACTACGCGATCCTCGCTGCGATGCAGGGCTTCCTTCCCGAGCTGGGGCTCAAGCGCGAGAACATCGTCTTCATCTCCGGCATCGGCTGCTCGTCGCGATTCCCGTACTACCTCGACACCTACGGCATGCACTCGATCCACGGGCGGGCGCTCGGTATCGCCACCGGCCTGGCGGTGGCGCCGCGACGACCTGTCGGTGTGGGTCGTCACCGGTGACGGGGACGCGCTGTCCATCGGCGGCAACCACCTCATCCACGCCCTGCGGCGAAACGTCAACCTCAAGATCCTCCTGTTCAACAACGAGATCTACGGGCTGACCAAGGGCCAGTACTCCCCGACGTCCAGAGTCGGAACGGTGACCAAGTCCACCCCGATGGGGTCGGTTGACCACCCGTTCAACCCGGTGTCGGTCGCCCTCGGCGCCGAGGGCTACGTTCGTGGCCCGGACCATGGACTCCGACCGCAAGCACCTCGTCGAGACGCTGCGGGCCGCCGCCGAGCACCGGGGCTCGGCACTGATCGAGATCTACCAGAACTGCCCGATCTTCAACGACGGCGCATTCTCGGTGCTCAAGGACAAGGACGAGGCCAAGGCGCCGCATCCTCTACCTGCAGCACGGGCAGGAGATCGGCACGGAGACCCACATCGTCGTCCGCACGCCAGGGAGGCTCGGTGGCCGTTGTCCCTCGCGAGGAGGCCGACCCGGACGAGATTCTCATCCACAGCGTCGACGCACCCGACCCGGCGGCGGCGTTCTCGCTCAGTCGGCTGTCCGACACCGGCCTCCAACACGTGCCCGATGGGCGTCTTCCGCGCCATCCACCGCGACCGGCATACGACGACCAGGTGCGCAACCAGGTCCGCAACGCTCGCGGTGACCTGCCGCCGGCCACCGACGAGGACCTGGCTGCGCTGATCGCCGGCAAGGACACCTGGTCCGTCGGCGGGTGAGCGCCGAGGACCGCCCCGGATCGATCGACCCCCTCGCGGCCCCGCGTCGGCGCGTGCGCGCCGGGCGCGCGGTGCGCGCCTTTGACGCCCGCGCTGGCCACGCTGGGCTGGCCGACCAGGGCCGGCTCGGGCTGGTCTACGGCCTGAGCGCCTACCTGCTGTGGGGGCTGCTGCCGTTCTTCTTCATCGCGCTGCTGCCGCGCCGGTCCGTTGGAGATCCTCGGCAACCGCATCGTCTGGACCTTCCTGCTGTGCCTGGTCTTGCTCGCTGTCCGGCGGGAGGCCGGCTGGGTCCGCCCGCTGCTGCGCCGGGGCCGGCTGCTGGTCGGGTTGACCGTTGCCGGCCGGCTGATCGCGGTCAACTGGCTGACCTACCTCAAGGCGGTCCTCGACGGGCGACACGAGCGAGGGGGCGCTTGGGCTACTTCCTCAACCCCTCGTCACGGTCGCCCTCGGGGTGCTCGTCCTGCGCGAGCGGCTGCGACCGCTGCAGTGGCTCGCGGTCGGCGATCGCCGGCGGTGGCCGCCGGCTTCCTCACGGTCGTCGCTGGGCCAGATCCCGGTGACCGCGCTGACCTTGGCGGTGCACGTTCGCGCTGTACGGGCTGCTCAAGAACCGGATCGGGGCGGACCTGCCGGCGCTGCACGGGCTGACCGTTGAGACCGCGGTGCTCGTGCCGTTGGCCGCGGGCATCCTCGTCACGTTGTCCGCGGCGTTGCGAGACCACGTTCGCCGCCAACGGGCTCGGGCACAGCCTGCTGCTGGTGCTGACCGGCCCGGTGACCGCGGTCCCGCTGTTGCTGTTTGCCGCGGCGGCCCGGCGGATCCCGCTCGTGACCGTCGGACTGCTCCAGTTCATCGCGCCGGTCATGCAGCTGCTGGCGTCGCTGGCCCTGGGGGAGTACATCTCCGCCGGCCCGGTGGGTCGGGTTCGCCATCGTCTGGCTGGCTCGTTGGCCGTGCTGACGATCGACTCCTGCATGCCCGCCTGCGCCGCTGACCCCATGCGACGGCATACCGGCCGTCAGGCGAGCCCGAGCTCCTGGGCTTCCTCCCACAGGTAGTCGCGCGCGTGCGGGTGGGCGGCGTGCTCGATCAGGTGAACCGCCTGCCCCTTCTGGTCACGGCCGGCGATCTGCGCGACCCCCTGCTCGGTGACGACAACCGAGTGCTGGAACGAGGTCACCGGTGCCTCCAGAAGTGGCACGACCGTCGAGGTGTCGGCCTTCGGGTGCCACGATCGCAGCGCCATGATCGCCTGCCCGTTCGGAGCATGCAGCGCGCCCACCGTGAAGTCGGTCTGGCCGCCGAACCCGGAGAAGATGCGGGCTTTGATGCGCGACGCGTTCGCCTGGTCGAACAGGTCGACCTGCAGGGCCGTGTTGATGCTGGTCATACCGGGATTGGCGGAGATGAGCTGCGGAGCGTTGGTCGTCTCGGTGCGCAGCATCCGGACCCGGTCGTTGAGGTGGACCCACTTGTAGAGGTCGGTCCCGCCGTAGACGATCGAGCTCACGATCGGCCGGTTCGGATCCAGGGCGCCGGCGCGTTCCAGCTCAAGGACCCCGTCGCTGATCACCTCGCTCCAGATGCCCAGGTTTCGCTTGCCCAGCAGGCCGTTGAGAGCGGCATCGGGGATGTCGCCGATGCCCATCTGTACGGTGGCTCCATCGTTGACGCGTTCCGAGATGTACCCCCCGATGATCCGGGCGCTCTCCTCTCGGGTCATGCCGCCGGCGTTGAGGCTGAGGTCGCGCTCTGGCTCCTGGTGGGTGAGGACGGGCTCCTCGACCTCGATGACGGCATCGAACACGTCCAGGTCGTATTCACCGTCTCCGAAGGTGTACGGCACCTGCGGGTTCATCTGGGCGATGACCACCCCGCCGCTGGCCTTGCACGCCTCGATGGCAGCCGGGATGACGTTGACCTCCAGCCCGAGCGACACCTTGCCGTCGACCGGCACCGACGTGTGCGCGATGACCACGTCGAGATGCAGCCGGCGCCCGAACAGCAAGGGAACTTGCGACAGCCGGCAGGGGAAGTAGACCAGCCGCGGGCTGTGACGCATGCCCGCGCCGACGAACGGCGTCTCGAGCATGACCCCCTCGCGGTCCGGCAGGCTGGCGGGGGCGTTCAGCATGTGGAGGCGGTACTCGCGCACCAGCGAGTCGAAGGCGGCGAGCGTCCGGAACGGCACGCTGCTGTTGCCGCTGGTGACGACCCGAAGGTCGTCTCGACGGATGTCGATGAGGCTGCCGAGCTGGTCAAGACCGATCCGCTTCACGGTTCCCACTCTGCCGCATGGCGGCCCCACGCCTGCTGGCGACCCAACCTCTCGTCGAGTGGTCAAACGATGCTGTTATCGGGGCCGGATTACAGCACCTAGTGACCTCTCGAGAGAGAAGAGCGACGTGGGGGGCCTCGCTGGCGCCTAGCCGACGCGGTCCACGACCGAGTCGACCAGGGCGACGAGGGCGGCTTTGGCGTCGGAGTCCGGCAGCGGCGCAAGGGCAGCCAGAGCCTGAGCACCCACCTCGCGGGTCTGCTCCCGGGCTCGACCGAGTGCCGGGTGGACTCGTAGCAGCCCGAGGGCCTCGGCGTGGCGAGCGTCGTCGCGCAGGTCGCCGCCGAGCAGCTTGCGCAGCCGAGCGTCCGCAGGGTCACTGGACGCCTTGGCGTAGATGACGGCGAGCGTGTCGACGCCTTCGCGCAGGTCCGTGCCCGGGGTCTTGCCGCTGTCGACACGGTCCGACGCGATGTCGATGATGTCGTCGGCCAGCTGGAAGGCGATCCCCAGAAGCTCGCCGTACTCTCGCACGACCTCGACGGTCTGCGCGCTGCCGCCGGCGAACATCGCGCCGTAGCGAGCCGCGGTGGCGATGAGCGCGCCGGTCTTGTCGGCTAGCACCTCCAGGTAGTACGCGACGGGGTCGGCATCGGCAGGTCGCGGCCGGGCATCACGGATCTGGCCGGCGCACAGGCGCACGAAGGTCTCAGCCTGGATGAGGACCGCGGCCGAACCGAGGCCGGCCACGATCTGCGACGCCTTCCCGAAGAGCAGGTCGCCCACGAGGATCGCGGTCGAGTTGTCGTATGCCGCGTTGACGCTGGGCACGTCGCGGCGCACCAGCGCCTCGTCCATGACGTCGTCGTGGTAGAGCGAGGCCAGGTGGGTCAGCTCGACGCCGGTCGCCGCCGCGACGACGTCGTCGTTGATCCCGTCGCACAGCTGCGCGCACAGCAGGGTAAGCAGCGGCCGCAGCCGTTTCCCGCCGGCCTCGAGCAGGTGCGCCGACGCGGCCGCGACGAACTCGTCGTCGTGGTCGACGGTGGCGTGCAGCAGTCGGTCGACCCGCTCGAGGCCATCGGCCAGGTGCTCGGCCAGCTGCGGGGTCATGCCGGGCAACGCAAGCACCGGGAGCGGGCCGGTCATCGCAGGAACAGCGACGCCTTGTCGGCGATCTCGAGCACGGCCGCGGGCGCGATCCCCAGGACCAGGGTGAACAGTGACCCAACTCCGACGGTGACCATGGTCAGCGCCGATGGCGTCACGACCGCGACACCTGTGGAGCCCGAGTCGGTGAAGTACATCAGCACGATGATCCGCACGTAGACGAAGACCGTGATGGCGCTGCACAGCAGCCCGACGATCACGAGCAGCGGTCCGGAGCCGCCCATGCGCAGGGCCGGCTCGAACACCGCGAACTTTGCGGTGAACCCCGAGGTGATGGGTATGCCGGCAAAGGCCAGCAGCAGGAATGCGAACGTGCCGGCCGTGAGCGGGTGGCGCTTGCCCAGCCCGACCCATTGCGACAAGGCGGTGGCTTCGGACTTGTCCCGGGTGTCGCGGACCAGCCCGACGATGGCGAACGCGGCGATGGTCGTCAGGCCGTACGCCACGAGGTAGAACATCACCCCGGCGACGCCGCTGCGGTCCATGGCCAGCACGCCGACGAGGATGAACCCGGCGTGGGCGATGGATGAGTAGGCCAGCAGCCGTTTGACGTCGGTCTGGGTGACCGACAGCACCGCGCCGACGAGCATGGTGATCAGCGCGACCAGTGCGAGCATCGGGTGCCAGTCCCATCGCGCCTGGTCGACGCCGACGTAGAGGAAGCGCAGCATCGCCCCGAAGGCGGCGGCCTTGGTCGCGGCCGCCATGAAGCCGGTGACCGGGGTGGGTGCGCCGGTGTACACGTCAGGTGTCCACATGTGGAACGGCGCCGCGCTCACCTTGAACAACAGCCCCACGGCGACGAGCAGTATGCCGGGGACGAGCAGGCCTTGTAGCTCGCTGTTCGGAGAGCCGATGGCCACGGCGATCTCGCCCAGGTAGACCGACCCCGAGAACCCGTAGAGCAGGGCCGCCCCGAAGATGAAGAACGCCGAGGAGAACGCGCCGAGCAAGAAGTACTTGAGCGATGCCTCCTGGGACAGCAGCCGCCGGCGACGGGCCAGCCCGCACAGGATGTAGAGCGGCAGCGACAGCACCTCGAGCGCGACGAACATGGTGAGCAGGTCCCCGGCTGCAGGGAAGAGCAGCATGCCCGCGACGGAGAAGAGGAACAGCGGGAAGACCTCGGCGGTCATCGCCCCGGCGACCTGGGCGGCACGCTCCTGCGGGGAGTTGGGAGTGGCCGCGCCCATCGGGGTGAAGGCGTCGGCGCCGACGCCGCCGAGGCGTTCGGCGAGGCTGAGGGCAGCCAGCAGGGAGAAGACGAGAACGGCGCCTTGGATGAACAGGGTTGGCCCGTCGATGACGACGGCGCCGGCTCCCACGCTGCCGTCGGCCCGGGGAACCCCCGCGGACTGGACCTGATGGTGGACCGCGCCCAGCACCAGCGCCAGGAAGGCGACAACGAGGGTCAGCACCGTGAGGCCGACCTGCACGGCATACCGGTAGCTGCGCGGGGCGAACGCCTCGAGGACGACGCCGAGCACCGCGCCGCCGAAGACGATGAGCATCGGCAGCAGCGCGACATAGTCCAGATCGGCCGGGATGAAGACCGTTGGCACGCCGGCGAGGGCGGGGGTCATCGGGGGGCTCCTTCGGCGGTGTCCACGACCGGCGCCGGGTCACTCACCTGGATCGAGCTGAGGATCCGCCCGTTCGCGGGGGTGACCAGGTCGAGGACCGGCTTGGGGTAGAAGCCCAGCACGATGAACAGGGCGATGAGCGGGACCGCGACCCACTTCTCGCGGCCCGACAGGTCGGGAACGTCGATGTCTGGTCTGGGGCCGGTCATGGTCCGCTGGTACATGAGCAGGATGTAGAGGGCCGCGAGGATGATCCCGGTCGTCGCGACGGCAGCCACGACCTGGTAGCGCTGGAAGGTGCCGGCCAGCACCAGGAACTCCGAGATGAACGAGCCCATGCCCGGCAGGGAGAGGGTAGAAAGGCCGGTGAGCAGCCACACCCCCGCCAGCGCCGGCACGACCCGCTGCCAGCCGCCGAAGTCGGGGATTCGTTTGCTGCCCCGCCGCGCGATGAGCATCCCGGCGAAGAGGAACAGGCCCGCTGTCGTGAACCCGTGGTTGAGCATGTAGGTCGTCGACCCGGCCCAGCCCGTGGTGGTGAAGGCGAAGATGCCCAGCACGATGAAGCCGAAGTGGCTCACCGACGTGAACGCGATCAGGCGCATCATGTCGGTCTGGGCGATGGCCAGCAGCGCGCCGTAGACGATCGACAGCAGCGCGAGGGCGATGACGACCGGGGTGGCCCACTGGCTCGCACCGGGGAACAGCTCGACGCAGAAGCGGATCATCCCGTAGGTGCCGACCTTGTCGAGGACGCCGACCAGCAAGGTCGCCGTGGCCGGACGAGACTCGGCCGCCGCGTCGGGAAGCCAGGTGTGCACTGGGACGAGCGGCGCCTTGACCGCGAAGGCGATGAAGAAGCCGACGAACAGCCACCGCTCGGTGCCGGGCGGCAGGTGCAGCCCGGCCAGGTTGGTCACCAGGAAGCCCTCAGGACCGCCGGGCCCAACGACGTACAGCCCGATGACCGCAGCGAGCATGATCAGCCCGCCGGTGAGCGAGAACAGCAGGAACTTCACCGCGGCATACTGCCGACGCGGCCCGCCGAACTGGCCGATGAGGAAGTAGACGGGGACGAGCATCGCCTCGAAGAAGACGTAGAACAAGAAGACGTCGGTCGCCGCGAACACGCCGACCATGAAGGTGAGCAGCACGAGCATGAGCGCGAAGTAGTGCCGCTCGCGATGCTGCTCCTCCGGCGCGAGGTCGTGCCAGGCCGCCAGCAGGCAGATCGGCACCAGGATCACCGACATGAGGATGAGCGACAGGGCGATCCCGTCGACCCCCAGTGCGTAGCTGACCCCGAACTGCGGGATCCACGAGTGCTGTTCGACGAGCTGGAACTGCTCGGACGAGCCAGGCTTGAACGCCAGCGCGGCCCCGACGGTGACGGCGAGGGTGACGAGGGAGAAGCCCAGGGCCAGCGGTTTCGCCCGGGCGCTCATCGATGGCGGCAGCAGCCAGAGCACGGCCGCGCCAAGCAGCGGGATGACGCCGATGACGGTCAGCCACGGGAACTCGTTCATCACTGGATCACCCACACCGCACCGAGGATGAGGACGACACCGACCAGCATGGTGAGCGCATAGGAGCGGGCCAGGCCGTTCTGCACGCGACGCACCCGAGCGGACGTGCCGCCGATGAGCGCCGCGAGCCCGCCCGCTGCGCCGTCGATGCCGCGTCGGTCCAGGAAGTCCAGCGCTCGGGTGAGGTGTATGCCGGGGCGCATGAACAGCCCCTCGTTGACCTGGTCCTGGTAGAGGTCGTTGCGCGCGGCCTGGGTGGCCAGGTTGCCCTGGGGCGCCGTCGTCGGCACCGGGTCGCGGGCGTACCGCAGCCATGCGAACGCGGTTCCCGCGATGACGAGCAGCAGGATGAGGGCAACGATGAGGGGAACCGGGAGCACCGGATGACCCTCCTCGGCTTCGCCGCCCACCGCGGGGTTGAGCCAGCTGTCGAACGCCCCACCGATGGTCAATGCCAGCCCGAGCAGTGCCGAGCCGACCGCAAGCACCACCATCGGGACGGTCATGACCCGGGGTGACTCGTGCGGATGGGCGTCCTTGGGCCAGCGCTGGTCGCCGTGGAAGGTCATGAAGAACAGGCGGGACATGTAGAAGGCGGTGATGCCGGCGCCGATGAGCGTGGTCAGACCGAACACCCAGGGCCGCCAGCCTTCCCCGACGAAGGCCGCCTCGATGATCTTGTCCTTGGACCAGAACCCGGAGAACGGCGGGACACCGAGGATGGCCAGCCACCCGATCCCGAAGGTGACCCAGGTGATCTTCATGACCGTGGACAGGTTGCCGTACCACCGCATGTCGACCCGGTCGTCCATGCCGTGCATGACCGAGCCGGCGCCCAGGAAGAGCCCAGCCTTGAAGAAGCCGTGGTTGAGCAGGTGCGAGATGGCGAACGCATAGCCGATCGGGCCCAGACCGGCGGCCAGCAGCATGTAGCCGATCTGGGACATCGTCGAGGCGGCCAGGGCCTTCTTGATGTCGTCCTTGGCGCATCCGACGACGGCCCCGAAGGTCAGCGTGATCGCCCCGACGATGACGACGGCCAGCTGCGCGTCGGGCGTGGCCTGGAACACGGTGCCGCTGCGCACGACGAGGTACACGCCCGCGGTCACCATGGTCGCCGCGTGAATGAGCGCCGAGACCGGAGTGGGGCCGGCCATCGCATCGCCGAGCCAGCTCTGCAGCGGGAACTGCGCCGACTTACCGCACGCCGCCAGCAACAGCAGCAGCCCCAGCGCCAACACCGCACCCTGGCTGGCCTGCCCGACGCCTGCGTTGACGCTGGCGAAGGTGACGCTGCCGAACTGCCAGAACATCAGCATGATCGCGACGCTCATGCCCAGGTCGCCAACCCGGTTGACGACGAACGCCTTGTTGGCAGCGCTGGCGTAAGGCGGGTTCCAGTTCCAGAACCCGATGAGCAGGTAGGACGCCAGGCCCACGCCTTCCCAACCCACGTAGAGCAGCAGGTAGCTGTCGGCGAGGACCAACAGCAGCATCGCCGCGATGAACAGGTTGAGGAAGCCGAAGAAGCGCCGCTTGTCCGGGTCGCCCTCCATGTACCCGAGCGAGTAGACGAGGATGAGGGAGCCGACGAAGGTCACCAGCATGACAAAGGTCATCGACAGCTGGTCGACCTGCATCCCCGCGTCGAGCTGGAACTGCCCGGCCGGCACCCAGTTGTACAGCGTCAGCTGCTGGCCACGCTCGTCCTCCGGCCGGCCGATCATCGCGAGCAGGATGACCAGCCCGACGACAAACGAGGCCCAGGACAGGCCGACCGCCAGCTGCGGACCCCACCGGTCGGTGCGCCGGCCACCCACGAGCAAGATCGCCGCGCCCAGCAGCGGGAGGGCCACGAGCAGCCACGCGTATGCCGTGACGCCGGTCGCTGCGGGGAGCTGGCCGGGCACCTCGGCAGCCGGCATACCGGCTGCCCACGAACCTGCCGCGACCGGCATACCGGCCAGGGCGCTCGACAGGGAGGTCACGTGGGGGTGCTCCTTACAGCTTGAGCAGGTTGGCGTCGTCGACCGAGGCCGAGCGGCGGGCGCGGAAGATGGCCATGATGATGGCCAACCCGACGACGACCTCTGCCGCCGCCACGAGCATGACGAACAGGGCGATGACCTGCCCGTCGAGGCTGCCGTGCATGCGGGAGAACGTGACGAAGGCCAGGTTTGTGGCGTTGAGCATGAGCTCGATGCCCATGAAGACGATGATGGCGTTGCGGCGCAGCAGGACCGCCGACGCGCCGACCGTGAAGAGGGCGATCGACAGGTAGATGTAGTTGATGAGGCTCACCGCGTGTGCCCCTCCTCGATCTCCTGCTCGATGGCCGCCTCGGCCTCGGAGAACCGCTCGGGCGCGCTGACCTGGTCACGGGCGACCAGGACCCGCGAGACCGACAGCTCGCTCGGCCGACCGTCGGGCAGCAGGGCCGGGGTGTCGACGGCGTTGTGCCGGGCGTAGACCCCGGGCGCGGGCAGGCCGGCGACGTGGGCGTTGTCGCGGATCCGCCGGGCCGCCAGCTCGCGCTGGCTGAGCTTGGCGGTCAGCCGCTCACGATGGGCCAGCACCATCGCGCCGATGGCGGCGGTGATCAGCAGCGCCGAGGTGACCTCGAAGACCCAGACGTACTTGCCGAAGATCAGCCAGGCCAGCCCGGTGATGTTGCCGGGCTCGCGGTTGACCGCGTCGAGGCCGGTGGACTGGGGAAAGACCGAGGAGCCGATCGAGGCGAACATCAGCGCTGCCAGCCCGAGGGCGACGATGAGTGACGCGACGCGCTGGCCGCGGATCGTCTCGACGACCGAGTCGGACGAGTCGACCCCGATGAGCATGAGCACGAAGAGGAACAGCATCATCACTGCGCCGGTGTAGACGAAGACCTGCACGATGCCGAGGAACTCGGCCTGCTGGGCGATGTAGAGCACGCCGAGGTTGACCATGACGAACGCCGTGCACAGGGCGGCGTGCACGGCCTTGCGCACGAACAGCAGGCCGAGGGCTGCGATCACCATGAGCGGGGCGAGGATCCAGAACAGCCAGGCCTCACCGAGTCCGCTCATCGCACGGCTCCTTCCTCGCTGACCGGCTGACCAGCGGCGTCCGCGTCGCGTTGCTCGACCCAGGTGCGTTGCTCCGGCGTCGCCGCGTCGACCTTGCCCAGGTAGTAGTCGCGCTCCTCCATGCCCTCCACCATCGGGTGCGGCGGGGCGAGCATGCCCTCCTGCAGCGGGGCCAGCAGCTGGTCCTTGGTGAAGATGAGGTCGGCCCGGTTGTTGTCGGCCAGCTCGTAGACGTTGGTCATGGTCAGGGCCCGGGTTGGGCAAGCCTCGATGCACAGCCCGCAGAAGATGCACCGCAGGTAGTTGATCTGGTACACCCGACCGTAGCGCTCGCCCGGTGAGAACCGGCCGCGGCCGCCCTGCTCGGCCGGCGTGTCGTCGTTGTCGGCGCCCTCGACGTAGATCGCGTCGGCGGGGCAGGCCCAGGCGCACAGCTCGCACCCGACGCATTTCTCCAGGCCGTCGGGATGGCGGTTGAGCTGGTGACGGCCGTGATAGCGCGGCGCAGTCGGACGCTTCTCCTCGGGGTACTCCTCGGTGTAGACCTTGCGGAACATCGTCGCGAAGGTGACGCCGAACCCGCCGACGGGGGGCGGCAGGTTCTCGCCCAGCCAGCCCGCCTTGGGGGTCGGCTCCGGCTCCTGGTGGCCGTGCTGAGTCGAGGGCAGGTCGGCCCGGTCCGGCCGGGAGGCCGGCAGGTTGTCAGCCACGAACGTCCTCCTTGAGCGTCGCCGCTCGGACCGCGGGGGTGGGTTGCTCGGGCTCGCGCAGGACCTGGCCCGGAAGTGGGGGCACCGGGTAGCCACCGGCGAACGGGTCGACCTCGTCAGGTCGGGTCGGTTTGGCCCGCTCCTTGGCCAGCTGGCGCGAGTCCCACATCCACGTCGCCCCCAGCACAAGGACGGCGATGGCGCCGACGATGACCAGCGTGGCCACCGGGAAGGCCCGCCCGGCGAAGGTCACCGCCGAGGTACCGAACCAGCCGTTCTGCGCCCCGCGGATGAAGGCCACCACGACGACCCAGGCCAGGGTGACCGGAATGAGCAGCTTCCAGCCGAAGCGCATGAACTGGTCGTAGCGCACCCGCGGCAGCGACCCGCGCAGCCACACGAAGAACCACATGAACAGCCACATCTTGAGCGTGAACCAGAGCAGGCCCCACCAGCCCTGGTTGAACATGCCGTTGTTGATCGCCGCGACGAACGGCGGGGACATCCAGCCGCCGAGGAACATCGTCGTGGCCAGGGCCGAGACGGTGAACATGTTGATGTACTCGCCGAGGTAGAACATCGCAAAGCGCATCGAGCCGTACTCGGTGTGGAAGCCGCCGACGATCTCGCCTTCACCTTCGGCCAGGTCGAAGGGCAGCCGGTTGGTCTCGCCGACCATCGTGATGACGTAGACGCCGAAGGAGAAGAACGCCGGCAACAAGAACCACAGGCTCGACTGCGCTGACACGATCTGCGAGGTCGACATCGACCCGCTGTAGAGGAAGATCGCGACGAGCGAGAGGCCCATCGCGATCTCGTAGGAGATGACCTGGGCGGTCGAACGCAGCCCACCGAGCAGCGGGTAGGTCGACCCGGAGGACCAGCCGGCCAGCACGATGCCGTAGACCCCGACCGAGGCCACGGCGAGCACGAGCAGCACGGCCACCGGGACGTCGGTCAGCTGCAGCGGCGTGACGTGCCCGAACATCGAGACCTTGTCGCCCAGCGGGATGATCGCGAACGAGACGAAGCACATCGTCGCGGCGATGAGCGGAGCGAGCGTGAAGATCAGCCGGTCGGCGTTCGCCGGTGTGACGTCCTCCTTGAGCATCGACTTCATGCCGTCGGCGAGGGTCTGCAGCAACCCGAAGGGCCCGTTGCGGTTGGGGCCGGGCCGTTGCTGCATCCGCCCGATGACCCGCCGCTCGAACCAGATGACGAGCAGGGTGCTCAGCAGCAGGTAGACGAACAGCAGCACCGCCTTGACCAGGGACAGCCACACGGGGGTGTCGCTGAAGTCGGCTACCGGGTTGTCAGCGGCCGGCGCCAGAGCCGGTATGCCGGCCGGCCCGGCGTGCACGGCATACGCCGCTGCGAGGGCGTTCACGCTCACTCGGGACCACCCTTCGTCACCGTGACGCGGGAGCCCGCGTCGGCCCCCAGCGTGCTACGGACCGCGCAGCCCAGCGAGTTGGTCGGCAGCCACACGACCGCGTCGACCATGTCGTCGGTCACGACGACCGGGACGCTGACCGACCCGCCCGGTCCGGCGACGGTGACCACGTCGCCGTCCTGGACGTCGAGCCGGTCGGCCAGCGCCGGCCCGACCCGGGCCACCGTCTTGGGGGCGGTGCCGGCGAGGAACGGCTCGCCGTCCTGCATCCGGCCCTGGTCCAGCAGGGTCGGCCAGGTGGCCAGGATGACGTCGCCCCGGTCGCTCGACGGAAGGCTGTGGGCGGGCACCACAACTGTCCGAGCGCCGGTCCACGTGCCCAGCGCGTCGAGCTGGGCGCGAATCTGCTCCTGGGTGCGGGTCTCGAGGAACACCCCCAGCTCGGCAGCGAGCATGTCCAGGACGCGGTGGTCGCTCATCGCGTTGCTGGCGAGGGCCGCCTCGAACGGGCGTTCCCGACCTTCCCAGTTCAGATACGTGCCAGCCTTCTCGGCCTGTGCGGCGACCGGCAGGATGACGTCCGCGACGGCGGTCACCGAGGACTCGCGCAGCTCCAGGCTCACCACGAACGCCTTGCTCAACGCGCTGCGTACCTCCGGCAGGCCCAGGTCGTCCAGGTCGACGCCGCCGATGACAACGGCACCGACCCATCCTGAGCGGGCTGCCTCGATGATGCCGGCGGTGTCGCGGCCGGAGACGGTCGGCAACGCGTCGACGTCGACGTCCCATAGCTCGGCCACTTGGGCTCGCGCTGCCGGGTCGGAGAACGGGCGCCCGCCCGGTAGCAGCGCCCCGATTGCGCCGGCGTCCAGGGCGCCACGTTCGCCGGCTCGACGCGGGACCCAGGCCAGCGTGGCGCCCGTCGCGCTGGCCAGCTCGGCAGCAGCGGCAAGCCCCCCGGCAGAGGTTGCGAGCCGCTCGCCCACCAGGATGACGCCGCCCTCGGCCAGGCGCGCCGCTGCGGCGGCCCCGACGGCGCCACGGGCGCCCACGCGCAGGTCGGTGAGCGCGTCGGCTTCGTCGCCAGGAACCGTGGTCAGCAGGGTGCCCCGCAGCTTGCGCAGCCCGCGCGTCGAGTAGGGCGCGACGGCATACACCGAGGTCTTGTTCTTGCGGACCGCTGCACGCAGGCGCAGGAAGACGATCGGCGACTCCTCCTCGGGCTCGAAACCGACGAGCAGCACCGCCTTCGCCGCGGACAGGTCCGCGTAGCAGACCCCGGTGCCGCCGGCGTCCCGGGGCGCCGTGGTGGCCACATGTTCGGCAAGGAAGGCGACCTCCTCACCCGAGTGCGGGCGGGCGCGGAAGTCGAGATCGCTGGTGCCCAAGGCAAGCCGGGCGAACTTGCCGTACGCGTAGGCGTCCTCGACCGAGACTCGGCCGCCGCCGAGCACCGCTGCCGCGTTCGCCGAGCGCAGCCCCGCCGCGGCGGCCTCGAGCGCTTCGGGCCACCCGACGACCTTCAGCTCGCCGTCGGGCTGGCGGACCAAGGGCAGCTCGAGCCGGTCGGGCAAGGTGGCGTACTGGAACGCCCAACGACCCTTGTCGCAGTTCCACTCGAGGTTGACCTCGGGGTCGTCGGATGCCATCCGGCGCAGGACGACGCCGCGGCGGTGGTCGGTGCGCAGGGCACAGCCGGAGGCACAGTGCTCGCAGGCGCTGGGCGTCGAGACCAGGTCGAAGGGCCGCGCGCGGAACCGGTAGGCCGCGCCGGTCAGGGCACCGACCGGGCAGATCTGGACCGTGTTGCCCGAGAAGTAGGACTCGAACGGCTTCTCCTCGTAGATGGAGATCTGGCTCATCGCGCCGCGCTCGGCCAGGTTGATGAACGCATCGCCCGCGATCTGTTCCGAGAAACGGGTACAGCGCTGGCACAGGATGCACCGCTCGCGGTCGAGCAGGACCTGGCTGGAGATGTTGACCGGCTTGGGGAAGGTGCGCTTGACGTCCTCGAAGCGAGAGACGGCGCGCCCGTTGGACAGGGCCTGGTTCTGCAACGGGCACTCGCCGCCCTTATCGCAGACCGGGCAGTCCAGCGGGTGGTTGATCAGGAGGAACTCCATTTGGCCTTGCTGCGCTTTGTCGGCAACGGGCGAGGAGTGCTGGGTCTTGACCTGCATGCCCTCCGAGACCGTGATCGCGCAGGCCGGCTGCGGCTTGGGCATCGGCACGAGGTTGCCTTCGCGGGTCGGCATCGCGATCTCGACGAGGCACTGCCGGCACGCCCCGACGGGGTCGAGCAGCGGGTGGTCGCAGAACCGCGGGATCTCGATGCCGACGAGCTCGGCCGCGCGGATGACCAGGGTGCCCTTGGGAACGGCGACGAGTATGCCGTCGATGCTCACCGACACGAGGTCGGGCTTGGGCGCCTCGCCCTGTGGTGTCGTGGGGGTCGTGGTAGCGGTCATGCCTTCGCGGTCTCCTTCGCCGCGTGGGCGAACACGACGGAGCGCTCGGGCGGGAACAGCTCCGCCGCTGGGGTGTGCATGCCGGCCTCGAACTCCTCCGGGAAGTGCTTCACCGCCGAGGTGATGGGCATGGTCGCAGCGTCTCCCAGCGGGCAGAAGGCCCGACCGAGGATGTTGTCGCAGATGTCGACCAGCTTGTCGACGTCGTCGCGGGTGCCCTGGCCGTGCTCGATGCGCTCCATGATCTGCTGGAGCCACCAGGTGCCTTCCCGGCAGGGGGTGCACTTGCCGCACGACTCGTGGGCGTAGAAGTCGGTCCAGCGGGAGACGGCGCGCACCACCGAGACGGTCTCGTCGAAGACCTGCAGGGCCCGCGTGCCGAGCATGGAGCCAGCGGCCGCGACCGAGTCGAAGTCGAGGGGGACATCGAGGTGGTCCCTGGTGAAGATCGGCGTCGACGAGCCGCCGGGAGTCCAGAACTTGAGGTCGTGCCCGCTGCGGACGCCTCCGGCGAGCTCGAGCAGCTCGCGCATGGTGATGCCGAGCGGGGCCTCGAACTGTCCGGGGTGCTCCACGTGCCCGGACAGACTGAAGATGCCGTAGCCAGCGGACTTCTCGGTGCCCATGTGCTTGAACCAGTCGGGCCCGTTGGTGAGGATGCTCGGCACCGAAGCGATGGTCTCGACGTTGTTGACCGAGGTCGGCCGCGAGTACAGGCCCGCCGCGCCCGGGAAGGGCGGCTTGAGCCGGGGCTGGCCACGGCGGCCCTCCAGGGAGTCCAGCAGGGAGGTCTCCTCACCGCAGATGTAGGCTCCGGCACCGGCGTGCACGGTGATGTCCAGCCGCACGCCAGAGCCGTGGACGTCGCTGCCCAGGTGGCCGGCTGCGCGGGCTTCCTCCACAGCGCGCAACAGCCGCCGGTAGACGTGCACCACCTCGCCGCGCAGGTAGATGAACGCGTGCTCGCACCCCATGGCGTAAGAGGAGATGGCCGTGCCTTCGACCAGCAGGTGCGGGGTGGCCAGCATGAGCGGGACGTCCTTGCACGTGCCCGGCTCCGACTCGTCGGCGTTGACGACGAGGTAGCGAGGACCGCCGTCCGGCGCGGACATGAACGACCACTTCAGCCCGGTCGGGAAGCCGGCACCGCCGCGGCCCCGGATGGACGAGTCCTTCACCGCCATGAGGACGTCGGCGGCCGGCATACCCAGGGCCTTCTTGAGCGCGGCGTAGCCGCCGTGGCGCTCGTAGGTCTCAAGCGTCCACGACCGCGGCTGGTCCCACAGCGCGGTGAGCACCGGCGTCAGCTGGGTGGTCACGGCAGCTCCTGGGTCTCGGGCGCCCGCCACCCGCGCTCGTGGGCGATGGCCAGCCCGAGCAGGGTGGCCGGGCCGGCGCCGACCCCTTCGTCGGCACGCCCGTCGAGGAAGCCGGCCAGCACGCGGGAGACCTCCTTGAACGTGGCGACGGTGTCGGCGCCGCGCGTGGGCGTGACCGCCTGGCCGGCCCGTAGCCGCTCGACGAGGTCGATCGTCGACTCGGGCGTCTGGTTGTCGAAGAACTCCCAGTTGGCCATGACGACGGGCGCGTAGTCGCAGGCGGCGTTGCACTCGACCCGTTCGAGGGTGATCCGGCCGTCGGGGGTCGTCTCGTCGTGACCGACGCCGAGATGCTCCGACACGGCGTCGAAGATCGCGTCGCCGCCCATGATCGCGCACAGCGTGTTGGTGCAGACCCCGACCGTGTACTCGCCGTTGGGGTGACGTTTGAACTGCGTGTAGAAGGTGGCCACCCCGCTGACCTCCGCGGTGGTGAGCTCGAGCATCCCGGCGCAGAAGCCGATGCCCCGCCCCGAGACGTAGCCGTCCACGCTCTGCACGAGGTGCAGCAGCGGCAGCAGGGCCGAGCGCTTCAGGGGGTAGCGCGCGATGACATCCTCGGCGTCGGCCCGCAGCGAGGCGAGCACATCGTCGGGGTAGGGCGCCTTGCTCTCCTCGGCGACGTGCAGGTAGCCCGACGGCGACGGGCTGTGAACGTCCATTCAGCGATCCACCCCTCCCATGACCGGGTCGATGGAGGCCACCGCCACGATGACGTCGCCGACCTGACCGCCCTCGCACATCAGAGCGACCGCCTGCAGGTTGTTGAACGACGGGTCGCGGAAGTGGGCCCGGTAGGGACGGGTGCCACCGTCGGAGACCAGATGGCAGCCCAGCTCACCCTTGGCGCTCTCGACGGGGACGTAGACCTGCCCGGGCGGGACCCGGAAGCCCTCGGTGACCAGCTTGAAGTGGTGGATGAGCGACTCCATCGACTCGCCCATGATCTCGCGGATGTGGTCCAGGCTGTTGCCCATGCCGTCGCTGCCGATGGCCAGCTGGGCCGGCCAGGCGATCTTCTTGTCGGCGATCATCACCGGCTGACCGGCGCTGCGCTGCAGCCGGTTTGTGCACTGCTCGACGATGCGCAGCGACTGGTACATCTCGTCGATGCGCACCCGCAGCCGCCCGTAGGCGTCGCACGTGTCGCGGGTCGGCACGTCGAAGTCGTAGGTCTCGTAGCCACAGTAGGGGTCGACCTTGCGCAGGTCGTGCGGCAGACCGGCCGACCGCAGGATCGGGCCGGTCGTGCCCAGGGCGATGCAGCCGGTGAGGTCGAGATACCCCACCCCGACGAGGCGGCCCCGGACGATCGGGTTCTCGTTGAGCAGCAGCTCCAGCTCACGGATGCCCTTGCGGATCTCCGGGACGACCTCGCGGATCTTGTCGATGGCTCCGGGCGGCACGTCCTGGGCGACCCCGCCCGGTCGGACGTAGGCGTTGTTCATCCGCAGCCCGGTGACCATCTCGATGACCTGCAGGACCCGCTCGCGCTCGCGGAAGCCGATCGTCATGATCGTCGTCGCGCCGAGCTCCATCCCTCCGGTGCCGAGGCAGACCAAATGCGAGGACAGCCGGGTCAGCTCCATCATGAGCACCCGGATGATCGACGCCCGCTCTGGAATCTCGTCGGTGACGCCGAGCAGCTTCTCGATCGCCAGGCAGTAGGCCGTCTCCTGGAACATCGGGGTGAGGTAGTCCATCCGGGTGCAGAACGTCACCCCCTGGGTCCAGGTGCGGTACTCCATGTTCTTCTCGATGCCGGTGTGCAGGTAGCCGATGCCCGCGCGGGCCTCGGTGACCGTCTCGCCGTCAAGCTCGAGGATGAGGCGCAGCACCCCATGGGTGGACGGGTGCTGGGGGCCCATGTTGACGACGATGCGTTCCTCGTGCAGCGAGGTCGCCTCGTCGATGAGGTCGTCCCAGTCCCCGCCCGAGGCGGTGAATACCGGACCCTCGGCAGGTCCCTCGCCTGGCTCCCCGGCCGAGCTCGAGGTCGCGTAGGCGTCCGCAGTGGCTTCGTCGGTTGACATCAGTTGTACGCCCTCCGCTCGTCCGCCGGGGGCACGGTGGCGCCCTTGTACTCGACGGGGATGCCGCCGAGTGGATAGTCCTTGCGCTGCGGGTGGCCCGGCCAGTCGTCAGGCATGAGGATGCGGGTCAGCGCCGGGTGCCCGTCGAAGACGATGCCGAACATGTCGAACGTCTCGCGCTCGTGCCAGTTCGTGGCGGGGTAGGTCGGCACGAGCGACGGGACGTGCGGGTCGGCGTCGGGGCAGGTCGTCTCCAGGCGGAGCCGGCGAGACTCGTGGGTGATCGACAGCAGGTGGTAGACCGCGTGCAGCTCGCGCCCGCTCTGGTGGGGATAGTGCACCCCCGACACGCCAGTGCAGACCTCGAACCGCAGCGCCGGGTCGTCCCGCAGTACGCGCGCAACGACGGGCAGGTGCTCGCGCGAGACGATGACGGTCATCTCGCCCCGGTCGATGACGACGCGGTCGACCGCCTTCTCGTATGCCGTCCCGGCGGCGTCGAGGGCACGCGCCAGGTGGTCGGCGACGTCGTCGAAGTAGCTGCCGTAAGGACGTTCGGCCGCCCCCGGCAGCAAGATGGGTCGCACCAGGCCCCCGTAGCCGCTGGTGTCGGGCTGGTCGCTGGCGCCGAACATGCCACGGCGCTCGCCGACCTTGGTGGGCTCACCGTGCACCCCGACGGCGTGCGGCTGCCCGTGCGGACCACCGGTCTGCGGGCCGCCGCCGGTCTCCTGTGCCTTGCCGGTGTCGCCTGGAGGGATGGACGTCACGCCAGCAGACCCTTCATCTGGTGCGTGGGGGTTGCGGTGAGGGCGGCGGCCTCGGCGACCCGTGCCGCCGCTTCGCGGTTCACGCCAAGCGGCATGGCGAGGATCTGCTCGTGCAGCTTGACGATGGCGTAGAGCAGCATCTCGGGTCGGGGCGGGCACCCGGGCAGGTAGATGTCGACAGGGACGATGTGGTCGACGCCCTGCACGATCGCGTAGTTGTTGAACATCCCGCCAGAGCTCGCGCAGACCCCCATGGAGATGACCCATTTCGGGTTGGGCATCTGGTCGTAGACCTGGCGCAGGATCGGCGCCATCTTCTGGCTGACCCGTCCGGCGACGATCATCAGGTCGGCCTGCCGCGGAGTCGCCGAGAAGCGTTCCATGCCGAAGCGCGCCAGGTCGTAGTCAGGCGTTCCGACCGCCATCATCTCGATGGCACAGCAGGCCAGGCCGAAGGTCGCCGGCCACATCGAGGCCTTGCGGAAGTATCCGGCGAGGTACTCGACGGTTGACAGCAGGAAGCCCGCTGGCAGCTTTTCTTCCAGTCCCATGTCTTGCTCAGTCCCACTCGAGCCCGCCGCGACGCCACACGTAGGCGTAGGCGACGAAGACGGTCACCATGAACAGGATCATCTCGATGAGCGCCATGGTGCCCAACGCGTTGAAGGCCACGGCGAACGGGTAGAGGAACACCGCCTCGATGTCGAAGATGATGAACAGCATGGCGATGAGGTAGTACTTGACCGGCACCCGGCCGCCCCCCGCGGCATGTGGTGTCGGCTGGATGCCGCACTCGTAGGCCTCCATCTTCGCCCGGTTGTAGCGCTTGGGCCCGACGACCAAGCTCAGCCCGACCGAGACCACGGCGAACGCCGCTCCGAGGCCCATGAGGAACAACAGCGGGATGTAGGACTCGGTCATGCGTCGCTCCCCCTTCGGTGAGCAGTGTCGCGGGTCGTCCCCATCCTAGGGGGGTGCTCCGCGGGCTTGACTACCGCGGCGAGCGACCGGCATACCAGCGTGTCGGGCCGGCGTCGACCCCGCATCTGGCGCCCTCTCACGCGTCCGGGGCGAGCGTCGACAGGACGTGGATGAGCCGGTCGTCGAAACGCCCGCCGTGGGTCTCAGGCAGGTTGGCCATGATCTTGAGCAGGAAGCGCATGAGGGTGGTGCGGGGCAGGCCGTACTTCGTGGCAAGGCGCATGACCTCGGGGTGGCCGATGGCTCGGGCGAACCAGCGACCGAGGGTGTAGTACCCACCGAGCTCGTCCTTCATCACCGTGTTGTAGGAGCGCAGCACCCGCTCACGGCTGGCGGCGTCGGGTCGAGCGAACGCGCGAGCGATGACGTCGGCGGCGTGCCGGCCCGACTCCATGGCGTAGGCGATGCCCTCGCCGTTGAACGGGTTGACCATCCCACCCGCGTCGCCGACGAGCAGCAGGCCGCTCTCATAGTGCGGCTGGCGGTTGAAGCCCATCGGCAAGGCCGCGCCGCGGACCGGCTGGGTCATGGTGTCGTCGTTGTAGGTCCAGGTGGCGGGCATGGTGGCGACCCACCGGCACAGGACGTCCTTGTAGTCGGTCTTGCCAAACGCGGCGGAGGTGTTGAGGATGCCCAGCCCGACGTTGGACGTGCCATCGCCGACCCCGAAAATCCAGCCGTAGCCAGGCAGCAGGACCCGTTTGCCGTCGTCGTCGTTGGACCACAGCTCCAACCAGGACTCAAGGTAGTCGTCGTCAGTGCGTGGGCTGGTGTAGTACGTGCGGACCGCGACGCCCATCGGGCGGTCCTCGCGCTTCTCGCGCCCGAGCGAGAGCGACAGCCGGGACGAGTTGCCGTCGGCCGCGACGACGACCGGCGCGCGGTAGGTGTGTGGCCCTCCTGTGGGACGGCCGTCCGGGCCGACCGGCTTGACGGTGACGCCGGCAATCGTGTTGTGCCCGTTCATGACCGGGCCGGTGACGACGCTGCCTTCCTGCAGGCGGGCACCCTGGGCGACGGCGTGCCGGGCCAGGATGTCGTCGAAGTCCTGGCGCACCCGGACCAGGCCGTAGGGCGGGAAGCCATCGGTGTCCGGCCAGTCCAGGCTGAGGAAATGGCCCCCGCCGACGATGCGCAGGCCCTTGTTGCGGATCCAGCCGTCCTGCTCGGGGGTCGCGATGCCGAGGGTGACCAGCTCGCGCACCGCCCTGGGAGTGAGCCCGTCGCCGCATACCTTCTCGCGCGGGAAGTGCGCCTTCTCCAGCACGAGGACGTCCAGCCCGCTCATGGCGAGGTATGCCGCGGTCGCGCTGCCCGAGGGCCCGGCCCCGACGACGATGACGTCAGCCGACTGGTCCGCGGGTGCGGCGTCTGCTGTGGTCACGTGCTCGCTCATCTTCTCGAGGGGCTACCCAAACCGCTTCAGTCTACGTGGCCCCTATCGTCGCTCGACGGTGGAGGTAAAACCGAGCGGTGGAGGTGAAGACGTGCGCTCTTGCGCTCGCTAACACCTCCGTTGCTCCGTTCTACCTCCGCTACCACGTCTCATCCGCGCGCGGCTGCCGATGACCCGCGCGGTACGGCGCCAGGCTTGGTGGCTCGGTGCACGGCGACGATGCCGCCGGACAGGTTGCGCCACTCGACGTCGGTCCAGCCGGCGCCGGACAGCCGAGCAGCGAGCTCGCGCTGGTCGGGCCAGGCCCGGATCGACTCGGCGAGGTAACGGTAGGACTCGGGGTTGGAGGAGGTATGCCGGGCGATCAGCGGCAGCGCGCGCATGAGGTAGTTGAGGTAGACCGCCCGGAACGCCCCGTTGACCGGCCGGCTGAACTCACACAGCACCAGACGCCCGCCGACCCGGGTCACCCGCAAGAACTCCCGTAACGCCGCATCCATGTCCACGACGTTGCGCAGCCCGAACGACATCGTCACCGCGTCGAAGGACTGGTCGGCGAAGGGCAGGCGCATCGCGTCCGCGGCGGTGAAGGCCAGGTCCGGCCGCCGACGCCGCCCCACCCGCAGCATCCCCAGCGAGAAGTCAGCCGGCACCACGTGAACGCCCGCGTCGGCGAACGGCTCAGCGCTCGTCCCCGTCCCGGCCGCGATGTCGAGCACCACCTGGCCCGGCTGCGCCCGAACCGCCCGCACTGTGGCGCGCCGCCACAGCCGGTCCATCCCCATCGACAGCACGTCGTTGGTGACGTCGTACTTCTCCGCGACAGCGTCGAACATGCCGGCGACCTCGGCGGGGGCCTTGTCCAGGCTGGCGCGACTCATGCCGCCATCCTTGCGCACGGCGCAGACCCAACGCCTGGCGCGTATACCAACAAGTAGGGGTGGTCGCCGCCACTGGGAGCGCCCACCCTTGGGTGCATGACTACAGACACCAACAAGGCCATCGTCGCGCTGGCGCAATCGCGGGAGCATTGAGCTCGCTCGACCGAGCCCGTCGGAAGACCGCCGGCTCAGCCCGAGGTACTACGAGACGAGATCGCGCTCGTGCCGTCGCGTGGTCCCGCCCCTCGATGAACGCCGAAGCCGAATTGTGGATGGCTACCCGGATCGGAGTCGAAAAGTCTGGACATCTGCCGCAAAACGCCCCACCGCGGAAACAAACAACTTGACCCCTCGACGTGGGGACAGCCACGTCGCCGCAGGCTCACGGCATACCGCGTCGTAGCATGACGCCTGATGTCCAGCCTGACGCGGCCCGCCGCCCCGAGCCGCACACCTGAGGCGGCCCTGGTCTTCCGCACCGTTTCCTGCGAGGACTTGGGGGCGCTGCTGGCGATCCTGCCCCCTCTCACCGACCCCGCCGACGTCGTGTCGTGGGTGCGCCGCGGCGAGGGGCTGGTCGGCTGGGGACGCGCGGCGGCGTACCGCACCGGCGGCCCGCGTCGTTTCGCCGACGCCGAGCGGTGGTGGACCCACACGGCCAAGCGTGCCGTCGTCCGCGACGAGGTCGGTATGCCGGGCACCGGCCCGATCTGCTTCGGCAGCCTCACCTTCTCGGCCGACTCCACCGACCGGGCGGTGTTCGTCGTGCCGGAGGTCGTCGTCGGGCACCGGGGCGAGCGATGGTGGGTGACGACCGCGACAACGGGCCCGGCGCCGTGGCCGGCGCTCGACGCTGGGGCGCCCCCGCGTGCGCCGCGCGAGGTCGCTTTCGCCGACGGCGCGCTCCCCTCGGCCGAATGGGAGGCCCGCGTCGCCGAAGCGGTGGCGCGGATCGGCCGCGGCGACCTGGACAAGGTCGTCCTGGCTCGCGACCTGCTCGTGCAGGCGCGCGAGCCGGTAGACCCACGGTGGGTGCTGCGCAGCCTGGCCGGCCGCTACGACAACACATGGGTCTTCGCCGTCGACGGGCTGCTCGGCGCGACCCCTGAACTGCTCGTTCGCCGGGAGCGCGGGCTGGTCACCTCGCGGGTGCTCGCCGGCACGATCCGCCGCTCCGGCGACGACGCGCACGACCTGGGCCTGGCCGCCTCCCTCGCCCGTTCCAGCAAGGACCTCGAGGAGCACGAGTATGCCGTGCGCTCGGTCGCCGAGGCGCTCGCCCCGCACTGCTCGTCGATGAACGTGCCCGAGTCCCCCTTCGTCCTGCACCTGCCCAACGTCATGCACCTGGCCACCGACGTCACCGGCGTCGCGGCCAACGGCGCGAGCTCGCTGTCCCTCGCGGCGGCGCTGCACCCAACTGCGGCGGTCGGGGGAACCCCGACCGCCGCGGCCTGCGAGCTCATCGCCGAGCTCGAAGGCATGGACCGCGGCCGGTATGCCGGTCCGGTCGGGTGGATGGACGCCTCCGGTGACGGGCACTGGGGCATCGCCCTGCGCAGCGGCTGCTACCTGGCCCCGGATACCCTGCGGATCTTCGCCGGCTGCGGCATCGTCGCCGGCTCCGAACCCGAGGACGAGCTCGCCGAGTCGGACGCGAAGTTCCTGCCCATGCGCGACGCGTTGAGTGGTCGCTAGCGACCTCCGCGTGCGCGGCTGCCGCAATAGCGAGCCGGAGCCGGAGCCGAAGACCGACGCAGATCATCTCATGCTCGCCGGCCCCCTTTGGAGCGGACTCGTGACTGGGCCTGAACCAGGTCGTCGCCTCCGGCATACGCCTGCTCCAGAAGAGCCAGCTTGCCCCGCGCAGTCGCAACGCCCGCTCACAAGCATGAGAGGACGCCGTCCCGGTGCTGGGACGGCGCCCCGTCGGAGGGCTAGTCAGCAGGTCAGCTGCTGACCACGCCCTTACGGGATGCGACCTTCTCCTTCTTGATGTGACCGCCGCCGCCGTGGGTCGCGTCGAACACTTGGGTGTCATAGGCCATGTGTCCGACCATGTTGGCGAAGGTCTTCGACATCCAGGTCAGCACCTCGGGGTCGTTGTTGCTGAGGTTGTCGCACCACCGGAAGGGGTTGTCCACGCAACCCCCGTCGTCCCCGGGCACAGTGCCTTCGAAGTTGCCCTCATAGCCTCCGAAGAGGTCGACGTCGGAGGCGAGCTTGCAGCAGTCCTGTCCGGTCAGGACCCCGCTCGCGGGGATTCCGGCCAGCTGGAACATGAAGGCATCGGTGCCGTCGGCCGAGAAGAGGATGTGGTTCTTCCCGATCGAGTTGAGGTAGTCGATGCCGTCGTCGCGCGCGATCGCCGAGGGGGCCCAGATGCTCGGCGGCATCGTGGTGCCCGGGTTGACGGGTGAACAGGGTGACCCCGTCCTTGGGGTCGAGGACGCCCGCGACGTAGTTCGGCGTGGCCAGGACGTCGGCATCGAGGTCGAACTTGATCTTCGCGAGTTCGTCAGCCGGGAGGGTGTTGACGTAGTAGTCCGAGCCGAGCAGACCGAGCTCCTCGCCACCGAACCAGATGAAGCGCAGCTTGTTGCGGGTGTTGGTGTTCTTCAGCTGCTTGGCGATCTCGAGGATCGCCGCGGAGCCCGAGGCGTTGTCGAGCATCCCGGCTCCATAGATGGCGTCCAGGTGGGCGTCGATGACCAGGATGTTGTTCGGGTCGCCGCCCTTGGAGTCCGCGATGACGTTCCAATCCGAGCGGTTCGGGTCGTCGATGGTCTTCACGTCGATGGTCAGCACCGGCGCCGTGCCCGGCACGTAGTGGTCGAGCAGCGAGGTGCCGACAGCGTAGGTCGTGAACAGGACGGGAATGGTTTCCGTACCGGCAAGGGACCCATTGAAGATGCCGGTTCGCCCGGGGTTGCCCTCGTTGAAGATAACCGCCGCCGAGGCACCCGCCGCCTCAGCGTTGGCCACCTTCTGGGCGAACGTGCACGTGCCCCGCTGGATCAGGGCGATGTTGCCCCGGACGAACCCAGAGAAGTCGGAGGCCTGGCAGCCGCTGGCCGAGCTGGGGGTGGGGGTGGCGGGCACCACGATGCCGCCCGCGGGCTGAACCTTCGCGGTCATCGTCTTGGGGATCGGTGCCGGGTTGAAGTCGGTGCCGAGCGTGAACGAATACGGGGTCGACGACTCCTCCCGCATCACCGGGGTCCCGACGAAGCTGAAGTAGTGGAACTTGTACTCCTGCAACGTCACGTCGTAGCCCGCCGCTCGCATGACATCGGCCACGTAGTCGGCTGAGGCCTTGTAGCCGGGCTCTCCCGAATTGCGGGACGGGTGGCCGTCGGCGCCCGGATTGGCGTCGGCTATCTGCTGGAACTTGACCATGTGGGCCCACAGGTCATCCTTGGTGACGCATTCGACAAGCTTCTTCGGAGTGTTGTTCACCCGGTTCGCGCATGCCGTCGGGTTGGCGTCGGCGGTCGAGGTTGTGGCACTCGCGCGCGATGCGACCACAGGCAAGGCGCCAGTCACCGCCACTGCAGCTGCAGTGGCCATCGCGAGCCTCCAGCCTCGACGTCGTCCGTGTCCTGGGCTCATCGTGACGCTCCCTTACTAGGGCGAAGACCCGCCGGCGTCGTTGTCGACGAGCTTTGCGATGCTACTGCCGTTATAGTATTGCTGGATGCGGCCAAATGGGGATCCAGCTCGCCCGTCTCTATATGGCGAAGCTAATCCTTAGAGAATCCCGCAAACAGCCTCAACAACGCTTTACTGGGAGCCAGCGTGTCGACCACGGATTGACCACGGATCCGCACAGAATCTCCCGATCCAAACCTGCTGTGTGCGGCGGTCCACAGCGCGATACCGGCAGCGTTCGCCGAGCGCACAACCGTGAGGTTCGTTGCCGCGTTTCCGGTGCGACGCACGCCCAGTGGTGGCCGCTCCTGCCGCTGGAGGACGTACCTTTCGGGTCGCCCGACACTGCCGCTCCGAGGGCGGCTCCCCTCGCCCGACTGCCGCACTGCGCGCGGAACGCGCAACCCTGCCGCACGGAGCGGACGTGCGACCATGCCCCGGACACGGCACACGGGTGCTCACGGGCTGGGCGCGCGGGCGCCAAATCTGACTCCGCTCGGCCCCTTTTCGGGCTGCGTTCCCGAGCGCGCAGCCGCGCCGCCAGGCCCGCAATCGCCTCCTGCGCCGTGGCCAGGGCGGCCTCCAAGGCCGCCAGGCGATGCTCGGTGTCGTCCGCGGGCGGCGCGTCCGTTTCATCGCTTAGAGGAGACGACGATGCCCGCTTGACCGCGGTCGGTGCCGCTGAGGTCGTCGATCACCTGGTCCGCCTCGCGGGTTCCACCGAGGACGAGGCGGCCCTCGACCTCGCGCAACTTGGGCTCGCCGACGCCGTCGCCATCGACGCTGCAGCAGGGGTGCGCGCAGGTATTCTTCGCGCTCGTCACTATCACCGACAGGAGCGAGCCGTCAGCCTGGCCGACTGCATGGCCGCCGAGACAGCGCGTGCACACTTCGCGCCCATGGTCAGCGCCGATCCACATTTGCTGGACAGATGTCGTGACGAAGGGATCGCAGTCCTCGCTCTGCCAGACAGCAACGCAAATACGTGGGCACCCTAACCACAGCCGAAGCCTGAACGCACGCGATTGCCGCGGTCCGGACGATACCCTTCGGGCCTTGCGCTGTCGCCGCGGTGCGAAGACCCGTGGTTTTGCAGGGCGGAACCTTCGATCTCGGGGTTCCGATGGTTGCGATGGTGCCGGGGAGCGCTTCTGGCAGTCTGGGACGCTGATTCGCGCCACCGCGGGACCATCGCCTCTGGACGCTGTGATCGCTTCGGCGCGCACTTGTCATGACGACGTGTTCAACCACGCCGGTTCGTGGAGGCGGGTATGACTCACAACGGCAGGCGGGGCCCTGCCGACCGTAGGAGGCCGCTGTTCGGGCTGCGTCGCAAGCCGGGCCGGCTGGCGCTGACCGCGTTCCGTCTGCCGCTGACCGCCTATCGGCACGATGTCGGGTGGCTGTTCGGCCGCATGTTCCTGCAGTTCACGCACATCGGCCGCAGCAGCGGCAAGCGGTACGACGCCGTTGCCATGGTCCTGCGCTACGACGAGGCAACGCGTGAGGCCGTCATCTGCGCTGCCTGGGGACGGGAGACGGACTTGTACCGCAACCTCACCGCCAGACCTGCTGTCACGGTCAAGCTCGGCAGAGAGTCGTTCACCCCGCAGCAGCGGTTTCTCACCGACGAGGAGGCGGTCGATGTGGCCAGGCAGTTCCGCCGCGATCATCCGCACCGACTTCGGCTGATCAGCACCATCCTCGGCTGGGGCGACCTGCGCGACGACATGGCGGCACGCGAGTTCGTCCATGACCACCCACTGGTAGCGTTCCGGCCTGCGGAGCCTCCGGCGTAGGTCGAGGGCCGGACGAGGGGGGCCGTCGTCGATCCTTTCCGGCTCTCGCCGCTGACAACCTCAAACTGTGCGCAAATAGCCGTCACGGCGGCGATCGACCCTTCCACGTCACAACCGTCGCGGACGTTCGCGAGGTGACTGTCGGCCGGCTGCCGGTCCTGGCCGGGGGGCTCAAGGCACGCGTTAGGAAGGGAGGTAGCGTCCGCCTCCGGCGAACTCTCTGGCCCAGGTGCCGGTATCGATGGCGGCTTGTTCGACGAACGCTCCGGTGTGCGGGGAGTTGATCATGGTCGGATGCCCGTTGACGTAGCCGACGTAGACGCCGTCATGGTGGATGTAGCCGCTGGCAGTGGCGAAGAAGACCACGTCGCCGGGACGCAGCTCGGCCATCGTGGGGATCCAGGTGCCAGTCGCGGAGCCGGTTTGCACGGGGCCGGTGTACTTCGGATCGCCCGCGGCGGCGGCTTGGGCGTCAGTGTCCCGGGGGATCGTCACGCCCAGCGAGGCGTACAGTTCGTGGACGAAGCCTGAGCAGTCGTATCCGAATCCGGAGGTGCCGGCCCACAGGTACCCCAACCCGAGGAAGCGTCGAGCGGTGGCCACCACGCGTGCTCCGGTGGCCGGCGGAGTTGTCAGGCTGACGTCGGCGGGGTTGAAGTACCAGTGCTCGCCATGGTTGCTGAGCGTTTCGACCCAGTGCTGGCGTGCGCGAGCGACGGGTAAAGTGGTCCCGAAGGACAGTTTCATGACCCGACCCACTCCATTTCGGGCCATAGCGGCCCTCGGGGAGTCGTAAGCCCAGGCGTTGACGCTGCTGGCGGTGGAATGCTCCGGACCAGACTGGTCGCCGGTGACCCGGGCGGTGCGCCCGGACGACTCAGCAGGCGGCTGTGCCGTCAACTGCTGGTCGGGGATCCAACCGGGATAGCCACCGTAGTGGCTGGTGTCGCGAGGAGTGGGCTGGCCAATGACCCATGCGTGGTCCCACAGCAGGCCGCCAAGGGCCACTTGCTCATCGACGATCACTTTCGTGCCGTATAGCGATTGGGTCTCCAGCAGGTCGTTCAGACCGAACTTGTCGTCGATGCTCATCGAGAAGACCCACCGCTGGGGATCGGCGGGATTGGAAATGGCCGCGTCGTCGATCCCAGGACGGTTCGTTCCTGGCTTAATCCACGACGTCGCCACGGACACGTCGACGTACTTGGCCACCGGGAGACTGAGCTTCCTATGGGTGGGCACCGGCTCCTCCGCGCCGGCCGCCGGAGCAGCCCAGGTCAGCATCGCGCTGACGGCGATGACCGTGACCATTGCGAGCTGTCGACGATGCATGCCAGACCCCCTGGTGACTGACTTCCGGTGGAGCGGACCCTAAAGTCCGCTTAGGGCGGTATGCACCGTACCCCACGTGATGGTCTAGGGCCACCCTTGACCCACGCCAATACGACCCAACGAGCCTGTACTGGGACGGGGGCGGCTGCGGGCCACCCATCCCGGCCGGCTCGGCTCGGGGAACCGAGCAAGAACTGGCCGGGGCCCGAGCGTTGTTCCTTACCGTCAGGTGCAGAACCCTCCGGGCCTCACCCTTCGTCGCCCACGAGCGGTCACTCGCCGGGACGGCGTCTGCCCGACGGCGGCACTGGATCGCCTCGGCATTCGCGGCATTGATGAGCAAATGACGACGAAGGAAACATGTTGTGTCAGAGGCCGACGATGACGGCGCCGAAGGGCCCGCGGGACGCGCGACTCAGCCGCGGCGCGGACGGAACGCGCGAGCATGCCCCGGCTCGCGTGCCCTGGTGCGATGGCCGGACACTCGCGTGCGGCTTCGGTCGGGCTCGGCGGCCGCCTGAGCACCATGGACTCGTGGCGTCCGGCCCGTGAGTTGGACAATGGTGTCGTGGGAGCGCGACAGCTCCATAGTCGCCCGGCTCAGCGCTGGGTGCGTCGTTTGGCCGCCACCGTGGGCGGCTCGTGGCTACTGTCCCGGCTGATGCCCACGCTCGACCGCGCGACCTTGCGGGTCACGGGCCACCGGCGCACCCTCACCGCCATCATGGCCGGTCTACCCGTTGTGCAGCTCACGACAGTTGGGGCCAAGACGGGGATGCCGCACGCCGTCTCCGTACTCGGGTTCCCCACAAGCACAAGCCAAGGCGTGGTCGTGGCGGCGGGCAACTTCGGCCACCGGACAGAACCTGCGTGGTGCGCAAATCTAAGGAGGAATCCGCGAGCCCGCCTCGAGCAGGGCCGCCTGACTCGGGCAGTCGTCGCCCATGAGTTGAGCGGAGATGCCCGGGCGGCGGCGTGGCGGCAATGCTTGACCGTCTATCCCGGGGGCGCGGACTACGCGCGCCGCGCCGCACCTCGAGTCATCGCCCTGTTCCTTCTCCAGCCAGAGTGTGACACCTGACCCGCAACCCCAACGCACAGATCCGGCGAACCGGGCCAGGACCCGACCGGCTGCAAACCGTCGAACTCGAACGTCCGCTCGTGCCGAGGACGGAGGACCCAGTTCTCAAGACCGTTCGGCGATGCCTGGCTAACCGTCGGCTGAGCGCTTGTCTCGGCGATCGTCCGCGGGCGGCCCATGGCAGGACTGCTCAGGGAGCTGGTCGCCCCTCAGGTCGCGATGTTCCCTGCGCGGGCGCGACGCCTCGCGCCCTGACACCCCCGGGGCTACCCCAACAGCCAACGCTCGACCGAAGGAGTGACCCTATGTGTGCGACCTTGGCAGCCGATGACGTCGCGCTCGCACAACGTTTCTACGACGCTCGAGGCGACCGAGCCGTGATCGCGGCGGTGATGTCCCCCGACGTGGTCTGGGACATCGCCCCGGGTTTTCCCCATGGCGGCATCTACCACGGCGTGAACTCGGTCCTGGGTTTCCTCGCGGCCGTCGGTGAGCAGTTCAGCGCCATGGGTGTCCTGCCCGAGCGGTTCCTGGCCGACGGCGACGGCCATGTCATCGTCCTGGGTCACTACGCGGCCACCGGGGCGAATGGCCAGTCGGCGGACGCCCGGTTCATCCATGTCTGGACCATCCAAGACGGCAAACTCGCCCGTCTCGACCAGACCGCCGACACCCAGGTGCTCGCACAGCTCCGCCAGCGTTGAGTACGCCGAGCGACACAAAGGAAGACCTGCTTCATCACCGGCGCTTCCGCGAACTCGACCGCCAGTGGACCCATCGGTGGATGTTGATGTCGTCGGCAGGGTCGTCGGACTGTCTGCTCAAGTCACTCGCTGAGCTGGGGCGCTGTTGGAGTGGCATTCCTTTGGGTGCCGCGGTACGGACACCACCCTCCGAGTCGTCAGCTCGTGCGCGCGGAGCACCGCTACGCTCGTCCGACATACCTGCCGCCGGGCGGGGGTTCTGAACTGAATCTCCCTGCCCTGGATCAGGGGAACACTCTTTGCTCCCCCTCGATGACAAGTGGTGTGGACGCATTTGCCGAGAGGGTGCACTGTCGATGAGAGGGCGCTCTGTCAGGGTGTTGCCATGAGTGGGCCGTATCTCGCACTGGCGATCGTCACCGTGCTCAGCACGCTGCCCAGCGCGTACTTCTCCGGACGGGAAGTGCGTCATGCCGACGCTGCGGTACGCCAGGTTGCCCGCTACCTCATGGTTCGCAGCCTCGCCCTCCTTGTTGTCGCGCTCGTCGCGCTCGTGCACCCATCTAACGGCTGGCTCGCTGCCGTGGCTGTCGCCATGATCGTCGTTCAGGCGTCCGATGCCTTCCTGGGCGCCGCACAACGGCGGACGTTGCTTGTCGTGGGGCCCGGGGTCACGGCCCTTGCTCTCGCAGTGACTCTGGTGTGGCTGCTCACAACCCAGTCCGTATGACGCTCCGGTAGCTCTGGGCTTCTCACCGGCTGGTCCAAGTCGCAGGTCTCGGTGACGGCCAAAGAGCTCCTCGCTTACGGCGCGGGCTTTGCGCACCCGTCCGGTGGATCAAGGGCTGTCGGGTCCGCCCTGGTCCCCTCCGACGCCCACGCCGGACTCGTCGAGGCGATCGCCGCCACCCTGCCCGGCGCCCGTGGCAACGCTCGACGATCTGGTTCGGGACGCCATGGTCACTCTTTCCGTGACCGGTCGCAAGCCTGGTGGTCATCACCCGCGAAGCCACTGCCCCGGAGCTCGACAAATGGGGCAACGCGCCCCTCTCACAGCTGAGCAACCTGCTGGGGCCGTGGCCCTAGCGGGAAGCCGCCGACGAGCACCGCTGGTGCGATGTCGGTGGCATGAGCGATGGTTCTGGCGAAGACAACGAAAGGGAAGCCAATGTCGCGAGTGATTCACTTCGAGATTCAAGCCGAGGACGTCCAGCGGGCGCTGCGGTTCTACACCGCAGTCTTCGACTGGAAGGTCGAGGACTGGAGCGAGTATGCCGGGTCGCCATACTTCGGGGTGACCACCGGACCCGAGGACCAGATGGGGATCAACGGTGCGATCATGCCGCGGCCGGGCGCAAACCCACCGGTCGGCGGGCCGGTCGCTGGGGCCGTGCTGACGATGGGCACCGACGACTTCGATGCGACGGCCGCCAGAATCGCCGATGCCGGCGGCACCGTCGCTCTCGCGAAGCAAGCCCTGCCAGGAATGGCCTGGCAGGGCTACTTCCATGACACCGAGAACAACGTGTTCGGCATCCACCAGCCCGATCCCGACGCGAAGTAGCCGCCACCTGACCCGACCGGCCCGCACCGGTACTCATGCTCCCGTCATGCGCCGCGCGGCCGACCGGCATACTCGGTCCTCGTGAGGGCCTCCGCGCGTGCGGTGCACCTGCTGCGCTGTCTCGTCGCGGGCGGGGTACGCGAGCTCGTCCTCGCGCCCGGCTCCCGCTCGGCGCCGCTTGCCATCGCCGCGTATGCCGCGGACGTCGCCGGTGCGCTACGGCTGCACGTGCGCGTCGATGAGCGGTCAGCGGGGTTCCTCGCCTTGGGGCTGGCCGTGGGGTCGCGCGAGCCGGTGGCGGTCGTCACGACGTCCGGTACCGCGGTCGCCAACCTGCTGCCGTCCGTCATGGAGGCCTGCCACAGCGGGCGGCGAGTCGTCGTCGTGTCGGCGGACCGGCCGGCCGCGCTGCGCGGCACCGGGGCGAACCAGACGACCTGGCAGGCCGGGCTGTTCGGGCGGTTCGCGCCGTGCGCGGACCTGGCGGTGGACGCCTCCGAGGCCACCGTGGAGCGTGCCGTGCGCGCGCGCGTGCGAGCGAGAGGGCCCCAGCCAGCTCAACGTCCAGCTGGACGCACCGCTCGTGCCCGACGCCGAGCCGTGGTGGCCGGTCCCGGCGGGCGCCGCCCCTGACCCGCCGGGAGCGGCGCGCCTCCCCGCCGCCGCGGCAGCCGTCGGCCCTGCATCGGTTGGCGAGCGCTGCCTGCCGGACCGGCCACCGTGGTCGTGGCGGGCGACGGCGCGGGGCCCGCGGCCCGGCAGCTCGCCGAAGCCGCCGGGCTACCCCTGCTGGCCGAGCCGACGTCCGGCGCCCGGGCCGGTCCGAACGCGATCCGCACCTACCGGCTGCTGCTCGGCACGCCGCTCGGCGACCAGGTCGAGCGCGTGGTCGTCCTCGGCCACCCCACCCTGTCGCGCCCGGTGACCGCGTTGCTGTCGCGACCCGACGTCGAGGTGCTCTCCGTCGCGGGGCCAGGCGGCGTGGCGACCGACCCGGCGCGACGGGCCCGGCACCTCGGGTCTGTACCCCGCCCGCAGGGGCTGGGCGACCCGGGCTGGCTGGCCGCCTGGCGGCAGGCCGACACGACGGTGGCACAGCGGCTGGACGGCTTCGTCGACGGGCTGCCCGAGCTGGATGCGCTGCACGTAGCCCGAGCGGTCGCCGACGCACTGCAACCGGGCGGGACTCTCGTCGTCGGCTCCTCCAACCCGGTGCGCGACCTCGACCTCATGCTCGCGCCCTCCTCAGCGCAGCAGGGCAGGCGGGTCGTCGGCAACCGGGGCCTGTCCGGGATCGACGGCACCGTCTCGACGGCCATCGGCGTGGCCCTCGGCCGCTGCCACCCGGTCGACGGCCCCGAGGCCGACACTGGCCCGGCGCTTGCCCTGCTCGGCGACCTCACCTTCCTGCACGACAGCAACGGGCTGCTGCTCGGCCCGGACGAGCCGCGACCGGACCTCACCTTCGTCGTCGTCAACGACGACGGAGGCTCGATCTTCGCGCTGCTGGAGCAGGGTGCGCCGCAGTACGCAGCCGCCTTCGAACGGGTCTTCGCGACCCCGACCTGCGCCGACCTCGGGGCGCTGTGCGCGGCGAGCGGCACGGCATACCAACGCGTGCGCACTGGGGCGCAGCTGCGCGCGGCCCTGGCGCGACCGGCTCGTGGCATCCGCGTGGTGGAGGCCCGGGTTAGCCGAGCCGGCCGGCGAGCCGCGGCGGCGGCGATCGCCGCGCTGACGGAAGATGTCGAAGCACGTCGCCGGGGCCAATGAGCGTCGCCCGGTCGTCACTGGCCATGGCCGGCGGGACCACCGCGTCACGCGTGCTCGGGGTGGTGCGCCAGAGCCTCATCGTGCTGGCCATCGGGCAGGGGCTCACCGCCAACGCGTTCACGACGGCCAACACGCTGCCGAACGTCATCTACATGCTCGTCGCGGGCGGGGTGCTCAGCTCGGTGCTCGTGCCGCAGCTGGTCAAGGCCTCCCAACGAGCCGACGGCGGGCGCGAGTTCACCGACCGGCTGCTCAGCGTGGCATTCGGGGGGCTGCTCGTCGTCACCGTCGTGGCCACCGTGGCCGCCTCGTGGCTGGTGCGCCTGTATGCCGGTCAGCTCGCCGGCAGCGCGCTGGACCTCGCGACGTTCTTCGCCGTCATCACGATCCCGCAGATCTTCTTCTACGGCGTGTACGGGCTGCTCGGGCAGGTGCTCAACGCGCGCGGCCAGTTCGCGGCCTTCGGGTGGTCGCCGGCGCTGGCGAACGTCGTCGCCATCGTGGGGCTGGTCGCCTTCATGCTGCTCTTCGACGGGCACGTCCCGCCGTCGGACTGGACGGCGCCGATGGTGTGGTGGTTCGCCGGCACGGCGACCGCCTCGATCGCGGCGCAGGCGCTGATCTTGGCCTTTCCCCTGTGGCGCAAGGGGTTTCGGTTTCGTCCGCGGCTGGGCGTGCGCGGTGTCGGCCTCGGGGCGACATCGCGGGTCGCTGGGTGGGCGTTCGGCGCCCTGCTCGTCTCCGCAGCTGGCCTACCTGGTGGCGTCGCGCGTGATGTGGCACGCCACCGGCGACACCGAGGCCCCCCGGGCCGCTGGGGAGCCGTTCGTCGCCGGGGTCGCGGTGTGGGCCAACGCGCTGTTCGTCTTCATGGTGCCGCACTCGCTGGTGGCCCTCTCGCTGTTCACCGCGATGTACCCGCGGATCGCCAAGGCAGTCCACGACGAGGACTTTCCGGCGCTCAGACGCGACTACGCCCAGGGCCTCACCGTCCCGGCGGCCATCACCCTGCCGGCCTCGGCCGCGCTCATCGTCTTCGCCCTGCCGTTGACCGGGCTGCTCTACACGTCGAAGGACCCCGCCGAGATCCCAGCGACGGCGGCCGTGCTCGCCTGCCTGGCACCCGGCATACTCCCGTTCGGGGTCGACGTGCTCAACCAGCGCTTCCTCTACGCCTTTGAGGACGGCGCAAAGGCGTTCACGACCCAGGTGGTGCTCACGGCGACTGCCGTCGCGGTCACGCTTTCGTCGCTGGCCTTCGCGCCACAGCTGACGGTGCCGATCATCGCCATCGGCTTGGTGGTGAGCAACCTCGCGAGCTCGGCGTTCGGGATGACGTTGGTGCGGCGGCGGATCGGCCCGTTCGGGCTGTTTGGCGTCGTGCGCAGCTGGGTCCGCATCATCATCGCGTCCGTGCTGGCCAGCTGGGTGGCGTGGGGAGCGGTGCTCATCCTGACCCGGGTGCTGCCCGGGCGGGGCCGGCTGAGCGACCTGGTGATCCTCGCCGTGGGCGGTGCGCTGTTCGGTGGGGTGTACTACCTGCTCGCCCGGGTGTTCCACATCGCAGAGGTCGCGCGGTACGTGGACCCAGTGATGGACCGCCTACGCAGGCGCACATCCGAGTAGCACGCGGACGTCGCCGTACACTCCGGGCGTGGACCTGCTCGCCTCGCTACCCGCCTTCGTCGCCGCGGTCGTGCTGGTGTCCGCAACCCCCGGGCCGGCCGTGGCGCTCATCCTGCGGCGGGCCTCGCTGGTGGGGTTCCGCGCGGCCATGGCGACGGTCTTCGGCCTGGAGCTCGGGCTGTTCGTGTGGGCGCTGCTCGCCGGGCTCGGCTTCTCGGCGCTCGTTGCGGGGTCTGAGGCGGGGTTCCTCGCGCTGCGGGTGGTCGGCGTTGTCGTCCTGCTTGCTCTCGGTTTCCGGTCACTGCGCGCGGCCTGGCGGCTGCGGCACGACCAGGCAGCCGTCGTGGTTGCGCCGGTCGGGCCCTCCCGCCGTGGCCGCGGCTGGCTGTTCGGCGAGGGGCTCGTCGTGCAGCTGGCCAACCCCAAAGCGGCGGTGTTCCTGCTCGCGCTGTACCCGCAGTTCGTCCCAGCGGGGCGCCCGGTGCTGCCCACGACGGGCGCGCTGGCGATGCTGCAGGTGAGCATCGAGACGGCCCTGTATGCCGGGCTGGCGGCCGGAGCTGGCCGGGCCGGCGGCTGGTTTCGCCGGACGACGGTTCGGCGTCGGCTGGAGGCGGTCACCGGAAGCGTCTTGGTGGCGCTTGGCCTGCGGGTCGGCCTGACCGCCCGCTGAACAGCCGTTGGAGTCACTTCAGTCACACGGCATCCACCGTTTTCCGGATCAACCACCGGATCCGGTGCTCAATCTGGCCAACGGTTGTTGGGCCTCGCGCAGACCCTCAGGAGTCTTGCGGGTCCCACCACCGCCGTTCACCCGACGGGCTCGGCACCGGCCAGTCGGCCGGCCCGTGGCGCGGCACGACCAGGGCAGCGCGCACGAGGGCGGCGTTGTCGGCGGCCCGCCGCCCGTGCTCGTCGACCAGGGTGTCCTCCAGCCCGATCCGCAGGTCGTACCCGCGCCGTTGCGCCCACCGCAGCACCGGCCAGGTCCAGGTCCCCTCACCGTGGACGAGCACCGGGCCCGACGGCATACCCAGGGCGGCGAGCACCCGCTCGGCGGCCCACACTCCCGATGACCCAGGCGTCACGCCTGGGATCACCTCCACCAAGACCCGCTCGACCAGCCGCGGCCAGCTCGTGCGCAGGAACGCCGACGCCGAGCGGGCCGTCCAGATGCCGGCCTCGACCCCGATTCCCTTGGCCCGCAATGCGAACGCGATCTCGCCTGCGCCCGGCTCGTGCCAGTTGACGCTCGCGAAGTCGGGCCCGCCGTCGGCCGGGCCCGGCCAGCCGCGGACCAGCTCGATGCGGCGACGCTCGTCCGGGCAGGCGCCCTGGTGCGTGGTGACCCCGACCCGAGTATGCCGTCCGGTCGCGCGGATCGCGCCGACACCAGCCACGACGTCGGCCGGGTGGAGCGACTCGCCGCCTCGGGCGTCCCGTGGATGGACGTGCACGCCAGTGGCGCCCGCGTCCAGGGCCGCCCGGGACGCCTCGGCAAGCTGCTGAGGGGTCACCGGCACGCCGGTCCGCGGCGAGCGGCTGCCGTTCAGGCACGCTTGGAGCACGGCTCATTCTCCCCCGGCAGCCATCCGGCATCCGTCGGTCGTACGGCGGCGGTTGTGCCACAAAGCGGCAGTCGTTACTGCCGATTCTTGGCACAACTGCCGACTTGGCGCGACCTGGTGCCCGCCTCGCCTCCGACGAAATCCCCGTTCGCTATCCAGCGCCCAGCACCGCGTGACAGTCGGCGATCCGCTGGCGCCACCACGCTTCGCGATCTGCGGTGGCCCGCCACCTCTCGAGCAGCTGCTCGTCCGGGGCGAACCGGCCGCGGCCGAGCCACTCCACCGGTGGCCACCAACGAGTCTGCCGCCACGTCCCCGCCAGCAGCTCGACGGTGCCCAGCCCGCAGGCGTACGGCAGCTCCGGCAGGGCCGCGGCGAGCGCGACGCCGGCCGCCATCCCGACCGAGGTGTCCAGCGCCGAGGACACGACCGCGGGCAAGCGCCGCACGCGCCGACGATGTCGAGCGCCCGGCATACCCCGCCGAGTGGCGCCGCCTTCACCACGACGAGATCAGCCGCCCCCTCGCGAGCCACGAGCAGCGGGTCCTGCGCCTTGCGGATCGACTCGTCCGCCGCGATCGGCACGTCGACCCCGGCGCGAGCCAGGCCCAGGCGCACCGCCCGCAGGTCCGCCACCGTGGGGCAGGGCTGCTCGGCATACTCCAGCCGGTATGCCGCGAGCGCTCGCAACGCGTCGAGCGCCTCGGGCACGCTCCACGCGCCATTGGCGTCGACCCGGATGCGCGCCTCGGGACCGGCCGCATCGCGCACGGCGGCCACCCGGGAGCGGTCGTCGGCGAGCGACTGGCCGGCCTCGGCGACCTTGACCTTGACCGTCGTGCAACCGTCGAACCGGGCCAGCACCGAAGCGACCTCGCTGGCCCACGACCGCCGGCACCGTGGCATTGACCG
>CAVYKM010000019.1:0-34346 GCA_963769085.1 uncultured Actinomycetota bacterium | reverse complement strand
ACGATCATGACGAGGTAGGGCACGACGTTCTCGAAGTTCGGCCCCAGCCACGGCGCGTAGATCGGCTGGTAGGCGCTGGTGAGCGAAGCGACGACGCCGATAATGAGGCCACCGACGACCGCACCCTTGAGCGAGTCGATGCCGCCGAGGATGATCGCCGGCAGCGCGACGAGGGCGAACACCGCGTCGGTCGCCTGCACGACCGAGCCGTTCGCGGCCAGCAGCACCCCGCCGAGCGCGGCCAGCGCGCCACCGAGTGCCCACGACAGGGAGAACATCCGCCCGACGTCGATGCCCTGGGCCATGGCGACTTCCTGGTCCAGCGACGTGGCCCGCATGGCGACCCCGACGCGCGAGCGGGTGAGCCACCAGCCGAGGGCGGCCAGCACGACCATCGAGATGACGAACCGCCCGACCGTGTTGTGGAACACCTGGACGGCGCACTGCCCCTCGCCCTGCACCAGACAGAACGTGTCCAGCTGCCACGGGTCCTCGACGGTGCGCGGCTTGGAGTCGAAGAGGCGGAACGCGACGATGAGCAGGACCGTGAACAGGCCCACCGTGACGAGCGCGGTCGAGAACACCGGCCGCCCGACCATGGGACGGATCGCGACCCGTTCGGCGAGCACCGCGATGAGGGCGACGACGGCCATCGCCAGCGGCACCGAGGCCGCGAAGGGCAGCCCGGCGTCGACGGCGAACCAGCTCGCGAAGTACGTGCCGAGGATGAGCAGGCCGGGCTGGGCGAAGTTGAGCACGCCGGTCGCCCGGTAGATGACGACGAAGCTCACCGCGATGAGCGCGTACACCGCGCCGACACCCAGACCGGTGATGACCGAGAGCGGCGTGCTCATCCGCGCCCCTGACGTCGGCGCGCGTGCTCATCCGCGCCCTCCCCGAGGTCGGCACCGGCATACTCGCTGCGGCCGGCGTACATGTCCTCGACGAGATGGCGCACCGTGGCGGCGAACGGCCCCCGCTTGAGCTTCTGGGTGGCGGTGAGCTCGCCGTCCTCGTGGTCGAGCTCCTTGTGCAGCATGCGGAACTTGCGCACCGACTCGACGCGTGCGAAGCGGGTGTTGACGTCGCGCACGACCTGCGCGACCAGCTCGACGGTCTGCGGCTTGCACGACAGGTCGCGGTAGGTCGTGTACTCGATCCGGTGCCGCGACGGCCCAGTCCGCGACGGTGTCGAACTCGATCCCGATGAGTGCGGTGAGGTAGGGGCGCTGGTCGCCGATGACGACGGCCTCGCGGATGTAGGGCGAGGCCTTGAGGGCGTTCTCGATCTCGCTGGGGGAGATGTTCTTGCCGCCCGAGGTGATGATGATGTCCTTGATCCGGTCGACGATGCGCACGTGGGTGTCTTCGACCCACTCGCCGACGTCGCCGGTGTGCAGCCAGCCGTCGGCGTCGAGGATCTGCGCGGTGGCCTCGGGCTTGCGCCAGTAGCCGACGAAGGTGCCCGGATGGCGGGTGAGGACCTCGCCGGTCGCCTCGTCCAGGCGCAGCTCGATGCCGTGCTGCGGCTCGCCGACGGTGCCGATGCGCACCCGGCCCTGGACGTTCGCGGTCGCCACCGCGGAGTTCTCGGTCATGCCGTACGCCTCGTGGATGACCACGCCCATGGCCAGGAAGAAGGTGAGGACGTCGGTCGAGATCGGTGCCGCGCCGGAGAGCGCCTGGCGGACCTTGGCCAGCCCGAGGTGGCGGCGCAGCTTGCGGTTGACCAGCAGCCAGGCGAGCGCCGACAGGGCGCGTGACGACGGCGAGAGCCGGCCTCCGTCGCGCAGTCGCTGCTGGGCCACCCGCACGCCGATCCGCCGGGAGGCCTGGTATGCCGTGCGCTTGGCCCACGTGGCGTTCGCCATCTTGATCGCGACGCCGGCCTCGATCTTCTCCCAGATCCGAGGGACGGCGAACAGCACGGTCGGCTGCACCTCCGCCAGGTCGGCGGTCACGGTGTCGATGGACTCGGCGAAGTGCACGACGGTGCGGTTGCGCACGCCGCACCACGTCGTCACCGCGCGCTCGACCACGTGGGAGAGCGGCAGGTAGGACAGCAGCACGTCGTCGCGTTCGAGGCCTCGACGCCCGAACATGCCCTCGCTGGCGCCGAAGACGGCGCTGCAGAACGAGACGTTGCGCGCGCTCAGCATCGCGCCCTTCGGCGGGCCCGTCGTCCCGGAGGTGTAGATGAGGGTGACCAGGTCGTCTGGCGTGCGGGCGCGGTCGGCCTCGTCGAGGACGTCCGGGTGCTCCGTGCGGTATGCCGCGCCGCGGCGGATCATCTCGTCGACGGACAGCAGCCTCGGGTCGGCACCGGTGACCCCCCGCCCGTCGAGGTACACGACCCACTCGAGGGTGGGCACCCGGTCGATGACGGCCATGGCCTTGTCGACCTGCTCCTGGTCCTCGGCGACGAGCACCCGCGCGCCCGAGTCAGCGAGCAGGTACTCGACCTCGGCGACCGGGTTGGTGGGGTAGAACCCGACGATGGCCGCTCGCAGGGCGTTGGCGGCCAGATCGGCATACAGCCACTCGGGCCGGTTCTCGGACTGGATGGCGACCCGGTCGCCGGCCTGCACGCCCAGAGCGGCCAGCCCGAACGCGAACTTCTCGACGTTGGCCAGGTAGTCCGCCCACGTGACGTTGGCCCAAAGCCCGAACCGCTTCTCGCGGAACGCGACCTCGTCGGCCACCTCGGCCGCCGCCTCGCGCAGCAGGTCGATGAGGTGGCGCACCGGCTCGCCCGGACCGGTGGGCCCGGCTGCCGCCTGGCTTCGGGTCGCGGTGCTCACGGCTCGCCGCCTGCCCCGCCGAGGGGTATGCCGGCCGGCAGGGCTGTCTCGGCGAAGTCGGACACGACCTGCGTGGTTGCGCCACCGAGGTACGCGGCGATGACCGCTGGGTCGCGCTGGACCTGCTCGGGCGTGCCGAGCGCGATCCGGCGCCCGAAGTCGATGACCATGACGCGGTCGGCGAGGTCCATGACCAGGCGCATGTCGTGCTCGACGAGCACGATCGCCAGCGCGAGCTCGGTGCGCACGTCGAGGATGAACCGGGCCATGTCCTCGGTCTCCTCGGCGTTCATCCCGGCCACGGGCTCGTCGAGCAGCAGCAGGACCGGGTCCATGGCCAGAGCCCGGCCCAGCTCGACCCGTTTCTTGATCCCGTACGGCAGGATGCCGACCGGCATCCGACGCACCGAGGCGAGGTCGAGGAAGTCGACGATGTCCTCGACGTGCCGGCGCGCGGCATACTCGGCCCGGCTGGCCCGGGGCAGCCAGGCCATCGCCTCCCACCAGCTGGAGCGAGTCGAGCCGTGGCGCCCGAGCAGCAGGTTCTCCAGGACGGTGAGGTTGCCGAACAGCTCGATGTTCTGGAAGGTGCGAGCAATCCCCTTGGCCGCGATCCGGTCGGGCCGCTGCCCGATGAGCGACTCACCGCGCAGGGTGATGGCACCGGAGTCGGGCCGGTACACCCCTGAGATGCAGTTGAACGCCGACGTCTTGCCGGCCCCGTTGGGTCCGATGACCGCGAACAGCTCGCCGTCGTGGACGTCGAAGGACACCTGGTCCAGGACGACGTTGCCGCCGAAGGACAACACCAGATCACTGACGCTCAGCAACGGGGCCGTACTCACGACAGCCACCGCTTGCGCCGTTTGTAGTGCTTGACGTCGCGCAGCGAGATGCGCTCGGCGTTGATGCCCAGATAGAACTCCTGCACGTCGGGGTCGCCGCGCAGCTTCTCAGCCGGGCCGTCCATGACCGTGATGCCGTTCTCCATGACGTACCCGTGGTGGGCGATCGAGAGCGCCATCGCGGCGTTCTGCTCGATGAGCAGCACGCCGGTGCCGGCGGCGTTGACCTCGACGATGAGGTCGCGGATCTGCTCGACGATCCGGGGCGCGAGTCCCAGGCTGGGCTCGTCGAGCAGCAGGTAGCTGGGTTCGGCCATCATGGCCCGGCCGATCGCGAGCATCTGCTGCTCACCGCCGGAGAGGTACCCGGCATACTGGCCCCGCCGGTCGGCCAGCACGGGGAACATCGTGTAGATCCGCTCGTACTTGCCCGCCAGGTCCTTCGCGCCGACGGTGTGCGCGCCGACGCGCAGGTTCTCCTCGACGGTGAACTCGACAAAGACGCGGCGGCCCTCCATCACCTGGCAGACCCCGGCACGAACCACGTCGGCGGAGCGCTCGGTGCGCAGGGGCGCATCGTCGATGCTCACCGAGCCCCGGGTGATCTTGCCGCGGTGCACGTCCAGCAGCCCGGTCATCGCGCGCAGCAGCGTGGTCTTGCCGGCCCCGTTGGCGCCGAGCAGGGTGACGATACGGTCACGGTCCACGCGCAGGCTGGCGCCGCGCAACGCGAGCATGACGTCCTCGTAGACCACCTCGAGGTTGTGCACGGCGAGCGCCATGGCTCCTCCGGAGGCGGTCGGCAGCGTCGGCGACGAGAACTCCCTGTTACTCAAGGGTAGCCATGGTGGCCTTTCGGTACCAGAGGCCCGCACCCCCCTCGCCGAGTGGTCAGAAGTTGTCGCTATCCGGGCTGCATTTCGGCGTCTTTGGACCTCTCGGCGAAAGGGCGAGGGCAGCCAGGAGACAATGGCCGCCATGGGCTCAGATCCGGCCGCCCCGACGCCCGTTCCACGCTGGACCGACCCGTACGACGAGCAGGAGACCCGCTCGTGGGCCAGGCCGGTGTTACGCGACCTGCTCGAGGGCCTGTGGTCGGTGCTGGTCACCGCGGCGGCGGTGGGCATCAGCTTCGCTCTGGTGGACGGAGCCAGCGTCGACGGGCTGCTGCCGGTCCTGATGATCGTGGCGGGTGTGCTGGTCGTTGACACCCTGATCGGGCCGCTGCTGCGCCGGTTGGCGTCTCTGGGCAGCCTGGTGCTGGCCATGCTGCTTGGCCTGCTCGGCCAGCTGGCTGTCTTCATGCTGGCCATCTGGCTGGTGCCCGGGGTGTCGACGACCGACTGGGTGTCCGTCGTCCTGGTCGTGCTCATCGCCGGAGTCTTGATGGCGTTGGGGCGCTGGCTCGTTGGCGCCACCGACAGCGGGTACATCGTCGGGCAGGCGTTGGGTGGCGCTCGTCGCGCGCGGCGCCGCCGCGCGAGGGAGGACGCGGAGCGAGGACCCGACGCCGCAGCCGACGCGGGCTACGGCGGACGTCCACGCGGGCTGCTCGTCGTGCAGCTCGACGGGGTGTCCGTGACGGTGCTGCGCCGGGCGATGGCGGCCGGCCAGGCGCCGCACCTGTCGCGGTGGATCGTCGACGGCTCGCATGCGCTGACCACGTGGTGGTCGACCATCCCGTCGACGACGCCGGCGAGCATGGCCGGCTTTCTGCATGGTGACGACCGGCACGTTCCGGCGTTCCGGTGGTGGGACCGCTCCGAGGGGCGAATGCTCGCCGCGAGCCGGCCCGCCGACTCGAGCATCATCGAGTCGCGCTTCGCGGCCGGAGAGGGCCTGCTCCGAGAGGGTGGGGCGGCGGTCAGCACGACGTTCTCCGGTGATGCGGACGCTTCGCTGCTGGTCATCAGTCAGGCGATCAAGGCCAGCCGACTGGGATCCGGCCGCTTCTACGTGTCGTTCTTCTCCTACCCGCTGCTGCTGGCCGGCGCGCTCGTGCTCACCGTGGGGGAGATGGTCAAGGAGCTCTACCAGGGCCACCTGCAGCGGGTCCGCGACGTGCGACCACGCGTGCCGCGACGCGGGGCCTACATCCTGCTGCGCGGCGTGACCAACGTGTTGCTGCGCAAGCTGAACCTATCCCTCGTCGCCACCTTGATGAACGAGGGGCGGCCGATCATCTACGTCGACCTGGTCGACTACGACGAGATCGCCCACCACGCCGGCCCCGAACGCCCCGAGTCGATGCGCTCGCTCGAGGGGCTGGACGGCATACTGGGCCAGCTCCGGCACGCCGCCCGGCTCGTGGACACCGAGTACCAGCTGGTGGTGGTGTCCGACCACGGGCAGTCCCTCGGGCAGACCTTCGAGCAGCTGCACGGGCACTCTCTCGCCGAACAGGTCCGCCAGCTCATGGACGACACCAGCGTCTCGGCCGTGCAGCAGACCAAGGGCGAGGACTGGGGTCCGCTCAACACCCTCGTCACGTCGGTGCTGAGCCGAACGACGTCCAAGCCGGACAACCTCGTCCTCGGACCGGACCGGCGCCTGAAGGATGCCGGCGCCCAGGCCGCCGAGGCGCTGCCCGACCTCGCCGTGATCGGGTCGGGAAACCTCGGGATGGTGTGGTTCCCGCGGCTGTCCGAGCGCCCATCGCTCGATGTCATCAACGAGCGCTGGCCCCGGCTCGTGCCGGGACTGGCGCTCACCGACGGGGTGGGCCTGGTCATGGTGCACGACGCGGACGGCGACCCGGTGGTCTTCGGGTCACGCGGGGTGCACAACCTCGCGACCGGCGTGGTCGAGGGGGATGATCCACTCGCGTCCTATGCGCCCCGAGCGGCCGACGACCTGCGGCGCGTCGCGGGCCTGGCGGACAGCGGGGACCTGGTGCTGGTCTCGACCGTCGACGAGCACGGGCTGGTGCATGCGTTCGAGGAGCTGGTCGGCTCGCACGGAGGGGTCGGCGGCAGCCAGAACGAAGCGTTGCTGGTCCATCCCGCCGACTGGCCCCTCGACCCGGACCTGGTCCAGGACGTGGCCGGCCAGCCGATGCTCGTGGGGCCGGTGGCCGTCTACCACCAGCTGCTTCGCTGGCGGCAGGCGCACGGGGCGGGCCCGCTCGACCAGCGCTCGCCACAGGCGGCGCGTTGATCCGCGTCACGTGGATCGGTCACGCCACCGTCGTGCTGGAGCTGGGCGGCGTGCGGGTGCTCACCGACCCGTTGCTGCGCCGCCATGTCGGAGCGCTGCGGCGGGTCGGGCCGGCCCCCGATCCGGCGCTGTGGGCGAACACCGATGCCATCCTCGTCTCCCACCTGCACCACGACCACGCCGACCTGGGCTCGCTTCGGCTGCTCCCGCACGCCCCGACGCTCTCCCCCGGGCGCAACCAGGCCTGGCTACACGGCAAGGGACTGGCGACCCAGGCGGTCACCCAGCGCTGGACCCCTGTCGGCGGTGACCAGGGTGAGGTGCAGGTGCGCACGGTGCGGGCCGAGCACCACTCCCGCCCGATGCCGCACCGGCCCAACGCGGCATCGGGATTCCTGGTCCGGGCGGCCCAAGCGGCTGTCTGGTTCGCCGGGGACACCAGCCTCTACGACGAGATGCGGGCCCTGCCGGACCTCGCCGACCGGCCGATCGACCTGGCGCTGCTACCCATCCACGGCTGGGGCCCGCGGTTGTCCGACGGGCACATGGACCCGCAGGCCGCGGCGCTCGCGTGTGCGCTGGCCCAAGTACGCGCCGTGCTGCCGATCCACTACGGGACCCTGCACCCGCTCGGGTTTCACCTGGCCGGGCTCGAGTGGATGCACCGCCCGCGCGAGCAGTTCGCGGCGGCACTGCGCAAGGGTGCGCCGGCCACCCGTCTCGTCCTCCTGGATCCGGGTGAGTCCGCACAGCTGGACTAGCCTGAGCCGGGCTCACGGCATACCGGCAAAGCGGCAGTTGCTACCCAAGGCGGCAGAAGATGACCTGTGCCCTACGTGTCAGGCTGGGTGTGAGTCAGTCGCTCGTCTTTGAGGAGTGATCGACTTGTCAGGTTCGATGTTCACGGTCGAGCAGAAGCGGGAGCACGTGCTTGCCTATCTTGCTGCACCGTATGGATCGCGTGGGAGGTATCTGGGTGAGCATGGCGTGTCTTATCGGCAGTTTCGGGTCTGGCGTGCCCAGGTGTTCGCCGACACGCTGGAGTACGGCCTGGTTCCTCGTGGAGGGCTGGCGGTGACGGCAGAGCAGAGCGCGTTTGTCGCTCGGCTTAGGGCCGAGCTGGACGCGTTGCGCGAGCAGGTGGCCCAGCAGCAGGCTGAGCATGAGCAGGCGTTGGCGGCCAAGGCGGCCGAGCTGGCGGTGCAGGTCAAGGCTGTTGATGCATTGGGAAAAGCTATCGAGAATCTTGCATCACGCCGGCGCCGGCAAGAGCTCGCAACCGCAGGACCGCGCCGAGGGCCAGCGGCCGTGACCGTGGCCGGCGGCGTCGAGGACGTCGAGAACGCCGAGGACGCCGAGGACGCCGAGGCGGCGGATGCTGCGGTGTCGGTGGTGATGGTCACGGTCGCCTTGGTGAGCGCGCTGATCGGGGCCGGGTTGTCGCAGCGGCGTGCGTTGGCGGTGGCCGGGTTGTCCCGGTCGAGCTGGCACTACCGATCCCGGCCTCGGCCGCGGGTGGCCGTGCCGGTTCCGCACACGGCGCGGCGGGCCGCCTCGTGGCTGGATCCGGCCGAGCGAGAGCGGATCCTGGACAAGCTGAAGGCGGCGTTCGTTTGCGGCTGGTCGGTGTACCAGGCCTACTACGAGGCCCTGGACGCGAAGGACCCGGTCGCCTCGTTGTCCTCGTGGTATCGCATTTCGCCCGGAGGTGTCAGGTGGTCTGTGTAAGGGAGGGGTCGACCATCTGAGGGAGTGTTCACTGTGTCTGTGACTGATGAGACGAGCAGGTTTGATGGTGAGCCGGAGGCTCGGCGGTTGCGTCGGGAGTTGTTTTCCGATGAGTTGATCGATCGGCTGTTGGAGAGCACCGATGAGCGGGGGGTCGCCTTGACCGGGCCGGGTGGCTTTCTTCCGGAGATGCTCAAGGCGGTGTTGGAGCGGGGTATGGATGCCGAGCTGACGTCGCATTTGGGGTATGAGCGAGGTGATCCTGGCGGGCGTGGGTCGGGGAATTCCCGCAACGGGAGGACCCCGAAGACGATTGGCACCGAGGTTGGCGATATCCGGTTGGATCAGCCACGGGACCGGCGGAGCTCGTTCTCGTCGGCGATGGTGCCGAAGTTCGCCCGCCGGTTGGGTGGTTTGGAGGATCAGATCATTTCGTTGTACGCCGGCGGGATGACGATCCGGGATATTGGGCATCATTTCGCGGCGACGTTGGGGACCGAGTTGTCGCACGAGACGATCAGCAATATCACTGAGGCGGTCGCCGAGGAGGTGAAGGAGTGGCAGAACCGCCCGTTGGAGGCGTTCTATCCGGTGTTGTATCTGGACGCGATCGTGGTGAAGGTCCGCGACGGGGCGCATGTGACCAACCGGGCCGCGCACATCGCGGTCGGGGTGGACCTGGAGGGCGTCAAGCATGTGCTGGGGATCTGGGTACAAGCCAACGAGGGGGCCAAGTTCTGGGCCGGGGTGTGCGCTGAGCTGGCCAACCGTGGGGTCAAGGACGTGCTCATCGTGTGCTGCGATGGGCTGACTGGGTTCCCTGAGGCGGTCGCGGCGACCTGGTCGCAGGCGATCGTGCAGACCTGTGTGGTGCATCTGATCCGGGCCTCGATGCGGTTCGTGTCCTACACCGACCGTAAGCCGATGGTGGGGTTGCTCAAACCGATCTATACCGCTGGCAGCGCGGACGCGGCGTTGACCGCGCTGGCCACGTTCGCCGACTCGAACCTTGGCAAGAAGTATCCGGCGGCGGTCGCGACGTGGGAGAACGCGTGGGAGCGGTTCACCCCGTTCTTGGCGTTCCCGCCGGCGGTGCGTCGACTGATTTACACCACGAACGCGATCGAGTCGCTGAACTACCAGCTGCGGAAGATCATCAAGAACCGGGGGCTGTTCCCGAACGACCAAGCCGTCGTGAAACTGTTGTGGCTGGCGATCATGAACATCGAAGACAAACGGGCCCGAGAACGCGCCAAGGAGTCTGCGAATGGGGTTCCTCGTGATCGGCGGAAAGCCGAGGGCCGGCTCGTCGAGGGCGCGGTCGCTCACGGCTGGAAAGCCGCTCTCGGGCAATTGGCGTTGGCCTATCCCGACCGGATCACCCCGTACCTGTGAACCGGAGAAATGACATGAGCGCAAAGCGAGCCTTTCCGCGTGGTCCGTTTCGCTCGGGCCCGTCCCGGCTTAGGCAAATCAGCGCCGCCCGCAGCCGGGGTCAAGGCTTTGGGCCGCCAGGCCCAAACCCGAAGGGCTTGGCCTTGACGCCGGCGAGGACGGCGCCAGAATCGATGGCCGGGACGGGCCGGTCCGCCACAATCCAACATCCACCAATCCATGTGACCCAGATCACTTACACAAACAACTTGACAGGCTCTCGCCCCCGCCAGCTGGAGCCGCAGCGTCCGGTCCGCCGCCGGGCCCGCCACCGGGCCAGCGCGATCCCCTCGCTGGTGGCGAGCGCGCCACTGCAGGTGTGGTCCTGGGACATCACCAAGCTCAAGGGCCCCTACATCCGGGTCACTTACGAGCTGTACCTGGTCGTCGACGTGTTCTCCCGGCTGGTCGTGGCCTGGCGGGTCGAAGACCGCGAGTGCGACGACCTGGCCAAGGACATGTTCGAAACCGCGTTCCGCCACCACCGCGCCCACCCGACGGTGGTCCACTCCGACGGCGGCCCGTCGATGACCTCCAACACCCTGACCGGCCTGTTCCAGGCCCTCGGCGTTGAGGTGTCCCGCAACCGGCCCCGCCTCTCGAACGACAACCCATACAGCGAGTCCCTGTTCAAGACCGCCAAGTACGCCCCCACCTACCCGGCCTACTTCACCTCGATCGAACAGGCCCGCCAATGGGTCACCGAGTTCGTGCACTGGTACAACCACGAGCACCGCCACTCCAGCCTCGAGGGACATACCCCGGCAACCGTGCACGACGGGTCCTGGATCAGCATCCACCAGCAGCGCGTGGCGACCATGGCCCGGCTACACGCCGAGCACCCCGAACGGTTCACCAAGCCCTCCACCATCAAGGCGCCCATGGCAAAGGTCGCCATCAACCAAGAAATCAGCACCGACCGACTCCAAACAGGTTGACACCTTCCGTGGCGGCAGTTATAGCTGCCGCCATGCCGGGCTAACTGCCGCTTTGGCCCGCTGCCCCAGCGCCGACGAAGGCGAGCGGGCGCCGGGCCCGGTGCAACAGGTCCTGACGCGCCGCGGCGCCTTCGACTGAACCGGCGTCCACCCATGCACCAGCCACGACGATGAGGGTCGCGTCGTCAGCAGCCGCGCACAGCGCCGATGTCAGGCTCCGGCCAGCCGGGTGGGGGATGACCGGGACCGTTGGGTACACCCGCTGGAAACCCCGCAGCGTCTCACACAAGGACCCTTCCCGCGGCCGTACCCCGGCGTGGGGAGCCTGAACGACGACCAGTGGCACCGCCAACCGGCTGGCGCAGGCGAACGCGAAAGCCGTCGCCTCGAGCCCTGGCGCCGATCCGTCGCATCCGAGCACGACGGGCCCTCCTGGAGGCATGTGGTCGGTCCGCGCCGGCACGACGATCATCGGGCAGTACGTCGCGCCGAGCGCTGCGCACGAGACGGACCGGGGAACACGTTCGTCCGTCGGGTGCAGGCCGCGGCTGCCGACGACCACGGTCCATGCGTTGCGGCTGGCCTCGGCGAGCACCCGGTGCGGGCTGCCCCAAGCGGTCAGTTTGTCGATGCGCAGCAGTGGGTACCGCTCGGACACTTGGGCGACCTCGCGTTCCAGCACCGTGGCCATGCGTTGCCACAGGTCAGCTGGGGTATGCCGGCGTGCCCCGTGCTCGACGGCGCCGATGACCTGCATCTGCTGGTCGTGGGTGTGTGCCCAGTCGGCCGCCCACCGAAGTGCCCCACGGGACGAGTGGGAGCCATCAACGCCGACGACGACACCGTACGCATCGATGGGTGCATCGATCGACGACGTCGTCATGGACCAAGCCTCGCCCATCCGGGCCGAAAGCGAAAGTTGAGCCAGCGCACATTCTGGCGCCGACCCCCGAGTCCACGGCGGGTCGTCGAGCGCCAGCGCCGTGCCAGCCCGCACCCTGCCGGGCCTCGGTAGAGGTGATGTCAGGACGACCTCTGGCCCGCGGTCGCCGCACCTGACGACAGAATCGGTCGGGTGATCCCCGCGCTGCCCGATCCGGCCCTGATCGTGCTGGTCGGCGCGCCGGCGTCGGGCAAGTCGGTCTGGGCCCACGCTCGATACCGGGTATCAGAGATCGTGTCGAGCGATGATCTTCGCGCGGTCGTCGGCAGCGGGCCGCACGACCTGGACGCGACCACCGATGCGTTCGCGCTGCTCGACCAGATCGTGGCCGGACGGCTGAGGCGGCGGCTGACCACGGTCGTCGACACCGTCGGGCTGGACCCGGTACGACGCCGCGCGCAGCGGGAGGCGGCGGCGCAGGCCGGGCTGCCCGCGGCGGCGGTCGTGCTCGACACCCCCGATGCGGTATGCCGCGAGCGCAACCGCACCCGGGACTGGGTGGTGCCCGCACCAGCCCTCAGCGGGTTCCTCACGCGGATGCGTTCGGTGGGGGACGAGCTCGCGACCGAGGGCTGGGACCTGGTGGTCACGGTGCGACCCGACGACGGCGCGGCCACCGCCGATGTCGTGGACTCACGTCGTCAAGGCGACCCGGACCCACGCTCGACCCTCCGCGGCCGGTTCGGCGAGCAGCGGCTCGAGGTGATCCTCAACGTGTCCCGGTTCCCGTGGGGCGAGGACCCGGCGGCATGGTTGCGGGACGTCGCACTCGCGGCCGACCACGCCGGGTTCAGCGGCATCGCCCTCATGGACCACCTGATCCAGATCCCACAGGTCGGCCGAGCCTGGGAGCCGATCCCCGAGCCGTGGGTCACCCTCGGCATGCTGGCCGGCCTCGACACCCGGCTCCGGCTCGGCACGCTCGTCTCACCGGCCACTTTCCGCCCGCCGGGCATCCTGGCCAAGTCGGCCGCCACCCTCGACACGCTGAGCAGCGGCCGGGCCTTCGTCGGCATCGGCGCCGGGTGGTGGGAACGCGAGCACACGGCATACGGCCTGGCCTTCCCACCCGCCCGCGAGCGGCTGGACCTGCTCGAGGAGTCCATCGAGACCATGCGGGCCCTGTGGGCCACGGGCACCAAGCCGTATGCCGGCCAGCGAGTCTCCCTGCCGGAGACGACCTGCTACCCGCGGCCGGTGTCGGACGTGCCGATCGTCGTGGGCGGGTCGGGGGAGCGGCGGACGCTTGCCATCGCGGCTCGGCTCGGTGACGCGTGCAACCTGCCGAGCGACGAGGCCGTCCTGGACCGCAAGGTCGAGGTGCTCCGCCGGCACTGCCGAAGGGCCGGGCGCGACCCGGCGGAGGTTGCCGTGACTGTCCTGGACGTCCCCGTCGTCGGCCGGGACCGCGACGATGTGTGGCAGCGGGTGGAGCGGCTGCGCGGCCGGTCGCCAGCCGCGACCTACGCCGAGCAGCATCACGCGGGAACCATTGCGCAGCAGCGGGATCGTTATGCTCGGCTGGCTGCCCGTGGGGTTTCGGCGCTGTTCCTGGCGCTGCCGGACCTGGCCGGCCCGGACGACGTGTTGGCGTTGGAACCGCTGACTAGGTGAACAAGCGGTCGGTCGCGATCTGTGCGCCCTTGGCCAGCGTCTCGAGCTTGGCCCACGCGATCTGCGAGTGGACCCGACCACCCAGTCCGCAGTCGGTGCTGGCGATGACGTTCTCCTTGCCGACCAGGCGGGCGAAGTTCTCGATCCGGTCGGCGACGAGCTCGGGGTGCTCGACGACGTTGGTCGCGTGGCCGACGACGCCCGGGATGATGATCTTGCCCTCGGGCAGCTTGGCGGTCTCCCAGACCCGCCACTCGTGCTCGTGCCGGGCGTTGGCCGCCTCGAACGTGTACGCACCGGCGTTGATCGACAGGACGAGGTCGACGATGTGCTTGAGCTCGATGTCGGTGGTGTGCGGCCCGTGCCAGCTGCCCCAGCACAGGTGGAAGCGGACCCGGTCCGGCGGGATGCCCTGCAGGGCGTGGTTGAGCGCCTCGACGCGGATCTGGGTGAACCGCTGGTAGTCCTCGACGGATGGCTCTGGGGTGATCTGGTCGTAGTTCTCGGCGATCGACGGGTCGTCGATCTGCAGGATCAGCCCGCCGTCGACGATCGCCTGGTACTCCTCGCGCAGGGCGTCCGCGCAGGCGTAGATGAGCTCCTCCTCGGTCGCGTAGTACTCGTTGCCGACGCGAGCGGCCGACCCGGGCGAGACGGCGGTGATGAACCCTTCCTGGACGCCGACCGGCGGCCATCGCGGCCTGCATGTGGGCGACGTCGCTGGCCACCGCCGCCTGCCCGGTGTAGGTGATCGGGCCGGTCGCGACCGGAAAGGCGGCCAACGGGTCGGTCTCGCCGTCGGACATCCGGATGCCGCTCGTCGGGTCCCGGTATGCCGCCGCGAACGCCACCCAGTCGCGCCGGTGCGCGAAGTTGGTCAGCTTGACCTGCCCTGGGCCGGACTCCTGATGGGGCACCAGGCCCATGCCGCCTTCGCGCAGCTCGAGCCCGCCGAGGCGCTGGAACGAGTACGACCACCAGGCCCCGTAGTCGACCTTGCCCGACATGGACTTGCCGTACTCGCCGTCGTTGGGAACCGTGATGCCCGCGTCCAGCTGGCGGCGCACGACCTCCTCGACGGACTGCGCGAGTATGCCGTCGAAGCCGTCCAGCTCGCCGCCCTGGGCCAGCCGTTTCTTGTTCGCCGCCAGGAGCGCATCGGGCCGCGGCAGGCTGCCGGCGTGCGTGACCTCGATCCGTTCGCTGCTGTTCCTCATCGGTACCCCTTCGTCCGCGTGCTGCGACGACCCTAATGGCACCTTCACCACAACCGTTTTCCGGATCAACCACCGGATCCGGTGCTCGATCCGGAATTGCGTCGTTGACTCGCCGCCCTCGGTCGGACCCCGGCATCGAAGGGTCCGTAGCTGCGGTTATGAGGACGGTTTAGCAGCATCGTCTGACCTTTCGGCGGGATGGTCGGGTGGCGCGGCCAGCTCGTCGCGGCGGCGACGCAGGTAGGCCTGCTCGGCCGCGGTTCTCGGTGGCGGCGATCGCGGCGTCGTATGCCGTGACCGCCTCGTCGGTGCGCTGCAGCCGACGCAGCAGTTCGGCGCGGGTTGCGTGCCAGGCGTGGTAGGTCGCCAGGTCCAGCCGCTCCACCTGAGCCAGTCCGACGTCGGCACCGTCCAGCTCGGCCACCGCGATCGCCCGGTTCAGCGCGACGACGGGCGTCGGTGCAATGACCGTGAGCTGGTCGTAGAGCCGCACGATCTGGTCCCAGTCGGTGTCGGCGAACGCCGCGGCGTCGGTGTGCACCGCGTTGATCGCGGCGAGGACCTGGTACTGGCCAGGCCTGCCTCGCGCCAGGCATCGCCGCACCAGGGCATGACCTTCGCCGATGAGCCCGGCGTCCCAACGCGAGCGGTCCTGCTCGCGCAGTGGCACGAGCACGCCATCGGCGAAGCGGGCGCCCCGCCTGGCATCGCTGAGCAGCAGCAGGGCGAGCAGCCCGTCGGCCTCCGGTTCGTCCGGCAGCAGCCGACTGACCAGCCTCGACAGGCGAATCGCCTCAGCGCAGAGGTCGGTTCGGATCGGCGACTGCCCGCTGCTCGCCAGGTAGCCCTCGTTGAAGATGAGGTACAGGGTCGTGAGCACGTCACCGACCCGGCCGGGCAGCTCGGCGGCGTCCGGCACCCGGAACGGAATCCGCGCCGCCGCGATCTTGCGCTTGGCCCGGGTCAGCCGCTGCGCCATCGTCGACTCGGCCACGAGGAAGGCGCGGGCGATCTCGGCCACGGTCAGACCGCCGAGCAACCGCAGGGTGAGCGCGACCCGTGCCTCCGGCGCCAGCGCCGGGTGACAGCAGGTGAAGATCAGCCGAAGCTGATCGTCGACGACCGCGCCGGTCGGCGGGGGCGGGTCGGCGCCGCCGAGCAGCTGAGAGCTCGCCTCGCGAGTCGGGCGAGTGGACTCGCGCCGGATCCGGTCGATGGCGCGGCGGGTGGCTGTCGTCGTCAGCCACCCGCCGGGGTTGGGCGGTATGCCGTGTGCTTGCCAGTGCTCGACCGCGGCGACGAGGGCGTCGCCCACCGCGTCCTCGGCCAGGTCCAGGTCGCGGAACCGGCCCACCAGCGCGGCGACCACCCGGCCATGCTCGGCGCGGAACACCGCCTCCAGCTGCGCGGGCTGAGCACCCGGCATACCGTCGCCGACGCGCGTCAGGCCGGCGGCTCGTCCATGAACGGGCGCACCTCGACCGGCGCGCCGCACGCCGCGGACGCTCGAGCGGCCAGGTCGATGGCCGCGTCGAGGTCGCCCGCGTTCAATACCCAGAAGCCCCCCAGGTGCTCCTTGGACTCGGCGAACGGCCCATCCGTGACGAGGACATCGCTGCCCCGGCCGTCGACGACGGTCGCGGTGTCGACGGGGTGCAGGCCGCCTGCGAACACCCAGGCGCCGTTGGACTGCAGCTCGCTGTTGAAGGCGTCAACATCGGCGTACATCTTCTTGATGGTGTCGGCGTCGGGCTCGGGGTCGCCCTCGCGGGAGTGGACGGACAGCAGGTACTGGGTCATGGTTGGTCTCCTTCGTCGGTTGGCTGTCGGGGCGGCTTCGCTAGCCGCTCCCACCCTGGCTACGAACGGGCGATCCTCGATACGACAACCGCCAGCGAGATTGTCGGCTCAGCCGTTCAGCGCGGGGATGACGTGCTCGGCGAAGAGCCGCATCGAGCGGTGAGTGTCCTTCGTGCTCATGCCCGGGTGGCGCATCTGGCAGGCGAACTGGGTGAGCCGCCCCATCGCGCCCTCGGCCAGCGGCCGCAGGCCGGCGATGACGTCGTCCGGTGTTCCCGACGAAGGCGGTCCAGAATCCGGCCTCACCGGCCCGCAGCTTCTCGGCGGTGACCGCATGCTCCGGTGGCGGCAGCTCGCCCTTGAGGTCGCGGCGGGTCTCGTAGAAGTTGACGTGGTACTCCAGGCCCGGTCCGGCGATATCCCACGCCTTCTCGGTGGAGTCGGCCACGCACACCATGACCATGAGCGCCACCTCGTGGTCCTGCGGGTTGCGGCCGGCGTTGCGCAGCGCCTCGTTGTAGCCGCCGTGGTTGAACGGCCCGATGAAGTTCAGCCCGCGTTCGGCTGCGCGCTTCTGGTTGAGCGGGCCCATGCCGCCCCACCAGATCGGCAGCGGGTCCTGCACCGGCTTGGTCGTGAAGGTCATGTTGGGGATGTCGTAGAACTTGCCGTGGTGGCTGAACTCGCCTGGCTCGGTGAACGCGCGGCGGATCCAGTCGAGCGACTCCCACGTCCGCTGGTTCATCGTGGCCGGGTCGATGCCGAACGAGCGGAACTCCTCGTACTGCGAGCCTGGGCCGACCCCCAGGTCGAACCGCCCGCCGGAGATGATGTCGGCCGCCGCGGCGTCCTCGGCGGTGCGGATCGGGTGATGGAACGACAACAGCGTTACCGCCGTGCCGACCCGCAGCCGCTCGGTCCGCGCCGCGACCGCTGACGCCACGAGCATGGGAGAGCCGGTCCACTGGCACGGCCGGAAGTGGTGCTCGCCGTACCAGGACCGGGTGAACCCCAGCTCCTCGGCGAGCACCGCGTCACTGATGTAGTCGGCATACACGTCCTGCAGCGGGTATGCCGCGTCGGGGTGGTTCCGGACGCCGCTGATCAAGGAGAACTCCACGGGCGGACGGTAACCCCTACGTGGACGGGTTCACCAGACCGCGAACGACGCTCGTCACTGGGCTCGGGTGGGTTTGGGGTGAAGGTCTGTCGAACTCGAGTCGCGTGCGGGCGCAGCACCCGGGCGGCCATGGCCGGGGCGAGCAGGGTCGAGGGCGGCTCGAGCAGGTTGAGCACCCGCATGAAGGCGTGCGTGACGCGGGAGTCGTGCCGGGCGACCTTGACGAGCCGGTCCATGTACCGGTCGACGATGCGCTCGGGAAGCGGCTTGGCCGGCATACCGGGGAAGCGGCGGTCGGCGCCCGTCGCGAGCGACCACGGCGTGGCGACGACCTTGGCGAGCACGTCGGCGGCCTTCGCGCGCGGCACGGGCCAGCCCGTCGCGAGTCGGTGACCGACGCCAGCAGGTCGGCCAGGGCGAGCACCTGGCGGCCGGCGGACGACATGCCCTGCCCGTAGACCGGGTTGAACGAGCATACGGCGTCACCGATGACCAGGAAGCCCTCGGGGCGTCGAGCGAGTTTCTCGTAACGGCGCCAGCGGCTCGCCGGGTAGCGGAAGATCTCCGGCTCGCCGACCGGCGTCGCGGTCGACGCCACCTGCGCGAGGGCCGTGGTGGGCAGGGCTGCGGCGAACCGGACGAACTCGTCGAGGTCGGTCGGCGGCTGTATGCCGTGGATGCCGGTCAGCGTGACGATCCACTGGCCGTTCTCCTGGCGCAGCGCCACCCCCCCGACCTGGCCGGGCGGGTTGGCGCCGACGATGACGGCGTCAGTGTCCGGAAGCAGGCCGGGCACGTCGCGGAAGGTCCGGGTGACGTAGGTGATGCCGGCGTGGACCTCGGAGGTCGGAGGCTCGGGGTAGCCGAGGTCGGTCAGCCAGCGGGGGGCGCGCGAACCCTTGCCGGTTGCGTCGACGACAATGTCGGCGCTGAGGGTGACCGGGTCGCCACCCGACCGGGGAGCGAGCACCGCGCCGGTGACCCGGCGGCCGTCGGAGGTGGCGGTCAGCCGCACGACATCGTGCTCACCGAGCAGCCGGACTGCGGGGATGGCGCGCACCCGTCGGCGCACCTGGGACTCAAGAAGGGTCCGCGTGCCGAGCAGCCCGACGAGGCCGGAGTCGAACCGGGCGACTGGCGCTCCGCGCATGATCCACACGCTGTCGCGGATGATGTCCGAGGGCAGTGCGCCCCGGTCGACGAGCTCGTCGGTGAGGCCGGGCAGCAGCGCCTCCATGGCCCGCAGCCCGCCGACGAGCAGGCCGTGGGAGTGCTTGCCCTGAGGGACTCCCTTTCGCGGGGCGTCGAGGTCGCCGTCCAGGGGGTCGCGGTCGACGACCAGGACCTCGCGACAGTGGGCGGCGAGGGCGGTCGCGGTGAGCAGGCCGGTGAGGCTGGCGCCCAGGACGATGGCGCGAGCGCTGTGGGGGGCGGTCGGGGTCGGGATCACGGTGAGCTCCTGGGGTGGGGCGGGCCGGACGCCCGCGGTGATCCCCACGCTGTCCCGGCTCCGCGCTCACGGGGCAGGTCACCATCTGCTCACGACCCGCTCACTTCTCGCCATCCGGCGGCGTTGCCTGACGGCGGTACATGCGGTCGTCGTTGCGCTGCGGTCGTCAACCCGGCTGGAACGGCTCGGTGGAAAGGTAGTCCAGCACCTGGTCCGCATACTCCTCGTCGTCCACTTCGACGTAGCCCTCGTCGAGGGCGTTCGCGAAGAAGGCGGTGAATGCGCGCCCGAATTCGGTCAGCGTCACCTGACTGCCGTCACGGACCCAGAGCCCGGTGTCGGCGTAGCTGGCCAGTACCTCGTTGAGCCGGAGGTCCTGCATCCATCGCAGCATGTCCTGGGCGGCGGGCGGCAACGACTCCTCTGGCGGTTCGAGCATGCTGCGTGCGTGCCACCATCGCCGGAACTCGACAAGATCGCATGAACTGTTCGGGGTCCGACCCAAGCTGAACACCAGCGCCACGAGTGGCTCGCAGCCGTAGAAACCGGCGCGAGTGGTCATCCCATAAACCAACGTCACCCCGAGCGCCAGCCAGTCGATCTCCGTCTCCAAGCGCGTCGGGTTGCGCTCGGCTCGCTTGGGGCCGATCCGGACCAGACCCGCGGCGTCACAGGCGCACCAGAGCCGGTCCAGCGGCATACAGTCGCGAGCGCTTTGCCATGCGTTCGTGCGCGAGTCCACAAGCAGCTCATCGGTGGGCCCGGGGCCCGCCACGGCCGCGGAGCGCGCGAACTGCTCCTCCCATTGGGCCAGGCCGAGGGCACCGTACGCCTCCCGCGCCACGCCGGGACGCAGCACGCCAGTCTTGGTGACCTCGCGGCCCTCCCCGACCCAGTCGGCCAGAGCCAGGCAGTCACGCACGAACCCCGAGTCGCGCGCCTGCTGTCCGGCGGCGGCGAGGCGTTCGGGCTCCACCTGCGCTCCGGACTCGACGTAGGACCGGATGTCGTCGACATTGAGGAAGTCGTCGTCCTCGTCGAACAGCCCGTCCGCGAACAGCTCGTCCGCGAACAGGTCGTCGTCGTCGAGGTCGTCTTCATCGAGGTCTTCTGCGTCAGCCGTCTCACGCAGGACCGCGTTGAGGATGTCGGTCATCGCCTGTCCCCTTGCGGTCTTGGGCGAGGGGTCGGGCAGCAGGCGCTCGCGCTCCTCGGTCGGCAGGTCGTTCCACGCCGCGGTGATGCGTTCCAGCCGCTGGTTGAGCTCGTCGATGTCAACGGCCTCGTCCAGCGAGACGCCGATGCTGCGGCCGAACTCCTGCATCACCCGACCCGTCGAGAACTTGGACCGGTCGCGGCATGCGTCGGCCATCTTGGGCAGGGCGCGCCGAGCTTCCTTGGCCAGGGCGGCGGGTGCGGCCGAGCCGGAGGCCATCCGGCCGGTGGACCGCAGGAAGCGCCAGTACGTGTCAAGAGTGTCACCCAGCACCTGCAGGTCCGGCAGGTCGAGCGGGCCGTGGGCCGGCCAGCGCTCGAGCAGGAAAAACGCGACGCTGCCTGCGGGCCACGAGGTGGCGGCGCGGTCGTCGTAGGTCTGCCGCATCTCGACCACCGTCTCGAGCAGGTCGCCGTCGAACGGGCGGTTCTTCTCCTGCGCCCAACGTTCGGCGTGTCGCCGCAGCAGGGTGTTGTCGCTCATGTCGGCAGCCTCGCACATGGCCGTGACCGTCGTCTCTGCGGACCCGATGAAGCTGGGCGGGCTCGTGCACGCGCCGAGCCAGCGGTGGCTGGGCGGTGGGCGACCGGCATACCGTGGGGCGCGTGGACCTGACGTTGAGCGTCGAGCAGCGCACCTTCAAGGCCGTGGCCCGGGACTTCCTCGACAAGGAGGTGGTCCCGTTCCGCACCGAGTGGGACCGCAGCGAGTCAGTGGACACGGCGCTCATCCCCAAGCTCGCCCAGATCGGGTTCCTGGGCCTGACCATCCCGGAGGAGTACGGCGGCGGTGGCGGCGACTACGTCACGTACGCCCTGGCGATGGAGGAGCTCGGCCGGGCCGACTCGGCAGTGCGCGGCATCGTGTCGGTGTCCAACGGTCTGGTCGGCAAGCCGGTCCTCGCATACGGCACCGAGGCGCAGAAGCAGCAGTGGCTTCCCGCGATCTCGGCCGGTGAGGCGCTGGGCTGCTTCGGCCTGACCGAGCCGGACACCGGCTCGGACGCGGCCAACCTGACCACACGCGCGGTCCGCGACGGCGGCGAGTACGTCATCGACGGGCAGAAGATGTTCATCACCAACGGCACCTGGGCTGACGTCGCCCTCGTCTTCGCCCGCACGGGTGGCCCGGGCCCCAAGGGGTTGTCCGCCTTCCTGGTCCCGACCGACACGCCGGGGTTCGAGGCGCACGAGATCAAAGGGAAGCTGGGGTTGCGCGGTCAGGCCACTGCGTCGCTGTCGCTGGCCGGAGTGCGGGTGCCGGACCGGGCCAGGCTTGGCGACGAGGGCCAGGGGTTCGCCATCGCGATGAGCACCCTCGACAAGGGGCGGCTGTCCATCGCCGCGGGATGCGTCGGCATCATCCAAGGCTGCCTGGAGGCGGCCCGCACCTACGCGCTCGAGCGCGAGCAGTTCGGCCGGCCACTGGCGTCGTTCCAGCTCATCCAGGAGATGATCGCCGACCTGTCAGTGGAGGCCGACGCGGCCCGGCTGCTCACCTGGCGCACGGCTGACCTCGTCGACCGCGGTATGCCGTTCGGCGTCGAGGCCTCGAAGGCCAAGTACTTCGCGTCGGAGGCGGCCGTGCGCGCCACCAACCTCGCGCTGCAGGTGTTCGGCGGCTATGGCTACATCGACGACTACCCGGTGCACAAGTACCTGCGGGACGCCCGGGTGATGACGCTCTACGAAGGCACTTCGCAGATCCAGAAGCTGCTGATCGGTCGCGCCGAGACCGGGGTCAGCGCCTTCGTCTGAGCCGCGCCCACTCGGCGTGGCGCGCGAGCGGGCTCCGTCGACGCGAGTGGGCCTCCGTCGAAAGGTCAGCAGATGCGGTTATCGGGCCGCGTTTGACGACATCTACGGACCTTTCGCGCGCGCGACCGGCCAGCGCCTCGTAGACCGCAGTCTGGAAGTCGAGGTACGCGCCCATCGCCGGGGCGTCGGCGAAGGGGAGCAGCTGGGCGGCCCAGTACCCGGCAATCCGGTTGCGCATGTCGATCCAGAAGTACAGGTTCGCGAGGCCGGTCCAGCCCAGCGAGCCCGCTGGCAGGCCGGTCTGCGCGTCTTCGTCGTTGACCATGAACGTGTAGGCCCACGACTTGGGCATCCCGGGGAACATCTCAAATCGGTTGGTCACCGCCGCCACGACTGCCGGGAGGGCGTGAATCTTCAGGTCCCCCAGGTGGTTTCGCGAGGCGGAGGCGACCGTCTCCGGACTCAGCAGCCGCTCTCCGGAGCCGGACGCTCCGTCGCTCAGCCACATCCGCATGAAGGCCAGGTAGTCCGGGACGGTGGTGTACAGCCCATGCCCACCCATGTGCACCTCAGGCTCGCGCTCGCTGGTTCGGCTCGCGACCACCGAGCCGTCCGGCATACGGCGATGCATGCCGGCCCGGCGGGCCCGCATGTCGTCGGTGAGGGTGAAGGCCGTGTCGCGCATGCCGAGAGGCGCGAAGACCCGCTCGCGCATCACCTCCCCGAGCCGTTGGCCGGTGATGCCCTCGACGACCTGGCCGAGCCAGTCGATGCTGCTGCCGTACTCCCACCGCTCGCCCGGCTCGAACAACAGCGGGGTCATGAGCGACGCGCGGGTCGCTGTGGCGGTGCCGACCTGGCCATGCTCGGTGACCAGTCGCTGGTAGGTCTCGTTGAACGTCTCGTAGGCAAAACCCGCTGTGTGCACGAGCAGGTGGCGCGCGGTGACGTCCCGCCGCGGTGGGCGCAGGATCGGGTTGCCCGACGCGTCGAACCCGTCGAGCACCTGGATCTCCCCGAGTGCAGGCGCATACTCGCGCGCCGGCGCGTCGAGGTCGAGCCGGTCCTCCTCGACGAGCTGTAACGCGACGGTGCCGGTGATGGGCTTGGTCGTCGAGAAGGCGGCGAACACCGTGTCGGGTGTCATCGGCATACCGCTCGCCAGGCTGCGCACGCCAGCCGCGCCGAGGTATGCCGTGCCGTCGCGGTCGGTGACCCCGGCGACCACCCCGGGCAGGCCAGAGTCCGAGTGGACCGCATCGCCCACCGCCCGGCCCGCAGCGGCGGCATCCCAGTCTCGCGCGGTCCCGGTCACCGGGCTGGTTCGGCTGCCGGGTCCGGCTGCCGGCTGACGTCGACGGCGACCTTGAGCGTGGACGTTCGCCCTTGGGTGAAGACCACCCCACGAAGCGGCGCGACGTCCCGGTAGTCCCGCCCCCACGCGGTCACGATGTAGCGGGAGTCGGCGAACTGGTCGTTCGTCGGGTCGAGGTCGACCCACCTGCCGCCGTTCGGCCCGGGGACCAGCACCGACGCCCAGGCGTGTGTCGCGTCGGAACCTTCGAGCTTCTCCTGACCCGGGGGCGGCCGGGTCTCGATGTACCCGCTGACGTAGCGGGCCGGCATACCGACGCTGCGGAAGCACCCCACGGCGAGGTGGGCGAAGTCCTGGCACACTCCGGCGCGACTGTCGAGCAGCTCCGGAAGGGTGGTCTTCACCGTCGTCACGCCCTTGGCGTAACGGAAGTCGGCGTGAATGCCCCGGTGGAGCGCGACGAGCGCCTGCCCGAGCGGCCGGTCGCGGGTGAGGATGGCGTCCGCGTACTCGGTGAGCGCCGGCCCGACGTCGACCAGCTGCGACGGCAGGACGTAGGTCGTGCGCTCGACCGGGTCCGTGGCCTGCGCGAGGTGGTATGCGGCCGACCCCACCGTCCACTCGTCCAGCTCGGCCACCTCGACCGTCGGCCACTGCACGTGCACCACCGAGCGCTTGACGACCTCAAGCGTCGTGTGCGGGGTGCGAATCTCGAGGTAGTGGCTGCGGTTGCCGAAGAAGTCGGTGTGCTCGGTGAGCACATGCGGGGTCGGTGCGGTGTCGACGTCGTGGGCGAGGATGCGCTGGGTCGGGGTGGTCCGGGGCGCGAAGATGCCCCGCCCGTACGAGTCCGAGACCGGCTGCTCGTAGGTGTACGTCGTGCGGTGGCGCACCTCGTAGACCCGTGGTGAGTGGTGGACGTCCGCCCCGTCGGTGGGCCAGTCGTTCATCCCGCGCCTCGTGGCGCGGCAGCGAACAGAGCCCCGAGGTCGAACTGCGGTGGCAACGGCCGCTGCGGTGCCTGGTGCACGAAGTAGCGCCCAGTGATCGCTTCCGAGAGGCCCCGCAGCTGCCCGCCGACCCGCTCGAGCAGCTCGCCCAGCTGCACGCGGTCCTCGGTACCCAGGTCGTCGACGTCGACCGAGTCGACCACGGTCAGCAAGCCGTCGACGCCGACCCGCTCCGGCGGCAGCACGGCCAGGTGCTCGCCGAGGCGATCCACGCAGTGGCGCACGCTGCGGGGGTTGCCCGCGTCGAACAGCAGCAGGTCGACGGCCGCGAGGAACGGTTCGGAAGGACCGTGCCCGGCTGCGGTCCGGCGTCGGTGCGCGATGACGCTCTCGCTCGCCACGAGGACTGCCTCGGTCACCTGGGCGTCGATGACCGGCGGCCGCTCGACGGCGACGGTATGCCGGAGCACGCGCACCGTGTGCTGGGCTCGCTCGATGCGCCGCCCGGCGTCAAGGAAGCCCCACTCCGGCCCCCGGACGAGGTTCTCGTGCTGGATACCGGCGACGGCCAGGGTGAGCTCGAGGGTGTCGGCGATGACCGCCTGGAGGTGGGCATTGGTGCTGGCCGCGTCGCTGCGCGCGAGAGAGCGTTCGAGGCGCGAGAGGATGAGCCACACGTCCTGGCTCATCTGCTCGCGCATGGCACGGGCGATCCGGATCGCCCGCCCAGCCCCGTAGGTGACGGTGCCCGGGGCGTTCGGGTCGAAGAGCAGGGTGCTCAGGTAGCGCTGGTTGCCCTCACCCGATGCGGGTTGCTCGCCGCCGTTGGGCCGGACCGTGGTCACCTCGGCCAGTGCGCGCAGCACCACGTCGAGCGTCATCGCCCCCGGCGTTCCGGGCCGCAGGCCGTGGTCCTCGTCCAGGTCGGCTGCGACCCGCAACAGCCGGGCGGTGCCCTCGACGCGCTCCAGGTAGCGGCCCAGCCAGTAGAAGTCCTCGGCAACGCGGGGGGTGACGCTGCCGACGCCGGCCACCTCGTGAATCGCCCCGAGGTCGCTCGCCTCGTGGGCGAACGCGGTGCCCGGCTCCTCGGCGCGGCTGGGCTCCCGGCGGCGAGCAGACCTCGGGGCCCGTCGCTCCGAGTCGCGGTCGGCCAGGACCCACACGTCCTTGGACGCGGCACCGGTGATGCTGGTGACCATCGCCGAGTCCGGTTCGGCTGCCACCCTTGCCAAGCCGCCGGGCAGGAAGGCGTAGGTGTCGCCGTCGGCCACGCCGAACGTCCGCAGGACCAGCCGCCGGGGTTGCAGTCCGCCGTCGTGGACCACGGGGGCGGTCGACATCGCGAGCGGCTCCTGGGCTGCCCAGGCCCACGGCTGCGCGTCGATCCGTGCGCGCAGCAGGGCGAGCTCGGCAGTGCTCAGCTCCCAGCCGAACCGGCTCGCCGGTCCCACCCCCCGTGAGGTCGCCTTGATGACGAGCCGGTCCAGGTTGGCCAGCACGTGGCTGCGCTGTGTGGCGTCCCCGCACCACCAGGTCTGGGTTGGACGCAGCAGTAGGTCCTCGCCGGTGACGGCACGGCATACCGGCTCGAGGTAGGGCAGCAACGCGACGTTCTCCAACACCGCCGCCCCAAGGGGGTTGACGACCGAGCAGGCGCCCAGCCGCGCCGCCTCGACGAGCCCGGGCACGCCGAGCCGGGACTCGGGGCGCAGCTCGAGGTTGTCGCACCAGTCGGCGTCCACCCGGCGCAGCAGCACGTCGACGTGCTCCAGCCCGCCCGTTGTGCGCAGCCAGACCTGGCCGTCGCGTGTGGTGAGGTCGTCGGACTCGACGAGAGGGAAGCCGAGCAGGGTCGCGGTGAGCGCCTGGTCGTATGCCGTCTCGCTGAGCGGCCCGGGGGACAGGACGACGACGCGGGGTGGGTCGACCCCGACAGGGGCCGCGGCTTGCAGCGCCTGGCGCATGGTGTCGAAGAAGCCCCGCAGCCGGGCCAGGTCGGTGCGGCGGTGCAGCGTTGGCAGGACCCGGGCGATGATGCGCCGGTTGGCCATGGCGTATGCCGCGCCCGACGGCGCCTGGGCACGGTCTCCGAGCAGCCGCCAGGCGCCGGTGTCGTCCCGGGCGAGGTCGGCGGCGGCCAGGACGAGCTGGCGCGGGCCGGGCAGGCGGATCGACGTCGCTTGGTGCAGGAAGCCGGTGTGGCCGAGGAAGGTCTCTGGGGGCAGCAGTCCGCGTCGGACCAGCTGACGCTCGCCGTAGAGGTCGCCGAGCACCGCGTCGAGCAGGACGGCCCGCTGGGCCAGGCCGGACTCGAGCCGGTCCCACTCGGGCGCGGACAGCAGGACCGGGATGGGGTCCAGGGACCACCCACGGGCGGCGCTGCCGGGATCGCGCGAGCCGTACGTAATGCCTTCGTCGGCGATGAAGGAGCGCACCCGGTCCGCCCATCTGATGAGCCCGGTTGGCCCGGCGAGGCGCAGCGAGTCGGCGACCCCGGAGTGGATCGGGCTGACACCGTGGGCCGAGACCAGCTCGTCGACGCCGTCGCCGGCCAGCGCGCGATACTCCTGGACGATGTCGCCGGTGCGCCCGCCCGCGTCGACCGTCATGTGGGCCACCCTATGTCGGGTGTCGCGGGTCGAGCCGCCGTGTGCGCGCCCGCGGGCGCGGCCGGCGTTCGCCAGCGAGCCGACCGGCCGGCATACCCGCTGAGAAGGCCGAATGGGGCGCAGATCACAGCCCTAAAACGGCCATCTCGGCGCTCGCTGGGGGCCCATCGGGAAAACCGGGACCTTCCTCAGGCTGCGTTATGCCGCCGGAGGGGGAATGATGCCTACAGAGAGAGGAGCCGACTCTGTCAGCTGCCCAGCCCTCCGCTCCTCCGGCGCGTGGCCGTGTGGTGCCGGGTGTGGGGAATACTGGTCGCACCGCGGCCGGCCTGGGCACACGCGAGTAGTCCTGTCCGCCTGAGGTACGCCTGCCCGACGAAAGGTCTTCATCAATGACAACAACCGCCCCCCAGGCCCAGAGCCAGCCGTCCTACGAAGAGTCCAAGAAGATTGCGGAGGCCAGTCGGCAGACCGACTGGAAGCTGCCCTCCTTCGGGCGCGAGCTGTTCCTCGGGCATTTCCGGCTCGACCTGATCCACCCGCAACCGCCCCTGGACCGCGCGGTCGTCGAAGAGGGCGAAGCCCTGGTGGAGCGGGTCAAGACGTTCATGCTCGAGCACGTCGACCCCATGCAGGTCGAGCGCGACGGCAAGCTGCCTGACGAGGTGCTCAAGGCCGTCAAGGAGTCGGGCCTGCTCGGGATGAAGATCCCCAAGGAGTACGGCGGGATGGGCCTGGGCCAGTACTACTACAACAAGGTCCTGTGCTACATGGTCACGTACTGCGCCTCGCTGGCCGTGCTCATCAGCGCCCACCAGTCGATCGGCCTGCCCCAGCCGCTCAACATGTTCGGCAGCGACGAGCAGAAGCGCGAGTGGCTGCCCAAGCTCGCGACCGACCACATCTCCGCGTTCCTGCTCACCGAGCCGGAGGTGGGCTCCGACCCGGCTCGCCTGTCCACGGCTGCCATCCCCACTGAGGACGGTTCCGGTTACCTCCTCAACGGCACGAAGCTGTGGGCGACCAACGGGCCGGTGGCCGATGTCGTCGTCGTCATGGCCAAGGTGCCCAAGTCCGAGGGACACCGCGGCGGCATCACCGCCTTCATCGTCCCGATGAACCAAGAGGGCATCACCATGGTCTCGCGCAACGAGTTCATGGGGTTGCGCGGGCTGGAGAACTCGCTCACCACGTTCGAGAACGTCTTCATTCCGAAGAGCTCGGTCGTCGCGCGCGAGGGTGACGGCCTGCGGATCGCCTTGACCACGCTGAACACGGGCCGGCTGTCCGTGCCGGCGATGTGCATGGCGGCGTCCAAGTACGGCCTCAAGATCGCCCGCGAGTTCGGGGTCGAGCGCCGTCAGTGGGGTCAGTCGATCGGCAAGCACGACGCCGTGGCCCAGCAGCTGGCCTTCGTCGCCGGCTCCACCTTCGGGCTGGAAGCGATGGTCGACGTTGCCAGCCGCCTGGCCGACAACAAGCGCAACGACATCCGGATCGAGGCGGCGCTGGCCAAGCTCTACGGCAGCGAGCTGGGCTGGCAGTCCGTCGACGCGATGATCCAGATCCGTGGCGGTCGGGCCTACGAGACGGCGGAGTCCCTCCACCGTCGTGGTGAGCGGGCCTACCCGGCCGAGCAGCTCATGCGTGACCTGCGGATCAACCGGATCTTCGAGGGGTCATCGGAGATCATGCGGCTGATGATTGCCAGGGAGGCCGTCGACCAGCACCTGCACGTGGCCGGTGACCTGCTCACCAGCAAGAACGCCAGTGACATGGCCAAGGCGGGCGCCAAGGCAGGCAAGTTCTACGCCAAGTGGTTCCCCGCACTGACCGTCGGCGAGGGCCAGAACCCGCAGTCCTACTCCGAGTTCGGGTCGAATGCCAAGCACCTGCGGTACGTCGAGCGGCACAGCCGCAAGCTGGCTCGCACGACGTTCTACCTCATGGGTCGCTACCAGGGCCGCCTGGAGCAGAAGGGCGCCCTGCTGGGCCGGGTCGTCGACATCGGAGCGGAGCTGTTCGTCATGGCCTGTGCGGTCGTGCACGCCGACACGATCCGCCGCGAGCAGCCACAGCGTGGGAACGAGGCTCGGGAGCTTGCCGACCTGTTCTGCCGCCAGGCCCGCCGCCGGGTCGACGCGCTGTTCTCGGAGATCTGGAGCAACGACGACGACTACCAGTACAAGAGGGCGCAGGACGTCATCAAGGGCCGGCACCTGTGGTTCGAGCACGACGTGCTCGACCCGACCGACCCGCACAACGAGATCGCGGCACAAACCATCAAGTGACGGCCGCAGCCTCGCTGCGCGTTTACCTCGTCGAGCCCCGGCACCATGCCGGGGCTCGACGGCATACTGGGCGGGTCGCGCCTGCCCAAGTTGGCGGCAAAGCGGCAGTAGTTCCACGAAACGGCAGGAACGACTGCCGTCTTGTGGAACTACTGCCGCTTTGTCGAGGAGTCGGTCGAGGAGCCGGGCCGGAGCCAGGGCCTACGGCCGGCGGATCCGGATGCCGTAGTCGCCGGTGCCCTGCGCCGTGTTGTAGTGGCGGACCTGCACGTAGTAGCGCCCGGGGACGAGCTTGGCGACGATCCGTGCGTTGAGTCCCGCGCCGCTGTCGTCGTCGGTGGCGAGCAGGTCGGTCGGCGAGTCCGGCCCGTAGAGCTTCACGACCACGTCCGTGTCCCCCGACGTCTCGACAACGTGCGTGCCGCCCGTGGTCACGACGACGGTGAACAGGTCCTCCTCGCCCGGCTTGCCGATGCTTGCGGCCGTGCTCGACGCGTTGACCGTCAGCTCGGTGGCCTGCTCGGTCGTCGTGCCATCCTTCGGGTAGGCCTCGGCGCTGGCGACGTAGCCCTTGTCCATGGCGGACAGCACGTCGTTGGCGTGGGTGCCGACCCCGCTCTTCACCCAGGTGCCGGGGAAGAAGTAGAGCATGATCGAGTCGGGGTCGAACTCGGTCCCCTTCACCTGGTCGACGCGGTACTTGTCCAGGACGTTGTGGCGGATCTGGGCCTCGTTCCAGTTGTTCGGCGGTCCGGACAGGGCCGCGATGACGACCTGCTCGTTCCACTCGATCCCGCCGGCAGGGTTCTGGTGCTCGTGGGCCAGACCGATGGAGTGGCCGAACTCGTGACCCGCCGTCCCGCCGTCGAGGAAGCCCAGGTTCATCGTCGGCTGGTCAAGGGGTATGCCGCGGATGTCGGTGCCGACGTACGACCAGGCACCGTCGTTGGGGTCGAAGGCGACGCGGATCTCGGCGGCCGGGTCGTCGCCGAACGTCGAAGTGCAGGTTCGCGTGCTCGGTCCACCAGCTCGCCTGCTCGGTTGCCTTGGCCCGCTGTTGCGGCGTGCCGTCCAGGAAGCGCACCCGAAGGGTGGTGCCGTTCATCCACAGCTTGCCGATCGGGATGATGGCGCGGTCATCAGACCGGTCCCGATGGGCCATGAGGTCCGCGGGGAGCAGCCGGTCGATGCACACCTTGGGTACCGCCATGAGATAACCCGCTTTCCGACGTGGTCCCTTGAGGCTACGGATGTGGAGGCTCGTTGACGGGGCCCTGATACACCACGCCCGCCAAGAGACTCCGCCGTAAGGGACTGAGGTAGTGCGCGCCGCCCGTCAGCCGAAACTTAGGTAGTGGAGGGTCGCCAAGATACGTACTTTCCCCGATCCGGGCTGCTACCTCAGCCGCCGACTCTGGAACCACTGATCCACACAGGAGGTTCCGGTCATGTCCTTCACACCCATCCACGACATCCCTTCGGTCCAGGCCGAGCTGAACGGGCGCTACACGAGCGGTCGACGCGGCCGCGGCGTGCGCCCGGAGTCGTCCCTGCGTGTCATCGCCCGCTCGCTGCGCTCGGCACGCCGGCACGAAGAAGGCGCCAGCAGCAACCTGTGAGCCGGCGCGGCGACGATGGAGGTCCCGGCTGTCACCGCGGTCACCGATAATCGCGGGCATGCAGCTGTTCCGACGGGGCGGCCCGCTGGTCGGCCGGGAGGCCGAGCTGGCGCGTCTCAGCGCCGCGGCCGGCATACCGGCTGGCCGCGGCGGCCTGGTCGTCATGGCTGGTGACGCCGGAATCGGCAAGTCCCGCCTGCTGGCCCAGCTGGAGTCCGATGCCGTCGCCGCGGGCTGGGTGAGCCTGGTCGGGCACTGCGTCGGCCAAGCGGGCAGCGCGCTGCCCTACCTGCCGTTCGTCGAGGTGCTCGCCGCCGCCGACACCGTCCGGCCGGACGTCATCGACGCGGTGGTCGGCGCTCACCCCACCCTGATCCACCTCATGTCGTGGCGCTCGACGAGCAGCGCCGCCCACCTTGGCACAGCTGAGAGCGGGCTGGCCGACCCCGGTCTGGTCGCCGAGGCGATGCATGCCTGCCTCACCGCGCTGGCGGCGGGGGGGCCGCTGCTGGTGCTGGTCGAAGACGTCCATTGGGCTGACCACTCCTCGCGTGACCTGCTGACCTTGCTGTTCACCCGCGGCTTCAGCGGCCCGATTGCCGTGGTCGTCACCTACCGCTCCGACGACCTGCACCGACGGCACCCGCTCTACGAGACCCTCGCGGTCTGGTCTCGCCTCCCCGGGGTCACGCGGATGCAGCTCGGCCCGTTACCGGAGGAGTCGATGCGCCGCCTGGTTGCCGGGCTTGAGGGTGCTCCCGCCTCGCCCGCTGAGGTCGCTGCGCTGGCTGCCCGCGCGGAGGGGAACGCGTTCTTCGCTGAGGAGCTGGTCGCCAGTGCCGCGGCCGGGCGGGGCCTAGGCGAGGACCTGAGCCGGTTGCTGCGCCTTCGGGTCGAGCAGCTCGACGACGACTCGCAACGGGCAGTGCGTGCCATGGCCGTGGCGGGGCGCCAGGTTGGCCATGAGCTGTTGTGTGCCGTGCTGTCGTTGTCGCCTGAGCAGCTGGACGCCGTGCTTCGCCCGGCCGTCGAGAACCACACCATCGAGCCCGTCCCGCCCGACGGCTACGCCTTCCGGCACGCCCTCGTTGCCGAGTCGGTCGGGGACTCGCTGCTCCCGGGAGAGCGCCGAGCACTGCATCGGGCGTATGCCGTGGCGCTGGCTGCCCAGCCGCACCTGGGCCCACCGTCGGAGCTGGCTCGGCATGCCGCCGCTGCCGGTGACCCCGAGACGGCCATCGCGGCTGGGCGGCAGGCGGCCGAAGAGGCGCTGCGCATGGGCGGCCCCTACGACGCCCTGGCCCACTACGAACGGGTGCTGACGCTCATGGGCGAGGACGACCCCGCCCGTGACGAGGTGACCTTGTGCGCGGCCAACGCGGCATCCAGAGCGGGCGACGTGCTGCGGGCCAGTGGCCTGCTCAAGGACCGGCTGGAGCACCCAGGCCGTGCCCAGACCCCGACCGCACGGGCGCTGTTGCTGGCGGCGTATGCCGAGCAGTCGCGCGTGCTCGACCTCCCAGTCGACGCCGCTGGCGATGACCCGCGAAGCGGTGCGGCTGCTACCCCAGGACCGCGATGCCCGGCATACCTCCGTCCTGACGGCTCACCTGCAGGCCCTCATCGACGCGGGCAACCACCCGGAGGCGGCGGTCGTCGCTGACGAGGTGCTGGGGCTCGCGGAGCGGGCGGGGCAGCGCGCCGCGATCTCCGAGGTGCGCACCATCATGACGGGCGTGCTCAAGGCCGAGCAGGACGTCGATGCGGTCGAGAAGCACCTGCTGGCCGTCGCCGCCGAGCTGGGCGGGACCGACGACCCGATCCAGGTCAGGGTGCTGCACCAGCTCGGGGCGCTGGCCCATCACCGGGGCGACCTGCCCTCGGCGCTGCAGCGCTTCGACGAGGGCGCCCAGGCCGCTGCCCGGCTGGACCGGCCGTGGGCGCCCTGGGGCTTGGAGTGCCGCCTCGAAGGTGGGCTGGTGGCGTTCGAGCTCGGCGACTGGGACGGGGCGCTGGCCCGGCTCGAAGCCGCCGAAGCCGCCCTACCCGCAGCCCGGCCTGGCGCTGTTCACGGCTGGGCGGCTCGTCGTGCTCGCCGGTCAAGGACGGGCGGCCCCGCCGGGCGAGCTGGCGGGCCTGCGCGAGTGGCGGCCGGTTGACGGCCTGGTGGCGGTGCTCACCGCAGTGGGCGGGATGCAGCTGGTGGCGAACGCCGGCTACATGATCCGACTCGGCAGTGGCGCTCGTCGAGGATGCCGTGGCAGCCTTGGACCGTGCCTGGGGGCCGCAGTACCAGGCCCTCGTGCGGCTTGCGGCCCTGCTTACGGGGGTCTGCGCCAGCGCGGTAGCCCATGCCGAGCCTTCGCTCCGCGACCGGATGCTGCACCTATGTGGAGAGCTGTCGGGGCGGGCGGGCGCGGTGCTCGCCGAGCTCGAGTCCTGGCCCGGGTCCCGTTATGCATCGGCCGGGTCCGAGACTCGAGCGTGGGCTCGCCGGCTGGCGGCAGAGAGCCTTCGGCTGCGGTGGCTCGCCGACTGTACGATCGAGCCTCGACGAGATGACCACGGCATGGCAGGCAAGCGTCGACGCCATGCACAGCTACGGCCACGCTTATGAGACGGCGCGCTCGAACGCGCGCCTTGCCGCGGTTCGGCATGCGGCAGGTGACCACGGGGCGGGCGCCGACGCGGCTGACTCGGCCCGCCGGTTCGCGCAGCGCGTCGATGCGCGTCCGCTGCTTGCCGAGCTCGAGGCGCTCACGCCGTCGCCTCGCCGGTCAGAGGGCATTCCCGACCTCACCGCGCGCGAGACCGAGGTGCTGCGCCTGGTGGCCCAAGGCCGAAGCAACGGGCAGATCGGCAAGGCGCTGTTCATCAGCACCAAGACGGTGAGCGTGCACGTGTCGAACATCCTGGCCAAGCTCGGTGCGTCCAGCCGGGGCGAGGCGGCAGCCATCGCCCATGAGCGTGGCCTGGTGGACTAGCCGCGTGGGGTGACGCGGGCCGAGCACACGGCATACCGGTGGAAAACCCGTTGGGGTCTGTCTGATGGCGTTGTTACCGTCGAACCGAGGACGAGCTCCTCCAACGGCAGCGCTATCGAGAAGGGTCCGTCGTGACCGTCGAACAGGCCACCCCCCCGGTCGCCACATGTGACGCGTCGCCCGAGCGGCCGGCCAACCTGAGAGTGGTCTGGCTCATGGTGGCCGCGACGTTCGTGGTCTTCCTCAACGAGACGACCATGAGCGTGGCGTTGCGCCCGATCATGCTCGACCTCGGCGTCGAGGCTCGCACGGGGCAGTGGCTCACGACCGCGTTCATGTTGACCATGGCGGTCGTCATCCCGGTCACTGGCTTTCTCATCCAGCGGCTGAACACCCGGCCGGTGTTCGTCATGGCGATGGCGCTCTTCTCCAGCACCTGCGCGCGGTGTCGCCAGCCTTTGGCTGGCTGCTCGCCGGTCGGGTGGTGCAGGCGTGCGGCACTGCCCTCATGCTTCCGCTGCTGATGACGACGCTGTTGACCCTCGTGCCGGCGGCG
>CAVYKM010000018.1:0-108689 GCA_963769085.1 uncultured Actinomycetota bacterium | reverse complement strand
TCCCATCGTGCACTCCGCACAGGTCGAGCCGGAACTGGGCGATGCGGCGATCCGGCTGTGTCCCGCCCGGGCGCTGGCCTGGCACCGGCAGCCGCGCTGACATGCCGGCCGTCCCGCACCCGATCTGCTCTTACCTGGCACACAGCCAGCTCAAAGGCCGTGACCAGGCCACCGGTCAACCCTGTCATCCTCGACCCTGGAGGACCGCAATGAGCTCGGCCCTGAAAGTGACCCGGCGGCTGACCCAGGCCGTACTCGGCGCGGGCGCCGTCGGCACCCTGGCCCTGACAGGGCACTTGGCCCTTGCGCACGCCTGGGCCACCCCGGCGCCGGCCACACCGGCGCCCTCGCCGTCGGACAAGCTGGCGCCCGGCGCCGCCAGCGGCGCGAAGCAGCCGCCGTCGGGCCAGAGCCAGCCCCGCGGCGGCTCCAGTTCTGGATTCGGCCAGACGCCGGGTTTGCAGGGCCGCTCGTCCGGGGGCGGTTCGACGACGACCCACGGCTCTTGAGCGGGGTGGCAGCGGCGGCGCGGCCACCGCCTGAACCCAGAAATGTCTGAGTGCGGCGTGCCACGATGAACGGTGTGCCGTCGGGTCCTCGCCTGCTGCTGGTCGAGGACGACCGGGACTTGTCCGGGCTGCTGCAGCGGCTGCTCACCGCTGAGGGGTACGTGGTGAGCGTGGTGCGCGACGGGCAGCAGGGCCTGCACCGCGGGCTGGTCGAGCAGTGGGACGTGCTGGTTGTGGATCGTGGACTGCCGGGCATCGAGGGGGTCGACCTCATCGCTCGGCTGCGCCAACGCGGCGTGACGGCGCCGGTGCTGGTGCTGACCGCTCGAGACACCGTGGCCGACCGTGTTGAAGGCCTGGACGGGGGCGCTCAGGACTATCTGGGTAAACCCTTCGACGTGCAGGAGCTGGCGGCCCGGCTGCGGGCGCTGCTTCGGCCACGGCGGACCGAGGAGGCACCGCTGCCGCTCGGGCGCGGAGAGTTGCGCCTGGCCGAGTCCAGGGTCGTCGTCGACGGGCACGGCATCGACCTGTCGGCTCGGGAAGCGGAGCTGCTGGCCCTGCTCGCGCGGCATCCACGACGGATCTTCACCCGCGAGGTCCTGCTCGACCTCGTCTTCGAGGGTGCCGGAACACCGGGGGCCGTGGACACCTACGTTCACTACCTGCGTCGGAAGCTGGGCCGGGCCGCGGTCGAGACCGTGCACGGAATCGGCTACCGACTCGGATCAGGATGAGACGAGCGCGCCGCATCCGGTCCCGTTCCCGGCACGGCGACGCGCAGCTGCTTCGCCGGGCAGCCTGGACGGTGGCGCTGCAGACCGCGCTAGCGGTGGCCCTCGTCGTGCTCGTCGTGAGCGCCGGTTCGGTGCTGCTGTTCGACCGTCAACAGGCCCAGGAGGTCAAGGACGTCCTGCAGCACGCCGCCACGACCGCAGACGACGTCACCGACCCGCCGGTGGGTGTCTGGCTGGTCCAAGTCCCCGCTCCCCAAGCAAACACGCCAGCACAGCGCACCGTCAGCGCCGGAACACCGCAACCAGCGGCGCAGGCGCCCGTTCTCGACAGCGCCCCGCCAGGCCCGCTGACCATCCAGGCCAGCAGCCAGCAGTGGAGCGCCTGGGTCGAGCTGCGCGCGAGCAGCCGGTTCGTTGCGATCTATGACTGGAGCCGGCACACCAGCGAAGAACACCGCCTGCTCGTGGCCATCACGACGGCCGGGCTGGTGGGCATCGCCCTAGCCGCCCTGATCGGTCTGGTGGTCGGGCAGCGGGCGGTGCGTCCCCTGGGGGACGCGCTGGCCCGGCAGCGCCGGTTCGTCGCCGACGCCAGCCACGAGCTGCGCACCCCGTTGGCGGTCGTGAACACCCGCGCGCAGCTACTTGCCCTTCAGGAGTCCGGCGCCGACCCGCAGCGCAGTTCCGAGCTGGCCCAGCTGGTCGCCGACACCCGCGTGTTGGGCGATGTCGTCACCGATCTGCTGACCTCAGCGCAGCTGCAGCACCATTCCCCGCTCGGTGAGGACATCGACATCGTCGCGCTGTGTGAGGCGGTCGTCGCCAGCATGACCCCGTACGCCAACCAACACGGCGTACGCCTGCAGTTCCAGGTGCTCGGTGAGCCGCCCCGCCAGGCGTACCTGGTGCGGGGGGCACCCACCGCGCTGCGACGGGCGGTGTCTGCGCTGGTTGACAACGCGATTGCCCACTCGCCCGTCGCGGAGACGGTCACCGTCACCGTCCGCCGCGACCATCAAGACGTCTGCGTGGACGTGCGCGACAACGGCGACGGGCTGGCCCCCAGTGCGGCAGCCCAGCTCACCGAACGGTTCGCCCGGGGATCATCCATCGGCGACGGGCGACGGTTCGGGCTCGGTTTGGCCCTCGTGGACGAGGTAGTCCGTGCCCACCGGGGACGACTGGACATCGACGGAAACCTTGCGCCCGGATCCCGTTTCACCCTCGTCCTGCCCGCCACGGGCCTGTGAAGGAGCCAAGCGTGGGTCAGCCGGCCGTCAAGGTATCCGAGCTCGAGCTGAGAACCAAAGATCACCAGACACCATGTCACTCCAGTCTGGCGGGGCGCACGAATGACCGAGGACGCTCGTTGATGCTTCTGCCGCGTCCGGGGGCCGTTGCAGTGCACGTATGGCAGCGCGTGGCTACAGCGACGCTGACAACGCGTCTGTCAACAGCGCGACGAGAGACTCGAGTTGCATGTCGGCCGCCGATGACACCGCTGCGTCCGAGCCGTCGAGCGCCCTGGCGGCGAGCCCGGCCTTGCTGTCGATGAGTTCGGCGATCTTCGAGTCGATGGTCTGCGCGGCGATGATGCGCCAGGCGGTGACAGGCTCCGCCTGGCCGATGCGGTGCACGCGGTCGATGGCCTGCGTCTGCTCGGCGTCGGTCCAGGAGAGCTCGGCGAGCACCAGGTTGGAGGCGACCTGCAGGTTGAGGCCCACGCCGGCCGCCTTCAGCGAGCAGACCGCGATGCTGACGTCGGGGTCGTTCACGAACGCGTCGATGTTGTTCTGGCGCTTCGTTGCCGTCTGATCGCCCCGGATCGAGCAGTGGCGGATGCCGCGCTCGGTGAAGGTCTGTTCGGCCAGGTCCATCACGTCGATGTGCGTGGCGAAGAACACGACCTTGCCGACGCTGCGTGCGAGCTGCGCGGCGTAGTCGGCGGCCAGGCCGGCCTTGGCTTGGCCGATGCGTCGCATCATGCTGAACACGCTCTCGCCGGTCTTCGCCGTGGCCGTGTCGGCCAGCTCCCAGCCGGCGACGCGGCGCACGAGGTCGTGGTCGATGCCCTGCGTATCGACACCGGAGGTCCGCGTCTTGAGTGCGCTCTCATAGCGCGACATGAGGCGGTCGGCGAGGTCGCGCTCGGCGTCGCGGATCGAGCGGCCGACGGCGTCGTCGAGCTCGACGGGCAGGTCGGCGATGCGGCGGGCGGGCAGGTCGGCGGCCACGTCGAGCTTGCGGCGACGCACGATGCCCAGCTCGATCACGCAGGAGCGGGCGGCGGCGTGGAACCCGGGCTCCGCCGGTGTTAGGCCGGTCTCCTCGAGGGACTGCATCAGTTCGGGGCGCGGCTTGTTCTCGTCGATCCAGCCGAGGAACTGCCAGATGGCCCTGAAGTCCTCGATGTCGTTGATCAGCGGGGTGCCGGTGAGCGCCATCAGTAGCGGTTGCGCGGTGCGGGCCCGGATGCGTTCGGAGAGCTGCAGAACGTGCTGGGAGCGCTGGGACTTCCTGTTCTTGATGAAGTGCGCCTCGTCGACGACCATGCCGCGGAAGCCCAGGTCGCCGAGCCAGCCAACGTGACGGTCGAGCAGCTCGTAGTTGACCACGACGATGTCAGCGAACCCGTCGATCGTGTCGCCGTCTCCGTGGATCACGGTGGCTGGGTGGCCGGGCGTCCACAGGCCGGCCTCGCGCGCCCAGTTGGTCTTGACGACGTTCGGTACGACAGCCAGCAGCGGGTAGGCGTTCGCGGCCTGCGCGGCCAGTAGGGCCTGAGCCGTCTTGCCCAGGCCTGGCTCATCGGCCAGAAGGAAGCTCCGGTGGCCGTGCTCAGCCGCGGTGACCAGCTGCGCCTGGTGGGGCATCAACTCCAGGCCATGCGGCGCTCGTCGTGAGCCGACTTCGGGAAGGGCCATGCATGCCGGGGCTTCGCCGCCGGCGTGCTCGAACGAGCTGAGCAGGGGCCCGATCAGCTCCCAGCTGGCCAGGCGGCGCGAGCGCGACTCACCTGCGCCGACGTACCCGAAATCGGGAGCCAGGAACGGGTTGGCAAGTTTTCGCGAGACGACCGACGGCGGCACGACCCGACGCTTGGTCGTGGCAGAGGCGGCCACTGGCTCGCTGGCGGTGACCTCCTCGGCGCGAGGCTTCAGACCCGCCGAGATCAGCATGTCGCGCCTGAGCGACCTGGCCGCATCCGAGACGACAGCGTCCTCGGCGAGCAGCGCCAGTAGCGAGGTGTCGCGGACGGCGGCCATCGCCAGGATCGTCGCGATGCCGTCGAGGCGCTTGAGCTGCCCGGCGCGGTAGGCATCACTTCTCGTCTCGTCAGCCTTGACGCGGGCACGTTCCTCGCGTACCAGCAGGGCGACAACCTGGAACTTGGTGCGCACCGAGGGCCGCACCCGACCGCGCTGAGCGTCTGCCTCGACCTCGCGCACGACGCGCGCGAGGACCGGAATGATGCCCTCGTCGTCCGGCCGGCGGACACGACGCGCGGACCGTGGGGCCGTTTGGGTCGCGCCGGAACGGCGCTGGACTCTTCTAGCCAATAGCTCCTCCTCTGGAATAACACGGACCCGCTGGCCGTCGCCGGACGCGACAGCACCCGGATACCGCTGGGACGCCGATAAGACGTACAGCGGGTTGCGTCCCGGTGGTCACCCCACGACGCGACTCGGCCAACCGATCGACGTAGGCATCGACGCAGTCCCGAAGCCCGCCACCCACGGTGGACCCTCCGAGCACCCGTCGGCACACGCGTCACCGGCCGCAGAGACAGGACTCTCTCTGCTCAACGAGCCCTGCCCCGGTGCCGTATAGACGCAATACTAGCGCCCGGCAGGTCGATCACGCCGCACTGCTGGGACTCTCGCTCGCCCCACACAAGTCACCTCAGTCAAGGCGGACAACCAGCGCCGTATTCCTGCGAGCCCGACCGGCCTGCCGGGCGGGTCATCGAGTGGTCGGAAGATGTTGTTATGGCGGCGGGATAACAGCACCTCCTGTCCTCTCGGCGCTCTGTCCGGGCGGTCAGGCGTCGGTCAGCAGGCCGCGGATGTCGTCGGCCGTGATCGTGCCGTTGGCGAGGGCGCCCCCGTCGACGACCTGGCTGAACAGCTCGCGCTTGCGGTGCTGCAGGGCGACGACCTTCTCCTCGATGGTGTCCTGGGAGACGAGACGGTAGACGTTGACGTGCTTGTCCTGTCCGATCCGGTGGGTGCGGTCGATCGCCTGGGTCTCGGTCGCGGGGTTCCACCACGGGTCCAGCAGGAAGACGTAGTCCGCCTCCGTCAGGGTCAGCCCGAAGCCGCCCGACTTGAGGCTGATGAGGAACACCGGCGCGTCGCCCCGTCGGAACGCGTCGATGACCGCTTGTCGTTTCCTCGTCTGCCCGTCGAGGTAGCAGTACCCGATGCCCTCCCGGTCCAGCCTGGCCCGAACAGTGGCCAGGAACCCGGTGAACTGGCTGAACACGAGCGCTTGGTGACCCTCGGTGATCACTGGCAGGAGCAGGTCCACGAGGGCGTCGACCTTCGCGGATCCCACGCCGGACTCGGCCTTGTCGACGAGGACCGGGTCGAGGCTGAGCTGGCGCAGGTTGGTGAGCGATCGCAGGATGGCGATCTGGTTGCGACTCGCGTCAGCGAGCAGGCCGAGGATCTTCTGCCGCTCGTGTTGCAGGTGCCGGTCGTAGATGCGGCGGTGCCGCGCCGAGAGCTCGACGCCGATGACCTGCTCCTGCTTAGGCGGCAGCTCGGCCGCCACGGCGTCCTTGGTCCGGCGCAGCATGATCGGTCGGACCCGCCGCTGCAGCACGGCGAGCCGCTCGGGTGAGTGCCCGCTTTCGATGGGCCGCCGGTAGGTCTCGCTGAACCTGCGGGGGCTCGGGAACAGGCCGGGAGCCACGATCGACAGCAACGACCAGAGCTCCATGATGTTGTTCTCCATGGGCGTGCCCGTGATGGCCAGCTTGAACGGGGCCGGCAGGCGTCGGGCGCACTGATAGACCTGCGACTGGTGGTTCTTGACGAACTGGGCTTCGTCGAGGACCAAGCCGCTCCACCGCTGGGCGCGCAGGGCCTCCTGGTCGAGGCGGAAGACGGCATACGACGTGAGCACGAGGTCGGCCCCGGCGACCGCCTCGGACACGGGTATGCCGCGGCGCTGGGTGGTCTCGGCGAGGGTCACCGTGCGCAGGCCAGGGGCGAAGCGCGCGACCTCGGCGGCCCACGTGGCAAGCACGGAGGTCGGCGCCACGACGAGGACCGGGTCGGGCAGCGCCGGCGCGTTGCCGGCGGGGTCGGATTGCGCTTCAGCGTGGGCGGTCGCCGCCTCCTTGTGCTGCAGCACCATGGCGAGGGTCTGCAGCGTCTTGCCCAGGCCCATGTCGTCGGCGAGGACGCCGCCGAGCCCGGCCTGTCGCAGGAAGCACAGCCAGCGGTAGCCGTCGAGCTGGTAGGGACGCAAGCTCGCCCGCAGGCCGGCGGGCGGGTCCAGCTCCTCGACCCCGCCGCTGGCCAGGCCGGAGACCAGTGCGGCCCACTTGTCGCTCTGCTCGGCAACGACGCCCAGGGCCTCCAGCTCGGCCCACAGACCGGCTTGGTAGGCACTCAGCCGCAGCGGCGCACGCGGGTCGTCGTGGATGGCTCGTGCCTCGTCGAGCAGGCGGCGCAGGTCGTGCAGCTCGGCGTGGTCGGTGCGAAACCACGTGCCGGTCTCGAGGATGACGTGCTCCTCGCCCAGGGTGAGCGCGGTGAGCAGCGCCGGCAGCGGGACCTGCTCACCGGCGACGCTGACACTGACGTCCAGGTCGAACCAGTCGGTGTAGGCGGGGGCGTCGGACTCGGTCACGGCGAGCCGGATCAGCGGTGCCTCGGGCGCCTCTTCGTACGGAACGGGCTGCCCGAGCACCTCGACATCGACGGTGTCGAGCTCGAGCAGGTCCGGCAGCACGGTATTGAGGAAGCGCAGCATCGGCGTGCCAGCCAACGCCACGCGCGGCACGATGGCCCGCCCGCCGGTGACCTGGGACGCGCGCAAGCCATCGACCCGGTCGAGGATGTCCGGCCCCGACCGCAGTACCCGCTCCGCGGCCAGGTCGCGCGCGATCTCGCGGTCGATCGAGTCAAAGGGGACGCTCACCAGCTCGTCACCCACGGCATACCCGAACGACCAGGCCAGGGACAGCCTGAGCCCTGGTTCGTGCGTGACCCGCAGCAACAGCCGGGGTGGGCGTTGCTGCGGGAACTCGACGCTCTGGTCGGAGGAGACGACCTGCAGCTTGCTCCGAAGGGTCGGGACATGCCTGGTGAGGAAGCGCTGCAGGTCCGCGGCCGGGATCGGCAGCGGCTCGCTGTGCAGCAGGCGCATCTGAGGCAGATCGAGAGGGGGGTCGAAGCGAGCCAGAATCAGATCGGCCCCGCGTCGCACCAGGACTCCGAGTGGCGGAGTGCCGATCTGCATCAGCACGTCGTCGGGTCGTTCGCCCACCTGGGCCGGCAGCTCAACCCCGGGGGTGAGCAAGGCGTCTGCGTCCGGGCTCGGCCGGCAGACATCCGCGACGAGGCGGGCCGGGTCGTCGGCGACGATGACTTCGCCGGAGGACTTCTGGCCGGTGAGCAGGGGTATGCCGCGACGCTGGACCTCACGCACGGCGGCCCACCATCCCGCGCCGAGATCGTCGAGGTGGATCCGGTCGCTGGCGCTGAGGTAGTAGCGCCGATGATCGCGCGCATAGGCCCGAGCGATGTCGCCGAGCGCCGTCCGCTGGCCCGGGTCGAGCGGGTGCACGCCGTAGGCGTAATCGGATTCGACCTTGCTCCAGTCGATCCCGGTCTTGACCCAACCGTTCTTGCCGGGCACAACCGGCCGGATCGCCACCCGAGCAGTGCCACGGACCTCGACCTCGAACAGCAACCCCACCCGCGGCTGCGTCTCCGGCGCAACGGACTCGGCGGTGATAGCGGCCAGCAGCGTCTCCCAGGCCGGCAGGGCCCGGACGGGGGCCAGGGCCGGCGCGCCGGTGTGGGCCTGCAGGGCCGCCGCGTCAAAGAGTGGGGGTGTCGAGTGCCGGGCTGGCGTCGAGTGCCGGTCTGGCGCTGGGGCGATCGCCGATCGGGCGGACACCAGGACGGCGACGACGTGCTTGCAGTCCTCGACCATCGGGCACGTGCAAGTACTGCTCCACTCGATCAGCTCGCCGTCCTCGAAATCGAGGTAGACCGTCGTGGAGTAGGAGCGCCCGGAGCTGCCAGCCACCGGCGCCTGCAGCATCCCGCCGTCCCGCAGCACCGAAATCCGCCCCACCATGCCGCGCCGCGCGTAGGCAACGCCCCGGTCGTAGGTAGCCGACCCGACGATGCCCTCGATGTCGCTGCGGCGCAAGCTGTCGAGCGCGTCAGAGACGGCGGCGATCTGGGTCATGGGCAAGCCCCCTTGGCAAGCACTGCGGTCGAGCGTCGCGGCCATGCTAGGAGGGCCCAGCGACACCCCCCGGTATGCCGTGCGGCGCGCCGCGGACCGCATCCCCGGCATACCCAGCGGAGACTCCGCCGAATGGGGCAACGAGTAAGGAATGGGCGCAAAGTGAGCGGATTCCGGCCCCGAGGCCAAGCGCCGCCATGGCCTGGCCCACCCGTGTCGGGGCCGGCTTGGCTGCCGCTGGCGCAGCCGCCGCCATCGCCGTGACCGGGCCGCGTCGGCATCATCTCTGCAGTACGGCTCCTACACCGGCGACCGCAACACGATCGCCACGATGCAGGTGCGCACCGACGGGGAGGTCTACTGACCGCCAGATCAGCGCAACCTGTCGGTCTTGCGACTGATGCCGGGCGGGGACCCACGAGATTCTCGCCCGGCGTCAGAGCGCGGCCACGTCTCTCGGCGTGCGAAGGTGGGCATCATGACCGAGATAAGGATCACCGAGCACTCCGAGCAGCTGACCGCAGCAGTCCGGGAGCAGGTCCCCATGGACCAGCTGCCCGAGTTCTTCCAGCGAGCGTTCAACGCCGCCATGGGACAGGCGCAGGCGCAAGGACTTCTGGTGACCGGTCCGCCCTTCGGCAAGTACTACGGCATACCCGGCGAGACTGTCGACGTTGAGGCCGGCTTCCCGGTCAGCGGGCCGGTCAGTGCCGCGGACGGGGTCATCGCCGGCACCTTGCCCGGAGGCCGCGTCGTCGAAGCCATGCACGTGGGCCCCTTTGACACCTTGGCAGCCACCTATGGCGAGGTGGAGCGCTGGATCGACGAGCGTGACATGCGGCCCAAGGACGTCATGTGGGAGTCGTACCTGACCGATCCTGGCGAGCAGCCCGATCCGGCGACTTGGCAGACCCTGATCTGCGTGCCCCTCGCGCCGGACCCCGCGGCCCAGTGACGCCGCCAGAAATGGAGGTCGACATGGATGCCCGGCGGCTAGGCAGGACGGGTCCCATCGTCTCCGCGATCGGTCTGGGCGCAATGGGGATGTCCGACCTCTACGGCCCGGCCGACGACGCCGAGAGCATCGCCACCATCCGCGCGGCCCTCGACGCCGGCGTCACGCTCATCGACACCGGCGACTTCTACGGCATGGGCCACAACGAGCTGCTCATCCGCGATGCGCTGACTGGGCGGAACCGTGACGAGGTCACCATCAGTGTGAAGTTCGGGGTGCTGCGCGGCCCGGACGGCTCCTGGCTCGGCGCCGACGCCCGCCCGGCTGCGGTGCGCACCTTCCTCGCCTACACACTGCGCCGGCTCGGGACCGACCACGTCGACATCTACCGCCCATCCCGGCTCGACCCGGCCGTCCCTGTCGAGGACACTGTCGGCGCCATCGCCGACCTGGTCCAAGCCGGCTACGTGAGACACATCGGACTCTCAGAGGTTGGAGCGGAGTCGTTACGGCGCGCTGCCGCCGTCCATCCGATCTGCGACCTGCAGACCGAGTACTCGCTGCTCTCGCGGGGGATCGAGGAGGAGATCCTTCCCGCAGCGCGCGAGCTGGGGGTGGGCATCACGGCATACGGAGTGCTGTCGCGGGGCCTGCTCTCGGGTGCCTGGACGGCACACCGCGACCTCGCGCCCAACGACTTCCGCGCCCACAGCCCGCGCTTCGGCGGCGACAACCTCACCCACAACCTCGCCCTCGTCGAGGCGCTCGGACAGGTGGCTCGGGAGCGCGGCGCCACCACGGCGCAGGCCGCGATCGCGTGGGTCATCGCGCAGGGTGAGGACATCGTGGCGCTCGTCGGCGCGAGACGACGCGACCGGCTGACCGAGGCGTTGGGGGCCGCGGACCTGCAGCTCACCGCTACGGACCTCAAGGCGATCGAGGCTGCAGTCCCAGCCGGCGCCGCGGCCGGCGGACGCTACCCCGACGCGCAGCTGGCGAGCATGGACAGCGAGCGCTGACACCCGGTATGCCGGTCAGCGCGGCGGGCGCGCGGCGCGCAGGTGTCCGGCGGCGACCTGTTCGAGGTGGGTCAGGTCGCAGCAGACCGTCGCCAGGGTGAACCCCTGCTCCAGGCGCGTGGCGGCTGTGGTGCCGTCGAAGGTGTGGAACCCGGCGCAGATCCCAGCCTGCTGGGCCGCCCGGTTGATCCGCTCGACCGCCTCGTCGAAGGCGTCGTCGAGCGACGGGTCCGTGGGGTAGGCACCTCCCAGGGCGAGGCGCAGGTCATACGGTCCGACGTAGATGCCGTCTAGCCCCTCCACGGAACAGATCTCCTCGACGTTGGCCAGCCCGTCGTGCGTCTCGATCATGGCGAGGACGACCACGGACCGGTCCGCGTCGGCAGGAACGGGCCCGATCCGCAGCCCCGCTCGCATGGGCGCGTACGACCGGACCCCGTATGCCGGGTACCTCGCCGCCGCCAGCGCCCGGCGCGCGTCGTCGGCGGTGTTGACCAGCGGAACGATAACGCCTGCCGCGCCGGCGTCGAGGGCTTGGCCGATGAGGAACGGGTCATTCGCACCGACGCGGACCAACCCGACCGACCTGCCGCCCGCGTCGATGGCCATCAGCCCGGCGAGCAGGCCCGAGTAGCCGATGAGCCCGTGCTGGGCGTCGAGGCACACGAAGTCATACCCCAACGTCGCCAACCGCTCCGTCGCCGGCGGCGCGTCGAGCATCACCCAGTACCCGACGAGCGGCTCCCGGGCTCGAACCCGCCGCGCGAAATCGGCTGCTGCACCCACATTGGCCTCCAGACGTTGTGGGGCGCCCAAGTCGAGGACTTGTCGGCTGCTCCATGATGCGTCATGGAGTAAACAACAACTCGAGGAGTTGGCGGAGCAGCCACGAGCGTGAGAGCCCACGCGGAGTGATGGCAGTTCCTAGTCGTGGTGGCCGGTCTCGTGCTCGACGTGACTGGCCGGCTCGAGCTGGAAGGTCGAGTGCTCGACGCTGACCGGGAAGTGCTCGGCGACGCACGCCTGCAGCGAGTCGAGCAGCTGCGGGGCGTGGCCGTCGTCGAAGCACGAGTCGTCGAGCACGACGTGCGCCGTCAGCACGGGCAGCCCGGTGGCGATCTGCGACGCGTGCAGGTCGTGCACGTCCACGACGTGGTCGAGCTCGAGGATGTGCCGTCGCACGTCCTCGAGGTCCAAGCCTTCGGGAACCGTCTCCAGCAGGACGTTGCCGGCTTCCCGCAGGATCACGACGGCGCGAGGCACGATGAGCGCCACGATGAGGATGCCGGCCACCGCGTCGGTCCGAGTCCAGCCGGTCGCCGCGATGACCAGACCGCTGACGATCACCGCGACCGAGCCGACCGCGTCGTTGACGACCTCGAGGAAGGCCGCGCGCATGTTGAGGTTGGCGGTCCGGCCCGAATGGAGCACGGCCATCGCGACGAGGTTTCCCACGAGCCCGATGACGCCGAAGACGAGCAGGCCCCGGGGAGACACGTCCGGGGGGTCGACCAGCCGCTGGATGCCCTCGACGAGGGCGTAGACCCCGACCGCGAGCAGGATCGCCGACTGCCCGCCAGCAGCCAGGACCTCGGCGCGGCGGTAGCCCCACGTGCGCTGCGGGCTCGGTGGTCGCAACGCCAGGCGGGCCGCGACGAGCGCCAGGAAGAGCCCGAAGGTGTCGGTGAGCAGATGAGCAGCGTCGGCGAGTAGGGCCAGGCTGCCGGTGAGGAACGCACCGACGACCTCGGCGACCAGGACGGTCGCGGTGATCCCGAAGGCCACCGCCAGCCGCCGGCCGTGGGCGTGGGCGTGCGGACCGTCGACGTGAGACGACATGGCGACCCCGATGCTATTGGGGGCGGGCTACTGGGGAAGATCCCGCACGCCATCATGTGCTGGATCTTCCCCGCTTGGCCAAACGGACCGCATCGTTGGAGACGTGACCGACATCGCCATGAGCTACCCGTGTCCAGCCAAGGAGGTCCGTCATGAGTGAACCAGGCAGCAGCAGGTCCCGGTACGACCGCGTCATCGACCTGTCGGTCGAGGTCCCCGGCAACCCGCAGGAGGTCTGGCAGGCAGTCGCCACCGGACCCGGCATAACCTCGTGGTTCGTGCCCTGCGAGGTCGCCGAGCAGGAAGGCGGCGTGGTGACGATGAACTTCGGGCCGATGGGTGACACCACCTCGAAGGTGATCGCCTGGGAGCCGCCGCACCGAGTCGTCTTCGTCGACGACGGCGAGCGGCCGATGGCCCAGGAGTGGCTCGTGGAAGCCAAGGAGGGCTGCAGCTGTGCCGTCCGGCTGGTCAACAGTGGCTTCGGCGAGGACGAGGAGTGGGGCAACGCCTACGACGCCATGAGCAAGGGGTGGAAGATCCTGCTGGAGAACCTGCGCCTGCACCTGACCCACTTCCGCGGCCAGCCGGCCCGGGCGATCGTGCCGGCGGGAACTGCGGTCGGACCCAACTCGGCGGCCTTCGCGGCGGTGTGCGCTGCCCTTGGCGTGCGGGACAACCTCGGCGCCGGCGAGCGGTTCGTCGGCCAAAGCGACGGCATACCGGCGCTGTCCGGGACCGTCGAGGTGGTATGCCGGGAGCCGGGCACGACCTACTATCTGATGCTGCTCGAGGCCCCGGCTCCGGGACATGGCTTCGTCGCGGCGGAGGGCGACGGTGACAATGTCATGGTCAGCTCGTACCTGTACCTGTACGGCGATTCGGGCACGCAGCTGCCGTACGCGTGGACACCGCGCTTCCGCGAGCGCTTCCCGCTCGCGGCCTCCTGAGTCGCTTACCGGGCGTCAACCAGCTCGCGATCCCGCTGCACCACCTGCATGGCGCAGCTACCGTGGCGGAACCCGTCCGCTGCCGACGTGATCTGCTGTCCGACTTCGATCAGCACTCCGCAGTCCCGACAGCGGGTGCGAGCAAACGCCTGCGTGGATTCAAACGTCATGAGTCCCCCTTGTCCAGCGAGTCATGGCGAGCCGACGACCCGGTTGACGGCCTGGCCCGACGGTGTCGTTGTCGTCGGTGTTCATGCGGTCGGTGTTCATGCGGTCGGTGCCCGTCCAACTTAAGGATGCAACACGGGGACCGCCTGATGCGGGATTTCCCCACAACGTCGCGGCCCGCGTCGGGCGAGTGGCTTGGTGAGGGTCGCGGCGAGCGCCGGACTGGTAAGCATGAGCCATGAGCAGCCACCCGGCCCCCCCGCACAGCCTCCCGTTGCCGGCGCAGGCCGAGGAGGTCAGCGAGGGCATCTACGCCTACGTCCAGCCCGACGGCAGCTGGTGGATCAACAACACCGGCTTCCTCGTCGGCGCCAAGGGCGTCGTCAGCGTCGACGCCTGCTCGACCGAACGGCGCACTCGCGCCTACCTCGAGCCGCCATCGCGCGGGTCACCGACCGGCCGGTCCGGACCTTGGTCAACACCCACCACCACGGCGACCACACGTTCGGCAACTACCTGTTCCCCGGCGCGACGATCGTCGGCCACGAGAAGGTGCGCGACGGCATACTGGGCGTGGGGACTGCCCAGGTCCGAGCCGTTCTGGACCGCCGTCGACTGGGGGGACATCGAGCTCGAGCCGCCGTTCCTCACGTACGCCGACCGGGTCACCGTTGTGGGTCGACGAGCTGCGCTGCGAGCTCGCGGTCCTGCGGGACGCCTGCGCACACGACGAACGACTCGGTACGTGTGGGTCCCCGACGCAAGCTGCTGTTCAGTGGCGACCTGCTCTTCAACGGCGGCACGCCGTTCCTCGCTGCAGGGTCGATCAGCGGTGCGCTGGTCGCGCTCGAGCGTCTGGCCGGCCTGGGCGCCGAGACGATCGTGCCCGGGCACGGCCCGGTGTGCGGGCCCGAGGTGATCGGGAGGGTGACGGCATACGCGCGGTTCGTGCAGGACGTCGCCGCACGGTGGCAAGGCGGCCGGGCTCGAGCCCGCTCGAGCTGCGCGCGAGACCGACCTGGGCGAGTACGCCGGGTTGCTCGACGCCGAGCGGATCGTCGGCAACCTGCACCGCGCCTATGCCGAAGCTGGACGGCGCGCCCCCCGGCGCGCCGCTGGACCTCGACCCGATCCTGGCTGACATGGTCGCATTCAACGGCGGGCGACCACTGAGCTGCTACGCCTGAACAAAGCGTCGCGGACGGCCGGGGCGACCGCGGCGCGTCCGGACGTCCCACTCGGGTTCAGCCGTCCGCCACTCGTGAGTGGGGGGTAGCGGTTGCTTCCCGGCCGGTGTGGCAACCCTTGGGCTACGTTCGCGAAGGAATGTGCGCACCCAATCGCAGCTGACCCAACTCGAGACGACGGTGGGGGGGCCTGAGACGGGCTTGGGTCCGCGCTGGCGGCGCGCTGCATTGGCGGGACGGTCACTACGATCGAAAGGTAAGAGACGGCGGCGGTCGACGAGGCGAGTGCAAGGGGTCTGTAGGTCACCGAGCATCGTGGCCCGCCAACGCATGCGGGGGCTGGGGGTCGGGAAGGGAGCGTGCGTCGCGTGGATGAGCCGTCCGGGATGCGGATCATCGACGAGCGTCGTTGGGTTGGGCTGCACCGGGGTGGCGCGGTGGCGGCCTTTGGCGTCGCCCTGGTGCTCGTCGGGGAGATCCTCGTGTTCGCCCTGTTTCCCAGGCCCGCGAGCGCACTGGAGCACTTCGAGCTGTTCCGCCAGAACTGGCTGGTTGGGCTGCTGACGCTCGACCTGCTTGGGTTGATCTCCTACCTGCTGCTCATCCCGACGACTCTCGCGGTGTACGTGGCCGTGCGTAAGGAGGGCGAAGGGCTCATGGCTGTGGCGACCGTTCTGTTCTTCGTGGGGGTGGCTGACTTTGTTGCGACCAATACCGCCTTCTCGGTGCTGGACCTGAGCGTCCAGTACAGTCAAGCCGGTAGCGACGCTGAACGGGCTGCCATCCTCGCGGCGGGCCAGGCGATGTTCACCTTGTTCAACGAGAACGCGTTCCTGGTTAGTTACGTCATCGTGTCTTTCGCCTGGGGGCTGATGGGCGTCGGCATGCTGCGCAGCGCGCTCTTCAGCTCGGCGACCGCGGTCGCGGGCATCCTGGCAGGTGCCAGCGGGATCGTCGCGGTGGTGCTGGAACATGCGCACAAGGGGCTGGTCGGTGTCGCGATCGGATTCTACTTCGCGGCGATCGTGTTCCTGCTCGCGTGGATGATCCTCACTGGCCGTCACCTGTGGCGCCTCAGCAGGGCAGCTCAAGCCGGATCCGGCGCCAGCTAGACACCGTCAGTGTGATCGTCGGGCGATGTACCACACAGGCCCTGAGGCCCCGGCATACCGGATCGCCGGGTCACCTCACCAGACGAACTTCGAGCAGGTCGTCCAGGTCAGGATCGGCGACCTCGTGCCCGTCGGGTTGGAACCCGTGCTTGCGGTAGAACGCATGTGCGCGTGGGTTGTCCTTGGCGACCCACAGCTGTGCGGGTTCGTCGCCGAGGACCGCTTCCAGCAGGCGGGCCCCCAACCCCGTCCCGTGGTGGCTGAGCCGAACGTAGATGGCATACAGCTGCAGCTCTCGGGCGGGGTCGTCGCCCTGGGCGGGTCCGGCGACGGCAACGCCGACCAGGGTCCCCTCCTCGTCCGCCACCTGAAGGCGTGGCGGTGGCGGGTCCTGGTTCAGCAGCTCTCGCCACCGGGTCGTTCGGGCGGCCAGCTCTGCGTCGTCGTAGAAGCGGCTCGGCAGCAGGTGACCGTAGGTCTCCCGCCAGCCGTCGACCTGCACGGAGGCGATCCCCGGCGCATCGGCAACCGCCGGGCGGCGAAGGACGACGCGGCGCCCGCTCACACTCGGCGGGGAACCTTCCCGGTCAGCGTGAACATGCGGCACATGATCTTGTGCCCGCCGTCAGCCGTGGGGCCGAACATGAGGGGACAGCCACCGTCGATCACGGTGACCCCATGGGCACGACCGTACTCGGTCGCCTCCGGGCTGACGCTGCCGCCGCCGAACGAACGATGCATCCAGACCTTCGTGAGCCCGAGGTCCACGGCTTCGTGCATCGTCCCGACCGCGTGCTCGGGTCTGGTGCCGATGACGACGGCGTCGACGCCGCCGGGGATCGACGCGAGGTTGGGATAGGTCCGGTCGCCGTCGATCGCCGGGGTGTTCGGGTTGACCGCGAAGGCCTCGTAGCCGCGCTCCTTCAGCCGCTGGTACACGATGTTGCTGCCGTGCCCCTCGGGTTTGCGAGAGACCCCGGTCACGGCGATGCGCCGACTGGCGAGGAACTGGTCGGCCGCCTCACGGATCTTCACTCGTTTCCACTTCCCTTCCGACGGATGAGCAACGTGGATCGGCGATTCCATTGTGCCGTCGCAGCTTTGCCTCGCAGGCATGAGCCACGTCACGTTCAGCCGAACCGGTCTCCCTGCGGTGTCGGACCGCACGGATACCGTCGGGGACGACAGTGGATCGGGCACAGCATGCGCGAGGCGGACGGGAGCAAGCGATGAGTCGCCACCAGATGACTGTCCAGGTGCTCGGTCCCTGGTCGTTGGCGACCAGCCGGGGGTTCTGGGAGGGGTTCGCGCCTTCCGCCTTGGCCCAGCGCGGCAACCAGGGCGAGCTGCGCTCGGTGTTCTGCGCCGAGACCGACTGGCGCCGTGCCGAGGTGGTCGTGACCCAGGAGGGTGACCTGGCGCGCCTCGTCGTGACCGGTGACGGCGACCTCGAGGGCGCCGCTGGACAGGTATGCCGGTTCCTGTCCCTCGACGTCGACGGCCGGGGCTGGACCGAGGTGGCCACGCGTGACCCCGTCATCGCCGATGCCCAGGCTCGGCTGCCGGGGTTGCGCCCCTGTGGCTTCCACTCGGCATACGAGGCGGCGGTTTGGTCGGTCCTGTCGCAACGCATCCGCATCGTCCAAGCCGCCCGGCTGCGTGAGGAGCTCATCCGGCGCCACGGCGACGACGGCGCGTTCCCGGCCCCGCAGGTCCTGTTCACCCTCGATCTGGACCTGCCCGGACGCAAGGCCGAGTACGTGCATGCGGTGGCCGAAGCCGCCCTTGACAGGCGCCTCGACAGCGCCGTCCTTCGCTCGGTCGACCCTGACGAGGCCGTCCGTACGGTCCAGCAGGTGAAGGGGCTCGGCCCGTTCGCCGCCGAGCTTGTCGTGGTCCGCGGCGCGAACGCTCCCGACGCCCTGCCCCGGCACGAGCGTCGCCTGGAGGCGGAGGTCGTCCACCGTTACGGGCCAGGGCATTCCCTCGAGGAGGTGTCGGAGCTGTGGCGGCCCTACCGCACCTGGGCCGCTGTCCACCTGCGCGCTTTACGCGAGCGCTAGGTCGATGGCGGCCTCGACGTGGATGCGGGTCGTCGGGAACACCGGCACCGGCGCGTCGTGCTCGCCGACGAGCATCTCGATCTCGGTGCAGCCCAGGATGACTCCCTGCGCGCCGGCACCCACGAGCCGGCCCATGACCTGCCGGTAGGTATGCCGTGACGCGTCCTCGACCACACCCTGGCACAGCTCCTCGTAGATGATCCTGTGCACCTCGGCGCGGTCGGCGGCATCGGGCACGAGCACGTTCAGCCCGTGCGTGGCCAAGCGGTCCCGGTAGAACTGCTGCTCCATGGTGAAGGCGGTGCCCAGCAGCCCGACAGTGGTCACCCCGGCGCGCGCCGCGGCGGCAGAGGTCGTGTCGGCGATGTGGAGAAGGGGTATGCCGACGGACGCCTCGATCGCGTCGGCCACCTTGTGCATGGTGTTTGTGCAGATGAGCAGCAGCTGCGCACCGGCAGCTTCCAGGCCGGTGGCCCGCGCCGCGAGCAGCTCGCCCGCCTCAGCCCACGCACCGGCGGCCTGCAGGCGCTCCACCTCGGCGAAGTCGACCGACGACACGATGAGCGAGGCCGAATGCAGCCCGCCGAGCCGCTCGCGCACCAGTTCGTTGGCAAGGCGGTAGTACTCGGCCGTGGACTCCCAGCTCATCCCGCCGAGCATGCCGATGGTCCGCACCTGGTTTACTCCCGCCGTCGATGGGCGTTGGGCTAAAGTCCATCCTGCCCCGGCCCGGGCCGCCCCAGGCGAGTGCGCCCCCCGACGTCGGCTCTCCCCCAGGCCGGAGCACAGTGCGGCTCGGTTGCCACCGCTCAAGGCGTTGTGGGAAAGTTAGGTAAGGCTTACCTAACCTGAGGGGTCCTTCATGTTCGTCAGCAACGCCCTCATCGGCCTGCGGGAGGGCCTGGAAGGCGGCACTTGTCGTCGTCATCCTGGCCGCCTTCCTGGTCAAGACCGAACGGCGATGGGCGCTGCGCTACGTCTGGCTCGGGGTCGGGGTGGCCGTCGGGCTGTCGGTGCTGCTCGGAGCCGTCCTCACCTTCGGCACCAGCCGGCTGTCGTTCGAGGCTCAGGAGCTGGTCGGGGGGACCGCCTCGATCATCGCGGTCGGGTTCGTCACGGCCATGGTGTTCTGGATGCGATCGGCCGCCCGCACCATCTCCGGCGAGCTCAAGGGACAGCTGGAGAAGGCGCTGGACGTCGGACCTTGGGCGGTCGCCGTGGTCGCCTTTCTCGGAGTCGGTCGCGAAGGGCTGGAAACGGCGATCTTCTTCTACGCCACGACCCAGGCCGCCGGGGCCGGGAACGTCCTGCCGATGCTCGGCTGGCTGGTCGGCCTCGGCGCAGCCGCGGCGCTTCGGCCTGGCGATCTACCGGGGCGCGCTGCGCATCGACCTGGGCCGCTTCTTCCGCTGGACCGGCGTGCTGCTCGTCTTCGTGGCCGCCGGCATCCTCTCCTACGGCGTCCATGACCTGCAGGAGGCCGGCGTTCTGCCCGGCCTCAACACGCTCGCCTTCGACGTCAGCACCGTGGTCGACCCCTCGTCCTGGTATGCCGCGCTGCTCAAGGGGATCCTCAACTTCACCCCACAGACGACGGTGCTGCAAGCCGTGGTGTGGGTGCTCTACGTCGGCATCGTCCTGCCGCTGTTCCTGCGCCGCCCCAAGGCCCGCGCGGCGCAAGCCACCGTCACTGCCACGGCTGGCTGACCTTCGCCGCCAACCAGACAACGCAAGGAAGCTGCATGCGCCTGTCCCACCGCGCCCACCCCGTCGTCCTGGTCCCGCTGGCCGCCCTCGTCCTGGCCGGCTGCACCGGGACCGGCTCGCCCAGCGCGGCCAGCTCATCCACTGCGCCACCAGGGCAGGTCAGCGTCCAAGCGAGCGACTCGGGCTGCGCCCTCAACGCCTCGACGGCGCCGGCGGGAGTCGTCACCTTCGACGTGACGAACACGGGCAGCAAGGTCACCGAGTTCTACGTGTATGCCGAGGGTGACCGCATCCTCGGCGAGGTCGAGAACATCGGCCCGGGCCTGAGCCGTCAGCTCAAGGTCGAGGTCACCGAGCCGGCCACCCTCACGACTGCCTGCAAGCCGGGGATGGTCGGCGACGGCATACGCAGCGCTTTTGCCATCACGGGCAGTGCGGTCGCGGGCAATGCCAACGACAAGGTCGCCACCGCGATCGCGAGCTACAAGAAGTACGTCACCGCCCAGGCCGCCGAGCTGGTCAGCGGCACCACGGCTTTCGTCGCCGCGGTGAAGGCCAACGACGTCGCCACGGCCAAGGCCCTCTACCCGTCCGCGCGGGCCCCGTGGGAGCGGATCGAGCCGGTCGCCGAGTCGTTCGGTGACCTCGACCCGAAGATCGACGGACGTGAGGACGTTGTCAACGAAGGCATGGCCTTCACCGGGTACCACCGCCTCGAGAAGGACCTGTGGGTCGACGGGCTGCAGCCCGACAGCAGCGCCATCGCCGACCAGCTCCTGGCGGACGTGAGCTCGGTGGCCCAGCAGGCCGCGACGGCCGACATCACCGGCCTCTCGATCGCCACTGGAGCCAAGGCGCTGCTCGACGAGGTGGCCACCGGCAAGGTCACCGGCGAGGAGGAGCGCTACTCGCACACCGACCTGTGGGACTTCGACGGCAACGTCCAGGGCTCCCAGGCCGCCCTGGCCGCACTGCGGCCGCTGCTGCAGGAGAAGGACCCAGCCCTGCTCGCCACGCTCGACACCACGTTCGGTGACCTGAACAAGCTGCTGGCCACGCACCGCCAAGGCAGCGGCTACGTCCGCTACACCGACCTCACGCCCGACCAGGTCAAGGCGCTCACCGTCGCGCTCGACGCGGTGAGCGAGCCGGTGTCGCGCATGGCGGCGGTCGTCGAGAAGGCCTGAGCACCGTGGGCGCCGAGACCGAGGGGGTGAGCCGCCGCCGGCTGCTCGGCGCCTCGGCCGGCGCCGCGCTCGCGGGGCTCGTCGGCGGCGCGTATGCCGGCCGGGCCACCGCCGCAGAGCCGCAGGCGCAGGCGGCCAGCTCGCCGGCCACCTCCGAGGTCGTCGCCTTCCACGGCGCCCACCAGGCCGGCATCATCACCCCCGCACAGGACCGGATGCACTTCGTGTCGCTGGACGTGCGGACGCACGGACCCGGCCGCGCTGCGGGGGCTGCTCGACCGCTGGACCGAGGCGGCCGCGCGGATGACCCGCGGCGAGGAGACCGTGCCCGGTGGCTTCGACGGCGGCGCCTCGCAGGGGCCGCCGGAGGACACCGGGGAGGCGTTCGGGCTGCCGGCCTCGCAGCTGACCGTGACCATCGGGTACGGCCCGAGTCTGTTCGACGACCGGTTCGGTCTGGCGCGCACGGCGACCGGCTGCCCTGCGTGGAGCTGCCGCCGTTCACCGGTGATGCTCTCGAGCCGGCGCGGACCGGCGGCGACATCGCGATCCAGGCCTGCGCGAACGACCCGCAGGTGGCCGTCCACGCGGTGCGCAACCTGATCCGGATGGGGATGGGGCTGGTCGCGGTGCGCTGGTCGCAGCTCGGGTTCGGCCGCACGTCCTCGACGAGCACGACCCAGGCCACCCCGCGCAACCTCATGCGGGTTCAAGGACGGCACGAACAACATCAAGGCCGAGGACGCCGCCGCGCTCGACGAGCACGTCTGGGTCCACGCCGGCGACGTCAGCGGCGCGTCGGCGTGGATGGCCGGGGGGTCCTACCTGGTCGCCCGCCGGATCCGGATGCACATCGAGGTCTGGGACCGGACCCCGCTGCGCGAGCAGGAGGACATCTTCGGGCGCACCAAGCGCACCGGCGCGGCATACGGGCAAACCGGCGAGTTCGACGCGGCGGACTTCGAGCGCCAGCGGACGGCCGGTGGGCCGCTCATCCCGGCGACCGCGCACATCCGCTGGCGTCGGCCCACCAGCTCGGCGGAGTGCGGATCCTGCGCCGCGGGCTACAACTACACCGACGGGTCGGACGGGGTCGGGCACCTCGACGCCGGGCTGTTCTTCGTGGCGTTCATGCGCGACCCGGGCAAGCAGTTCGTGCCGATGCAGCGCAGCCTCGCTCGCCTCGGACGTCCTCAACGAGTACATCGAGCACACCGGGTCAGGGGTCTTCGCCTGCCCACCGGGAGTGAGCCCCGGACAGAGCTGGGGCGCGGCGCTCTTCGGATGATGCGCGGCGTGTGAGCGTAGCCGAAGGGTTGCTTCGAGTACGCCGAAGCAACCCTTGGCCTCCGCTCACCGCCAGTGTGGCTGGACAGGCGCCCGGAGTCAGCCCTTGGGCGTGTTGGCGAGCCGGTCGAGGTGCTGGTTGAGGTGCCACATCGCCTGGCCGGTGTCACCGGTGAAGGCGGCGAGCTTGGCGTGGTCCAGAACGCCGCGGAAGAGCACCTCCTCCTCGCGCTGCTCGGTGATGAACCACTGCAGGAAGTTGAACGTGTTGAAGTCGCGGGAGTCCAGGGCGAGCTCGGCGATGGCGTTGATCATGGCGGTCACCTGCTGCTCGTGCGTCGTAGGCGGCCTCGATGACCTCGAGCAGGCTGGAGTACTCGGCCCGTGGCGCCTCCGTCGCGCCGAGGCGGACCGGCGCGTCGCACTCGAACAGGTACGTCGCGATCTTGTCCCGATGGCCCAGTTCCTCCGGGACGTGGTTGGCGAAGAAGGCGGCGGCCCCGGCCAGTCCCTCGGCCTCGCACCAGGCTGACATCTGCAGGTACAGGTTCGAGGCGAACAGCTCGGCGTTGAGCTGGTCGTTGAGCTTGGCGATGATGTCCGGCTTGAGCACGGCGTGGTGTCCCTTCACGGGTCGAGGATCAGCTGTCTTGGCCTGAGCGAGTCCGAGGCGCGGCTTGCTCAGGAGCCTACTCGGGGCAGGCCTGACCGGGGTTCAGCGAACCGGCATTCGGACGACGAGGGCCCCTGGCTCCACCCACGCGGAGACCGACCGGGCAGCCCCCATGATGTCGCCGTCGACCTGGACCGCCTCAGGACGGTCGGCTCGCAGGCTGACCCGCGCGCCGGTGTAGTGGTCGACGATCGAGTGCCCGTGCCGCCTTCGGCTGAGCACGCGCGCCGCGACCGCGGTCCATCCGACGACCCCTTTCGGCGACAGGATGATCGTGTCGAGCAGGCCGTCGTCGACACGCGCTTCGGGCATGAGGACGACCCCGCCGAACAGCCGCCCGCAGTTGCCGATCAGCACGGTGCGGGTGCGCCGGCTCAGCTCGGGCCCGCCGTCGACATTGAGGCGTACCTTGAACTGCGGCCCCTTCATGTTGCGCACCCCAGAGACGAGGTATGCCGCGGGGCCGACATGTCTCTTGAGCCGCTCCGGAGCGTCCGCCATGACGGCCGCGTCGAAGCCGATGCCGGCCATGACGAGGAAGATGTCCTCCTGGGGCCGGTGGTCCTCCCCGGAGCGGTCGATGCTGACCCGACCGACGTCGACGCGCCGGTTCTGCCCCGTGAGCGCCACGACCAGGGCCTTCTCGATCGAGTCGATGGGCAGTCCGAGGTTGCGGGCGAGCAGGTTGCCCGTGCCGCCCGGGAGCAGGGCGAGAGGTGTCGTCGTACCGAGGAGCCCCTGGGCGACGGCGCGGACCGTCCCGTCCCCGCCCAGCGAGCACACCAGCTGCGCACCCTGCTCGACGGCGGCACGCGCCTGGCCTCGTCCCGGGTCGGCCACCGTCGTCTCGGCCCAGATCGGCGAGCCCCAGCCGTGCGCGCGGCATACCTCGTCGATCTGCACTCGCAACGAGCCCAGGTCGGTGAACTTCGTCGGGTTCACGACGATGCCCGCGCGCGGCGCCGAGGGCTGCGGCTCGGGGAGCATCTCCGCGACGGACTGGCGGGGGCGGCCCCGGCGGCGCAGTCGTCCGGTGAACGGGTCGAAGTGCAGTGGGCTGCGCCCGGCCACCACGAGAGCGACCGCGCCAATCGCGAGGAGCACGAGCGCCCCGCTGACCCACCACAGGACGTTCTGCGTCACGACTCGAACGGTAGCGGAGGGCCACGAACGGGCTGGGGCCCTATGGTCCGGTGCTCCGCGTCGCGGCAGCCCGGCATACAGTTCGCAGGTGACCGAGGAGCCGATGCCACCCGAGCCGGACGACAAGGACTGGACCTGGGTGCTGAAGCAGCCCTGTCCCCAATGTGGGTTCGATCCCGCGAGCGTCGAACCGGTCAGCCTGCCGGTGCTGATCGGCAGCGCGTTGTCGGACTGGCCCGCGGTGCTCGCCGGGCCGAACGTTGCCGTGCGTCCAGCGCCGCAGATCTGGTCGCCGCTGGAGTACGCCTGTCACGTGCGCGATGTCCTGTCGCTCTTCACCGAACGGGTGCAGCTCATGCTGGACCGGGACATGCCGACCTTCGCCAACTGGGACCAGGACGCGACCGCGATCAGTCAGCGGTACTGGGAGCAGGACCCTGCGCAGGTGAGCGCCGACATCGAGGCCGCCGGCGAGGGCGCTGCGGTCGCCTTCGGCGCGGTGCGCGCCGACCAGTGGCAACGACGGGGGATCCGCAGCAACGGCTCGGAGTTCACCGTGCAGACCCTCGGGGTGTACTTCCTGCACGACCTGGTGCACCACGCATGGGACGTGCGCCCGGCTCTGCCGTCGAGTGGTCGGTAGATGCAGTCATCCGGGCTGTTTAACAGCAACGAGTGACCACTCGATGCGTCGGTAGGGTAGCCGGGTGATCGACATCAGGCTCCTGCGCGAGCAACCGGAGCTCGTCCGGCGCTCTCAGCAGGCCCGGGGGGAGGATCCTGGCGTTGTCGACGCGATCCTGGCCGCCGACCAGGCGCGGCGATCGGCACGTGTGGGCTTCGAGACCGCCCGCGCGGAGCAGAAGGCCTTCGGCAAGCAGGTGGCAGCCGCCAAGGGGGCGGACAAGGCCGCGCTCGTCGCCGAGGTCAGGACCCTGGCCGAGCGCGTTAAGGCGCTGGAGGCGCAGGCCGGCCTCGCCGACGAGGAGCTTGCCGTGCTCATGCGCTCACTTGGCAACGTCATCCTTGACGGGGTGCCCGCCGGAGGCGAGGAGGACTTCGCCGTGCGCGAGGTCGTCGGCACCCCTCGCGACTTCACGGCAGAGGGCTTCACCGCCCTCGACCACCAGCAGCTCGGCGAGCTGCACAACGCCATTGACATCGAGCGCGGCGCGCGGGTCTCCGGGTCCCGCTTCTACTACCTGAAAGGAGTCGGCGCGCAGCTGGAGAACGCCGTCATGGCCCTCTGCCAGCAGGTCGCACACGAGGAGGGCCACGTCCCGCTGTCGGTGCCCAACCTCGTCAAGGCTCCGACGATGGCCGGCGCCGGCTTCCTCGACGCCCACGCCGACGAGGTCTACTACCTTCCGGGCGACGAGCTGTACCTCACCGGGACGTCGGAGGTCGGGCTTGCGGGGTACCACCTCGGCGAGATCCTCGACCTCGCGGCTGGTCCGCTTCGGTACGTCGCAACGTCCACCTGCTATCGGCGCGAGGCCGGAAGCCATGGCAAGGACACCCGGGGCATCTTCCGCACCCACCAGTTCCAGAAGACCGAGATGTTCGTCTACTGCCATCAGCAGGACGCCGATGCCGAGCACGAGAGGTTGCTGCGTATCGAGCGTCGCCTGATGGACGCGGTCGAGGTTCCCTACCGGGTCATCGAGTGCGCGGCCGGGGACCTTGGGGGTCCCGCTGCCCGCAAGTATGACTGCGAGGCCTGGGTGCCGACCCAGAGCCGCTACCGCGAGATGACCTCGACGTCGAACTGCACGACCTTCCAGGCCCGCCGCCTCAACATCCGCGAGCGCGACCCCGCCAGCGCGGGCACCCGGTTCGTCGCCACCATCAACGGAACCATGGCGACCACCCGCTGGCTGGTAGCCATCCTCGAGAACCACCAGCGGCCAGACGGTGGCATCGTCCTACCCCGAGCGCTGCAACCGTTCCTCGGCACCGAGCTGCTCACACCGGCTCCGTGAGTGCCACGCCCCCAGCACTGCCCAGCCAGGAGGGCGCGGCATACCGTCGCCGCCTTGTCGCCCTCGACGTCGACGGCACCTTGGTGGACCACACCGGGGGGCTGTCGCCGGCTGTCACCGACGCCGTCCGTGCGGTCGCCGACGCCGGACATCACGTCATCATCGCGACCGGCCGCTCGGTCATCGCCACGACGCTCATCCTCGAGCCGCTGGGGCTCATCGAGGGGTATGCCGTGTGTTCCAACGGTGCGGTGACCCTGCAGCTCGACCCAGCCGAGCCCCTCGGCTACCGGATTATCGACATGGTGACCTTCGACCCGCGGCCGGTGCTCACGGTGCTGCGCCAGGAGCTGCCAGGCGCGCTCGTGGCGGTGGAGGAGCTCGGCGTCGGGTTCAAGGTCAGTGCGCCGTTCCCAGAGGGCGAGCTCTACGGGCAGGAGGCGGTCGTTGGCTGGGAGCACCTCGTGGCCAGCCCGGCCACCCGCGTCACGTTACGGATGCCGGATGTGGAGCCGGACGACTTCATGGCTCGCATCGAGGCCATCGGGCTGCACGAGGTGGCCTACGCCGTCGGCTGGACCGCGTGGCTGGATCTCAACCCGGAGGGTGTCTCCAAGGGGTCGGCTCTTGAGCTGCTGCGTCGGAGGCTGCACGTCGAGCCGGCCGACACGGTGGCCGTGGGTGACCAGCGCAACGACATCGAGATGCTCCAGTGGGCCGCGCGCGGGGTGGCCATGGGCAACGCCCCAGCCGAGGTCCAGGCGGTCGCGCACGAGGTCACCGGAACCGTCGAGGAGGACGGCCTGGTGCCGGTCCTGCGGTCGCTGCTCTGCTGAGTGACGTGGCCGACCTGCTGATCACCTCCCCCACTAACCCCCGGCTCAAGCACGTGCTGGCGCTGCGGCGGCGCCGCGCTCGCGACGCCGCCGGGCAGACCCTCGTGGAGGGGTTCGACGAGCTCACGCTGGCGCTGGTCGGCGGCTTCGTGCCACAGACCCTCTACGTGTGCCCCGAGCTGTTCAGCCCTTCGGGGTATGCCGGGACGCAGGCCATCGGACGCCAGGACGACTTCGTCGCCACGGTGCGCGCAGCCGGCACCCTGGTCGTGCGGCTGAGCCGCGCCGCGTTCGAGAGGGTCGCTTACCGCGAAGGGCCCGACGGGCTGCTCGGCGTCGTGGGCTCCGTCGAGCGCCGCCTCGACACCCTTGCCGTGCCAGAGCGGCCGCTGGTTCTCGTCGTCGAGGGCGTGGAGAAGCCGGGCAACCTCGGGGCGATGCTGCGGACCGCGGACGCCGCGGGCGTGGACGCTGTCGTCGCAGTCGACGCGGCGACCGACTGGGGCAACCCCAACGTGGTCCGCGCGAGCAAAGGGACCGTGTTCACCGTCCCCGTGGCCGCCGCCGGTCTGGAGGCGACCGTGGGCTGGTGCGGGTCACACGGCATACCCCTCGTTGTGACGACTCCGAAGGCTGACCGGCTGCACACCGATGTCGACTTCGCCGGACCCGTCGCCGTCGTCGTCGGTGCCGAGAAGCACGGTGCCAGCGAGAGCTTGCTTGTCGGCCGCCGATGTGCAGGTGCGCATCCCGATGGCCGGGCGGGTGAACTCGCTGAACGTCGCGTCCGCCGCAGCGGTCGTCCTGTACGAGGCAGTGCGCCAACGCGCGTCTAAGCGGTTGCACGATCGGGGCCTCGAAGGGCAGTAAATCGGAGTGGTCAAGGGCACCCTCGAACCTGTGCCACGATGGACCGTATGCGTCTTGACCACGTCTCTTATGCAGCGGAGCACGATGGCCTGAGCGCCACCGCTGAGCGACTGGCCAAGCTCATCGGTGTCGACCCCGTGGACGGAGGCGTCCACCCCCGGTTCGGAACTCGCAACGTCACCCTGCCGCTGGCCAGACGGCGGTACGTCGAGGTCGTCGAGGTCCTCGACCACCCGGCGTCCTACCGGGCGCCCTTCGGGCAAGCGGTGCGGGCGCGCTCCGAAGCCGGCGGCGGCTGGCTCGGCTGGGTCATCCGGGTCGACGACATCAGGACAGCGGAGGCTCGGGTGGGCCGCCCGGCTGCGGACGGGTACCGGCATACCCCCGACGGGCAGGAGCTGCGCTGGAAGCAGGTCGGCGTCAAGGGCCTGATTGCTGACCCGCAGCTGCCCTTCTACGTCGAGTGGGACCCCACGAGCCGGCACCCCTCCGAGGACGCCAATACCGACGTGACGATCTGCGCGCTAGAGATCGCCGGAAGCCCGAGCCGGGTGCGCGAGTGGCTCGGGGTCCCGCCCAGCTACCGTCCCAAGACGCTGGACTTCACCTTCGTCTGCCCGCACGGGACTCCGGGCCTCATGTCGGTCACGTTCAACACCCCAGAGGGCCCGGTCGTCATCTAAGGCGCCGGGTCTTTTTCGTTGGCCGGCTCGCCCGTCGGGAGCTCGTCCAGGTGCCCGACGAGACGGGCGGCAAGCCCGACATAGGTCCCGGGAGTCAACGCCAGCAGCCGCGCCTCGACCTGCGGCGGAAGCCCCAGCCGGGCGATGAGCTCGCGCAGGTCGGCCCGGGTGATCGGCCGGCCTCGGGTCAGCTCCTTGAGCCGCTCGTAGGGGTCGGCCATCCCGGCCACGCCCTGGGCGGCCAGTGCCCGCATAGCCGACTGGATCGGCTCGGCGAGCACCTCCCAGTTCGCGTCGAGGTCGCCGGCCATCGCCTCGGGCACCGCGTCGAGCCCGGCGAGCCCACGGCATACGTTGTCGACCGCGACGAGCGAGTGACCGAAGGCCGACCCGATGTTGCGCTGCATCGACGAGTCCGACAGATCACGCTGCAGTCGGCTTTCCACGAGCGTCGAGGCGAGCACGTCGAGCAGGGCGGTGGACAGCTCGAGGTTGGCTTCGGCGTTCTCGAACCGGATCGGGTTGACCTTGTGCGGCATCGTCGAGGAGCCCACCGTCCCCTGCCCGCGAACCTGCGCGAAGTAGCCCTTGGAGATGTAGGTCCAGAGGTCCTGGCAGAAGCCGTGGAGGATCCGGTTGAACCGCGCCAGGTCGGCGTACAGCTCGGCCTGCCAGTCGTGGCTCTCGATCTGGGTGGTGAGCGGGTTCCAGGTCAGGCCCAGGCCCTCGACGAACGAGCGGCTCACCTGCTCCCAGTCCGCTTCGGGCACGGCGGCCAGATGCGCGCCGTAGGTGCCGGTCGCGCCGTTGAGCTTGCCCCGGTATGCCGTGCCGCTCACCCGGGCGAGCTGGCGGTCCAGCCGGTATGCCGGCACGGCCAGCTCCTTGCCCATCGTCGTCGGCGTCGCCGGCTGGCCATGCGTGTGCGCGAGCATGGGGACCGCGGCGAGGTCGCGGGCCATGGCGGCGATCTGCTGCACGAGCCCGCGGGCCGCAGGCAGCCAGACCCGCTCGACGGCGCCCTTGACCATGAGCGCGTAGGCGAGGTTGTTGACGTCCTCGGACGTGCACGCGAAGTGGACCAGCTCGGGCAGGCCCGCGTCGGCCGGGTCGGGAGCAAGCTGGGCGACCCGCCGCTTGAGGAAGTACTCGACCGCCTTGACGTCGTGGACGGTGACCCGCTCGAGCTCGGCGAGCTCGGCGATGTCAGCCGGTCCGAAGTCCTCGGCGATCCGGCGCAGCGCGGTCTGCTCGGGCTCGGTGAGGGCCCGCACGCCCGGCACGACCCGACCGGAGGTCAGGTGGATGAGCCACTCGACCTCCACGCAGACCCGCGCGCGGTTGAGCGCAGCCTCCGAGAGGTGGTCGACGAGCGGCACGACCGCCGCCCGGTAGCGCCCGTCCAGCGCGCCCAGGGCAATGGGCGGGTCGGCGTCGGCCAGGGAGGACATGCGCTCATCCTTCACCTTTGCCTTTGGGTCATGCCAACCGCGTGCCATTACGCGCGTCTGGCATGACCGAAGCGGCTCACCACCCGACGCGTTGCAGGCCCCGCCACATCGCCAGGAACTCGTGCGAGCCGGTGCCGGCGATCTCTTCACCGCGGTTCCACAGACCGAGGTACAGCTGGCTCGCCGTCCCCTCCAAGGTCACGTCAGGTATGCCGTCCAGCCCCAGCTCGGTGACGCACGGGGTCGGGGCCCACCCGCATAGTCCAGGACTGCTCCACGTCGCCCGGCCGCACGTGGACGGTCATGGGCCGCTCGGAGCGCAGCTTCCCGCTCCGGCGTGGGACGAACCCGCGCAACAGCTCGTCGACGCCGTCCGCCGCGAGGGCCGGACGGACCCACGTCTCCCGGGCGACCGGCATACGGCCCAGCCGAGCGGCCATGGCGTCGACCGCATGGATGCTTGTCTCATGGCACTGCCGGCGCGCCCACGCCGCACGGGAACGGGGCGCGTCCTTGAGGAAGAAGAACACCTCGAGGTCCTCCGGCGCCCGGGCCAACGCGTTGAGCAGGTCGACCAGCCCCTCGTCGAACCAGTCGAGCACGTTCGCCGCGGCGCGCCCCTCGTCCTGCACCTGCTCGTCGGGCCGCCAGTGTTCCCGCGGCACTCCGCGCACGACCTCGGTCGCCCAGCGGTGGACCATGCCCTGGTGGGCGACGAGATCGAGCACGGTCCAGCCTGGGCACGTCGGCACCGGTGCGCCGAGCCCCGCCCCGAGGGCGTTGTTGCGCAGGACGGAGGCGGCGTCGCCGATGCCCTCGCCGTGCTCGGCGAAGTCCAGTGTGGTGGGCATGGTGCCCCAGGGTAGGCCGCCCGAATCGCCCCCTAGAGTGTGGGGGGTGGAGGCGAGCGATCTGCTGCGCAACGGCCTGCTGTATCTGGCCCGCTCGACCCGGGTGCGCGACACCATCGAGAAGGCCCCCGTGAGCCGCTCGGTGGTGCGCCGGTTCGTCCCGGGTGCCAGGCTTGAAGACGCCGTACGAGCAACCGGCGACCTGGCCCTCACTGGCCGCACCGTGACCATCGACTACCTCGGCGAGGACACCCTGCGGCTCGAGCAGGCCAAAAGCGTCTGCGACGCGTACCTCACCTTGCTGCGCCTGCTCGCCGACAAGGGGTATGCCGCGCAGGGCCGAGCCGAGGTCTCGCTGAAGCTCACGGCGGTGGGTCTGCTCCTCGACGACGGCCGCCAGGTCGCACTGGAGCACGCCCGAGAAATCTGCCAGGCCGCGGCCGACGCAGACACCACCGTGACGGTCGACATGGAGGACCACACGACGACCGACGCGACCCTCGAGGCGGTCCGCGAGCTTCGGACCGACTTCCCGCAGACCGGCGCCGTCCTGCAGGCCTACCTGCACCGCACGGAAGCCGACTGCCGCGACCTGGCCTACCGCGGCTCGCGGGTTCGGCTGTGCAAGGGCGCCTACCACGAGCCTGAGTCGGTCGCCTACCAGGACCGGGCCGACGTCGACAGGTCGTACGTGCGCTGCCTCAAGGTCCTCATGGCGGGCGCGGGCTATCCCATGGTCGCCACCCATGACCCCCGGCTGGTCGAGATCACCGAGGCGCTCGCGGGCCGCAACGGGCGCGACCCGCGGTCCTTCGAGTACCAGATGCTCTACGGGATCCGCCCCGACGAGCAGCAGCGCATCGCCGACCGAGGTGACCAGCTGCGGGTGTACGTGCCAGTGGGCGACGAGTGGTACGGCTACCTCATGCGACGCATGGCCGAGAAGCCGGCCAACGTCGGCTTCTTCCTGCGCGGGCTGGTGACGCGAGGCTAGGCCCGGCCGGAGGACCTTGGACTGGCCAGGAGCGCAGCGGCCCGACTGTATGCGAGCGGCCTCGAACCGGACCGGGCGCGGGTACCATCAAGGCGTGCCTGTCCGGGCCGTCCCCACCACCACCGCGGCACCGCCGCAGACCATCGGGTTCTGCCGGTCCGCCGACGGGGTGCGGATTGCCTACGCGGTCCACGGGTCCGGCCCGCCGCTGGTCATCGCGACGTGCTGGCTCAGCCACCTGCAGTTCGACTGGGAGAGCCCGCTGTGGCGGCACTTCCTCGCTGAGCTCGGCGAGTTCGCCACGATCGTGCGCTACGACGAGCGCGGGCATGGCCTGTCCGACTGGGACGTCGAGGACCACAGCCTGCAGGCACGCGTCGGCGACCTCGAGGCGGTCGTGGAGGCGGCGGGGTACGACCGGTTCGCTCTCATGGGCATGTCCCAGGGTGGTCCGGTCTCCATCGTGTATGCCGTGGGGCATCCCGAGCGGGTCACCCGGCTGCTGTTCTACGGCAGCTACGCCACCGCGATGACGTTCACCAGCCCGCAGGACCGCGAGCTCCACGAGGCCTACCAGCAGATGATCAAAGTCGGCTGGGCCCGGCCGAACTCGCAGTTCCGGCGGGTGTTCACCTCGCTGATGATTCCCGACGCCACCGAGACGCAGATGCGGTGGCTCGACGACCTGCAGCGGGTCTCGGCGAGCACTCACACGGCATACCTCGCGCGCCAGCGCCGGATGCGCGCTGACGTGGCCAAGCTGCTGCCCCTGCTGCACGCTCCCACTCTGGTGCTGCACGCGCGAGCGGACCGGATGCGCCGGTTCGACGACGCGCGCGTGCTGACCGCCGGCATACCTGGGGCGCGCCTGGTTCCGCTGGAGAGCAACAACCACATCCTGCTGGCCGACGAACCCGCTTGGCCCGTCTTCCGCGACGAGGTGGCCGCCTTCATGGAGCTGGACCGGACCCGGCCCTCCAGCAGGGGGCGCGTCGATGCCGCGACCGCGCTGTCCGCGCGCGAGCTCGATGTGCTGCGTCTGGCTGGCGATGGGCAGGACAACGAGGCGATCGCCCGTGAGCTGACCCTGAGCGTGCGCACCGCCCGAAGCTGACGACCTCCACGGCGCGTCGCAAGCGGCCCACCCCAACATCGGAGGGGCCCGCCCGTCGCTGTGCGCGCGACCGGTTGGAGGATGGCCGGGGAAAGCATGCCAGCAGCAGAAGGAGTCGAGCAGGTGGACAACCAGGGCCAACCGCAGCCAGCGCAGGTCAGGGCCGAAGCGGGCGCGGGGTCCCCCAGCCAGGTGCACGTCGTGCTCAGTCTGCGGGCGGTGTGGCGGGTACTGCTGCTCGTGTTACTGCTCGCCTGCCTGGCCGCCGCCGGCAAGTTCGTTCTCGACGACGGCGGGGGAGTCATCTTCACCCTGCTCACCGCCTGGTTCGCCGCGATTGCGATGGAGCCCGCCGTCGCGCGCCTCGCGACGAAGATGCGCCGGGGCCTCGCGACCGCCCTCGTCATGCTCGGGGTCGCGCTCTTCGTCGTCGTCTTCCTGTTCCTGTTCGGCCAGCTGCTCGCCGAGCAGCTCATCAAGGCCGTGCAGGCCCTGCCCGCACTGGTGGACGCCGCCCTGGACTGGGTCAACGGGCGGTTCGGCACTGAGTACACGGCCACGACCGCCCTTGCGGCAGTTGGCATCACCCCAGACCGGCTGGCCACGCTCGCACGGGAGGCCGCGAGCGGCGTGCTCGGGTTCATCGTCTCGGTGCTCGGAGCGTTCTTCGGGATGTTCACCTTCCTGCTCTTCACGTTCTACTTCTCGGCTGACGGACCCCGGTTGCGCCGGTGGGTGGCCGGGCTGTTCCCGACGAGCCGCCAGAGCGTCGTCGTCACCGTTTGGTCGCTGGCCATCGACAAGGCGGGTGGGTACGTCGCCGCCAGGGTCGTGCTGGCCGCCATCAACGGAGCGACGACATCGCTGTTCCTGTTCATCATCGGTATGCCGTACTGGCTGGTGCTCGGGGTCTGGACCGGCATCGTGGCCCAGTTCGTCCCCACAGTCGGCACCTACATCGCGATCATGCTCCCCGTGCTTGTCGGCCTGCTCGGCCCGAACCCCGTCCAGGGTGTGCTGGCGCTCGCGTGGGGGGTGGCCTACCAGCAGGTGGAGAACCTCACCATCGAGCCGCAGATCAGTGCCAAGGCCGTGGACCTGCATCCGGCCGTGTCGTTCGCTTCGGTCATGTTCGGCGCGGCGCTCTTCGGTCCGGCCGGGGCGGTGCTCGCCGTGCCCGCCGCGGCCTTCATCCTGGCGCTGTTCGACATCTACCGCCGCAAGTACGAGCTGCTGCCGGAGCTCTCGGTTGAAACCCCGCCGCCGGAAGTCTCTGCGGATGACGCCGATGTCGAGCTACGGCGCGGCGTGCGCCGGCTGATGGCCTCGATCCGCTCGGGTCACCCGCCATCGAAAGACCAATAGGTGCCGTTATCCCGGCCGGAGACAGCACCTACGGACCCCTCGGCGGTTAGTAGGCTCCTTGCGCTGACCACGCTGGCGAAAGGGCGGCCCCACCATGACGACGACGGCGATCTTCGGGGCGGGGGTCATGGGCGAGACGCTGCTGTCCGGGCTGCTGCGCAGTGGATGGGACCCCAAGGACATCGTCATCACCGAGAAGCGCACCGACCACGCGGGGATGCTGCGTGACAAGTACGGCGTGCGGGTGCTCGACAACGTCGAGGCCGCCACCCTGGCCGACACCGTGATCCTGGTGGTCAAGCCGCAGGACATGGACGGGCTGCTCGGCGAGATCCGCGACCACATCGCGCCGGGCAACCTCGTCGTCTCGCTCGCCGCAGGCATCCCCACGGCATACCTGGAGTCCCGCCTGCCAGAAGGGTCGTCGGTCGTGCGCGTCATGCCCAACACTCCCGCGCTCGTCGACGAGGGGATGGCGGCGATCTCGCCTGGCCGGCACTGCACCCCCGAGCACCTCGCCGAGGCCGAGTCGCTGCTCAAGTCCTGCGGCAAGGTCGTCCTGCTGCCCGAACGGCACCAGGACGCCGTCACCGCGATCTCCGGCAGCGGGCCGGCATACATCTTCTACGTCGTCGAGTCGATGATCGAGGCGGGCGTCATGCTGGGGCTGCCTCGAGCCACTGCCACCGAGCTGGTCGTGCAGACTCTGTACGGTGCGGCGACCATGCTGCGCGAGACCGGGGAGCACCCGACCGTGCTGCGCGAGCGGGTGTCCTCCCCAGGTGGCACGACGATCGCCGCAGTCCGCCAGCTCGAGGACCACAAGGTCCGGGCCGCGTTCATGACGGCCATGGAGGCCGCCGCCGAACGCTCGGCCGAGCTGGCCAACGGGCTGCAATGAGTCTTCGTGTCGTGCGGCTTGGCCCGGACGTCTGGCGCAGCATCGCGAGCTTCGGATGAGAAGGCGCGGACCCATCGGCCCCAGCCCGACACAGAGACGGGACGTTCGTCCGCCCGCGCGCACGCCCAGCGAGCGGTAACGTCGGCTCTATGCCGTCGCAGGCAAGGGTGATCTGGGACCCGGGCTTCACCCGGTACGACTTCGGACCCCACCATCCCATGTCGCCCGTCCGCCTGGACCTCACCGCGAAGATGTGCGAGGCGTTCGGCCTGTTCGCCCACTCGGACGTCGAGGTGGTCAAGCCACCCGTCGCTGACGACTCCGTTCTGCAGACCGTGCACGACCCGGTCTACATCGCGGCGGTGAAGGAAGCCTCGGCAGAGCCCGGCCTCGCTGACCCACGCTTTGGGATCGGCACCGACGACGACCCCGCGTTCCTCGGCATGCACGAGGCGAGCGCACGGATCGTCGAGGGCACCCGAGACCTGTGCGAAGCCGTCTGGACCGGTGCCACCGAGCACGGCGTCAACTTCTGCGGCGGACTGCACCACGCCATGCCGAACAACGCCTCGGGGTTCTGCATCTACAACGACGTGGCGGTCGGAATCCGGTGGCTGCTGGCCCACGGGGTCGAGCGGGTCGCCTACGTCGATGTCGACGTCCACCACGGCGACGGCGTCGAGGCGATCTTCTGGGACGACCCCAGGGTGCTCACCGTATCCATCCACGAGACCGGCCGGGCCCTGTTCCCGGGCACCGGTTGGGCGACCGACATCGGCGGCTCCCATGCGCACGGGCAGGCCGTCAACATCTCGCTCCCCCCAGGGGTGGGCGACGCCGACTGGCTGCGGGCGTTCCACTCCGTCGCCCTGCCGGTGGTCCGCTCGTTCCAGCCCCAGGTGCTGGTCAGCCAGCACGGGGCCGACACGCACGCCCAGGACCCCCTGGCCCACCTGGCCTTGTCGGTCGACGCCCAACGCGACGCCGCCGTCGTGCTGCACCGGCTCAGCCACGAGCTGTGCGACGGCAAGTGGATTGCGCTGGGAGGAGGGGGCTACGAGATCGTCAACGTCGTGCCGAGGACGTGGACCCACCTCACCGCGATCGCCTCGCACCGCCCGATCCTGCCGCGGGCCGAGGTGCCCGAAGCCTGGACCGAGTACGTCATGGCGCTGAAGGGGCGCCCCGGGCCGAGTCGGATGGGGGACCGGCCGGACGGCGAGCCCATCTGGTGGCGGTCCTGGGACCTTGGGTATGACCCCGGCAACCCGGTGGACCGAGCCATCATGGCAACCCGGCACGCCGTCTTTCCGCTGCACGGTCTGGACGTGTGGTTCGGCTGACCCGAAGCGGCGAGGCCGAGCGGGCCGGAAGGTGACGTGCCCGTCAATGGCGAGGGTGGAGCGAGGCTGAGCGCGACCGAGGAGACGAAGCGGCGAGGCCGAGCGGGCCGGAAGGTGACGTGCCCGTCAATGGCGAGGGTGGAGCGAGGCTGAGCGCGACCGATGACCCGGAGCGGCGAGGCCGAGCGGGTGAGTTTGCCCGAGTGCGGCGTGTCGACTGGACAGTAGGTGTCGACCCGGTCTCATTGGCTTCCCTGCCGTCACATCTGCCCCTAGAGTTTGCTGTGCCAGGGATGGGGCCCAGCATCATGGGGCAAAACTGGCATTTTGGAGGCGCGAGGAGGACGACATGAGCACAGACCGGCAGCTGTCCGAGGTGCGCTTCCTCACTGTCGCCGAGGTCGCCGCCATCATGCGGGTATCCAAGATGACCGTGTACCGGCTCGTGCACGGTGGCGTGCTGCCCGCCGTCCGGGTGGGGCGCTCGTTCCGAGTGCCCGAGGACGCTGTGCACAAGTACCTGCGCAGCTCGTTTGTCGACACCGCCTGATCCCCAAAGCGCTCGACGGGCAGGCATCGCCGCCCAGGAGCGCAGGTTTTCGTCTGCCGGCATGCTGTTCGCGGTTTCGCTTGGGCGCGCCGTCCGCCTGCCGTTAGTCTGTGGCAAGCACGAGCAAGCAGTCAGCAGCAAGCGTTAGCACGCAGTTCGGAGTGGTGCGTTCTTCTGTCACCGCCGGACGACCAGTCAAGTCGGGCACGTCGCCGAGCGAGGACGAGGCATGGGTTCAGTCATCAAGAAGCGCCGCAAGCGAATGGCCAAGAAGAAGCACCGCAAGCTGCTGCGCAAGACGCGCCACCAGAGGCGCAACAGGAAGTAGCGCGCCGGGCCGGCCCAGGGTCCCGACGGGCGCAGGCCCCTCCTGGTCGTCCGTGAGGTATGCCGGGCGCTCGGCGTGAGGAGGATCCCGGCCCGGCCGGAGGCTGGTTACCCGGGAGTAGGATTGGTGTGGCCCAGGGCAATCCGGGTCAACGAGAAAGGTCGTCGCCGTGGCCAATGTCGTGCTTGTCACCGGGGTATCGCGCTACCTTGGAGGCAAGTTCGTCCAGGCCCTGTCCGCCGACCCCTCTGTCCAGCGCATCATCGGCGTCGACGTCGTGCCGCCAGGTCACTCGCTCGGCCGCGCCGAGTTCGTGCGGGCCGACATCCGCAACCCCATGATCGGGCGGATCATCAACCAGGGCGTCGTCGACACCGTCGTGCACATGAACGTGCTGTCGACACCCACCCAGGTCGGCGGTCGCACGTCGCAGAAAGAGATCAACGTCATCGGGACGATGCAGCTGCTCGCCGCGTGCCAGAAGGCACCGAGCATGCGGCGGCTGGTCGTGAAGTCCTCCTCCGCCGTCTACGGCTCGAGCCCCCGCGACCCGGGTCTGTTCACCGAGGACACCGGCCCAAAGGCCATGCCACGCAGTGGTTTTGGCAAGGACTCCATTGAGGTCGAGGGCTACGTGCGCGGGTTCTCGCGTCGGCGCCCCGACATCGAGATCACGATGCTGCGGTTCGCCAACGTCATCGGGCCGGGCATCCGCACTGGGTTCACCGACTACTTCTCCCTGCCGGTCATCCCGGTGCCGTTCGGTTTCGACGCGCGGCTGCAGTTCGTCCACGAAGACGACGCCACCCGTGCGATGACCATGGCAGTGACCAACCCCACTGCGGCTGGCATCGTCAACGTCGCCGGCGACGGGATGATCACGGTGACCCAGTGCGCCGCGATGACCGGACGGGCCACCCTGCCCGTGCTCTTCGGCAAGGGCCTGCTCGCCACGGTGCTGCGCAAGACGGGCCTTGCCGACTTCTCCCCCGACCAGCTGTCCCTGCTGAGCTACGGGCGCGGCTTGGACACCACGAGAATGCGCGAGGTGCTGCATTTCGAGCCGGCCATGACCACCCGTCAGGCGTTCCGGGACTTCGCCGACCACGTCCCAGCGGCACTGCCGGGGGCCGACCGGGTCCGCGGCGTGCTGGGCCGAACCGCAGACGGCACGGTGCGGGCGCTTGACTCGATGCGAGGGGCGGTGCGCTGATGTCCACCCCGCGCGACGCCTTCTCCGCCGGCGCGAACCGTGCGGCAGGCGAGCGCGCCAAACGCACCCGCACCCCGTTGCTCGGCCAAGAAACCCCGCCAGGGCCCACGGCGTCGCCACCCCCACCGGAGCAAGAGCAACCCGAGCCCCCGAAGGCCGCGCCCGCGCCGCATCGGCCGCGCCCCCAGCCGGCCTTGGGGCAGCCGTCCACGAGCGCCGACGGGGTGTCACGCCGCCGGCGCAAGACCGATGGCGTGCGGCTTTCGGTGGTGCCGCCAGCCGGCGAGCCGGGCTCGGGCGCTGCTCGCCCGGCAAAGCCGCCCCGCTCGGCCGCGGCGGCGAGCGCACCCAAGGACCTGACCCGGCACCGGCCGCATCCCGTCGCCAGCCCGCTGCCGACCGCCCCCGGCACGAGCGGCACGGCATACCGGCCGCGCCCGCCCGTGTTGCGGGATGAGCAGCCCAAGGTCAACGAGAAGGCCCTGGCCGCCGCCCTCGACCGCCAGGAGCTCACCCCCAAGGTCGAGGACCTGCTCGCAGCCCTCATCGGCGCACTGCGCACGGTCGCCGCCGCGTCCGGCAAACGGCCGGACGAGGTCGAGGAGACGGTGGCGCGGACCCTGTCCTACCTCGCGCGCCGGGTCACCGGCCAGTACACCGTCGACGAGTTCGGCTTCGACAAGGACTGGACCGAGCACGTCTTCCTGCCGGTCATGCGGGTCCTCTACCGGCAGTGGTTCCGGGTCGAGGTCCGCGGAGTCGAGCACATCCCGACCGACGGGTCGGCGCTCATCGTGAGCAACCACGCCGGCACGATCGCGTGGGATGCGCTCATGGTGCAGGTCGCGGTCCACGACGAGCACCCCAACCACCGCAACCTGCGCCTGCTCGGCGGGGACCTGGTCTTCCGGACGCCGATCATCGCCGACCTGTCCCGCAAGCAGGGCTCGACGCTGGCCGTCAACACCGACGCCGAACGCCTGCTCAGCCGTGGTGAGGTCGTCGGCGTGTTCCCTGAGGGGTACAAGGGGGTCGGCAAGCCGTTCAGCGAGCGGTACAAGCTGCAGCGCTTCGGCCGCGGCGGGTTCGTCAGTGCCGCGGTGCGCACCGGCGCGCCGATCATCCCGCTCGCCGTCGTCGGCTCGGAGGAGACCTACCCGCTGCTCGCCAACGTGCCAGCCTTGGCGCGGCTGCTCAACACGCCGTACTTCCCCATCACCCCGACCTGGCCCTGGCTCGGGCTGCTCGGGCTGATCCCGCTGCCGAGCAAGTGGATCATGGAGTTCGGCGAGCCCGTCCAGACCGCGCATCTGGGCCAGGGGGCCGCGGAGGACCCCATGCTCATCTTCGACCTCACCGACCAGATCCGAGAGACGATCCAGCAGACGCTGTACTCGCTGCTGTCGTTGCGCCGGACCGTCTTCTCCTAGCCCGGCCGTCAGCCAACGATGGGTGAGACGCGGATCACATTGATCGGCCGTGCGGGCTGCCACCTGTGCGATGACGCGCAGGAGGTCGTCTCGCGGGTGGCCACCGAGCTGGGCGTTGGCTGGACCAAACTGTCCATCGACGACGACCCTGATCTGCACGAACAGTACTGGGAGAGAATCCCCGTCATACTCGTCGACGGACATCCGCACACCTTCTGGCGGGTCTCCGAGGAGCGGCTGCGAAGGGCGCTCAGGTCCTGACACGACTTTGTGCCGTCCTTCACAAACGCATACGCTGTGCCCCAGGACGCCCAGTGCCGCCGCCCAATGGGGCGTGTGGTAAGCGCGTAAACACGCAGTTACAGGTAACAGAGTTGCAGGTAACAGGGAAGGACCTGGTGACCCGCCCGTGAGTACGCACCCAGCGAGGGCCCGCGACATCCCCGTCGCGACGGTGTCCCGGCTGCCGCTGTACCTGCGGGCGCTGACCGACTTCACGGCCCGGGGGATCGTCTCGCTGTCGTCGGAGGAGCTCGCATCAGCCGCGGGCGTGCGCTCCACCCAGCTGCGCAAGGACCTGAGCCACCTGGGCTCGCACGGGGTCCGCGGGGTCGGCTACGACCCCGCGCGGCTCACTCAGGAGATCGCGGCAGTGCTCGGCCTCACTCGGGACTGGCCGGTCGCCATCGTCGGCATGGGCAACCTCGGCCGGGCCCTGGCGGCATACTCGGGCTTTGCCACCGAGGGCTTCCGCCTGGTCGCCCTGCTCGACCACGATCCGGCCGTCATCGGCCAGCGCATCGGGTCTCTCGTCGTCTCGGCCATGCCGCACCTGCCCGAGCTGGTCCGGTGTCACGGCATCGCCATCGGGGTCATCGCAACTCCGTCGGCCTCCGCCCAGTCCGTCGCCGACGCTTTCACCGCGGCGGGGGTCCAGGCGTTGCTCAACTTCGCACCGACGACGGTCACCGCCGCCGCGGACGTCACGGTCCGCCGCGTCGACATCGCGACCGAGCTGCACGTGCTCGCCTTCCACCGCGAGCAGCAGCGCCTCGCCGAGGTGGGGGTGGCCGGATGAGTGTCCTCGTGCTGGGCCTGTCCCACCACTCGGCCCCGATGGCGCTGCTGGAGCGGGTCAGCCTGGACCCGGACAGCGCCGACCGGCTGGCCCACCGGGTCGCCGCGGCCGAGGCGGTCGAAGGCGCCGTCGTGCTCAGCACATGCAACCGCCTCGAGCTGTATGCCGGCGCGCTGACCTTCCACGGTGCCCTCGCCTCCATGGCGGAGGCACTGGCGGCCGAGAGCGGGGTGGCACTGGAGCAGCTTCGCGAGCACCTCTACGTCCATTACGAGGACCGGGCGGTGGCGCATGCCTGCTCGGTCGCCGCCGGACTGGACTCGATGGCCATCGGCGAGTCGCAGATCCTCGGCCAGCTGCGCGAGGCCTACCGGGCGGGTCAGCGCGCCGGTCTGGTGCCGGAGGAGCTCGGCTCGGTCCTGCGGCACGCCTTGCACGTCGGCAAGCGTGCGCACGCCGAGACCGGCATCGACCGGGTCAGCCACTCCCTCGTGCAGTCTGGCCTTGCGTCCGCAGCCGCATGGGTCGGGCCGATCGACCGAGCCGAGGTCCTTGTCCTCGGGGCCGGCGGCATGAGCGGCGTGGCGGCGGCGACCGTCGCCGCCTCCTCCCCACGGCGTCTGGTCATCGTCAACCGCACGAGCGCGAGGGCGCAGCGGCTGGCCGAGGCCACCGGCGGCGTCGCCCGCCCGATGACGCAGCTGGACGCTGCCCTCGCCGAGGCGGACGTCGTCGTCAGCTGCACCGGCGCCGTGGGGCACCTGGTGGGCGCCCAGCAGGTGTCCGACGCCCGGGCCGGCGCCCGCCGCACCGACCGGCAGGTCTTCCTCGACCTGGCCCTGCCCCACGACATCGACCCCCAGGTCGGCGCCATCAGCGGCGTGCGGCTCATCGACCTGGAAGAGCTGGGTAACCGGCTGGCCGAGCAGTCGGGCGGTCGCGCGGTGCCGGAGGTCCAGGAGGTCACCGACCTGGTGACGGCCGAGGTCGCCGAGTACGTCACCCGCCGCCTGGCCAAGCGGGTCACCCCGACGGTCGCCGCGCTGCGGGCCCGCGCGGCCGAGGTCGTCGACGCCGAGCTGTCGCGCCTGCACCAGAAGGCTCCGCAGCTGGATGAGGCGGTCCGGGCCGAGGTGCACCGCGCGGTGCACCGGATCGTCGACAAGCTGCTGCACACCCCAACGGTTCGGATCAAGCAGCTGTCGGTCGACGGCCGGACCGGCGACTACGAGGCCGCCCTTCGAGAGCTGTTCGACCTGGACCCCAACGACGTGGCGGTCGTCTCGGTCCCGCCGGAGCCGACCGCTGTCGACCCCACTCTCTGGGGCGGCCCGTTGGGAGGGCTGCGATGAGTGTTCTTCGCCTCGGCACGCGCGCCAGCGCCCTGGCCAGGTCCCAGGCCGGTTGGGTGGCTGACCGGCTGCGGGCCGCTGGCCACCGGGTCACGCTTGTCGAGATCCAGACCGAAGGTGACGAGCGCCCCACCGAGCCGTTGGCCAGCATGGGCGGTGCCGGCGTCTTCGCGGCAACCCTGCGTCGAGCCGTCCTCGCGGGCCACGTGGACCTGGCGGTGCACTCGCTCAAGGACCTGCCAGTGACCCCCGAGCCAGGCCTGGTCGTGGCCGCGGTGCCCGAGCGCGAGGACCCGCGGGACGTCGTCGTGACGCGGGGCGGGCTGGTCCTCGGCGAGCTGCCCGCCGGCTCGGTCGTCGGCACCGGCTCGCCGCGGCGGGCCAGCCAGATCGCCGCCCTGGGACTGGGTCTGCTGGTGCGTGACGTGCGCGGGAACGTCGACACCCGGCTGCGGCTGGTCGCCGACGGCCAGGTCGACGCGGTCGTGCTCGCGCGTGCCGGCCTGGCCCGCCTTGGCCGGCTCGATGCCGTGGCGGAGACGCTCGACCCGCTGCAGATGCTACCCGCCCCGGGCCAGGGCGCGCTCGCTCGTCGAGTGCCGGGCCGACCGCCCCGACGTCCGGGAGGCCGTCGCGGCCCTCGACCACCCTGACAGCCGGGCGACCACGACCGCCGAGCGAGCCCTGCTGGCCGCTTTGGAGGCCGGGTGCACCGCGCCCATGGGCGCGCTCGCCGAGGTCGTCGAGGGCGAGGACGGGCTCGAGCTGTGGCTGCGGGCCTATGTCGGCGCGCCCGACGGCTCTCGCACTCTGCGCCGCTCCGGGATCGGTTCCCCGGACGCGCCCGACCTGCTCGGTCAGCGGCTCGCCGCCCTGCTCCTCTCAGATGGCGCCGCCGCCCTCGTCCGGGGCGATCCCACCGACCTGCTCACCAGCTCGCCCCCGTCCCCCGCCCCACTCCAGACCCGGGAGCCCGCCTCGTGAACCAGTCCCCCCGCATCACGCAAAGACCCTCCCACGTCAGAGTGGCGTTCGTCGGGGCCGGGCCGGGCGACCCCGGCCTCATGACGGTCCGGTCCCGAGAGCTGCTCGACGCCGCCGATGTCGTCGTCATCGACCAGGTCAGCCGCGAGGAGGTCGTGTCCCGCTACGCGCGTCCCGGAGTCGTCGTCATCGACGCCGGCCACGGCGAGCACGGCGAGGAGCTGACCCGGGTCTCCCGCGCCAAGCGACTCGTCCAGGCCGCCCAGAGCCTGGCCGGGGACGGCGGGCTGGTCGTGCGGCTCATGGACGGCGACCCGGCCCTGTTCAACGCCTTCTCCGACGAGGCGATCGCGCTGTGCAAGGTCGGCATCCCCTTCGATGTCGTCCCGGGCGTCAGCGCCGTCACCGCCGTTCCGACGTATGCCGGTGTGCCCCTCACGTCGCACGAGGCCCGCAGCGTCCAGGTGGTCAGCATCGGGGACGCGCCGCACGACTGGAGCGGCGCGGTCGACGTGGCGGCGACGGTCGTCGTGCTCGGCACACCCGACCGGCTCGGTCCGGCCCTGGCCGACCTGCTGGCCGCCGGCCGCGACCCGGACACCCCCATCGCGGTCGTCGAGCGGGGCACGACGACCCACCAGGCCACCCACATCACGACCCTCGGGGAGGTCGACACCCTGCTCAGCGACAGCCGCGTGCTGTTCCCGTCGCTGGCGGTCGTGGGCCCGACGGTCGCCCTGCGTGAGACGTTGTCCTGGTTCGAGAGCAAGTCCCTGTTCGGCTGGGAGGTCCTCGTGCCGCGGACCAAGGACCAGGCCGGCATCATGGTGGACCGGCTCGCCGAGTACGGCGCCCGCGCGACGATCGTCCCGACGATCTCGGTGGAGCCCCCCCGCACCCCGCACCAGATGGAGCGAGCCATCACGGGCCTGGTGACCGGCCGCTACCAGTGGGTGGGTTTCACCTCGGTCAACGCGGTCCGAGCGGTGCGCGAGAAGCTCGAGGGGTACGGTTTGGACGCCCGCGCCTTCGCCGGGCTCAAGATCGCCGCGGTGGGCGGCGTCACGGCGGCTGCGCTGCGCCAGTGGGGCCTGGAGCCCGACCTCGTGCCCAGCGGGGAGCAGTCCACTGCGGGGCTGCTGGCGGACTGGCCGGACTACGACGCCAGCGTCGACCCGATCAACCGCGTGTTCCTCCCGCGTGCCGACATCGCCACCGACACCCTGGTCGCCGGTCTCGTCGAGATGGGCTGGGAGGTCGACGACGTCACGGCATACCGGACCGTTCGTGCCGCGCCTCCTGCCCCGGACGTGCGCGAGGCGATCAAGAGCGGGGCGTTCGACGCGGTGCTGTTCACGTCCAGCTCCACCGTGCGCAACCTCGTGGGGATCGCCGGAAAGCCACACCCCACCACTGTGGTCGCGTGCATCGGCCCGCAGACGGCAAAGACCGCAGAAGAGCACGGCTTGCGCGTGGACGTCATGGCGACGATGCCTTCGGCCGACGCGCTCGTCGACGCGCTCGCAGCCCACGGCGCGCTGCTGGCCCTTGGGGCGCAGGAGCAGGGCGAACCGGTGCGCCGGCCCAGCCAACGACGCCACGCATCGCGGCGCAAGGCTCGGTGATGGCCGGACCGGTGGTGCGGCCTCGTCGGCTGCGCAGCACCGCCGCGCTACGCCGGCTGGTGGCCGAGACGCGGCTGCACCCGGCCGATCTCGTGCTGCCGGTCTTCGTCCGTGAGGGGGCAAGCGAACCTGTCCCGGTCCCGTCGATGCCGGGCGTGGTCCAGCACACCCTGGACTCGCTCGTCGCTGCCGCCGGCCAGGCCCGAGACGCCGGCCTCGGCGGTCTCATGGTCTTCGGGGTGCCCGAGGAGCGTGACTCGCACGGCTACGGAGCGGACGACCCCGAAGGCATCCTCAACCTCGCGCTGCGCCGAGTGCGTGCGGCATGCGGTGACGAGCTGGTGCTCATGGCGGACCTGTGCCTCGACGAGTTCACCGACCATGGTCACTGCGGGGTGCTCGACCAGGCGGGGCGAGTCGACAACGACGCCACGCTGGAGCGGTACGCGGCCATGGCCCTGGCTCAGGCCGAGGCAGGCGCCCATGTGCTAGGCCTCAGCGGGATGATGGACGGCCAGGTCGGGTACGTGCGCAGCGCTCTGGACGCGGCTGGGCGCCACGACGTGGTGCTGCTCGCGTATGCCGCCAAGTACGCCTCCGGGTTCTACGGGCCGTTCCGCGACGCCGTCGAGTCGACCCTCCAAGGCGACCGGGCGACCTACCAGCAGGACCCCGCCAACGGGCGGGAAGCAGTCCGTGAGGTCCGTTCCGACCTGGCCGAGGGCGCCGACATCGTCATGGTCAAGCCCGCGCTGCCCTACCTGGACATCGTCGCGGCGGCGCGCCAGCTCGCGGACGTGCCGGTCGCGGCATACCAGGTGTCCGGGGAGTACGCCATGCTCGAAGCCGCTGCGGCGAACGGCTGGATCGACCGGCGGCGGTGCGTGCTGGAGTCGCTGACGTCGATCCGGCGGGCGGGCGCCTCGATCGTGCTGACCTACCACGCGCTCGAGGCCGCCGGCTGGCTTGGCTGAGCGGTCGGGCGCGGCGTCGTATGCTGCCCGTATTCGGCGGGAACGTGCAAAGCCGGCGTCGCGACGACGGAGGGGGGTCGGGATGTCCTCGGGCGGTCGGACGCGGTGGCTCACGGCCGAGCAACAGCGGTACTGGCGCACCTACCTGCGCGCCGACCGCCAGCTGCGCGAGGCCCTGGACCGCGACCTGGCCGGGCACGGCCTGCGCCTGTCCGAGTTCGAGATCCTCGCGTGGGTGTCCGAGAGCCCGAACCACCAGCTGCGGATGTCCGAGCTGGCCGACCGGGTAGTGCAGTCCCGCAGCCGGCTCACCCATACCGCGAGTCGTCTTGAGAAGCGGGGCTGGGTCGTGCGCGAGCCCTGCCCCGATGACCGACGCGGGGTGCTCCTGCGCCTCACCGACGAGGGCTGGGCCCAGATCACGGCAGTGGCACCGGTGCACCTCGACAGTGTGCGTCGCCACCTCGTCGACCTGCTCAGCCCAGCCCAGTTCACGGCGCTGGGGGAGGCCATGCAGGTCCTCGTCGACCCGCCCAGGCGGCGCGCCGGCGGTAAGCGCCCCGCCGGCGAGGGTCGCGCCCGGGGCGTCCACCCGGCATACCGGGACCGAGCGCCCGAGTCAGAGGCGCTGATGAGGCGGGCCCAGCAGGTGATCCCAGGCGGGGTGAACTCGCCAGTGCGGGCGTTCCGCGCGGTCGGCGGCACGCCCCGGTTCGTGCGCGAGGCCGTCGGGCCGTGGCTCACAGACGCTGACGGACGCCGGTACGTCGACCTGGTCGGGTCGTGGGGGCCGATGATCCTCGGGCACGCCCATCCCGACGTCGTCGCGGCGGTGCGCGAGGCGGCCACCCGTGGGTTCAGCTTCGGCACGCCGTCCGAGCCCGAGGTCGCCCTCGCCGAGGAGATCGTGGCGCGCGTGGAGCCGGTCGAGCAGGTGCGGCTGGTCAGCTCCGGCACCGAGGCGACGATGAGCGCCCTGCGGCTGGCTCGCGGGTTCACCGGGCGGTCGGTGGTGGTCAAGTTCGCCGGGTGCTACCACGGGCACGTCGACGCGCTGCTGGCGTCCGCTGGGTCGGGGGTCGCGACCTTCGCGCTGCCGGACTCGGCCGGGGTGCCCGCGTCGAGTGCTGGCGAGACGATCGTGCTGCCCTACAACGACCTGGCCGCGCTCGAGGCCGTGTTCGCCGCGCGCGGCAGCGAGATCGCCGTGGTCATCACCGAGGCGGCCGCCGGCAACATGGGCGTCGTGCCTCCGGTGGCGGGGTTCACTGAGGGGCTGCGGCGGGTCACCCGCGAGCATGGCGCGCTGCTCATCTCCGACGAGGTCATGACCGGGTTCCGGTGCTCCCCCGCCGGCTGGTACGGCCTGGAGGGTCCGTATGCCGGGGGGCCGCCTGACCTGTTCACGTTCGGCAAGGTCATGGGCGGTGGCTTTCCGGTGGCCGCCTTCGGGGGCCGCGCCGACGTGCTCGCGCTGCTCGCCCCGCAGGGGCCGGTCTACCAGGCGGGCACCCTGTCGGGGAACCCGGTGGCGTGCGCGGCGGGGCTGGCGACGCTGCGCGCCTGCACCCGCGACGTCTACCCGTACCTGGACCGGGTCGCCCACACCATCGCCGACGCGGCGGCTGCGGCCCTGTCAGCCGAAGGCGTCCGGCATACCGTGCAGTGGGCCGGGTCGATGTTCTCGATCTTCTTCCGGGACGGGCCGGTGCACACGTACGACGACGCGAAGGCCCAGTCGACGGCTGCCTTCCGGGCCTTCTTCCACGCCATGCTCGCTCGCGGGGTGCACCTGCCGCCGAGCGCCTTCGAGGCGTGGTTCGTCTCGGCCGCCCACGACGAGGAGGCCGTGGACCAGGTATGCCGGGCGCTCCCCGCCGCAGCGAAGGCGGCCGCCGCGGCACGCGACTAGCCGGTGACGCACGACCGCTGCCGCGCGGCACCAACCGGAGGTAAAACCGAGCAACGGAGGTGTAAGCGTGCGCCCTTGCGCTCGGCTATACCTCCAACCTCCCTCCGGATGGAGGTAAAACCGACAGCGGAGGTCCCGACGTGCGTTCTAACGCTCGGATATACCTCCTGCGCTCCGTAGCACCTCCACTCGGGTCGCGACGCTCCGGCGAGATCGACCAGGCGCGAGCCAATGAGACAATGTCAGCATGCCCACCCCGCACGTCACGGTTGTCCACCTCGTGCGCCACGGCGAGGTCCACAACCCGGACGGGGTCCTGTACGGGCGCCTACCCGGCTTCGGGCTGTCGGCGCTCGGCCGCGAGATGGCCGAGACCGTCGCGAGCCACCTGGCTGACCACGACATCGTCCACGTCGCCGCCTCGCCGCTGCAGCGCGCCCTGGAGACGGCCGGACCGATCGCCGACCAGGCCGGTGTCGAGATCGTCCAGGACCCTCGCGTGGTCGAGGCGAGCAACGTCTTCGAAGGCCAAGCCGTCGGGATGGGCGAGGGGCTGCTGACCAAGCCCAGCCTCTGGCGGTGGCTGGTCAACCCGTTCAAGCCCAGCTGGGGTGAGCCCTACGAGCGGGTTGCCGCCCGGATGGTGGAGGCGATCGCCGATGCCCGGGCACGCGGCCCGGGGTCGTGAGGCGGTCATCGTGTCCCACCAGCTGCCGGTCTGGACCGCCCGCTGCAAGCTCGAGGGCCGCCGCCTCTGGCACGACCCGCGCCGTCGCCAGTGCTCGCTCGCCTCGTTGACCTCGCTGCACTACATCGGCGACGACCTCGAGTCGATCGCCTACAGCGAGCCGGCCATCCACCTGCTGGGCCGGGCCGCGACCCAGGCGGGCGCGTGAGAGCTCGCTGCGGCCACGCCGGCCGCCTTCGCTGTGCTCGCTGGCGGTTGCGGGCTGCTCCTCCGACCCGAACTCGGTCGCCGAACAGGCCAAGTCCGGCGACCGCTCGGGCTACGTCGCCGGAGACGGCACCGTCGAACAGCTGCCGGCGGCGGCGCGAGGCGAGCGCGCTCACGCTGACTGGCACGACCGTCGACGGCGGCACCTGGTCGCTCGCGACGGACGGCGCCAACAAGGTCGTCGTCGTCAACGTCTGGGGATCCTGGTGCCCGCCGTGCGTCGGCGAGATGCCCACCCTGCAGAAGGTCTGGACCGAACAGCAGGCCGTGGGTGCGCCCGTCGGCTTCGTCGGGGTGGCCATCAAGGAGTCGCCCGAGTCCTCCTTGGCGTTCCTCAAGGCCAACAACGTCACCTTCCCGTCCATCAGCGACCGGGCCAGCGCCGGCGCCCCGATGCTGGCGCTGCAGGGCAAGACCCCGGCCACGCCCACGACCCTCGTCCTGGACCGGCAGGGCCGCATCGCCGCCCGAGTGTCGGCTGCCGTCTCCGAGGCCACCCTGCGCGCGCTCGTCGCCGATGCGCTCGCCTCCTGACGGCATACCCGGGTATGCCGGTCATCGAGCTCACCGCCCAGGTGAGCGACCCCTCGACCGTCGCCTCCGGGGCGTTGCCGGCGGCACTGGCCATCGCTGTCGTGGCCGGGGTCGTCTCGTTCGCATCCCCCTGCGTGCTGCCCCTCGTCCCGGGCTTCCTCGGTTACGTCACCGGCCTCGGTGACACACCACTGGCGCAGCGCCGGCGCTCCCGCGTCGTCCTCGGCGCGCTGCTGTTCGTCCTCGGCTTCTCGGTCGTCTTCGTGCTGAGTGTCAGCGCCGCATCTGCCATGGGCGCCGTGCTGCGCGAGTACCAAAGTCAGCTCATCCGAGTCGGCGGCGTCGTCGTCATCGCGATGGCCCTGGTCTTCCTCGGCGTCGGCCCGCAGCGCGAGCTCAAGACGGGCTGGAAGCCCACCGCCGGGCTCGCGGGAGCGCCCGTGCTGGGCGTCGTCTTCGGCCTGGGCTGGGGCCCGTGCACCGGCCCGACCCTCGGGGCGATCCTTGCCCTCGCCGCTCCGCTCGGCGCCCAGGGCGGCTCCAGCATCGCCCGGGGAGCGCTGCTCGGGCTGGCCTACTGCATCGGGCTGGGCCTGCCGTTCCTGCTGCTGGCCGCCGGCCTCGAGCACGCCCGCCGCGCCAGCGCCTGGCTGCGCCGCCATCAGCGCGGGGTGCAGCGCTTCGGCGGCGTACTCCTGCTGCTGGTGGGGGTGCTGATGGTGAGCGGGCTGTGGGAAGGCATCATGTCGTGGGTGCAGGCGCATCTGGTCACCGGCTTCGAGACAGCCATCTGACGCGTGAGCGCACCCACCCGCGACCGCGCCGCCGTCACGCAGCCCTCCCTCGGGCCGGTCGGCTGGGCCCGCTGGGCCTGGCGCACGCTCACCTCGATGCGCACCGCGCTGTTCCTGCTGTTGCTGCTGTCCATCGCCGCCGTCCCCGGCTCGATCTTCCCGCAGCGCTCGATCGACGCCGGCCGGGTCGCCGACTACCTCGCCGCCAACCCGACGCTCGGCCCGTGGCTGGACAGGCTGTCCTTCTTCGACGTCTTCGCCTCGCCGTGGTTCTCGGCGATCTACCTGCTGCTCGTCGTCTCGCTCATCGGCTGCATCATCCCGCGCAGCCGCCTGCACTGGCACGCCATGCGCTCGGTCCCGCCCCGCGCCCCGGCCCGGCTGGAGCGGCTCGAGGCCCACGCGCAGGTCCGGTATGCCGGCCCGCCGGCAGAGGCGCTTGCCTCGGCGCGGTCGGCCCTGCGCCGGCGCCGTTACCGCGTGCACGCGCACGACGAGGCGTCGGTGAGCGCCGAGAGCGGCTACCTGCGCGAGACCGGCAACCTCGTCTTCCACGTCGCGCTCTGCGTCGTCATCATCGGCGTCGCGCTCGGGCACCTGTTCGGATGGCGCGGCGACGTCATCGTCCCGGTCGGTCAGACCTTCGCCTCCAGCTACGGGCAGTACGACACCTTCACCAGCGGCGCCCTCGTCAGCCCCTCGAGCATCCCGCCGTTCACCATCCGGGTCGACCGCATGGACGTGCGCTTCGAGGAGCAGGTCGGCGGCGCCCAGTTCGGCGCCCCGCGCGGCTTCACGGCATACGCGACAACGACCGAGCGCCCCGGAGCCGCCCCCCAGGAGCATGCCATCACGGTCAACCAGCCGCTGAGCCTCGGCGGGGCCGACGTGTTCCTGCTCGGCAACGGCTATGCCCCGGTCATCACGGTGCGCGACGCGTCCGGGGCGGTGCTCTACCGCGAGGCGACCCCGTTCCTGCCCAAGGACAACGTCTACACCTCCGTCGGCGCGGTCAAGGTGCCGGCCGCCGCACCCAAGCAGCTCGGCTTCAGCGGGTACTTCCTGCCGACCGCCGAGCCGACGTACGCCGAGGGCCCGGCCTCGCTCTTCCCGGACCTGAAGAACCCCGAGCTGGCCCTGTCGGTCTGGGAAGGCATGCTCTTCCCTGGTGGGCGGCCGCAGTCGGTGTACACCCTCAACACCGCCGAGATGACCGAGGTGCCCAAGGCCGACGGCAAGCCCCTGCTCGTCCGGCTCAAGCCGGGCGACACGTTCGACCTACCCGAAGGCCGCGGGAGCATCACCTTCGAGTCGGTCGACCGGTTCGCCGGGCTGTCGGTGCGCACCGACCCCGGCAAGGGCCTCACCCTGGCCGCAGCGCTGGCCGCCATCGCCGGACTGGTCGCCTCGCTGCTCATCCGCCGCCGACGGGTCTTCGTGCGAGCGGTCGCGGACGGGTCGACTACCCTCGTCACCATTGGCGCCCTCGCCAAGTCCGCCGACCCCGGGCTCGCCGGTGCCGTCGCGTCCCTTGCCGACGAGCTCGCCACCAACCAGACCGGCGCCGTCTCGACGGCCCGCCCCGAACGGAAGTGATCGTGAGCGCACTCACCGCTGTCGGTGGCCTTGCCGGGTATGCCGTCCCGTCGGCATACGCGGCCCAGGCGCCCTCCGCCCAGCTCGCCGAGTGGTCGAACCTGGCGCTCTACTCGGCGATGGCGGTCTACACGATCGCGATGCTGCTGTTCGCGTCGTACCTCGCGGCTCTGGGGCCAGCGGCGCGAGCCGACGACCAGCCCGTTGCCTCGGCCGAGGCGGCCGTCGAGGCGCCGGCCAAGGAGCTGGTCGGCGCCGGGTCCGGCTCGTCCCAGGCCTCCGGGAGCGCCTTGGCTGGCCCGGGCAATCCCCCACCCGACGACGCGGCGTCGCCCCGGGCGCGCAAGCTGGCGGGCATCGCCTTGTCGATGACCTGGCTGGCCACCTTGCTGCTCGCCGCATCGGTGGTCCTGCGCGGAATCTCGGTGACCCGGGCGCCCTGGGGCAACATGTTCGAGTTCGTCACGACCAGCGCGCTGTGCGCCATCGTGGCCTACCTGCTGCTGGCCCGGCGCAACCGGTGGGAGTGGCTGGGCATCTTCGTCGTCGGCCCGGTGCTGCTCACCCTCGGCCTGGCCCTTCTCGCCTTCTACACCGAAGCAGCCGAGCTCATGCCGGCCCTCAAGGACGTCTGGCTGCTTATCCACGTCACCGTGGCCATCCTCGCCGTCGCGCTGTTCACCATCGCCTTCTCCGTCGGGATCGTCTACCTGGTCAAGCTGCGCCGGGAAGCTGCCCCGCCGAGCCGGCGGACCTTCGTCGAGAGCCTGCCCTCCGCCGCGGCCCTGGAGCGCACGGCATACGGGCTCAACATGGTCGGCTTCATCCTGTGGACCTTCACGCTTGTGGCGGGGGCGATCTGGGCGCAGAAGGCGTGGGGCTCGTACTGGACGTGGGACCCCAAGGAGGTCTGGACCTTCGTCGTGTGGGTCGTGTATGCCGCGTACATGCACGCCCGGGCGACGGCGGGCTGGGAGCCGCGCAAGGCGATGTGGATCGCGCTGGCCGGTTTTGTGACGATCGTCATCAACTTCACGGTCGTCAACCTCTACTTCGTCGGGCAGCACTCCTACTCTGGCGTGGCAGGGTGATGTCGTGCTGAAGTTCACGGTGCTGCGGCTAGGGATCTTCTTCGTCTGCCTGGGGCTGCTCTGGCTCGTCGGGCTGCGCTCGCCTGACCAGCTGTTTCTGCTGTTGCTGCTGGCCGCGGTGATCTCCATGGTCATCTCGTTCTTCGCCCTCAAGGGACCCCGCGGCGAGCTCTCCGAGAAGATCGACGCGCGGGTCAACCGAGCCCTGGCCCGGCACAAAGCGGCCTCCGAGGACGAGCAGGCTGAGGACCAAGAGGCGGACTCCGCGCCGTAAACCGGCCGGACTCAGGGGACCAGGACGAGCTTGCCGCGTACGTGGCCGCCTTGGCTGATCCGGTAGGCCTCGGCCGCCCGGTCGAAGGGGAACGTCTGCACCTTGACGACCAGCTCGTTCGACGCGAGCAGCTCGGCAACCTGGGCCAGGGCCTGCATCGGCTGGCTGTCCCCGCCGCCGCCGGTTACCCGCGCACCGGCTTCACCGGCGGCGAAGTTCGCGATGCTCAGCACCCGCGACGGCTCGGGGACGAGGCTGACTAGGTCCGCTATCGGGCTTTTGCCGGCAACGTCGAACACGGCGTCGACGGGCCCGCCGGCAGCCGCGCGAACCCGATCGGCGACGCCAGGGCCATAGAGCACCGGGACTGCCCTGATCTCGCGCAGGTAGTCATGGTTGGCCTGGCTCGAGGAGGCGATCACCCGCGCGCCTCTCGCCAGTGCCATCTGCACCGCAACCGCTCCTACACCGCCGGCGCCACCGTCGACGAAGAGCGTGTCGCCGGCCTTGACGTCGAGCAGCCGAAGAGCGCGCTCGCTGGTCTCGCCGGCGACGCCCACGGCGGCCGCGACCGCCCAGTCGACCGAGGCCGGCTTGAGCGCCCACGAGTTCAGCACGGCATACTCGGCCTGGGTGTTCTGGCCGCGGCCGAACACGTCGTCACCGACGGCGACCCCGGTCACCCCCTCACCCACCTCGTCCACCACGCCCGCAGCGTCGACCCCCAGGTGGCCCGTGCCGGCCAACGGCTGACCGCCGGACACCAATCCGGTGAGTATCTTCCAGTCCATGGGGTTCACGCTGGCCGCCCGCACCACGATCCGGACCTGGCCCGGGCCTGCGTGGGGCTCGGGTGCCTCGGCCCACTCCAGAGCTTCTGGGCCACCGTAAGCCTTGAACTGCAGCGCTCGCATCGTCTGTCCTCTCGCCTCGCCGCGATCTTGGGCTGAGGGGTCGCCCACCGGCATCGTCGGCCGGCGCCTCGTTGCGGCCAACCACGGTCCGCCCAGGACTATTCCGATCCGGGTAGAGACCGAAGGCATCGAACTCCGCGCGGGAGCCGCGAAGGCCAGCGTCAGGGTTCGACCGCGTACTCCGGCTCGGTTGTGCTCAGGCGACGGTGTGCCTGATTGTGGACCCGGCGTTCCGAGCGGGACACGGCACCGTGGGCCTTGGCCAGCCCGAACGGCGCGATGTTGCCGTAGAGCGACTCGACCCGCTCGGACGGCACGACGTAGGTCTCGTGGAAGATGCCCACGTCCCCGGTGGAGGCGGCGGCCTTGTTGAACGCGCCCCAGGCGGGGGCGTGCTGCATCTTCGGGTTTCGGGCGTAGGCTCCGAGCTCTTCCGCGCTACGCCAGTACTGGACCACCAGGAAGGTGCGGCCGCTCCAGAGGGTGTGGGCATTGAGCAGACCGGCGTCGGCATCCTTCAGCTCGGCGAGCATGCGCGGCATCGCAGCGACGACCGGCCACCACGACCGCACTCTGCGCCAGCGGTTCACCCGCATCCCGATGAGGAACACCACGACCTCGGCGACGTCGACGGCTGCGACGACCTGCCCTCCGGTGACCCCATTCGGCACCGCCTGGGATGCTCCGGCGTAGGCCTTTGGAATGCGGCTGGTCGTCATGTGACTCTCCTAGATAGCGACACTCTCTATGTAGAGAGTGACAGTATCTAGGGCAGGCGTCAAGGAGGGCTATGCAGGTTTCGCAGCTGTCGACGGCAAGCGGCGTGTCGGTCGCCACGATCAAGTACTACCTTCGCGAAGGGCTGCTGCACCCCGGGCCGAAGCTGACCGAGCGGCTGGCCGAGTACGACGAAAGCCACCTACGGCGGCTGGGGCTGCATCCGGGTGCTGCGCGAGCTCGGTGACGTGCCAGTCGAGCGCCTCCGAGCGCTTGTTGTCGTCGCCGAGGGCGGGGCCGGAACGGTGCACGAGATGTTCGCCGCCGCCTCCGAGGCGCTCGCACCCATCCCGGCGCCGGCCGGGCCGGAGCGTGAGCTGACCCGCCAGGTCGCGGACGAGCTCATCGCCCGAGCCGGCTGGACGCAGGTGGGAGCGAGACTCGGTGGACCGGGACAACCTGGCGACGGTCTTCGAGGCGATCATGCGGTACGGCACGCATGCCCCAGACATCGAGGAGGCGCTTCCCTACGTGGAGATTGCGGACCGCATTGCTCGTTACGAGCTGGGCCACCTCGACGCCACGAAGGGCCGGGTCGAGCTACTCGAGGAGATGGTCGTGGGCCAAGTGGTGTTCGGTCAGCTGCTGTCGGTGCTGCGCCGGTTGGCCGAAGAGCACTACAGCGCTTCCCGGTTCAGCACCGATCCAGGACGTCCATAGACTCCGGGTCGGGCGGACCCGCCGCTAGAGGGCTTGAGTTCTGAGGGTCGTGTTCTTGAGTCAAGTTTCATGCGATGAGCCTGTGTTCATGGATGTTTCGGTCGACGGCGGCGCTGAACCTGTCCAGGGCCCGGCGTGCCGGCGTCGGGATAGCGTGCTGGTCGAGGAGGTCTGCGAGCCCGTTGCAGAGCAGGCGGCGGTGCACCCGGGTGAGGTAGACGGCCAGGCGCAGCCCATGGTCGGTGACGGTGTAGCGGTGGGTGCCCTCGATGCGGGCGATCAGCCCGTGCAGGCGCAGTCGGCGCAGGTCGTAGGTTAGCTGTCCCGCGGTCATGAGTCCGGCCGGCAGGCCGAGGAGTGTGGCGAGGTGCGCGCGCAGGTCGCGGGCGCGGAACCCGTGGGGCAGCAGGTGGAACACGACCAGGGCGGCGAGCAGCGCCTGGGTGCGGGTGGCGGTGAACGGCAGCGCGGAGGCGCGTTGTCCGTCGACCACGGTGGGGGTGCTCAGCGCGGTGAACGCGTCCGCGCCGATGGTCGGGTCGCTGGGCAGACGTTCGACGTCAAGCAGACGCCGGTTGGCATGGTTGCCGACCTGCCGCAGCGCGGGCAGGTTACACACGCGGCGGCCGATACCGAAGTCGCCGGTGTCATTGATGGTCGTCTCGGTGCGCAGCGCCCGACCTTGTTTGTGGTACTGCTTGATCTTGGAGTGCTTGTAGTCCACGTGCAGGCTCGGCGTGACGCCTTGGGTGAGCACCCGGGTGCGCCAGCGTCCCGGGGTGGGGCGCTTGCCGCGGCGGCGGACCTGTCGGGCGAAGATGAGTCCGACCTTGTCCGGGCGGCCCAGGTCCAGGTTCTCCCGGATCACCTCCTCGAACAGCACCCGCCCGGACACCGGCCGATCCAACATCTGGGTCAGCGAGAACTCGGCCTGCAGGATCGAGATGTCGTAGCGGTAGCCAGCGGCCCGGTCGGCCGGGGTGAACGGGTGCGGCAGGCGCCGCAACCATTTGCGCAGCAGCGCGTCGATCTTGGCGGGGGTGAGCCGGTCGCAGATCGACTGCAACCGGGCCGGGTCGTCGCAGTCGGCGAAGCCGTTGTCCAGCGCGGTGAACCCGATCCCGGCCTTGGCGGCTTGGCGTTTGGCCCACTCGTTGCCGTTGATGCACAACTTCGCGTTGTACGGGAAGTAGGAACTGAACTTGAGGAAGAACGGCCCGAAGTCGGCGTCGACGCAGTACACGTAGAACTGGTTCACCACCCCAGTCGAGGACACGATCCACGGGTAGGACGCGCCGGTGACCGAGTTGCGGCGTTTCTCGGTGCGAAACACCCGGGTCTTCTCCTGCGCCCGCCCGACGAACAGCACCCCCTCCTCGGCCTGGAAGTCCGCCAGGTACTCGTGCGCGAGGTCGTCCTTACGCTGACCCTTGGCGAACTGGACCATCGGCACGTCGCGCTCGCGGCAGAACCGGTGGATCGAGGCGACGAACGCCTTGCTGATCGGATCCATCAACGCCGAGGAGGCGAACGCCGCACCCCGATGCCCGCGCAAGAACCACACCACCCCGTTCACGTGCTGCAACCGCGGCTGATACACGTTCAGATACAGCCGGTCGACGCACTCGACCTCCAACGTCACGTGCTCATCAAGGACATCGCTGACACTGCGCGCTACCGTCATCACAAGCTCCGGTCGACGGGTCGACCCATCCGGGTCACCTACCGCCACAGGGCGGCCTATGACGGGAAGCATGCTCCCCGTGTGACCCCCGACCGGAGCCCACCCACCACACGACTCGTCGGGCTGGGGCGAAGCCCCGTTAGCCATCCTCAGCCACTGATTCTGCGCTGCTCGGCGAGAAAGGCGACGACCCCGCGGCAGGCATCCTCCACCTCTCGGAAGCACCGTCCGAAATCCTCGCGGGTGCCGTACCACGGATCGTCTACGTCGGTCGTGCCGGCCGCCACCGCCTGAGGGTCGAACGAGCGCAGCAGACGAACCTTCTGCGCGGCCTCGGGGGTGGGCGCGAGCCGCCGCAGCGCGCGCATGTGCCCGACGTCAGCGGCCAGGATGAGGTCGTTCTCGTCGAACCACCGCACGTCGAACTGGCGGGCCCGATGACTTGATCCGTCGTACCCGTGCTGGCGCAGAATCCGCAAGGCCCGCCGGTCCGCCGCATCTCCGATGTGCCAGTCGCCGGTGCCACCGGATGTCACGACCACATGGCCGAGCCGCGCCTCGTCGAGCAGGCGGCGCAAGATGACCTCGCCCATCGGTGAGCGGCAGATGTTGCCGCTGCACACCACGGTGATACGAAACGTCGAGCCCACGAGGTCAATTCAACCCCGCCCGCGACGTCCCTCGATGCGCCCCGGACGGCGAGAGGTCCGTAAGTGTCGTTAAGAGGCCCGAATAACCGCATCTACTGACCTCTCGCCGAGCGCGGGGGCGACCCCTTCGACGCCAGCTCGTCGGGGCCGACGCCAGGGCGCTACTGCTTGACGATCTTCCCGGAGCCAGAAACCGACTGGGTGACTTGTGGGTTGCCCGAATACGCCAGCGTTCCACTGCCGCTGACCTGCACGTCGAGCCGATCCGACACCATGATCGAGGCATTCCCACTGCCCGTGATCTGCACTGTCGCTGTCCTGCTGGTGAGCTTGCTGCCCCGGTAGTCGCCTGACCCGGAAATCCGCACTTCCTGCGCGTCGGAGGTTCCATCCACCGTGATGATCCCGGATCCACTGATTTGGACCAGCAAGCTGGCGGTTTTGGCCTGGCCAGCCGTCACGGTGGCGGACCCCGAGACGGACAGTCCGGAAAGGTCCTTCATCGTCACCCGGTAGGTGATCGGCCGGGTGGGGTTGATGCTCGCGCTCGGCTTGGTGGCCAGGGTCAACACCCCGCCCGAGACGTCGCTGGTGAGCAGCGGCAGGAGGTTCTCCTCCGCTTCGATGGTGAGCGACTCGGAGCCGGTTTGCTGGATCAGCACGTCGCCGGTTCCCGCGACTGCCACGGCGGAGAACCCCTTCACGTCCCGCGACTCGGTGCGCAGCGTCCCCGAACCGGCGGTGTACGAGCAGGCGGCGAGCAGCACCGCGAGTCCTGCTGCCGGCATACCCAACCTTGCCCATCGCATCGGCTTGGCTCCTACTCCTCGGGGTAGCCCATCGGGTTGCGGCTTTGCCAGCGCCAGGTGTCGGCGCACATGTCCTCGATGGTCCGGGTCGCCCGCCAGCCCAGCTCGGCGTGCGCCCGGGCTGGGTCAGCCCAGTATGCCGGCAGGTCGCCCGCGCGCCGCCCGACGATTTCGTACGGGATCGGCCGGCCACTGGCCCGGGCGAACGCATCGACCATCGCGAGGACCGACGTGCCCGAACCAGTTCCAAGGTTCCACGTGCGCAGCCGTTCCTGCGAACCGGGCAGGGCCGCCAGTGCCGCCACATGCCCAGCCGCGAGGTCCTCGACGTGGATGTAGTCCCGCTCGCACGTCCCGTCGGCCGTCGGATAGTCCCCCCCGAAGACGTACAGCTTCTCCCGCCTCCCGACCGCCACCTGGGCGATGAACGGCATCAGGTTGTTGGGCACGCCCTGCGGGTCCTCGCCGATCTGCCCGGATGGGTGCGCCCCGACCGGGTTGAAGTAGCGCAGCACCGCAACCTTCGAAGGTGCTCGTCGATGTGCGCGACGTCGCGCAGCACGTGCTCGATCATCACCTTGGTGCGCCCGTACGGGCTGGCCGCCTGCAGCGGCTCGTACTCCTCGCCATACGGCACGGGCGCCCGGTCGCCGTAGACCGTGGCCGAGGAGGAGAAGACCAGCAGATGGCAGTCGTGCCGGCGCATGGCCCGCACCAGCGAGAACGTCGACTCGAGGTTGTTGACGTAGTACTCCAGCGGCAGCTGCACGCTCTCGGCGACGGCCTTGAGCCCGGCGAAGTGTACGACCGCATCGATCGGCTCGGTCGCGAAGAGCCGCTCGGTCTTGTCCTTGTCGGTCAGGTCGAACGCATGCACCGGCAGGTGCCGCCCGGTCAGCCCCTCAAGCCGCCCCACGACCGCCGGCTTGGCGTTCGCGAACGAGTCGACGACGAGCACGTCATGACCCGAGGCGACCAGCTGGACGACGGTGTGCGAGCCGATGTAGCCCGCGCCACCGCTGACAAGAACACGCATGATGACACGGTATGCCGTCGGCCCCAAGACTGCGGCGAGAGGTCAGCAGATGCGGTTATCGAGCGGGTTTGACGACATCTACGGGCCTTTCGATGGATCAGCCCAGCGGGCCCAACGGCGGGATCGGCACCGGGGGCGGGGGCATGAGGCCGCGCGGGGGAACCGGGGGACGTTGCGGCACAGCAGGAGTGCGCTTGTCGACGATGCGCCGGGCCTTGCCGACCGAGCGCTCGATGCCGCCCGGCTCGCGGACCTCGATGCTCGCCGTCGTCCCGATCCGGTTCTTGATCTGGTGCCTGAGGTCGGCGGCGATAGAGTTCTTCACCTCGTCGGACTGGTGCACGTGCGTCTCGACCACGACAGTGAGCTCGACCATGTTGTCCGGCTGGGTGAGCACGCACTGGAAGTACGGCGCCAGGCCCGGCTCCTTGAGGATGAGCTCCTCGATCTGGGTGGGGAAGACGTTGACCCCGCGGATGATCATCATGTCGTCGGTGCGTCCGGTCACCTTCTCCATGCGCCGCATCGTCGGGTATGCCGTGCCGGGCAGCAGCTTGGTCAGGTCCTTGGTGCGGTAGCGGATCATCGGCAGGGCCTGCTTGGTCAGGCTGGTGAGCACGAGCTCGCCCTGCTCGCCGTCCGGCAGCACCTCATGGGTGATCGGGTCGATGATCTCCGGGTAGAAGTGGTCCTCCCAGATGTTGAGCCCGTCACGGGTCTCTCCGGACTCACTGGCGACCCCTGGCCCGATCAGCTCGGACAACCCGAACAGGTCCATTGCCTTGAGCTTGCTGCGCGCCTCGACTGACGCGCGCATGGCGAGGGTCCAGGGCTCAGCCCCGAAGATGCCGATCCGCAGGCTGGTGTCATGCGGGTCGATGCCCCGGCGCTCCATCTCGTCCAGGACGGTCAGGAAGTAGCTCGGGGTCACGTGGATGACCCGGGGCTGGAAGTCGAGGATGAGCTGCACTTGGCGCTCGGTCATGCCTCCCGAGACGGGGACGACGCTCATGTGCAGCCGTTCGGCGCCGGCGTGCACCCCCAGGCCACCGGTGAACAACCCGTACCCGCCCATGTTGTGGAAGACGTCACCGGGGCGGGCTCCGGCCACCCACAGGCACCTGGCGACCAGGTCGGCCCACATGTCCAGGTCCGCTTCGGTGTAGCCGACGACGGTCGCCTTGCCGGTCGTGCCACTGCTCGCGTGGATCCGCACGACGTCCTCGCGCGGCACCGCGAACATCCCGAAGGGGTAGTTGTCGCGCAACGTGTTCTTGTCCGTGAACGGCAGCCTCGCGATGTCGTCGAGCGAGCGGACGTCGTCGGGATGTACTCCCGCCTCGTCGAAGGCCTTGCGGTAATGGGGGACAGCGGCATACACCCGCCGGGCGGTGTCCTGAAGGCGCTCCAGCTGCCTGCCACGCAGCTCGTCGAGCGACCAGTGCAGGGCAGCGTCGTTGGCTTCGGAGTACATGCGCCTCATTCATCCACGACTGGTGGTCGGGGTCAAAGGGCCTTTGGTCACGCGGAGGGGTCGAAGTACAGCTCCAGCTGGATGCGGTCGGGGTCGCGGAACACCAGCACCGCCGCGCCAGGGGTCGTGTTCGACGGGGCGATCGGGGAGTGCACCACCCCGGCAGCCGCCAGCCGCACCGCCCAGGCATCCAGCTCGGCGCGGTCGGTCACACCGAACGCCAGGTGGTCCAGGCCGACCCGCGTCTCGTCGAACGGGTCGGAGCCACCGTCGCGATGCTCGGCGAGACTCAGGCGGGTCGACAGCTCGTCGTGGCGCAGGAACACCTTGCGCCACGCGGCGCTCGGCGGCACGAACTCGCCCACGCGACGGAAGCCGAGCACATCGGCATACCAGCGAGCGCTCGCATCGGCGTCTCGGACCGTCAAGCCGAGATGATGGATGCCGGTGAGCATCGGCTCAGCCCACCGCTTCCTTGCGCTTGTCCACGATGCGCCGCGCCTTGCCCACCGAGCGCTCGATGCCGCCCGGCTCGCGCACCTCGATCTTGGCCGTCGTGCCGATCCGGGCCTTGACCTGGTGGCGCAGGTCGGCGGCAATCGCGTTCTTGCGCTCGTCGCTCTCGTGCTCGTGCGTCTCGACGAGCACGGTGAGCTCGACCATGTTGCCCGGCTGGGTGAGCACGCACTGGAAGTATGGCGCCAGCCCGTCCTCACGCAGGATGAGCTCCTCGATCTGGGTGGGGAAGACGTTGACGCCGCGGATGATCATCATGTCGTCGGTGCGTCCGGTCACCTTCTCCATGCGCCGCATGGTCGGGTATGCCGTGCCGGGCAGCAGCTTGGTGAGGTCCTTGGTGCGGTAGCGGATGACCGGGAAGGCCGCCTTGGTCAGGCTGGTGAAGACGAGCTCGCCCTGCTCGCCGTCGGGCAGGACCTCGCCGGTGAGCGGGTCGATGATCTCGGGGTAGAAGTGGTCCTCCCAGATGTGCAGCCCGTCCTTGGTCTGCACCGACTCCTGGGAGATGCCCGGCCCCATCACCTCGGACAGCCCGTAGATGTCGACCGCGTCCATGCGCGAGCGCGCCTCGATCTCCTTGCGCATGGCCGGCGTCCACGGCTCGGCGCCGAAGATGCCGAGCTCGAGGGTGGTGGAGTGCGGGTCGATGCCCTGGCGCTCCATCTCGTCGAGCACGGAGAGGAAGTAGCTCGGGGTCACCATCATGATCCGGCAGCCGAAGTCCTGGATGAGCTGCACCTGCCGCTCGGTCATCCCGCCTGAGATGGGGACGACAGTGCAGCCCAGGCGCTCGGCGCCGTAGTGCGCGCCGAGGCCGCCAGTGAACAGGCCGTACCCGTAGGCGATGTGCACGACGTCGCCCGGACGCCCCCCGGCGGCCCGGATGGAGCGGGCCATGACCTGCGCCCACATGTCGATGTCCTCGCGGGTGTACCCCACGACCGTCGGCTGGCCGGTCGTGCCGCTGCTGGCGTGGATGCGCACGACCTGTTCGCGGGGCACGGCGAACAGCCCGAACGGGTAGTTGTCGCGCAACGTCAGCTTGTCGGTGAAGGGTAGCTTGGCCAAGTCGTCGAGCGAGCGGATGTCGTCGGGGTGCACTCCCGCCTCGTCAAAGGCCTTCGTGTAGTGGGGCACGGCGGCATACACCCGCCGCACGGTGTCCTGAAGTCGCTCCAGCTGTCGCGCGCGCAGCTCGTCCAGCGACCAGCGCTCGCCCTCGTCCCGCAGATCTGTGGCCATGGTGGGTAATACAGCAGATACGGAGGTCGGCCACAAGCAAACTGTGGCGCAGATCAAGATCGGGTCTCGATGCCCCGGGCTCGGCGACGCCACTATGTTGTGCGCACAGGCCCACGTGCCATGATGCGCCACCGGCGCCGCGGAACGACCGGGGGTCGCTAGATCAGCCGAGGATGAGGAGTTTCATCGTGCGTCACGTCATCACCCGACGAGTGGCCGTCGCGGCGCTCGCCGCCACAACGGGGCTGGCCCTGGCCGCGTGCAGCTCGTCGAGCTCGAGCAGCTCGGGCACCAGCGCGGCCACGAGCGCGGCGGCCGGGAGCAACGTCACGCTCGTCGCACCCGGCAAGCTGACGGTGTGCACGCATCTGCCCTACGCGCCGTTCCAGTACCCCGACGAGACCGGCAAGATCGTCGGGTTCGACGTCGACATGATGGACCTGCTGGCCAAGAAGCTCGGAGTCACGCAGGCGATCGTCGACACGCCGTTCGAGGGCATCAAGTCCGGACAGGACACCGCGACCGGCAAGTGCGACATCTCGGCAGCGGCGATGTCGATCACCGACGAGCGCAAGACGGCGATCCTGTTCTCCGACGGCTACTTCAACGCCACGCAGGCGCTGCTCGTGCGCGCGGACGCCCCGGTCAACTCGCTTGGCCGACCTGAAGGGCAAGAAGCTCGGCGCGCAGGCCGCCACGACCGGCCTGGACTACGCCAACAAACAGAAGGCCGCCAACGGGTACAGCATCGTCGAGTACCAGGACCTGGCCTCGCAGACCCAGGCGCTGCTCACCGGGCAGGTCGACGCGGCGATCAACGACCTGCCGGTCTGGTCCGACGCGGTGAAGAAGAACCCGGGCAAGGCGGTCGTCGGGCCGCAGTTCGACACCGGCGACGTCTACGGCTTCGGCATGAAGCTGGGTAACACCGCGCTCAAGGCGCAGGTCGACGAGGTCATCAAGACCGCCAAGGCCGACGGCACGTACAACATGCTGTTCAAGAAGTGGATCGGCACCGACGCCCCGAAGTCCTGATCCCTTCCTGTCGAAGGCTGGCGCAGACGCCCTGGCTGCGCCAGCCTTGCCATGAGCCGGACCCCAACGAAGGTGGGTAGCCATGAGCACCGAAACCGCCGTCGAAGCCCCGAGCGGACTGAGCCGACGGCAGCGGGCCCGCCTGACCCGAGGGTCGCAGTATGCCGTCGGGCTGGTCGTCCTGGTGTTCCTGGTGCTCAAGACCGACTGGGCGACCTTCAGCCAAGCCTTCCTTCGCGGCGACATCTTCGCGGCGATGTGGCCACGTGTGGTCACCATCGGGATGGTCAACACGCTCATCTACACGGCGCTTGCCTTCGCCTTCGGGCTCAGTCTCGGCCTGGTCATCGCGATGATGAAGCTGTCCTCGATCGGGCCGTACCGCTGGTTCGCCAACGGGTACGTCGAGCTGTTCCGTGGCCTGCCCGCCCTGGTCGTGCTGTTCATGGTCGCCTTCGGCATCCCCAGCGCCTTCCCCGGCTTCCAGTTCCCCGGCGACATCTACGGCAAGGTGATGATCGGGCTTGGACTGACGGCCGCGGCATACATGGCCGAGACGATCCGCGCTGGGATCCAGGCGGTGCCCAAGGGCCAGATCGAGGCGGCCCGCTCGCTGGGCATGTCGGGGACGCGGACCATGATCTCCATCCTGCTGCCGCAGGCGTTCCGGATCATCATCCCGCCGCTGACCAACGAGCTGATCCTGCTCATCAAGGACTCGTCCCTCGTCTACGTCCTCGGCGTCACGGTCGAGCAGTACGAGCTGACCAAGTTCAGCCAGGGCTTCCTCAACAGCCGGGCCAGCCCTACCCCGCTCATCGTCGGCGCGTTGTGCTACCTCGTGCTGACCTTGCCGCTGTCCAGCCTCGTGCGGATGCTCGAACGCCGCTTCGCGAAGGCAAGATAGAGCCATGAGCAGCCCAGCGGTCGAGGCGCCGACGAGCCACGCGATCACGGTCGAGCACCTGTCCAAGTCGTTCGGCGACCACGAGGTGCTCAAGGACATCAGCCTGCAGATCGACCCCGGCGAGGTCGTTTGCGTGATCGGCCCGTCCGGGTCGGGCAAGTCGACGTTGCTGCGGTGCGTCAACATGCTCGAGACCCCGACGTCCGGTCGGGTCGTCGTCGGCCACCACGAGATGACCGACCCCGACGTCGACCTGGACGCCGCCCGCCGGCGGATCGGGATGGTCTTCCAGAGCTTCAACCTTTTCCCGCACCTCACCGTGCTGCGCAACCTGACCATCGCCCAGACGAAGGTCCTGCGCCGGTCCAAGTCGGAGGCCGAGGCGACGGCCCGCAAGAACCTGGCCCGGGTCGGCATGGCCGACCGGGAGAACGCGTTCCCGGCCCAGCTGTCCGGCGGGCAGCAGCAGCGCATCGCCATCGCGCGGTCGCTGTCCATGGACCCCGAGCTCATGCTGTTCGACGAGCCCACCTCGGCCCTGGACCCGGAACTGGTCGGCGAGGTGCTCGCCGTCATGAAAGGGCTGGCCGCCGAAGGCATGACCATGATGATCGTGACGCACGAGATGGCCTTCGCCCGTGAGGCTGCCGACCGGGTCGTCTTCATGGACGGCGGCTTCATCGTCGAGGAGGGCCATCCCAGCCGGGTCATCGGGGATCCGCAGAACGCCCGGACCAAGTCGTTCCTGCACCGGGTGCTCAACCCGATGGTCATCGAGCCGGACGAGATCCTGCCGGACGGCATACACGACGCGATCCGCGACCTCGCGCCCTGACCGGGGGCATCCCACCTCCGCCCACCACCCGCGCCGCCCACCACCGCCGCCCCCCTGCGAAAGGTCAGTAGGTGCTGTTATGGGGCCGCGTTGACAGCACCTACTGACCTTTCGGCGGGGGTGAGGCCGAGGATAAGCCTGGCTAACCGGACCGCTCTGGACGCTCTCGGGTCAGGACCGACCTGAGGAACTCGATCGCGGCGGGGTAAGCGTCGAGGCGGTTGGCGCGCTTGGCCAGCCCATGCCCCTCGTCGGGGTAGACCCGAAGCTCACACGGTATGCCGCGCCCCTGCAGCGCCGCGTGGATCTGCTCGGCCTCCGACAGCGGCACCCTCGGGTCGTTGGCCCCGTGGATGACGAACAACGGCGCGCGGATCGCGTCCAGGTAGGTGATCGGGGAGAAGCGCTCGAGCATGTCCCGTTGCTGCGCAAGCGAGCCGTACTCGCGTTCCCGATAGGCGCGCCGGTACTCGGACGTGTTCTCCAGGAACGTCACCAGCGAGGAATGCCGACGATGTCGACGCCAGCGGCCCACAGCTGCGGCTGCATGGACAGACCGGCCAGGACCATGTACCCGCCGTAGGACCCGCCCCACAGCGCGGCTCTCGCCGGGTCAAGCCGACGTGTGGGCAACCAGGCGTGCACGGCGGCGAGATCGGCGACCGAGTCCAGACGCCGTTCGACGTCGTCGAGCATGTACCAGCGCTTGCCGTAGCCGGTCGAGCCTCGCACGTTGGGGACGACGACGGTGAAGCCGACTGCCGACAGGGCCGAGACACCGGGTTGAAGGACCGAGTGGCTGCCCCTTCGGGCCCGCCGTGGACGTGGACGACCGACGCCCCGGCGAGACGCGGGTCGCCCTGCGGCGACGCGGCATACACGAAGCACGGCACCTGCTCACCGTCGGGGTGCGGACCCGATGCGACGTGGGCAACGCGAGCAGGCGGCAACGGCCGGGTCGAGCACATCCTCGCCCGTCGACAGCGGACCGGGCCTGCCCCGGTGCGCGGCGTCGACGAGCCAGATCGACCCGGGGTCGTCCGGGCGCATCCCGGCCACGAGCACCGTGCTGATGTCCGGAGCCCAGCGCACGGTCGGCATGGCGATCGGCGGCACGTCGACGCGGCAGCGCCGTGAGCCGTCGGCCTCGTGCACGGCATACCGGTACGCCCCGTCGTCGAGCGTGCCGACCAGTAGGGCATGCACCGTCGGGCGACACGTCGGCCGTGAGGTCGTGTGCGTCGTCGGCCACGAGCGTGCGCCAGGCGGAGCCGTCGACGGGCGCTCGGACGATGGCGAGGAAGTCCCGGTCGCGGTTGGAGGCGAAGACCAGGGCGCGGTCGCCCTCTGCCCAGCCAACCTGCTCCCCGTGGAAGGAGTCCTCCTGGGGGTCGGTGACGTCGCGTATGCCGTCCGGCCCGGCTAGTGTCCTTCGCCTGAAATTCGTTTAAGAAGTCTGCCGAGGGAGCTGAGGATCTGCTCGGCGGTTTTGGTCCAGACGAACGGTTTCGGGTCCTGGTTCCAGGCCGCGACCCAGGCGCGGATGTCGCGTTCGAGTGCCTGCACCGTGCGGTGGTCGCTGCGGCGCAGCAGGTCGTCGGTGAGGTAAGCGAACCAGCGTTCCACCTGGTTGATCCAGCTGGAGTAGGTCGGCGTGTAGTGCACGTGGAAACGCGGGTGCGCGGCCAGCCACTTCTTGATCGCCGGGCTCTTGTGGGTGCCGTAGTTGTCGCAGACCAGGTGCACGTCCAGCTCGGCGGGCACCTGCGCGTCGATCTTGGTCAGGAACTTCTTGAACTCGATGGTGCGGTGCCGCCGGTGCATCGCGCTGATCACCGTCCCGTTCGCGGTGTTGAACGCCGCGAACAGGCTGGTCGTGCCGTGCCGCACATAGTCGTGGGTGCGTTTCTCCGGCATCCCGGGCATCATCGGGAACGCCGGCTGGGAGCGGGCCAGCGCCTGAACCTGGCTCTTCTCGTCCACGCACAGCACCACCGCAGCCTCCGGCGGGTTCATGTACAGCCCGACGACGTCGAAGACCTTCTCGACGAACAGCGGGTCGTTGCTGAGCTTGAACGTGTCGGCCCGGTGCGGCTTGAGCTCGAACGCCCGCCAAATCCGCCCGATGCTGGATTTGGACAGGCCGCTGCGCTGGGCCATCTTCGCCCGTGACCAGTGCGTCGCATTCGCCGGCGTGGACTCCAAGGTGGCCACCACGACATCCTCGACCTGATCGGCGGTGATCGAGGGTGGCCGCCCCGGCCGCGGATCATCGCCCAGCCCGTCCAGACGCAGCTCGACGAACCGGGCCCGCCACTTACCCACGGTCGGCTGCGACACGCCTTCACGCACCGCAACATCCTTGTTGCTCAACCCCGACGCGCAGCCCAACACGATCCGCGAGCGCAGCGCTAACGCCTGAGACGACTTCCGCCTACGCGCCCACTGCTGCAACTGGGCACGTTCCTCCTGCGTCAACTCCAAAACCGTCTTCGGTCGACCAGTTCGCGGCATACCTCAGTCTACGACATATTTAACGAATTATCGGCGCACGACACTAGGGACACGAACGTCCCGTTGGGCCGCAGCGAGTAGATGACGAGAGCAACCGAGCGTTCGTCGTGCGACAGCGTCGTCGTCGCGACCATAGCCGCCATTGTCGTAGAGCACCTGCTCGACGCCGGTGTCCAGGTCACGACGGACGACGTCCATGTCGACCCCGTTGCGCCGGTTCGTGTAGTAGACGAGCGAAGTCGGCGTGACGTGCTGCAGGACGTGCATGAACCGCGGGTCGTGCACGAGCGGCACCAGGTCGCGTTTCGGTGGCCGGCCGTGCGGTGGCGTCCAGGTCGAGCACCGACAGCTGCATCCGCTCGTTGCCGCCCGCGTCGTGCTGGACGACGACCTGGCGGCGCCCGGGCACGAAGCGGCCCGAGCAGGGCCGCTCCAGCGCGGTCAGCGGAGCACGGGTGCCGTCCGGCTCGAGCAGGACCAGCTGCGAGCTGCCCAGCTCGTCGTGCCCGGCCAGGACGCGGCCGTCGGCGTCGATGTCGTATGCCGTCCAGCTGCGGACCTCGAGAACGGAGCGAACGAGCGTGGTGGTATCGACGGGCATGCTGCTCAGTTTTACCTCCGATGGTTGGCGGGGGGCCGGGGGCGGGGGGCCGGGGGGGCCCGGGGGGGCCGGGGGCGGCGAGGGGCCGGGGGCGGGGGCGGTGGTTGGAGGTGTTAGCGAGCGCTAGAGCGCACGTCTGCACCTCCACTGCTTCAGTTTTACCTCCGACGCGACGGTAGTTGGAGGTGTTACCGAGCGCTGGAACGCTCGTTATCACCTCCACTGCCCAGTTACCTCGGGTCGCTGCTGCGTTTTACCTCCGGTGCTTGCTCGGTTTTACCTCCGGTGATGGCAACGACGGGCGAGCATGCGTTCAGTACATGTGCTTGGGCAACGCGCTCTCGGGGATGACGCGCGAGCGGCCCCGGAACTCGGCGATGACCGCCCCGTCCTGCTCGCGCGTGATCGTCACGTCGGTGATGCCGCTGCGCCCGAAGACCAGCCGCTGGCGGCCCTCGGAGATGAGCACGTCGCCGAAGTGCGCCGGGGCAACGAAGACGATGTCGCAGGCCGCGGCGACTGTCGGCACACCACGGGTGTTGCACACCAGCCCGAACGTCGAGTCGGCCAGCGTGAAGATGAACCCCGCCGTGCGCCGTGCCGTGCCCGTTGACCATCTCCTCGGTTACCGTCATCCGGACCACCGCGTGGTCGGGCTCGATGACCAGTGCCTTCATGCCCATCCGCAACGACGCGTTGTCGTCCTGCCACATGGACAACACATGGCTCAGGTCGTTGTCCTGGCGCAGCTCCTGGGTGGGAACCGGGTCAAGGGGACGTGGCTGCGTGCGCTGGTCGGTCATGGGGCCTCCTGCAGAGCGGGACTCGGGCGGTAGCGGCCGCCCGGGAACGCCTGGTCGAGCTGCTCGAGCTGGCGCCTGATGACGGCATACCCCACCTCTCTACCCCACGCGATGGGCCCTTTCGGGTACCGAGTGCCGAGGATCATGGCCCGGTCGACATCCTCGGCCGATGCCTCGCCCTCGGGCGACGAGGTCGACGGCCTCGTTGACGAGCATCGCCACCGTGCGTGCGACCGGGTTGGTAGCGACCGGGCCGTCGACCAGCTCGGCGACCCGGCCCGGGTCGGGCGTCGCGCCGATGACCGAGCCGTCCTCGGCGTACTGGTAGATGCCCCGACCGGTCTTGCGGCCCAGATGCCCAGCAGCCACCAGGTCCTGCTGCAGCTTGGTCGGGGCATAGCGAGGGTCGTGGCCGGTGCGCTCCCACACGGACGTGCCCACGGTGAGGTTGATGTCCTGCCCGATGAGGTCGGTGAGCTCGAACGGGCCCATGGGAAAGCCGGCGGTGCGCAAGGCAGCGTCGATGGTGGCTGGATCTGCCACGCCCTCCTCCACCATGCGCTGGGCCTCGCCGTAGAAGGGCCGGGCCACCCGGTTGACAATGAACCCTGGGGTCGACGCGCAGCGGACGGCGGTCTTGCCCCAGCCGCGCATCATCTCGCACGCGGTGTCCAGGACGCTCTCACTCGTGGCTGTTCCTCGCACCACCTCGACCAGTCGCATGACATGGGCCGGGTTGAAGAAGTGCAGGCCGAGCACCCGTTCCGGATGGGCCGCCGCCATGGCGATCTCGTCGATCCCGAGGCTGGAGGTATTGGTGCCCAGCAGGGTTGCCGGCCCCTGGGTGCGTCCGAGCTGGCTCGAAGAGGGACGCTTGGCCGGCAGGCTCTCGGCGATTGCCTCCACGACCAGCAGGCACGGCGCCAGCTCGTCGACCGACGTTCCGGGACGCAGCCGAGCCGCGGCCGGTGCCGCGTCCTGCGCATCCATTCGGCCCTGTTTCGCCCGCTTCAGCAGGGCCTGCCCGATGCGGTCGCACGTGCGCTGCGCGACCCCGGGCACGGTGTCGACGACGTGGACGGGATGCCCCGCCGAGACGGCCACCTGGGCGATGCCCGATCCCATTGCGCCGGCACCGATGACAGCGACAGGGGGCGCAGCGTTCATGGCTGCCATCTTGGCCCCGCTTCCGGTTCCTGGCGAGGGGGGCCCGCTGTGCCGGAGGTCACCGGCGTGACCAGGCACGCATACCTCGCGCCCCCATGCGCTCGGTACGATCAGGTAATGACCACTGACGTTCAGACCGCGGTCGCATCCGCTCGTCGAGAAGCACCAGGCGGTGCTCGACGAGGCCATCGACGCGCTCGCCACCCGCCGCTACTACTCCCGCTACCCGGAGTCGCCCTCGCCCGAAGGTGTACGGCGAGTCGGCTGCGGCCGAAGGGCTCGCGGCATACCAGGAGCATCTTGGCAAACCGTATGCCGGGCTCTCCGGTCAGCCGACGGACGGCACCGATGTGGGTAGCGAGGTCTCCCCGTACGGTCCGGATCTCGGGGTGCGCTACCCGCGTCTGGACATCGACGCGGCGCTCACCGCGGCGAAGGCGGCCATGCCGGCCTGGCGCGACGCCGGGCCTCGGGTGCGCGCGGCTGTGTGCGTGGAGATCATCGAGCGGATCAACGCCCGGTCCTTCGAGATGGCCAACGCGGTCATGCACACGTCCGGGCAGCCGTTCGTCATGTCGTTCCAGGCCGGTGGGCCGCACGCCCAGGACCGCGCGCTCGAGGCCGTCATCGCGGGGCTGGTCGAGCAGGAGCGGGTGCCCGAGTCGGTCGTGTGGGAGAAGCCCGGCCGCGACGCGCCGCTGCGGATGCAGAAGGACTACCGGATCGTCCCGCGCGGCGTCGCGCTGGTCATCGGCTGCAACACCTTCCCCACGTGGAACGGCTACCCGGGCCTGTTCGCGTCGCTCGCGACGGGCAACCCGGTCGTCGTCAAGCCGCACCCGCGTGCCGTCCTCCCGTTGGCCATAACCGTCGAGATCGCCCGAACGGTCCTGCAGGAGAACGGCTTTGACCCCGCTCTCGTCGCAGCTGGCCGCCGAGAACGACGGCGAGGGCCTGGCCAAGACGCTCGCGGAGCGCCCCGAGATCGCCATCATCGACTACACCGGCGGCCCGGCGTTCGGCGGCTGGCTGGAGCGCGAGATCGCCCCGCGGGGCGTGCAGGTCTACACCGAGAAGGCCGGCGTCAACACCGTCGTCGTCGACTCGACCGACAACCTCAAGGGCGTCCTCGGCAACCTGGCCTTCTCGTTCTCGCTCTACTCCGGTCAGATGTGCACCTCCCCGCAGAACGTCTACGTGCCGCGCGAGGGGGTCGACACCGACGAAGGGCACCTGTCGTTCGACGAGCTCGCGAGCCGGCTTGGCCAGGCGGTGGGCCGGCTAACCGGTGAGGACGCCCGGGCGGTCGAGGTACTCGGCGCGACCGTCAACCCGCAGGTGCGCTCCAACGCCGGCTCCCTCGACCAGATCGCCAAAGAGGCTGGGGGCGAGGTCGTCCTGCCGTCCCGGGAGATCAGCCACCCGGCATACCCCGATGCAGTCGTCCGTGCTCCGGGGCTCGTCGCGGTCGACGTCGACCAGCAGGACACCTACACCCACGAGTGGTTCGGACCCGTGGTCCTGCTCATCAAGACCGACTCGACGGGGCAGTCCCTCGACACGTTCGCCGAGACCGTGCACGAGCACGGGGCGATGACCGCGTCGGTGTACTCCACGGACGAGAAGGTGCTGGATGCCGCTCGCGAGGCGGCCGCCGCGGCCGGGGTGGCGCTGTCCGAGAACCTCACGGGGGGCGTCTACGTCAACCAGACGGCGGCCTTCTCCGACTACCACGGGACTGGCGCCAACCCGGCCGCGAACTCGGCTTACACGGACGCAGCGTTCGTCGCGGGCCGGTTCCGGGTCATCACCAGTCGGCGGCACGTCTGAGCCGCTAGGCCGGTATGCCGGGTCGGCGCCGCTGCGCGTCGGCCCGGCTCAGCGGTACACCCGCTCGCGGTCGGGCAGCACCGCGTTGAGAACCATCGAGACGATGGTGATGACCAGCGCGCCCCACACGGCCGACCACCAGAAGCCGTCGACGTGGAAGGCCAGCCCGAGCTTGCCGGCCAGCCAGGAGGTCAGCAGCAGCATCCAGGCGTTGATGACCCACGCGAACAGCCCGAGCGTGAGCCAGATGAGCGGGGCGCCGAAGAACTTCAGGACCGGCTTGATGACGGTGTTGACCGCGCCGAAGACCACCGCGACGAGCAGCACGTTGGCAAACGTGCTCATGGTGTCGCCACGCTGGCCGAAGGTGATGCCAGGCACGACGAAGGAGGCCAGCCACAAGGCCAGCCCGCCCACGACCGTGTTGGCGAGGAACTGGGAGAGCATGGCCACATCGTCGCACGCGCTTGGCCCTACAGTTGCCGCCATGGCGACGTCCCCCGACTGGGTGCAGCTTCGGTCCGTGTTGGATGCCCTGCCGGCCTACGTCCCCGGGAAGCCGGCGAGCGCGCCCCCTGGCGTCACGGCATACAAGCTGTCGAGCAACGAGAACCCCTACCCGCCGCTGGACAGTGTGCGGGCGGTCATCGAGAAGGCGGTCGACGGCATCAACCGCTATCCCGACATGGCCTCGACCGACCTCATCGCAGCGATCGCCCGGTTCGTGGGGGTGGCCGAGGAGTGCATCGCGGTCGGCACCGGCAGCGTCGGCGTGCTGGGGCAGGTCATCCAGGCGACGTGCGAGGCCGGCGACGAGGTGGTCTACGCCTGGCGGTCGTTCGAGGCCTACCCCATCGTGACGGCACTGGCTGGCGCCAGATCGGTGCAGGTGCCGGTCGACGAGGGGGCGCGCCACCGGCTCGATGCCATGGGTGGCGCGGTCACGGAGCACACCCGGGTGGTGATCGTCTGCAGCCCGAACAACCCCACCGGCACCGTGGTGCATCGTGGGCGAGCTCGAGGAGCTGCTGGCCGCGGTGCCGAGGTCGGTGCTCGTCGTCCTCGACGAGGCGTATGTCGAGTTCGTGCGCGACCCCGAGGCGCCTGACGCGCTAGCGGTGTGGCGCGTGCACCCGAACGTCATGGTGCTGCGGACCTTCTCCAAGGCGTACGGGCTGGCCGGACTGCGGGTCGGGTACGCCGTGGCGCACCCACCTGTCGCGACCGCGCTGCGCAAGTGCGCCGTCCCGTTCGGGGTCAACTCGATTGCGCAGGCGGCCGCGGTGGCGTCGCTCGACGCCGGCGAGGAGCTCATGGTCCGCGTGGAGGCGCTGGTCGGGGAGCGGGAGCGGGTGGCGGCCGAGCTGGCCCGGCAGGGCTGGGCCCTGCCGCGCTCGGAGGCCAACTTCGTGTGGTTCCGGTTGGGTGCTGAATCGACGGTGTTTGCGCAGACCTGCGAGGCCGCCGGCCTGATGGTGCGTCAGTACGGCACGGACGGCGTGCGGGTGACCATCGGCGAGACCGAGGCCAATGACCGGTTCCTCGATGTGGCGGCCGCCTTCGGCCCGCGCTGAGCGCCGCGTCCCGGCACCCCTGCAGTGGCTCTTATGCATCTCCCCAAGCTTCTATCCGCATAGATGAGGACAACAGCTGGTGGGAGGGGATAAGAGCGACGGCCATCTCAATTGGCTACTGCCGTCGGACCTTGGCCCGCCTGATCGCAGCCCCGATGCGCCGACCCAGGGCCGGCAGATCGTCCAAGTCTGCCCACGTGACGCGGACCACCTCGTACCCCAGCCCCCTGAGCCAGTCCTCCCGGATCTTTTCGGCGATCAGTTCGTCCCGGCCAGGTCGCAGCCCGCTGGCGCCGTACTTCACCATGCCGTCGAACTCCAACAGCACAGGGTAGTCGTCCAGCAGCAAATCCACGTATGCCGTACGCCCGCGATCGCTGATCTTGACCTGCGGCGTCACGCGCAGCTTCATCAAATGACAGGCGTGCCGTAGTCGAGTCTCACCCGCGGACTGCGCTCGCCCGTCCGCTAGGTCGAGGAATGGGCCGATCTGTGCGGTGCCAGGAGCGCCACGGACGGCGGCCACCGCTTCAGTGAGATCGGCCGTTGTCACGAGCCGACGTCGCAGGGCGGCATCAGCCGCGATGAGCGCATCCATCGGCCCGCACACCATCCCGGACTGCACGACGGCCAGCGCTGGCGGCAGCCGTCCGTCGGCGGTGAGCGCCAGCCCAGACCGAGGGTGCACGCTCAGCCCCGCCCGGCGGCGCGCCTGTCCTGGTCCGATCAGCGTGAGGTGAACGGTGGACACGTCGGGGCGAAAGACGGGCAGCCCCAGTCGCAAGAGCTCGCTGTAGTGGCTGGGCACTGCTCGGCCCGCGTACCTAGTGGCGGCTGCCGTGGTCCGCAGCAGGTGCGACTCGTGCTCGGTTGCTGGCCGGCCCACGGCATACCAGCCGTGCTGCAGGGCCGTCACTGCCTGCGAGCGCACCAGCCGTGCGAGTGCGGTCTGCCCGTAACCAGCCATCCGTGCCTGGGCTGCAGTGAACACCCTGCTCTCACCGGCCACTAGCAACAGCTCCTCCATGCCGCAATCGTGGCTGAAGCGAGGGTCACCCCGCTGAGGGCCTGTGGACAACGGGGGTCGTAGCCGGGACTTGTGGCCGCTGGTCGGCGGGGCTCTTGCCCACTACATTGGCGCCAGCAAAGAGACGGCAACAACGCCGGAGCCGAGCGCGGCGATCCCGGGCTCGCCCCGGCCCGACGAGGCTCGGACCACCAGTCCGAGCGAGAAGGAGTGCCAGTGAGCGACATCGGCGTTCTCGGCCCGGCGACCGAACGCAGCCCCGACACGGGCGGCCCGGACATGATCCAGGTGCTCAACCCCGAGGGCCAGCGCGTGGACAACGCGCCCAAGGAGTACCTCGACATCGTCGCGACCCTCACCGACGACGACCTGCGCCGCTTCTACCGCGACCTGGTGCTCATCCGCCGGTTCGACACCGAGGCCACCGCCCTGCAGCGCCAGGGCGAGCTCGGCATCTGGATCTCGCTGCTTGGTCAGGAGGCCGCCCAGGTCGGCTCCGGACGCGCGCTACAACCGCAGGACTACGCGTTCCCTACCTACCGCGAGCACGGGGTTGCCTGGTGCCGCGGGCTGGATCCCATCCAGCTGCTCGGCTTCGTCCGCGGGACCACGCACGGCGGGTGGGACCCCAAGGACTACAACTTCCACCTCTACACGGTGGTCATCGGCGCCCAGACGCTGCACGCGACCGGGTACGCCATGGGGGTCCAGCGCGACGGAGCCGTCGGCACCGGTGAGCCCGGGCGCGACACCGCCGTCATCGCCTACTTCGGCGACGGGGCCTCCTCACAGGGCGACGTCAGTGAGGCGTTCGTCTTCTCTGCGGTCAGCCATGCCCCGATCGTCTTCTTCTGCCAGAACAACCAGTGGGCCATCTCCGAGCCCAACGAGAAGCAGTTCGTCATCCCGCTCTACCAGCGGGCGCGCGGGTTCGGCTTCCCCGGGCTGCGAGTGGACGGCAACGACGTGCTCGCCGTGTATGCCGTGACCAAGGCGGCGCTCGACCACGCTCGCAACGGCCAGGGCCCGATGTTCATCGAGGCGTTCACCTACCGGATGGGTGCGCACACGACGTCCGACGACCCGACCAAGTACCGCGTGTCGGCCGAGGTGGAGGTGTGGAAGCTGCGTGACCCGATCGCCCGGCTCAAGGCCTGGCTGGCCCACGAGGGCAAGGCCGACTCGGAGTTCTTCGGCCGGATCGACGAGGAGGCCGACGCCTTCGCTGCCGAGGTCCGACGGGAGTGCCTCGCGATGCCAGACCCGCCGGCGGAGTCGATGTTCGAGCACGTCTACGTCGAACCGCACCCGCTGCTGGAAGCCGAGCGCCGAGACTTCGTCGCGTACCAGGCCAGCTTCGAGGGGGCGCACTGACATGGCGACGATGACCATTGCCAAGGGCATCAACGCCGGCCTGCGCGAGGCCATGGAGCGCGACCCCAAGGTCGTCCTCATGGGCGAGGACATCGGCAAGCTCGGCGGCGTCTTCCGGGTCACCGACGGGCTGCAGAAGGACTTCGGCGAGCACCGGGTCATCGACACCCCGCTTGCCGAGGCCGGCATCGTCGGGACGGCGATCGGGATGGCGCTGCGCGGGTACCGGCCGGTCGTCGAGATCCAGTTCGACGGCTTTGTCTACCCCGCGTTCGACCACATCACCAGCCAGATCGCCAAGCTGCACTCGCGCTCCCGCGGTGCGGTGCGCCTCCCGATGGTCATCCGGATCCCCGTGGGCGGGGGCATCGGCGCGGTCGAGCACCACAGCGAGTCCAACGAGGCCTACTTCGCCCACACGGCTGGCCTGCGGGTGGTCTACTGTGCCACCCCGCACGACGCGTACTGGATGATCCAGGAGGCCATCGAGACCGACGACCCGGTCCTGTTCTACGAGCCGAAGCGGCGCTACTGGGACAAGGGCGAGGTCGACCTGGCCGGGCCCGGACGGCACCTGTATGCCGCCGTCGTCGTCCGCGACGGCATCGACTGCACGCTCGCGGCATACGGGCCGATGGTGAAGACCTGCCTGCAGGCGGCCGAAGCCGCAGCGGAGGAGGGCAAGGACCTCGAGGTGGTCGACCTGCGCTCGCTCAACCCCCTGGACCTGCCCACCCTCGTCGGGTCGGTCGAGAAGACCGGTCGGCTGGTCATCGTGCACGAGGCCCCGACGTTCGGCGGCTACGGAGCCGAGCTGGCGGCAACCGTCAGCCAGCGCTGCTTCTACGCTCTCGAGGCGCCCGTGCTGCGGGTTGGTGGCTACGACCTGCCTTACCCGCCGAGCCGGCTGGAGGAGGACTTCCTGCCCGACCTGGACCGGGTCCTCGACGGCGTCGACCGCTCCCTGGCCTTCTGAGGTTGCAACCAAGAGAACGGATCTGCTGACGTGCCAACCCAAGAGTTCCGCCTGCCCGACCCCGGTGAGGGTCTCACCGAGGCCGAGATCGTCGAGTGGAAGGTCGCCGTCGGCGACACCGTCAAGGTCAACGACATCGTCGTGGAGATCGAGACCGCCAAGTCGCTGGTGGAGCTGCCGGTGCCGTTCGCCGGCACGGTGGTCGCCCTCCTCGTCGCAGAGGGCGAGACTGTCGAGGTCGGCACGCCGATCATCGCCGTCGACACTGGTGGTGACGAGGCGCCTGTCCCGGCGCCGGTGGCCGAGCCGTCGACGGCGTCGGCCGCCGTCGCGAGCGAGCTCGCCGCGACGGCTGAACCAACTGCCCCGCAGCCCGAGCGCACGGCCGTGCTCGTCGGGTACGGCGTGAAGCAGACCGAGGCCAAGCGCCGCCCCCGGCATACCGTCCCGGCGACCACGCCGGAGGAGCACGTGGTCCCGGTCGCCTCAGCCCGACCGGGGCAGCTGGTGGCTGCGCATGCGACCGAAGTTCCGGTCGCCACGCCGGAGCCATCGCTGCGTCACCCGGCAGGGACGCCCAGCGCCAAGGTCCGCGCCAAGCCGCCGGTGCGCAAGTACGCCAAGGACCACGGCGTCGACCTCACCGGCATACCGGGCACGGGGCCGGACGGGGTCATCACGCGCGCGGACGTGGACGCCGTGCTCGGCGGGGGTGACGGCGCGGCCGCACTGGCTCCAGCCGGTATGCCGTCCGCGGCACGTGCTCGGGGCGAGACGCGGACCCCGATCAAGGGCGTGCGCAAGGTGACGGCGCAGGCCATGGTCGGCTCGGCGTTCACCGCACCGCATGTGACCGAGTGGGTCACCGTCGACGTCACTCGCACCGTCGAGCTCGTCGAGCGGCTCAAGGGCGACCGGGAGTTCAAGGGCGTCAAGGTCACGCCCCTGCTCGTGCTGGCCAAGGCGATGTGCCTGGCGATCAAGCGGCACCCGCACATCAACGCGACGTGGGACGAGGCACAGCAGCAGATCGTCGTCAAGGACTACGTCAACCTTGGGATCGCCGCGGCGACCCCGCGCGGGCTGCTCGTGCCCAACGTCAAGGACGCCGACCTCATGTCGATGCGCGAGCTCGCGCAGGCCATCGGCGCGTTGACGGCAACAGCGAGGGAGGGCCGCACCCAGCCGGCCGAGACGTCCGGTGGCACCATCACCCTCACCAACGTCGGGACATTCGGAGTCGACACCGGGACGCCGATCCTCAACCCCGGCGAGGCCGCCATCGTCGTCTTCGGGGTGATCCGCAAGCAGCCGTGGGTTGTCACCGGTGCTGACGGTCAGGATGAGCTCGCCATCCGCCACGTGACCAACCTCGGCATGTCCTTCGACCATCGCCTTGTCGACGGCGAGCTCGGGTCTCGCTACCTTGCCGACCTGGCGGCGATCCTCGAGGACCCGGCCCGGGGTTTGGTCTGGGGGTGACGGATGAGCACTGACAACGGCCCGCTCGAGGGCAAGGTCGCCGTCGTCACCGGAGGTGGGCGAGGCATCGGCCTGATGCTCGCCCAGGGCCTGCTGCGTGCCGGGGCGAAGGCCTACCTATGCAGCCGCAAGTCCAGCGACCTGGAAGCCGCTGTCGATGCAGCTGAGCTCGCACGGCGAGGTCCACGCCGTCTCCGCTGACCTGGCCACGAGCGACGGCATCCGGCTGCTCACGGCGCACCTCGCCGAGCGTGAGTCTCGCCTGGATGTGCTCTTCAACAACGCCGGAGCGACGTGGGGTGCACCACTTGCGCAGTTCCCGGAGTCGGGGTGGGACCGGGTCCTCGACCTCAATGTGAAGGGCACGTTCCTGGTGACCCAGGCGTTGCTGCCCCTGCTGAAGGCGGCCTCCGCTCCCGGTGACCCGTCCCGCGTCGTCAACATCGGCAGCGTGGACGGGCTGCGACCGCCTCCCCCCAACTACAACAACTTCTCCTACAGCGCGAGCAAGGCGGCCGTCCACATGCTCACCCGCCACCTGGCGAGCGAGTTGGCCCCCGACGTGCTCGTCAACGCCATCGCCCCGGGGTTGTTCGAGACGAAGATGACAGCCGGCACGCTCAGCGCCGCCGGCGCCGCGGGCACCCAGCACATCCCGCTGCGCCGCATCGGGCAGCCGGACGACATCGCAGGCCTCGGGGTGTTCCTCGCCAGCCGGGCCAGCTCCTACATCACCGGAGCGGTCATCCCGCTGGACGGCGGCCTGACCGGCGCCCGGTAGGACCCTGGCCCGGCCAAGGCCAAGGCCAGGCGTGGGTCAGCCCCGGTGCCGGCCGATGTAGCGGCCCGCTGGTTTGGCCGAGCTCGCCTCACCATCGGGCGAGGCGGAGACGACGGCGAGCTCGGGTTCGGACCGGGGGCCCTCGTGCTTCCCAAGGGGACCGGAGCCGTTTGGACCCGATCCGTTGCCACCTACGCCTTCGTGGTGCCCACCGACGACGGCGCCAGCGGCCACCGGCTCCAGCGACTGGGCCGCCGCACCGTTGTCCTGGGCCGCAGCCGAGGCCACCTCCGCGTTCTCTGCGTTGCGCTGGTCGTATGACGAACCGCTGCGCAGCTCGACGTGTGGGAGGAACCACGACGCCACGAACGCGATGACCATGACCACCGACGCGACGAGGAACACGACCGACATGGCCTCGGAGAAGCCGACGAGGAACGGCGCAGCCAGTCGCGGGTCGATCTGCTGCAGGAACGACGAGTCGTTGAGAGCGTTGCCGAACGCGTCACCAGTGGTTCCGGCTGCCTGGGCGGCCTGGACCTGCTGGATGAAGGCGCCGTTGGCGGCGGCGTCGCCGACCGGGTTGCGCAGGGCCGCCAGGAAGTCCGAGCCCCGCGCGAGGGTCTGGAAGGCTTCGCCGATCTTGTCCCGAGCGGAGGAGAACAGGATGGACAGGAAGACCGCCGTGCCGAGCGTCCCGCCGATCTGGCGGGTGAAGGTGGCCGACGAGGTCGCCACCCCGATGTCCCGCGGGCGGACGGCGTTCTGGATGGCCAGGGTGAGCGGCTGGAAGTTGAACCCGAGACCGACGCCGAACATCACCATCGCCAGCATGGTCTTCCACAGCGGGGTGTCCCACATGACGTAGTGGAACATCCAGAGCGCGACGACGAGCAGCCCGGCACCGATGATCGGGTACTGCCGGTAGCGTCCGGTCCGGGAGATGAGCTGCCCGGACAGGATCGAGCCGAACATGATGCCGAGCATCATCGGCAGCAGCTGCAGCCCCGCCTCGGTCGGCGTGGCGCCCTTGACGATCTGTAGGTACAGCGGAAGGGCGGCTAGGCCACCGAACATGCCCATGCCGACGAAGACCGACGTGATCGAGGCGACCGCGACGGTGCGGTTGGTGAACAGGCGCAAGCGGGATGAGCGCCTCGTCGCCCATCCAGCGCTCGATGAAGAACCCCACGATCAGACCCGCGGCACCGACCGCGTAGCACAGCATCGACAACCCTGACGTCCAGCCCCACTCCCGGCCCTGCTCGGCGACGATGAGCAGCGGGACGAGGGCGACCGTGAGGGCGGCCGCACCCCACCAGTCGATCCGGTGGTCGAGGCGGTGGTGGTGCAGGTGCAGCGTCCGCGTGACCACCACGAGGGCCGCTGCCGCGATCGGGACGTTGACGAGGAACACCCAGCGCCAGCCGGTCACCCCGAGCAGGGTGTCCTGAGCGGCGAACCAGCCGCCGACGACCGGCCCGATGACGCTGGATGTGCCGAACACGGCCAGGAAGTAGCCCTGGTACTTGGCCCGCTCCCGCGGCGGGACGATGTCGCCGATGATGGCCAGCGCCAAGGCGAACAGGCCGCCGGCGCCCAGGCCCTGGAAAGCCCGGAAGGCGGCGAGCGACCCGATCGACCAGGCGAAGGCACACGCCGCCGACCCGATCGTGAAGATGGTGATGGCGATGATGAAGAACGGCTTGCGCCCATAGATGTCCGAGAGCTTGCCGTACAGCGGGGTGACGATCGTCGAGGTGATGAGGTATGCCGTCGTCACCCAGGCCATCGAGGACAGCCCGTGCAGGTCGTCGGCAATGACCCGGATGGCCGACGCGACGATGGTCTGGTCCAGCGCCGCGAGGAACATCCCCATCATCAAGCCGATGAGGATGGTGACGATTTGACGGTGGGTCAGCGGCGCGTCGAGCGTGGCTCCCTCTTGGGTCGTCGCAGTTGGCGCAGACATGAATCTCCTAGGGCGAAGAGGTCACCGGCGTGGTCAGACGCCGTTGGGTAGGAGGGCGGTCTTGGCCGACTCGAGGCTGTCGGCGAACCTGGTGACGTGGCCCAGCAGCTGCTGGGCGTCCGGTTGCGACCAGTCGGCGAGGACGGAGCGTAGCCAGCGTCCGCGGGCTGCGGTGATCGCAGCGATGGCCCGGCGGCCCTCGTCGGTGAGGCTGAGAATCTGCACCCGGCCATCATGCGGGTCTGGCGCCTTGGCGACCAGGCCGTGGTCGACGAGGTGGCTCACCTGCCGGCTCACCGTCGAGACGTCCGCGTGCACGCACCCGGCGAGGTCCGACACCCGGCGCGGTTCGGCGGCCAGGTTGAACAGCACCGGGAAGTGGGTGTGGTCGACGTGTGGGTGCGGCGCCGGCGCAAGCTGGCGCATCGAGATGAGCACCTTGACCAGCCGGACCAGCTCGTCGCCGAGGCACTGGGTCGTGCGCTCGTCGATGGACACGGCATACCCCCTCAGTTGCTTGTGTCATGCAACTATACACCAGGCAGGTAAGGCTTACCAAATGCGGTAGCTCAATCGATTAACGTTCTTGCCGGCGCTGCCGCCGCGGTCGTGTCGAGGTCGGCATCCCGCTCGTCATGCACGAAGCGGCATCCCGGCCGCCTCGAGTGCGTGCTCCACGCGAAGCCGCTCGGCATCCCGGTCCGTGCCCGGCCGCAGTTCACTCAGCGTGTCGGGGACATCCAGCGCGTGGCAGGCGGCAGCCAGCACGTCATCGTAGGCCAGCGACAAGCCGAGCCGTCGGGCCATGGGAGTGTCGGGGTCAAGAGCGCGCATCTTGGCGCGAAGTCGGCGGGCGGTACGGGCGACCTGTTCGATCGGCGGATTCGTCGGAAGCACGGGCGGGCGCCTGACCCGGTTGGCGAGCCGGCGCAGCATCACCGCGATCTCGGGCAGGTAGAGCAGGCCACCGACGGTCACAATGAGCGTCAACGAGGCAAATGCGAAGGCCAGCACCCTTCCGGCCGGCCCGTCGAGAAGCACAGGCCCCATATCCAGACGATAGATCGAGCGAGGGGCCCGGACAAGGAACCGGGTCAGGGCGTCACGGGTAGGTGTTCGAGAACCGCGCCCGCCAGGTCGGCGTCGCCGATGACCGTGTAGTGCAGCTCGTCGACCGAGCGGCGTCCGGCTGCCCGGCGCGTCAAGGCCTCCGTGCTGAGGGTGATCGTCGTCCTGGGTCCCTGCGGCATGGCCGGGTCCTGACCGGACGGGCCGCCCGTGAACAGCGCCTCGCCATGGGGGCGCCCTTCGGCGCCCTCGACGACGCGCACGCCTCCGCGCGCCGCGACCGGCCCGGTGCAGTCGATGATGACCACGTCGCCGACCGGGACCACCGCCCGGCGGGCCACGATGACCGGCAGCGCGTCGAGGATGCTTTGCACGAAGATGGCTGCGGCCGGTGAGTCCAGGTTCCCCGGTCGGCCGAGGGCCACCCGCAGGTCCTGTTCGTGGCACCACACGTCGATCGCCCGAATCCGGACCGCGGCCAGCGCCGGCCGGGGCCCCAGGGGGTTGTCGATGACCGTGTCAGGCTGCAGCGCCGGGTCGCGCAGGTGGGCCAGCCGTCGGGGGAGCAGGCTGGCCAGCTCGCCGACGACGTCTTCGCCCGGCATGTCGCGCCGGGCCTGGATCCAGGTCTCGATCCAGCGGCTTCGCTCGTCCCGCACGTGCGGTAGCCCGGACACGTCAACGTCAGGTGGCCGGGCGCCCTCCAGGTAGGACTCCAGCCCGACGATGTGGCTGAACTGGTCCTTCACCGTCCATCCCGGGCACTCGGTCGGCCGCTCGAAGTCGGCTGGCGTGCACGACGAGCCCAGGTCGAGCACGGCCTGGGCGGTTTGCGCGAACGCCGTGACGACCCCAGCAAGGTCGGTCGGCGGAGCCGGATGTATCGGCATACCAGCACTGTACTTAGGCTTGGGCCATGTCCGACGCCCGCGCGGAGCGCTCCTTGCCCCGTGCCCCGGCGCTGCGTTACGGCAGCGCCGCTCTCCTGCTGGTGGGCGGGGCCATCGCCGCATGCGTGGTGGCTCTGCTCGTTGCTGGCGGCGCCGCTGCGCCAGTGGAGGGCGTCGACGATGCCGGTGCTCTGGTCCGCTGGGGTCTGCCGTTGACCAGAGCGGTCCACGACCTGTCGGCGGCGGTGACGATCGGGCTGCTGTTCCTGGCAACGGTGGCCGTGCCCGACCGGGCCCCGGCGGCGTTCGGCCGGGCCTCGAGGGTCGCGGTCGCCACGGGCGTCGTCTGGGTTAGCGCCGGGGTGCTCGGCGTGGTCCTCGGGTTTGCTGACGTCGCCGGCACGCCGGTGGGCAGTCCCGGGTTCGCCGCGCAGCTGCAGGCGTTCGTGTGGTCGATCGTGCCGCTTCGGGAGGGTCTGATCAGCGCGGCCCTGGCGGCACGTAGCCGTGACGGTTGCCGCGCTCGCCGGCTCTCGCACCGCCGTCGGGTGGGCCGGCGGCATAGCCGTCGCGGCGCTGCTCCCGCTCGCCCTGGCCGGGCACGCGGCGGGAAGCGCCGACCACGAGACTGCCGTCAACGCCATCGCCTTCCACCTCGTGGCTGCCGCGCTGTGGGTGGGCGGCCTGGCGGCTCTCGTCATCCTTCGCGCGCCGCTGGGGTCTTCGTTGCCGCTCGTCGTCAAGCGGTACTCGACGGTGGCGCTGTGGTGCTTCATCGCGGTGGGCCTGTCCGGCGTCGTGAGCGCGTCGGTGCGCCTGGCCTCCCTCGCCGACCTGTGGACGGCATACGGCGTCCTCATCCTCGCCAAGGTCCTCGCCTTCGGTGCGCTCGGGGCGCTCGGGCTGAGCCAGCGCCGCGCGGTCATCGCCAGGCTGGAGACCCACCCGGAGTCACGGGCCCTGTTTGCCCGGCTGGTCGCTGTCGAGCTGCTCGTCATGGGCGCGGCGATGGGCGTCGCAACCGCCTTGGCCCGCACCAGCAACCCCAACCTGGACCAGCCGGGAGCGTCGTCGATGGCGGAGGTGCTCACCGGCTTCCCGGCGCCGCCAGCCCCCACCGCAAGCTCCTGGGTCACCCTGTGGCGCTGGGACTGGCTGTGGGGCACGGTCGGCGTCGTCGCCATCCTGCTCTACGTCGGCGCCGTCGTGCGGCTGCACCGCCGCGGTGACCGCTGGCCGCTCGGCAGGAGCGTCCTGTGGGTGCTCGGCTGGGTGGTCCTCATCTGGGCGACGAGCGGTGCCCCCGGCATCTACGGCCGGGTGTCGTTCTCCTGGCACATGATCGGCCACATGGTCATCGCCATGCTGGTGCCGATCCTGCTCGTGCTCGCCGCGCCGCTCACCCTGGTCCTACGGGTGCAGCCGCACCGCACCGACGGGACGTACGGGGTCCGCGAGATCCTGCTGGGGCTGGTCCACTCGCGCTACCTGTCCGTCGTGGCCAACCCCGTCGTCGCTGCGGTGATCTTCTTCGCCAGCATGGTCGTCTTCTACTACACGCCGCTGTTCGAGCTGGCCCTGACGACGCACACCGGCCACGTCCTGATGGTCGTGCACTTCCTGCTGTCGGGCTACCTGTTCGCCATGGTCCTGGTCGGCGTGGATCCCGGGCCGCGCAAGTGGGCTCCGGCGCTGTGTCTCGTCGTCCTCTTCGCGACGATCTCCTTCCACGCCTTCTTCGGGGTCGCGCTGCAGCAGGGCACGACCTTGCTGGCTCCGGGCTTCTTCGGCGCGGTTCGTATGCCGTGGGTCCCTGACCCGCTCGCGGACCAGCAGCGCGGGGGCGCCATCGCCTGGGGCATCGGCGAGCTGCCCACACTCGCCCTCGCCTTGCTCGTCACGCTCGCCTGGGTCCGCGCCGACGCCGCCGAGGCCCGCCGCCACGACCGTCAGGCCGCCCGCGACGGGGACGCCGACCTGGCGGCATACAACGCCCGGCTGGCCCGCCTGGCCGAGCACGACGCGCGGCTGGCGACCCGAAGCTCGTCGACGAAGGAGCCGCGATGAGGATCGCCGTCGTCCAGCTCGCCTACGACGACGAGGAGGCCGCGCCGGCGAGGGTCGAGCGGGTCTGTGCCCTGGTGGCCGGCCTGGCCGGGCATGACCTGGTCCTGCTGCCCGAGCTGTGGCCGGCCGGCGGCTTCGCCTACCGCGACTGGCCGGACCGAGCCGAGGGTATCGACGGGTCGGTGGCCGAGCGGATGTCGCAGGCGGCCCGCGCCGCCGGAGTGCTGCTGCACGCCGGGTCGATTGTCGAGCGCAGCGCCGAACCCGGGCCCGAGGGCAAGCACCTGTGGAACACCTCGCTGGTGTTCGGCCCCGATGGGAAGGCGCTCGCGGCATACCGCAAGATCCACCGGTTCGGGTTCGGGGAGGGCGAGCCCACACTCATGGAAGCCGGCGGCGACGTGGTTGTCGTCGACCTGGAAGTGCCGTCGGGCGAGCGGTTCCGGGCCGGGCTGTCCACCTGCTACGACCTTCGGTTCCCGGAGCTGTACCGCAGGCAGATCGACGCGGGCGCCACGGTGTTCCTCGTCCCTGCAGCCTGGCCGGCCGCGCGGGTGGCGAACTGGGACCTGTTCACGCGGGCCCGTGCGGTGGAGGACCAGTGCCTCGTCCTGGCCGCGAACACGGCGGGCACCCACGCGCGCACGCCGATGGGCGGGCTGTCCAGGGTGGTCCTGCCCACGGGTGAACTGGTCGCTGCGGCCGGGCCCGACGGGGAGGAGATTCTCTCGGTCGACGTCGACCTGTCGGTCGTCGCAGAGACGCGCGAGCAGTTCCCGGTGCTGCGCGACCGGCGGTTGTTCTAGCGTGGAGCGTGATCGGTGGGCCGATGCCCTGCGGGTGGGCTCCCTGCTCGTGGTGGTCCTCGGGCACTGGCTCATGGTCACCGTCACTCCCGACGGAGATATTTCCAACGCCCTCGTGGTGCTGCCGAGCCTGCAGCCGCTCACCTGGTTCTTACAGGTGATGCCGCTGTTCTTTCTCGTCGGCGGGGTGGCGCACACCTACTCGCTGGAGTCACTGGCCCGGGTCGGCGGCACCTCCAGGGGCCGGTATGCCGTGTTCGTGCGGGCGCGAGCCCTACGGCTGCTGCGCCCGACCTTGGTGTTCCTGGCAGTCTGGGTGATGCTCGGGGTCATCGCTGACCTGGCGGGTTGGACGTCGGGGCGTCAAGCGACGCTCGTGACTGCAGCCCTCGTCCTGGTGCCCCAGCTGTTGTGGTTCGTCGGGATCTACCTAGGAGTCGCCGCCTTCGCTCCGGCGATGGCGCGGGCGCACCGCCGCTGGGGGGTCGGCGTGCCGGTCGCCTTGGCCCTGGCCGCCTGCCTGGTCGACCTGGCTCGCTTCGGCGCCGGCATCGCGGTCGTCGGAAACCTCAACTTCTTGTTCGTGTGGCTGGCCCTGCACCAGTGGGGCTTGCTCTGGCGCGATGGTCGGCTGACCTACCGGCTGTCGCTCGCTCTGGCTGTCCTCGGCAGCGTTGGCCTCGGTCTTGCCGTCACGGTCGGGCCCTACCCGACCTCGATGGTGGGTCTGCCGGGCGACGACGTGTCGAACATGGCCCCGCCCACGGCCGCGTTGCTTGCCCAAGGGCTGGCCCTCATCGGGGTGGCCGCCTTGCTGCGCAGGCCGATGCGCCGGGCGCTGCGTCGCCCGGCCCTGTGGCGAGGTGTCGTCACTGCAGGTGCGTTTGCCATGACGGCGTTCCTGTGGCACTTGACCGCCCTGCTTGGCGTACTGCTGGCGATGCGAGCGCTCAGTCTGACCCAGCCCGAGGTCGGCACGGCAGGGTGGTGGTGGACCCGGCCGGTGTGGTTCGCCGTCCTGGCGGTGCCCACGGCTGTTCTCGTGGGGGTGTTCGTCCGCTTCGACCGCGGAGAGCGCGCGGCTCGGGCGCCCGTTCAAGAGTCCCGCAGGTGGGTTGACCCGTTGTCCGCAGTTGCCGCGGGGGTGGTCGTGTTCGGCATCCTCATGGTCTCCGTCACCGGTGTCGACATTCTGGGCAACCGGCCGCAGTTCTTCCTGTTCGGTGAGGTCACCCCGGCAGCGGCCTTCGCCGTCCTGCTTGCGGGCCTGGCGCTGCTGAAGCTCGCCGATCCACGTCGTGCGGCCCCGCGACGAGCGGGCTTGGCCCGCGCTGCGGAGCAAACGCCCTAACACAGTGGTGCAGAATCGGTACCGATATCGGTACCATGTATCCGTGGCCACCAATCTTCGACTGCGCCCAGAAGTGGCAGAAGCCGTACGAGTGGCCGCCCTCCAATCTGGGCGGTCCCAGCAAGAGATCATCCGTGAAGCGATCGACCACTACCTCTCTCGTCATGTGTCGGAGACGGGGAGCGAACTCGGGGCATTGATCGTCACGGGAACCGTGCGTCCTCCGCGGACGGCATACCGCAAGCCGCGAAGGCGGCTCAGGTTGCCCCTCGGGGTGTCGAGTGCCGACATCCTGGACCGCGACGATCGGTTCTGAGGTGCGGATCTATGTCGACAGCAGCGCACTGATCAAGCGAGCGATCGAGGAGCCGGAATCTGAGGCCGTGCATGAGGCGCTGGCAGGTTACGTCGCAGCGGACGACGTGCTGATTGCTTCGTCGCTGGCGTGGGTCGAGGTGACGCGCGCCATCCGTGCGACGGCAGATCCCGAAACGGACGTCAACGACATCATCGAGGCAGCCCTGTCGGGCATCGCCGAACGTTCCATCACGGAGGACGTGGTGAGCCTGGCCCGGCGGATCGGCCCGAAGTCACTGCGGAGTCTTGACGCGGTTCATCTCGCGACCGCGGTGCTCGTAGACGCTGACCTGATGATCACCTATGACAACCGGCTGGAGGCGGCTGCGCGGGACAACGGTCTGGCCGTGGCAAAGCCAGCGAACATCTAGAACGCCTCCTCAGGCAGGTCCATGAGGCTGGTGTCGGTGGCCTCGGTGATCGCCCGGTCTGCCGCGAGGCGGGGCAGTACCTGGTGGGCGAAGAACCGCGCTGCGGCGACCTTGCCGGTGTAGAAGTCGCGGTCGCTCCCGCTTGCCGTCGGCAGGGCTGCGTGGGCGACCTCGGCCTGACGCAGCAGCAGCCAGCCCACGACGAGGTCACCAGCGGCGAGCAGCAGCCGGGACGTGTTCAGGCCCACCTTGTAGATGTTGCGCAGGTCGCCACCGCTGCGCGGATCGGACTCGAACGCCGCTCCGGCCATCCAGCCGACCATCGCCTGGAGGTCGTCGAGGGCCTTGACGAGCAGGTCGCGCTCGGCGTCGAAGGCCCCGCCGCAGGCCCCGTGGTCCTTTCCGAACTCGGCGATCTGCATGGACAGCTGCGTCATCGCCTGGCCGTGGTCCTTGACGATCTTGCGGAAGAAGAAGTCCAGGCCCTGGATCGCCGTCGTGCCTTCGTAGAGGGTGTCGATCTTGGCGTCTCGGACGTACTGCTCGACCGGGTAGTCCTGCAGGAAGCCGGACCCCCCGAAGGTCTGCAGCGACTCGGTGCCGAGCAGCACCCAGGCGCGCTCGGACCCGAGAGCCTTGACGATCGGCAGCAGCAGGTCGCTGATCCGCGCCGACATCTCGGCGGGCGAGCCCTCCGGAAGCGGTCGCACTGGGTCGGCGTCCTGGGCGATGTCGACAGTGTCCAAGTAGGTCGCGGCGTAGACGAGCAGCGCACGCAACCCCTCGGCATACGCCTTTTGCAGCATGAGCGAGCGGCGCACGTCCGGATGGTGCGCGATGGTGACCCGGGGCGCGCCCTTGTCGGCGGCCTGGGTGAGGTCCGGGCCCTGGACGCGGGTCTTGGCGTACTCGAGGGCGTTGAGGTAGCCGGTCGACAGGGTGGCGATGGCCTTGGCGCCGACGAACATCCGGGCGCCTTCGATCACGTGGAACATCTGGGCGATGCCGTCGTGGACGTCACCGAGCAGGGTTCCGACCGCCGGTTCATCCTCGCCGAACGTCAGCTCGCACGTGGTGGAGACCTTCAGGCCCATCTTCTTCTCGACGTTCGTGGCGTAGACGCCGTTGCGCGGGCCAAGTGCCCCCGTCTCAAGGTCCACGTGGTACTTCGGGACGACGAAGAGCGACAGCCCCTTCGTGCCGGGCCCGGCCCCCTCGGGGCGGGCCAGGACGAAGTGGACGATGTTGTCGACCAGGTCCGACTCGCCCGACGTGATGAACCGCTTGACCCCCGTGAGATGCCAGGTGCCGTCCGGCTGCTGCACCGCCTTGGTACGCCCGGCCCCGACATCCGAGCCGGCGTCCGGCTCGGTGAGCACCATCGTGGCGTGCCAGGCGCCCTTGACCATGTGCTCGGCGAGCTTGCGCTGCTCCGGCGTGCCCAGCGTCCACAGCAGCTTGGCGAACGAGAACGAGGCCGAGAACATGTGGACCGCTGGGTTGGCTCCGCATACCATCTCCACCACCGCCCAGCGCAGCGAGGGCGGCACCACGGTGCCTCCCAGCTCGACCGGGATGTCCATGCGCCACCACTCGGAGTCCAGGAACGCCTGGTAGGACGCGCGGAACGCCTCGGGCATGCTCACCGAGCAGGTGGCCGGGTCGTATGCCGGTGGGTTGCGGTCGGAGTCGACGAAGCTCGCCGCGAGCTCGTTCTCGCACAGCCGGGCGACCCCCCGCAGGATGTCCTCGGCCGCCTCACGGTCGAGGCCGGCGTACGGCGCTGTCCCGAGAATCTCCTGACGGCCGAAGACCTCGAAGAGGTTGAACTCGAGATCGCGCACATTGCTCTTGTAGTGGCCCATCGGAGCATCCTTCGTCGTCGTCGCGCGCCCAAACCGGTTGGGATACCAATCGGTCATTTCATCATGCTACCGATCAGTAACTCCCGCAAGCGAACCGGGGAAACCGTGGCGTAGGCGACGTTCCCCCGAACCGGACCGCACGGCATACCCTCGCACCATGGCCACCGGCAACGAAACCCCTTGGGCGGTGCCGCTGAGCGGCAGGGACCGCCACGAAGAACACCGGTCGTCGACCCCGCTGGAGCTGTTCTTCGACCTCACGTTCGTCGTCGCCATCGCCGCGGCGGCGGGGAACCTGCACCACGGGCTCGCAGAGGCGCACTGGAGCAACCTGGGCGGCTACCTCGTGGTGTTCTGGGCGATCTGGTGGGCCTGGATGAACTTCACCTGGTTCGCCTCTGCATACGACACCAACGACGTGCTTTTCCGGGCGTTGACCCTCGTGCAGATGGCCGGGGTGCTCGTGCTCGCGGCGGGGGTTCCTCGGGCGCTCAACGAGGGCGACTACGACGTCGTCGTGCTCGGGTACGCGATCATGCGCGTCGCGATGGTCGTGTTCTGGCTGCGCGCGGCCCGCGGCCACGCCGAGCGGCGCACCACGTGTCTCACGTATGCCGTGGGCATCGCCGTGCTGCAGCTGCTGTGGATCGCGCGCCTCCTGTCGGGCGGCTGGGGCGGCGTCGTCTCCCTCGGCATTCTCATCGTCGGCGAGCTGCTCGTGCCGATCCTCGCCGAACGGCACGGGGCCACCCCGTGGCATCCCGGGCACATCGTCGAGCGGTACGGCCTCATGACGATCATCGTGCTGGGTGAGGTGCTGCTCGCGACCAGCGCCGCGATCGCTGCCGCGCTCGACGAGCATGGCCTCACTCCGTCGCTCGCAGCCACCGTGGTGGGCGGGCTGCTCGTCGTATTCTGCCTGTGGTGGTTCTACTTCAAGCACTCCTACGAGGAGCGTCTCGCCGAGGAGGAGAGCGAGAGCCCGTTCATCTGGGGATACGGCCACTACGTCATGTATGCCTCGGTGGCGGCCGTCGGGGCCGGGCTCGGGGTCGCCATCGACGTCGTCGAGCACACCGCGCCTGTTGCCAGCCGGTCGGCCGGGCTGACGCTCGCAGTACCCATCGCGCTCTACCTGGTCACGCTGGGCGTCCTGCACGCCAAGGACGCCGGAGACTACAAGACGCTGGTCCGTGCCGTCGCGATCTCGACGGTGGTCCTGGCGATCGGGCTCGCAGGGTGGGAGATGGGGCTGACCGTCCTGCTCATCGGCGTGGCCCTGGTGCTCGGGTTGGTCGAGTACCTGGTCTTCGACCGTGACCCTGGCGCGCTGCATGAGAACGAGGCTCGAGCCGCGCGAGGCGAAAGCGTCGAGAACATGCACGGGTGAGGGGCGAGCGTGAGCGTCAAGGATGAGGCGCCGCTGCACGAGTACCGGCGCAAGCGCGACCCCGAGCGCACGCCCGAACCCGTGCCGGCGGAGGGCGACGGCGCCTTGCCACAGGGCAACGACGACACGTTCGTCATCCAGGAGCACCATGCCCGGGCCTTGCACTGGGACTTTCGCCTGGAGCGCGACGGTGTGCTCGTGTCGTGGGCGGTGCCCAAGGGCCTGCCCGAGCACCCCAAGGACAACCACCTGGCCGTCCACACCGAGGACCATCCGCTGGAGTACGCCTCGTTCGCCGGCGACATCCCGGCGGGTGAGTACGGCGGGGGCAGAGTCGTGCTTTGGGACCAGGGCCGGTACGAGACCGAGAAGTGGAGCGACCGCGAGGTCATGGTCGTGTTGCACGGCCAGCGGGCACAGGGGCGCTACGTGCTTTTCCGCACCGGCAAAGGCGGCCGGGACTGGATGATCCACCGGATGGACCCGCCTCGCCGCGCCGACTGGGAGCGGCTGCCGGAGTCCGTCGAGCCGATGCTGGCCACGGACGGCCGCCTGCCGTCCCGCACCAAGGATGCCGACTGGGCGTACGAGTTCGACTGGGACGGCGTACGGGCGATCGCCTACGTCGACGGCGGGCGGTTGCGGCTGGCGGCCAGCGCTGCGGGGCAGGCAGCATGCCGACCTCACGCGCGCCTTCCCGGAGCTGCGCGACCTCGGTGCCTCGCTGGGGAGCACGCCAGTGGTTCTGGACGGCGAGCTGGTCGCTCTCGGCGGCGACGGCCGTCCGGATCGCACCCGGCTGCAGCGGCGGATGGAAGCCGGCGGTCCGGACGTGGCGGCTGCGAAGGCTCGGCGCCAGGCCCAACAGCTGCCCGTGACCTTCCTCATCGCCGACCTGCTCTACCTCGACGGCCGCATGCTGCTGGACCAGCCCTTCCAGACTCGCCGCGCCCTGCTCGATGGGCTCGACCTGAGCGGCCCGGCCTGGCGGGTGGCACCGTCTTTCCCTGGTGGAGGGCGCGGCGTGCGGGCCGCGGCTGCGGAGAACGGTATGCCGGGCATCGTCGCCAAGCGGCTGCAGTCGCCGTACCGGCCCGGAGAACGCTCGCCTGACTGGCGGCGAGTGCCGGTGCCGAAATCCGGCCGCGCGAATCGAGGGTCCTGACCGCCGAGATTGGCTGAGCTCAGCTCCCCGGCGGCGGTTCGGGTGCCGACCGCGGCCCGCACATCTATGTCAGCCGTGAATGCCGGTTACGGAAGAACCACAGCGCCAGGCCGATGTACCAGGCGGGGTTCAGCAGGAACCCTGCCAGCAGCGCGGGGATGAGCACCAGGGGGTTCGCGGGGTCGAGGATGACCAGGCGGGCGAGGTAGAGCGCGATGAGGACCACGCCATCGATGAGCGCGAGAGGTGCCAGCCATCGGGGAGCACGCCAGTTCCGGACGACTGCGAGCCCGAGAATCACCAGGGCCAGGCCGGCCACTCCGAAACTGAGCAGTCCGCGGGGGTCGACCGGGTTCGGCACGTCGAGTGGCAACGCCGCGAGTGGGTGCAGCCGGTTGGCCAGGTGGTAACCGCCGTGGACGGCCGTACCCAACGCCGCCGCGAAGGCGAGCATGATCGCCAGGAGCGCGCTGATCGGGATGGGCCGGGAAAGCAAACCGCTCAGCCCGATCAGTACCGGGGTGGCCAGCAGGCCGCCGAGCAAGAGGAAGAGGCTGGCCAGCAGCGGGTCCTTGAGGATGACGAACGCTACTGAGTAGGCCAGGCCCGCGGCCGCAGTGGCAAGCGCGGCGACGCCGAGGGTCTTGGAGGTGGTCAAGGGGCGGGATGTTTCGACGCCCAGGGCGTGAGAGCTCATCATGGCTTTCCTTCGGAGTGAGCTGGAGTCTGGCGTTGCGAGGCGGCTCCCCGGCGCGCCGCCTTGCGAGCAGCGCAGCAGTCACGTGTCGACTGCATGGGCGTCGGCCCCTCGCCGCGTTGGCCTGGTTGGGCCAGTGCGGTGCACCGAAGGTAGAGAAGGGCTCTGCTCACGCCCTAGGTCGTAACCCGCCCACATTCCGCCCGATGTCTGCTCATTACCGACAGCGGGTCACCACGGTGACCGCGTTTCGCCACGAGCTGGACTACGCGGCGCTGGCCTCAGCGAGGAGCGGGGACGGCCGATATCCCTTGACGGTGAGGTAGATCGCCAGCGAGGCCTCCCACACGACCTCGATGGCTGTGAAGGCGAACAAGGGCGCGCTGGGTTGCTCGAACGCCCCGAACAGAACGAACACCCCGCCGATGAATGCCAGCGGGCCGCCGATGAGTCCCAGCACTGCCATCTGGCGTGGCACGAGTTCGGACTTGTACATCAGGTAGCCGAGGAGTATCCCGTTCCCAAATCCCGCACCGAGCTGCGGACCAACGAGGAACGTCCAGCCGTGTAAGGCGACCAGCGTTTGACCGGCGACCGTGACCGTGGCCGAGGCGGCGCCCGCTCCGGCCAAGGCGTCCCGCAGGGTCACGACGGACATCAGGCTCAGGAGGCCGGTGACGATGATCGCCGACTCCATGATGCGTGAGGCGACATAGCCCAGCGCCACTGCCTCGTTCACCCGTTTCAGGACCGGATAGAAGACGACGGCGGTTGCGATATTGGAGATTGCCAGGAGGATCTCCAGCAGCGCGCCCAGCGAAATCTGTGCGTCGAGGCCACCGCGCAGAATGTAGTCGGCGTCATTCAGTACCGGACCGTACAGCGGCGCCGCAGGAATCGAGAAGACGAAAGTGCCGATGAACCATAGCCCTGCGATACGTCCGGGCTTTTGGAGTGCCTGCATCGTCACCCCTTTCATGAGCGGGCGGGGGATGAGCGGGAGCGGCCGGGCCGGCGCGCTGTCGGCGGTTGGGACCGGCCGTCGTGACAGCGTTGTGCCCGTGTCGCAGTCGGTGTAAACGTGGGGCGTGCGCCCGTTCTTGGGTCCGGCTGACGCGTCTGCACCGGGCGGTGAGCAGGGGACGTGGTTGCGTCGGGTGACGCGGCGTGGCGTGCGACGAGCTGGAGGCGACGACCGCAGGATCCGGAGCGGCGTGGCGGTGCAGCCCGGCCCGAGTGGACGAACCGAGATGGCTCGACACCGCGGCGGTGTCCACATCCAGCTGGGCGAGCCTCGTGGCCTGGCGCAAGCGGCATCCGTCGCCGCGCACCACGATGGCTCGCGCCAGGTCCGCGACGCCGCCTGGCAGCACGTGGTCGCGGCCAGGCCCCGTTCCGCAAGCGGCGCCGACGATCCCGGCGCGATGTCGTCAGGGCATGCAGTGCAGTGCGAGACACGGATCGCTTCCCGAGCCGCGGCCAGCTGAACGCAGCGGCGGCCCAGGAGGCGCCGCGCGATCACCAGCGGCAGCGAGGCGTCGAGCTCGACCGCTCGCGTGCTGGCCACCATCACCTCGGCGTGGCGCGTCATCTCGGTCAGTGCAGCGAGCAGCCGCGACTTCCCGGTCCGGGGGCACCCCCCCACCAACACGACGGAACCGACCGACCGAGCAAGCTCGGCGACCGCGCAGCCGAGCATCGCCAGCTCAGGGTCGCGCTCTATGAGACCCGCTCCGGCCGTGTTCCGAACGCCCACGCCATCGAGGATGTTCCTCGGGACCACCCTCGCCAAGATTCTGCCCATTCGGGCCGATCAGACGGGTTGCCCATCCCCACGCAGTGGTCGGCCGCGAGCCAGCCAGGCCGGGCGTGACGGGATCGAGTGTGTCGGTGCAAGGAGGTGCCGTTAGGGTGCCCTCCAATACCACTTGGGCTCTCTTGAGGGTAGGACTGGGGTAGTATCCATGACGTGAAGGTGAGCGTGAGCCTGTCCGAGGACGAGGTCGCAGCCCTGGACAAGTACGCCCGAGCGGCGGGCTTGCCATCTCGATCCGCCGCCGTCCAGCACGCCATCCGGTTATTGGGCGACCCTGAGCTCGAGGACGCGTACGCAGTGGCGTGGGAGGAGTGGGAGTCCTCTGGGGATGCTGCTGACTGGGACGCCACGGCAGCCGACGGGCTCATCGATGTTGCGCGGTGAAATCCGCCTGACCGACCTCGAGCCGGTGCGTGGGAGCGAAGCCAACAAGCGCCGCCCCGCTGTGGTTGTCAGCAATGACAAGGCCAATGCCACTGCTGCACGCTTGGGACGCGGAGTGATCACCGTTGTACCTGTGACCAGCAACGTGACCGAGGTGTTCCCCTTCCAGGCTTTGCTTCCCGCTGACCGAACGGGTCTGCGTGTCGATTCGAAAGCCCAGGCCGAGCAGGTGCGGTCCGTGGCGATCCAGCGCCTCGGCCCAGTCGTAGGGCGGGTTCCCACGCAGGTGATGACCGCGGTCGATGACGCCCTCCGCTTGCATCTGCAGCTCTAGCGAAACGGCTTCGTTTCCACCTCGCGCAGATAGGCGAGCTCGGCGGTTGTCTGTGTGGCCGCAGGCTCTACGAGACCATGCTGCCGTGGGAGACGTAGCCGTCGATGCGCGACGACGAGCTCGGGGCCGCGTTCGCCGACGTCTGGTGCGCGATCCCGAAGGTCGTCTTCAGCCGCACGCTCGACAGCGTTGAGGCAACGCCCGGCTCGCCGCGGCGTCGGTGGCCGAGGAGGCCGCTGCAGCGCTCGACGCGACCGATAAGGACGTCTCGATCGGTGGTGCCGGCCTGGCCGCGGCGGCGATCGAGCTCGGCCTCATCGACGAGCTGCGCACGTTCCGCAATCCGGTCGTTGTCGGTGGCGGCACGCCCTTCCTGCCGCCGGTCACCGAATACGTTCGGCTAGCCCTGGTCGAGACCAGGACGTTCGGCTCGCGCGTGATCTACGAGCGCTACCGGCGCGCCCGCGATGAGTCGAACTGACACTACCGTCCGAGTCTCAGCGCCTCGCCGGACGGTATTCGCCGCGCTCACCTACTCCGAAGCGCTTGCGGTGTGACTATCGCCCGACGGATGACCGGTCCGTTCCGCGCGCTTCGGAAGGTGTCAACCTGTTTGGAGTCGGTCGGTGCTGATTTCTTGGTTGATGGCGACCTTTGCCATGGGCGCCTTGATGGTGGAGGGCTTGGTGAACCGTTCGGGGTGCTCGGCGTGTAGCCGGGCCATGGTCGCCACGCGCTGCTGGTGGATGCTGATCCAGGACCCGTCGTGCACGGTTGCCGGGGTATGTCCTGGGCTTCCCCTCGTACCGTGGAGACATCGCCTTAAGGAGGAACGGCGATGTCAGAGGCACGACGCAAGTTCGATGAGGATTTCAAGAACGGGGCGGTGCGGATCGTCCGGGAGACCGGCAAGCCGATCGCTGTGGTGGCCCGGGAGCTGGGCATCAACGAGGGCACGCTGGGCAACTGGTGCAGCCGTGATCGGCGCCGTCGCGGCGATGGAGACGGCGCTGTGAGTGAGACCGAACGGGCCGAGCTGGTGCGGCTGCGCCGAGAGAACGCCGAGCTGGCGATGCAGCGTGATGTGCTCAAGCGCTCGGTGGCCCTCTGGGTGCAAGAGGCGATGGGCGGCCGGTGACGGTGGCCTCGTTCATCGCTGCCCAGAGGGCGCAGCATCAGATTCCGCATGCCACCGCCTGTCGGGCGTTGGGGGTCAGCCAGGCCTGGTTCTACAAGTGGGCGCATGGCGACCCCTCGGCGCAGCATGCCCGCCGCGAGGCGCTGACGGTGGCCATCCGGCGGCTGTTCGCCGCCCACCGCGGCCGGTACGGCTCCCCACGGATCACCGCCGATCTGCGGGAGGAGGGTTGGCGGGTCAGCGTCAACACGGTGGCCCAGATCATGGCCGAGCAGGGCTTACGGTCCCGGCCCCCACGCCGCCGCCGCGGTCACACCCGCCCAGGTCGGGGTCGTTGGCGAGCCCCTGACCTGGTCGGACGCGACTTCGCCGCGACCAGGCTCAACCAGAAGTGGTACGGCGACGGCACCGAGATCCCCACCGACGAGGGCACCCTGTACCTGGACAGCGTCCTGGACATGGGCTCGCGGCGGATCGTCGGCTTCGCCATGTCCGCCCATCACGACACCGACTGCGCCTACGGGGCGCTGGCCATGGCGGTCGCCGTGCGCGGCGGCGCGGAGGCCGTCACCGGAGTCATCCTGCACACCGATCAGGGCTCCGAATTCACCGCCGGCCGGTTCCGCACCGCCTGTGAACGACTCGGGATCCGCCAATCCATGGGCCGGCCCGGATCAGCGCTGGACAACGCCGTCATCGAATCCTGGCACTCCACTGTCGAATTCGAACTGCGCCGCCTGGAACACTTCACCACCCGAGCCCAGGCCCGCGCCGGGGTCGCGGCCTGGATCGAGGACTACAACCAGACCCGACGCCACTCGGCGCTGGCGATGAGCTCACCGATCGACTACGAACTGCGCCACCCCTGGGACGCAGCATGACCCGCACCCCGATCCGACAGCATGGCACCGTCCTCGCCGGCGTCAAGGCCCTTCGGCCCTTCGGGCGGCCTGCGGCCGGCCTTGACCCCGGCTGCGGGCGGTGCAATCAGCAAGGATCGGGAGCGGGCCCCCAAATGACCAACCACGATCACATGCCACTAACTGATGTCTCCACGGTTTCAGGGGATTGCCAAAGCTCCGTAACCACATCCGGGGACTGGAGGCCCTCGGCTACACCGTCACCCTGGAGCACCCCGCCGCATAACCTCGCCACCACCCCCTCCCGGCTCCGCTGCGCTACGCCGGGACGCTGTCGCGCGCCCACTCACCTAAGTATTTTCCGGTCAGGCACTACGTAGACCTCATCGACTGTGCGCTTGCTGCCTGCGGCCCTGCTCTGGTTTCGGCCAATTGGCTGCATCGGCAAGCGATGTTGGTCGAGGAAACCGTCGAAGCGGCCTACGAGCCGCGAGCCGTGTATGGGCACCGCAGTGGCAGCTCGACGCGTGGGTGAGTACCTGCCTCCAGATCGCGTCGGGCGAAACTGGACATGGTGGCCACCGGCGTCGGGAGCATGTTGGGACGACCCCCGAGCTCGTTGGAGGACTACCTTGTTGAACACGCAGAGGTTCTGACGCGGCGCGATTGACGTAGCCCGCGTTCGCTGTCCGGCCGCCCAGCGCCCCCCACCACCAACGCGCGCTCCTGCCGCACGCAGGACGTTACCTTTCGGGTCGACCGACTTTGCCGCCGAGCGTGTTCAACGCAAGCGCTCTTGGCTGCTCCTATGCCGAAGAACGGCTGTGCAGCGCACGCACGCCCCGGAACATCATCGCCGCATCAAACACGTAGGAACCGAGGCGGCAGCGGTCTTGCGAGCTTGCCGCGATTGGTTACCAGCGGTCCCAGTGGATCACGTCCGTGGCGGGGCGGCGTTGGACCGGACCGAAGTGCCCTTCTGGCCAGCCGATGGGGATCAGGGCGTACACGGTGACGTCCTTGGGGACGCCCAGTACCGCCTTGACGTCCCGCTCTCGAAACAGATGCCAGGTGGAGATGTTGGCGGCCAGTCCGTGCGCTCGCGCGGCCAGTAGAAGGTTCTGCGCGGCGGGAAAGGCGCTGGCCGCACCACCCATGATCGTCGTTACCCGGGGGTCTGCCAGGCGGCGGAGGAAGCGCAGCCCAACAGCGCGCACGGCAGCGACGAGGATTCCTAGTTCGCGGGGCACTGCGGGCATCCCGTAGCAGACCGCGACGACCGCGGGCGTCTGGTCGAAGTTCTCGGCCTGATGCCGAACCGCATTCAGAACCCGCGCCGCCGCTGGGTCGGCTACGGCATCCGGCGCCGCCAGTTCTCCCAGCGTTATGTATCTGCTGGCCACGTCCCGCCACAGTGCCCCCAGGCGCGTCATCTGGGCTCGATCCGTAACGACGATGTAGTTGTACCCGTGCGAAGCCGACGCGTTCGGTGCCCATGTCGCAGCCTCGATGAGTTGTTCCAGCAGCTCTCGTGGCACGGGGTCGGGCTTGAGCCGGCGCATGGCTCGCATGGTTCGTAATACGTCCATGATCGGCGCGTCCGGGCCGGTCGGCACCGGCGCATCGGATGGCGCCGAGGGCACCAGTGGCCAACTCGCGGTGCTCATTTCAGGGCTTCCCGCCTGCTTCTCCGGTGTCCGCGCCTTCCTCAATTGCAACTTCGCCGCCATCCCGGTGCCTCTCATTTCGACCATCCCGCGGGGTGTCCTCTTCGGATGCGATTCGCTTAGCAGCGTTCGATTCATGGCGTTGAATTGTCAACCTTGTCGCCGGCGCCTATCGCTCGATTCATTCTCTTGTCCCCGCGCCCGGCTGGCAACAACGAGCCTCATCCTCGCCCCATGGATGGAAGTGCTCGTTGTCGGCGCTTGGTGCCTTGACCAAGTAGGAGTAGGCCGTCCAGCTGAGTCGTTACCGCTCTGGACTGCAGATTGCGTCGGACGTACCTGGCTGTACACGTCCTCATCTGCCGCACTGCGCGCGGAAACGCGCGACTCTGCCGCACGGAGCTCGCTTTCCGCACATGCGATCGCTGTTTTGGCCCCCCACCTACGCGGTGAGATAGGCGGTCTGGGGGACGCCGAGGAGGTCGAGGATCTGGCGTTGTAGGGGGCTGAGCTCGGGCTGGAAGGTCTGCACGAGGCGCCCGCGCTGGTCGATCAGGTGGTGGCGGGCGAGGCTGGTGAAGATGTCTAGGACTCGGGCGGCGGTGGGGGCTGCCGAGCCGCGGTCCTCGGGGTAGACCGACAGGTGGTGATGCCGTGTTCGGCCATGGCGGCTCGGATTTGGCGTTCGATGAGGGCTTGGACGAGCACGGCGACGAAGTGGCAGAAGAGCAGCCCCTCGATGCGGGCCGGGTCGTTGAGGAAGACCGGTGCGACGAGTTGGGTGCCCTTGAGCTGGGCGTGCCGGTTTTTCGACCCCGGGCCAGGCCCCATCCGATGCTGCGGGTTGAGAGCCCGGGCACTGGGACGGTCTGGACCCCGCCTTGGTGGATCCCGTCCCGTGTTCGAGAATGAGGTTCTCGGCGATGCGGGTGTGGTCGCCCGATTTCGAACCGGATCAACGATGTCGAACCGCGGGTGGGAAACGTGACCGACGATCTCAACAACCCGGGAGTCGCCACACCGTTCAGGCTTCTCGACGATCGTCGCGCGCGAGCGGGGCGTCGGCATGGAGCCCAAGCTGACACGAGTGCCGGTGCCACTGCTGACGCGGGGTTTGTCGTGGGAGGCCAGGTGTGGGCGCATGCCGGCGATGAGCAGCACCGAACGCATCTGCCTGGCAGCCCTCAAACGCATGCTGCTGCCCTGGGCGCAAGGGCCCGGCCCAGCAACGACTTCGACTCTTCCACCGGTCGATCCAAGGCCGAGCCCGGCTAGCGACGGCTGCAGAGCATCCGCCGACGCCGCCCACGTCGTGCATGATCAGTCCGTCGCCCAGGCGGACTCGGACGACGGTGGCCCGGGCTCACACAACGAGGGCGGGTCGGACGGCGAGTCCGACGACCCGGGCAGCGGCGGCATCTCCGGGGAGCCCGGCCGCAGCGAGTGACCAGACGGGCTGCGGTCTGCCCCGCTTGGGAGACCGCAGCCCCTCCGTCGGCAGCTCAGGCGATGACCGCGTCGATCGTCTTCTTGAGCGCGCTCGGCTGGGACGGCTTGCGCGGTGCGCGCTGCTTGGCCGCCTCCAGCTGCGCGCCGAGCTCGCGGAGCTGGGTTCGGCTGAGGCCCTGCCGGACCTTGGGGAACCAGTCCTGCTCCTCCTCGTCCATGTGGTGCGTGACGTTCTCGATGAGGACCGTCGTCTTGGCCTCGAACCGCTCGTCGCCCGGCTTGAGCGCCGACAGCTCGACGACGAGGACGTCGGCCGCGTGATGCTCCTCGCAGGACTCCAGGATGTCGTCCTCGAGGTCGGGCAGGAGCTGGCGGACCTGCGGGTACATCACCTCGTTCTCGATGTAGGTGTGCACGGTGAGCAGCTCGATGACCTTCTTGACGATGTCCCCCTTGCGGGCGTCGGTCGTCGTGGACTTCTGGAACTCACGGAACAGGCCGCGGACCTCCTTATGGTCGTCGCGAAGGATGACGATGGCGTCGCTGGACATGGGGCTCCCGGGGTCGGTGAGGGCTGACGAGCGTTCTTACCCCGCACGTCGCAGATCCACGCACCGCACCCGTCTTCGGGTTCACGAATGCCGGTTGGTGTCACCCGTCCCTGCTCCGGCGTAGGCGACCGAGACGAGCCTGGGCCAACGCGGCCCGGGCGGCGTTGGCCCCGCACGCCCCGTGGACGCCGCCACCCGGATGCGCCGACGCGGACGCGAGGAACAGGCCGCGGACCGGGGTCTCCGCCCGTCCCAGGCCGGGGGTCGGGCGGAAGACGAGCTGCTGGTGGAGCTGGGCCGTCCCGCCGTTCACCGCTCCGCCGACCAGGTTGGCGTCGCGCTCCTCGAGCTCGCGGGGACCCAGGACCCGGCGAGCCAGGATGCGGCTGGAGAACCCGGGCGCATGCCGCTGCACCTGTGCCTGCATACGGTCGGCGAAGCGCTCGCACTCGTCGCGGTCCCAGGTGCCCCGGACCGACCCGTCGCCGGCATCGCTGCGCACGTGCTGCGGGATGTGGGTGTACGCCCACATCGACTCGGTCCCGGCGGGCGATCGGGTCGGGTCCGACGTGGTCATCTGACCAGCGAGCAGGAACGGGTCGGCGGGGAGCACACCGTTGGCGACCTGGGCCAGGGCGCCCTGGATGCCTGCGGCCGACGCGGCGATATGGACGGTGCCGGGGGCGGCCGAGGGCTGCTGGCCCCACGGCACCGGCCCGCTCAGGGCCCAGTCCACCTTGACGGTCCCGGGGTCCCAGTCGAAGCGACGTATGCCGCGCTGCACCCCAGGAGGGACGGCCGACGGGTCGAGCATCCTCTCGTAGAGCGCGGGCGCGCCGACGTCGGCGAGGACCGCCCGACGCACCCCGACCTGCGACCCGTCCTCGAGCCGGACGCCGACGGCTCGGCCACCCGAGACCTCGACGCCCGCGACCGCACTGCCGCAGCGGATCTGACCGCCCTTGCTCCGCAGGCGCTCGGCCATCGCCTGGGTGAGCCGGCCGGCGCCACCCTCGGGCACCGGGTAGCCGACGGACTGCCCCAGCATGCACAGGAGCACCCCCATGAGGCCCGACCCCGGCGCGTCCAGAGGGATGTCGGCGTGGCCGGCGTTCCCCATGAGCAGCGCGCGCCCGGCGTCCGAGCGGAACCTGGACTCCGCGAGGTGGATGACCGGCTCCAGGAGCATCCGGACGAAGCCCAGGCCCCCGGCTCGCGGCAGCCGCGCGAGCAGCCCCACCCCGTTGCGCACCGGTGGGAACGGACTCATCAGAGACCGCACGAGCATCGGGCCGACGACCTCCCAGCTGCGGCACAGGTCCAGCCATGCCTCCCCGTCGCCGCACGCGGCTGCCTCCAGCTCGGACGCCGTGTCCTCCCGCCGCCTGTGGAGCATCCCCCAGGAGCCGTCGGGCAGCGGGTGGCCCACGACTGCCGGTGCATGCCGCCAGACCAGCCCGTGCTGGTCGAGACCGAGCGAGCTGATGGTCGGCGAGGCGACGCCCAGCGGGTAGAACGCGCTGAAGGTGTCGTGGACGAAGTGGCGATGGACCTCGGAGTCACTGCGACAGGCCCCGCCGACGTCGTCCTGCTGCTCCAGAACGAGCACGCTCCATCCCGCGTCGGCGAGCCGGTTCGCGGCCACGAGCCCGTTGGGACCCGCACCGACCACGACGGCGTCGACCACGTCGGTCATCGTGACCTCCAGATCGCGCGCACGTTGGCAACGATGCCAGCCAGCGCCGGACCCTGCTCACCCCGCAGGCGTTCGAGCGCCGGGTTGGGTTCGAGCACGTTTCCGTCCTCACGTGTCGGTGCGGCGTTCTGGGCGAGGGCGCCCACGGGGAAGAGCGGTCCGACGAGCCGGTCGTAGAGCCAGGGCAGCACGTCGAACCCCAAGCGCATCAGGTTGTTCGCCCGACCGACCTGGACCCGCTGTCGCGGAGAGCCGAGCAGGCGCAGTGCGGCCTCGGCGATCCGCTCCGGTGGGTCGACCGGCGGCGGCGGCCGACCCACGGTGCCAAGAATGTTCGCGCCCTGAAGGTAGATGGGTGTGTCGACCCCGCCCGGCGACAGGTAGACGATGTGCACGCCACCCTTGTCGCGGCTCTCGACCTGCAGCTGCCGTGCCAATGCGCGGACACCCCACTTGCTCACGGCATACGGCGTCATCCCCGGGACCGCGATGTGGCCGATCACCGAGCCCATGAGGACGATCGTTCCCTGGTTTCTGTCGCGCATGGCGGGCAGGACATGGCGGACCACGTTGACCGACCCGATCAGGTTGGTGCGGACGACACCCTCAACGATCAGAGCCGGCTGCTCCTCCGTCCGCCCGTATGCCACCACCCCGGCCGAGTGGACGACGGCATCGATCTGCCCGTGCTCGACGCGCATCCTCTCAACCGCTGCCCCGACTGCTGCGTCGTCGCCGACATCGACGGGGTAGACACCCACCGACTCGGCACCGGCTGACCGGCACTGCTCGGCGGCCCGATGGAGCGCTTTGGGAGCACGGGCCAGCAGCAGGACGTGGTCACCACGTGCCGCGCTCGCCAGGGCGGCCTCGACCACCCCGTCCGCTCCGCGACCCCCACGCCTTCAGGACGACCTTGACGCAGCCGTCCTTCTTCTTCTGGAACATCTCGTACGCGTCCGGGGCCTCTTCGAGCGGCAGGACGTGCGTCGGCAGTGACTCCACGCCGAGCGCGTCGTCGTCACGGCTCAGCACCTGACCTCGTCGGTCCACCGTCGGACGTGGCACTGGCCGAACCGCATGCCGATCCCGCGGTCGACCATCTCCATGCAGCGGCATCGGGTCGACCTCCCCGCCGTAGACGCCCAGCACCGATACCACGCCGCCACGGCGGACCGACTTGATGGAGGTGACCAGGGCAGCCATCTTGTCGACCGCCGCTCGGTCGATGAACGGCTTGGCCAGCGCGTCAGGCAGCAGTCCGCTGACCTTGATCGCCGCTCCGGCAACGGGCGACCCGTGCGCCTCCATGCCGACCGCCTCGACCACCCCGTCCGCTCCGCGACCCCCACGCCGCTCGGTGGCGCCGTCAGCCGAGGTGACGCGGGCGGCCGGCACCCCGAAGGGGTACCGGCCGCCGGTGTCGGTGTTGCGTCGAGGTCAGCCGACCTGCTCAGCCGCGGCGCTGGCGGCGGTTCTGGCCTTCGAGGCGCTCTTGCGCGCGCTGGTGGCCGTGGCCTTGGCGCGTGAGGAGGTGTTCTTGGCCCCGGACTTGGCCACCCCGGACGTGCGGGTGGCGGCGGCCCTGGTCCGAGCCGTGGCCTCGCGCACCGAGGTGCGGGTGAGCTCGGCGTCCTCGCGTGCCGTCTCGGCAAGCTTGACAGCAACGTTCTCAGCCTCGTCGATTCCGGTCTTTAGGGTCGCGACCGCGGCCCGCTCGGTTTCCTGCGACGGCGTTGCGAGCGGTGGTCATCGCGCCCCTGGTGATGGACACGGTGTTGTCCAGCTGGGCCTTGAGGTCCTGGGTGGCCTGCTGGCCGCGGATCCGCTCGATGACCTGCTCGCCGCGTTCGGCCAGCACGTCGTAGTCGGCCTGGGCCGCCTCGGCCAGCTTGCGGCCGCGGTTGACGACCATCCCCGGGGCCTGCTGGACCTGCTTGAGGGCCTTCTCCGCCTGGGCGGAGAACTCCTTGCCCAGCTCGATGGGGTCGAACAGGTTCGCCTCACGCATCTTCTCCAGCGCCAGGTCGGTCAGCCCGACCGCGACGTAGGCGGGGGTCACATACATGTCGGTAGCCATCTTGTTCATGTCGGCAGTGATGTCGGCAGTGGTGCTTGCCATGGTGTCTCCTTTGTTGTGCATTCAGCCGCGGCGGGGGCGTCGAGCGGTTCTCGCGCCTGCGCCGTCGGTGTGGGTTCTGGGGTGGGCTGGCTCGCTTCGGGCGCCCGGTCAGGCGCCCGGTAGACGAAGGCCCGGTAGACCTCGACGAGGACGCCGCGCTGCTTGGGCGTCAACAACGGGTCGGCGGCGATGGCGTCGCGGACCCCCGGCGTCGGCGAACGCTCGGACCCCTCTTCGAGGATCCCGGCCCTGATGTACAGCGACTCGGCCGACATCGACAGCCCGTGCGCGATCTGTTTCAGGATGTCGGCGCTGGGTTTCTTCAGCCCACGCTCGATCTGCGACAGGTACGGGTTGGAGATCCCGGCCAGGTCGGACAGTTGACGCACGGACAGGCGGGCCGCCACCCGCTGGTCACGCAGGTAGCCCCCCAAGTCAGCGACAAGAGCAGGAGCCATGCCTCCATTATGCTTGCTCTAGTTAGCGGAATGCAAACTGAGGGCAGCGTGACAACCGCCACAATCGGGGCGCAACGGGCCTTCCCAGACCGAAGTTACGGAAAGCGCCGGGATGAACCGGCATGGAGGAGGGGCTGACCGGCTGGCTGGGTCAACGGATCGCCGGACTGCGCAGCGGATCGCCGACGGGCATCCATGCTGGTCTGACGCCGTGCACCCACGCGGCCCACTGCTCGGCCAACGCGTCCAAGGTGTTGACCGCGAAGGTGGTGCCGTCGGGCATGATGAGGATCGCCATCTGCGGGCCTGGCCTTTCGTTACTCGCCCGAGCGGCCACACACGGCCGCCGTCGAGTTCCTCGAAGAGGAGCCGCTGCACGCCTGGGTGGGCCACCGGCGCACCCGCGTCCTCGGGGCCGCCACCGGGCTTGTGGCTGGGTCCTGGCGGCGCGTTGGGTGTCCGCGCGGGTCCAGGGACGCACATGGTCGGGTCGATGCGTTGACACAACGCGTTGCCGCACCGATGTCCCAGCACGGTCACCTCGAGAGCGTCGATGCCGTAGCGGATTGCGGGCCCGAACCGGCGGGCGGTTACGCACAGCTGGCCCACCCCGCCGTGCCGCCCTAGGCTTCCCACCCACAGCCGGCCCGCGCACGCCGACAGCCACGCCGGCGGAGCACCAGAGGCTCATCGCCCGGAACCGTCAGCAGCCTGATCGGGTAGCGCGCCACGACGCGCGGGTCGCCCACCACGGCCCTCATCAGCGCTCGACGTGCGGCCGCCACCCACTTGCCTCTTTCCCGTCCGCCGTACGGCCTGCGCCCTCGACGTCTCGGCCCTGGTCCTCGTGCTCGACGTCGCGGCTGTCGGCGGCGGGCACGTGCTGGGGTTGGTCGCGGATCAGTGTCCGACAGTGGCGCTGGGGGATCCCGGTCAGGGCGACGATCTGGCTCACCGACAGCTTCTCGACGACCAGGCCTTGCAGCTGCGCGCTGACATGCTCCTCGGCGGTGGCCAGCCGCTCGGCCGCCTTCTCGCGTACTTCCCACGCCAGCACGGCCGCGGTGCGCCGCTTTCTCGATCCGCGCCTCGCGTTCGGCCGCCCGCGCGAGCTGCGCGGCCCGCGCCTGACGAACCGAGGTCCGCGCCGTGTGCAGCTTCGTGTAGCTCGTACCCACTGCTGCGTCCCTGCCCTCGGTTTGGCCGCGCCTGCCTCACCCGGTCGAGGTCACCGCGCGGCGTTACGTGCTCTACCTGCATAAGCACCCGGACCCCGCGGACCTGGACACACGACTTCCCCACGCCGACCCCACACCACCCAGCCACCCATCGCGGCCCGAGTCGCACCTCGAACCGCCGCCGCCGGCACTCCCGACACGGCCCGTGACCATTCCGTGACCTCGACCATCGACAGCACGGAAGCGCTTCCACCCCCAAGGAGCCTGACACAGACCCGTGAATAGCCAGCCAGAGCGCGCGCGTCAGCGCTGTCGGGCGCAGCCCGACGTTGTTCGTGGAGTGTGAGGTTAGACGGCGCGGTCGAGGATTACGGTGTGGCCGAGTCGTTCTAGCTGCGCGACGAGGCGACGGGTGTGGGCCTCGTCGTTGCGGCGGGCGAGCCAGTCCGGGCCGAGGTCGCGATAGGGCTCGTTGCGGCGAAGCATGTGGTAAGCGCTGACCAGGATCGAGTGCGCGACGGCGACCTGCGCGCGGCCCATGCCGCGGCGTTTGACCAGCCGGGCGTGCTGGGCGGACAGGTAGTTCTTGCCGTGCATCCGCCCGACCGACCCGGCGGCCTCGACCAGCATCGCGCACAGCCACTTGTTGCCGTGCCGGGTGCCGGCCGGCCGCTGTTTGCCAGCCGACTCGTACACCGCCGGAGCCAGCCCGGCCCAGGAGGCCAGGTGCGCCGCCGACGGGAACCGGGACATGTCGGCCCCGGTCTCGGCCACGATCACCTGGGCCACGCGCTCCCCCACGCCGGGGATGGTCTGCAGCAGCTTGATCTGGTGTGCCCACGGCTTGCAGGCGACGGTGATGGCCTGATCGACCTCGTCGAGGGCCGCCTCGACCAAGATCCAGCCGGTGCAGGATCGAGCGGGCCAGCTGGGCATGGTGGGCGTCAAAGTGCCCCTCCAGCGCCTGGGCCAGCTCGGGGATCTTGCGCCGCATCCGGCCCTTGGCCAGCTCCGCCAGCGCGCCCGGGTCACGTTCGCCCGCGATCATCGCGGCCAGCATCGCGCGCGCCGACACCGTGGTCAGGCTGGAGGCGACCGAGGACAACTTGATCGAGGCGTCCTCCAACATCAGCTCTAGCCGGGTCGACTCGCGGGTCCGGTCCCCCATCAGCTGCATCCGGTAGCGGGTCAGCAGCCGCAACCGACGGATCTGCGGTGGCGGCACGAACGAGGGCGCCAGCAGCCCATGCTCAAGCAGCTGCGCGATCCACTCCGCGTCCCGCACGTCGGTCTTACGCCCCGGCACCGCCTTCATG
>CAVYKM010000017.1:0-61263 GCA_963769085.1 uncultured Actinomycetota bacterium | reverse complement strand
AGCGAAGCCCATCGTGAGGAAGGTCCCGCTGCGCAGCCGCCCGGCGAGCCGGCCGGTGAGGAAGGACCCGAAGATCAGCGCCGCGACGACCGGCACGAACAGCACCCCGAAGTCGCCCTGGCCCAGCCGCAGGTAGGTGACGATGATCGCTGGGGCGGCGGCGATGTAGCTGAAGAGTGCGCCGAAGTTGAGCGACGAAACCGCGCACAGCCGGGCGACGTTGGGGTCCTTGACCATCGTCCACACTGCACCCACCAACGGACCGGGGCGGAACGGGGTCCGTTGCTCACGCGGGTGCGTCTCGGGCAGGAAGACCGCCGCCGCCAGCAGCAGCACCAGCCCGAAGCCGGCCAGGAACCAGAAGATGCTGCGCCAGTTCGTCCATCCCAGCAGCCAGCCGCCGACGATCGGCGCGATGGCCGGGGCCACGCCGAAGATCATCGACATGTACGACATGGTCCGCTGGGCGGCCTCGCCCTCGAACACGTCCCGGACGATGGTGCGCCCGACGATCATGCCGGCCCCGGCGCACAGGCCCTGCATCGCCCGTCCCGCCAGCAGCCAGGCCATCGACGGGGCGATCGCGCATACGGTCGAGGCGAGGATGTACGCGACCGAGCCGACGACGATCACCGGCTTGCGGCCCACCGCGTCAGAGATCGGCCCGTGGAACAGGCTCATCACGGCGAACGCGACCAGGTAGATGCTGATCGTCTGCTGCATCGCCGCAGCGTCGACCCCGAACTCGTGCCCGATGTCGACGAAGGCCGGGAACATCGTGTCGATGCTGAACGGCCCGACCATGGTCAGGGTGGCCAGCAGCAAGGCCAGCAGTCCGGTCCGTCGGGGCCGATGGGTTACCGTCGGGGTCCCGCTCGCCTGCGCCACGGTCACACAGTATGCCCAGCCGGGCCCAAGGTATGCCGTGCCCTGCAGGGGGTCAGAGGCACGGCATACCGTCTGGGGGCCGCTCGCTCAGACGAGCTGGGCAGCGGAGGCGAGCCGGCTCGAGGCGGCCGCATCGACCGCGGCGGCGTGGGCCGCGGCCTGGTCGGAGGTGGCGTGCCACCAGGCCTGCCCGCCCGGCGGCAGGGTGTAGATCGGGTCGTAGTAGACGTACTCGCGGCTGAGGGCCTCGTCGGCCGCCTCCAGGGAGGTGCGGTAGTTCTTGCGCCAGAACGAGATACCCAGCTCGCGGTCGTAGCCTTCGGCCTGGTGCACCCACCGCTTGCCGACCAGGGGCACGTCGCAGACGAGCCGCGGCGTCGCGAACCCGGGCAGGTACCCCATGATCGCGTGCTGCAACGCCTGCGCCTCGGCCAGGGACAGGCGCCAGTGTTCGCTGAACGGGATCATGTCGCACATGTAGAAGTAGTAGGGAGTGATGGCGGCATTGTCCTGCAACGCGAAGCACAGGTCGAGCAACGCCTCCGGAGAGTCGTTGACACCCCTCATCAGCACGCCCTGGTTGCGGATGTTGAACAGCCCTGTCTCGAGCATCGAGCGGCTGGCCTTGGCGACCAGCGGGGTCACCGAGCTGGCGTGGTTGACGTGCGTGTGGATGGCGACGTGGACGCCGCGGCGGCGGGCCACCGTGGCGATGCGCCCGACTCCCTCGATGACCTCATCGGCGAGCCAGTGCTGCGGCAGCCCCATGAGCGCCTTGGTGGCCAGGCGGATGTCGCGGATCGACTCGATCTCCAGCAGCCGCTGCACGAACGCCTCGAGCACCTTCCACGGCAGGTTCGCCACGTCGCCTCCGGAGACGACGACGTCGCGCACCGTCGGCGTCGCACGCAGGTACTCGATCATCGCGGTATGCCGGTCGGCCGGCTTGGCCGCGAACCGCAGCTTGCCCACCTGCGGCGTGGAGTTGCCGACCAGGTCCATCCGCGTGCAGTGCCCGCAGTACTGCGGACAGGTCGACAACAGCTCGGCGAGGACCTTGGTGGGGTAGCGGTGGGTGAGACCCTCGACGGCCCACATGGCCTGCTCGTGCAGCGAGTCCCGCGCGGCCTTGGGGTGCGAGGGCCAGTCGGTGCGCCGGTCGGAGAAGACCGGCAGCATGTAGCGGCGTACCGGATCGGCGTAGAAGGCGTCGGTGAAGTCGCGGCCCGCGGACGGCATACCGGTGCCGGTGGCGGGCACCATGGTGTTGAGCATCTGCGGGGTCACGAGCATCGACATCGTGGCCCGGTGAGCCTGGTCGCGCTCGAGGTCGCGGTAGAAACCGTCGAGCAACAGCGGGCCCATGACAGCCTGAAGCTGTCGGACGTTCTTGACACAGTGGCTGCGCTGCCACTGCACGTCCGCCCACTGGCTCGCTGTCACGGCAGACCAGCCGGGCAGGCGGGTCCAGTCCGGTTCGACGAGCTCACGCTGGCGGTAGACGTACGGCTGTTCAATTCCTTGCGCCATCCGACAAGGATAGAGGAGAATCTCCTGTGCTCTGTTACTGGGACGTAAAATCTGCGGTCCTACCCGCGACTGCCCGGACATCGTGAGCCGGCCGCCCTCCTCTCCGTTCGGCCTGCACCGGGTGCTGGCGCCGGCCGGGTCGGCTTTGGCCCTCCCGCAGTCCGCCCTGCGGCTGGACACCCGGCCGCAGCTGTGGCCGGACGAGGTCCGGGTCGACATCGAGACCCTCAACCTCGACGCGGCATCGTTCCGCCAGCTCGCCGAGAGCCATCGCGGCCCCGACGGGAAGGTCGACGGTGCGGCCGTCCGGCGCACGGTGCTTGCCATCGTCGCCGAGCGAGGGAAGATGCAGAACCCGGTCACCGGGTCGGGCGGCATGCTCGTGGGCACGGTCGCCGAGGTCGGCCCGGAGAGCCCGTTGGGACTGCAGGTCGGGCAGCGCGTGGCGACGCTGGTGTCGCTGTCGCTGACCCCGCTGGTGATCACGGACGGGCTCAAGCGCTGGGACGGGCTCTCCGAGCAGGTGCCAGCTCGCGGGTATGCGATCCTCTTCGGGCGCAGCATCGCCGCTGTCATGCCCGAGGACCTCGACCCCCGGCTCGCGCTCATGGTCCTCGATGTGTGCGGCGCACCTGCGCTCGTGGCCCGAGTGATCGGCGAGTATGCCGGGGGGCCGGCTCCTGCGGTTCTGGTGCTCGGGGGAGCAGGCAAGTCCGGGTCGTTGTCCCTGGCCGCAGCGCGGCAGGCCGGTGCAGGAAGAATCCTTGCCGTAGTGGTGGACGAGCGCGAGCGCACCCTGCTGGAGGCCACCGGACTGGCCGACGCCGTAGTTGTCGCCGACGCTCGATCGCCGCTCGACCTCGCCTCGGCGGTCCAGGGGGCCGGGGGTCTGGCCGATGTCACGGTCGTCTGTGTCGACGTTCCAGGCTGCGAGCAGCCGGCGATCCTCGCGACTGCGGCCGGCGGCACGATCATCTACTTCTCCATGGCCACTAGCTTCACCTCAGCGGCGCTGGGAGCTGAGGGGCTGGCGGCAGACGTGCGCATGCTCATCGGCAATGGCTACGTGCCCGGCCACGCGGCATACGCGCTTGGGCTCATCCGGGATAGCTCGCCGCTTCGGACGCTGTTCGAGCGCCGCCTGCGCTGAGGCGTCCCTTCCACCACCGAGCGCCAGGCGCGGCATGGTCAGGAGACCGCGTCCTTCACCAGGTCGACGACCTTTTTCTCCACCACCGCGCTCCACTGTCGGAGCGCGTACGACACCGGCCACAGGTCCCCGTCGTCGAGGTGCGCAGCGTCCTGGAACTCCAGCGTCGAGTAGCGGGTGTTGAACTTGCCCGCATTCTTGAAGCAGACGACGATCTTGTCGTCCGCGTTCGCGTAGGCGGGCATCCCGTACCAGGTCCTTGGCGACAGCTCTGGAGCGGTAGCGGTCACCGTGATGTGCACCCGCTCGGCGAGCGCCCGATCCTGTGGCGCCATCCCCGCGATACTGTCGAGGACCGCCTGCAGCCCGTCGGCCTTCTTGGCACCCTTCTTGCCCTCGGCGCGCAGCTCGGCGGCGCGCTCCTTCATCGCGGCACGCTCCTCGGCGCTGAAGCCGGTGGACTCCGTCTGGGACCTCTTCGCAGGCATTCTCGTGGCTCCCTTCGACGCGACAGGCTCGGCGCGATGCCGGGCATCTGACGGAAGGCTAGGCCCGACCACACCCTGACGCTTCTCGAATCCTGACCGGATCGGTGTTGACCCAGGTGCGGTCTGTTGGGTCCGTCCTCGTGATCCGTGGATGCTCGACCGTGCCGTGGTAGTCGCCGTACCGCCGGGGTCCCTTGCGCTCGGCCAGCGGTAAGAGGAACGTCGTGACCGCGACGATGTGGAGGCGGATCATGCAGCTCGAGCACCTGTGCGATGTCGAGTGGAGGTACTCCCTGCTGCATGCGATCGAGGAGTCGTCCGCCGGGGATGGGCGCGTGTATGGGCAAGGTACCGGAACCTTCTCCGGACGGCTGTCCGGGGTCGCGCAGTGGTCCAACTTCCCCAGGTTGCACGCGGGATTCGCCCACCCCGATGCCCGAGGAACGATCGACGTTGGGGACGGGGGATTCGTGCTCTTCACGCTGAGAGGCCTGTCGAATCTCACCGACGGCGCCGGCATCCACGTCATGACTTTCATGACCGAGCACGAGCGTTCCCTCTGGCTCAACGACGTCATCGCGTTGGGCGAGGGCAGCATCGACGTGGATAAGGGCGCACTCTCGATGCGCTACTACTCATGCCATGTCGACTACCGGCCTGAGATCTCGGCCAGGAGATGACCAGCCAAAGACGCATTTGACCGGTCAGCCGGCACGGTCGGGTTGGGTCTTCCCTCCAATGCCTCCGGTCACCGGCGTCAGGAGAGGCTGGGCCCGAGCCGAGCCGACTCGCTGCGCGCCGGAACCGGCTCCTTGAGCTCGACGAAGATCGAATGCGTCTGCGAGTCGCCGATGTTCATGCCCGAGTGCTCCTGGGCGGCCACCCACCGCGCCTGACCGCTCGCCAGCTCGAGCTCGACCTCCTTGCCGCCTGACCAGAGCCGGCGCCGGAACGAGCTGAGGGTCACCATCACGCTGTCCGGATGCGTGTGCGGGTGAGTCGCATCGCCGGGCCGGTCGCGGTATTCGAGGACGCGGACCCGGTCGTTCTCGAAGAGCACGTGGTAGAGGCCGGGGTCGGTCTGAACAGGGTCGGTCATCGTCCACTCCTGACTGTCGTACCTTGCCTTATAGTACTTGAGTTTCATCATGGCACCCAAGTACCATATTTGTCCATGGGTCGCTACGAAACGACAGGGCGGACGGAACAGAAAGCCCGGACCCGCGCGGCCCTCGTCCAGGCCACCCGGCGACTCATGGCCCTGGGCAGGACACCGACCGTGGAAGAGGTGGCCGCGGACGCCGGCGTTGGCCGTACGACCGCCTACCGGTACTTCCCCACCCAGGACGCGCTGGTCCTTGCCGCCCACCCAGAGGTTGGCGCCCCCAGCCTGCTGGGAGCCGACGCACCGCCAGATGCCGACAGCCGGTTCGACCTGGCTCTTGCCGAGCACTTGCGGATCATCCGCGACTGGGAACCTCAGCTTCGGGCGTCCCTTCGCGTGTCCCTCGACCCGGACGCCGAGCCGCTACCGCTTCGGGGCGGGCGCGCAATCGGCTGGTTCGTCGATGCCTTGGCCCCGTTGACCACCACCCATCCCGACCTCGACCTGCGCCGGCTGGCGGTCCACCTGCGTTCAGCCTGCGGGATCGAGCCTTTTGTGTGGCTCACCGACGTTGCCGGGCTCAGCGCGGACGACGCGATCGAGGTCATGCGCGTCAATGCGACGACGCTCTTGTCCGGCCTGATCGCCCGACCCGACGTGATGAGCAGCCACACCGGACATATGCCAGGGTCCAGCTAGAACAGAGGATCTTGCGGTGACACCGCATCTCAACCGAAGGATTTACAGCAACGCGTAGGATGGCCCGATGGCTGCTCGCCCTGCCGTTCTCGAGCTCGACCCAGCCGTCGTGCGCCGAGCCCGCTCGCTCGCCAGGCGGGCCGGTCAACCGGTCGTGCGCCTGGCCAAGGCGCACACAACCGTCAGTGTCGAGCGCGCCACCCTGCGCCTCGCCGGCCTCGCTGGCGCCGACCACGAGGGCCAGCCATGGGTCAACCACCTCGTCGCTGCCGTACGCGACACGGTCGGTCTCGAGCATGGTGTGACCACCCCCGTGTACGACGCCATGCGGCGTGGCGAGGGCGCCGACCTGCTCACCCTGGCGCAGAAGAGTGCCGCCGGATTCCGCGCGGTTCGAACTACCATCGGGGCGTGACCTTCGGGCGGCTCGCCGGGCCGCCCGCGCCGGGGTGGCAACCGGCATACGGCGCATCGACGCCCAGCGCCGCGCGCGCGAGCGGCTGGTGCGCCGACACGGGGATCCCAGGCAGACGCCATGGGTCTACCTCATCGTCGCAACGGGGGACATCGACGAGGACATCCCGCAAGCCCAAGCGGCAGCCCGCGCCGGGGCCGACGTCATCGCCGTCATCCGCTCGACCGGACAGTCACTGCTGGACTTCGTGCCCGAGGGCGCCACGCACGAGGGGTATGCCGGCACCTACGCCACCCAGGAGAACTTCCGGCTCATGCGTGCGGCCCTCGACGACACCAGCCGCGAGCTCGGCCGCTACATCCGGCTCACCAACTACGCGTCCGGGCTGTGCATGCCGGAGATCGCCGTGTTGGCCGGGCTGGAGCGGCTGGACATGATGCTCAACGACTCGATGTACGGCATCCTCTTTCGTGACATCAACCCGATCCGCACGTTCGTGGACCAGCGCCTTGCCCGCCAGATCCACGCACGCGCGGGGATCATCATCAACACGGGCGAGGACAACTACCTCACGACGGCCGACGCGGTCGATGCGGCGCACACCGTCACGGTGAGCCAGCTGCTCAACGAGTACTTCGCCAAGGAGGCCGGCCTCACAGACGCCCAGCTGGGCCTTGGCCACGCCTTCGAGATCAACCCGGACCTGCCCGAGTCGTTCCGCCTCGAGCTGGCGCACGCCCTGCTCGCGCGTACCTTGTTTCCCGGCGCGCCGCTCAAGTGGATGCCGCCCACCAAGCACATGACCGGAGACGTCTTCCGTGGGTACCTTCTCGACGGCTTCTTCAACCTCGCCGGCGCGCTGACCGGGCAGGGGATCCTGCTGGTCGGGATGATGACCGAGGCCGTCGTGACCCCCTTCCTGTCCGACCGGGACCTGGCCCTGCAGAACGTGCACTATGTCCTGTCGGCCGCCGGTGGGCTGCGCGAGGACTTCCATCCACCCCGGGACGGCTTCATCCAAACCCGGGCCCGCCAGGTCCTCGCGGAGGCGGTCGAGCTGCTGGAGCGGATCGTCCACGATCCGCCCGGGTCAACGGCATACCGGGCGCCACTGCTCACGGCGATCGCCGACGGCACCTTCGGGCTGATGCGGCGACCCCCGGACGGAGGCAAGGGCCTCGATGGCGTCGTCCTGCGCGCCACCGGTGCGGACGGCTACGACAACCCCGCGATCGCCCTACTGGAGGAGGGAACGGCTCGATGACCGGCCGCCCGCAGATCGCCGACCACTCCCGCAGCCGCGCTGCCTCGGTCGTGCGCCCCTACGGCGACACGACCGGCGACGGGATGATGCAGATGTCGTTCACCCTGCCGCTACCCCACGACAAGCGCGCCGAGGGGGCGGCCCTCGCGCTCGCCCGGAAGATGGGACTGGACCCGGCGCTGCTCGTGCACGCCAAGGCAGTCGGGCCCCAGCACACGTTCTTCGTCGTCTACGGCTCGTCGAACCACCTCGTCGACCTGTCCGAGGTGGTCGTCCAGGACCGCGAGTTTCCCTTGCTCGCCGCCAAGGAGGTCAACCTCGCGATCCGAAACGGGCTGCGGCGCAAGCTCGTCGTGGTCGGTGCATGCATCGGCACGGACGCGCACACGGTCGGCATCGACGCGATCCTCAACGTCAAGGGGTTCGCGGGGGAGAAGGGGCTGGAGTACTACCGCGAGATCTCCGTGGTGAACCTCGGCGCCCAGGTCTTCGTGCCGGAGCTGGTCGCCAGGGCCCGCGCCGAGCACGCCGATGCCGTGCTCGTCAGCCAGGTCGTCACCCAACGGGACGCCCACATCGACAACACGACCCGGATGTCGGCGGCCTTCCGGGAGGCCTACCCTGCCGGCACGGTGCCGTTGCTCGTCGTCGGTGGCCCCCGGTTCGAGGAGGGCTCGGCGGCGCGGCTCGGTGTCGACCGGATCTTCGGGCGCGGGACGACCCCGAGCGAGGTGGCCAGCTACCTTGTCCACGCCCTTGTCCCACCAGCCGCGGCGAGCAGGAGAACAGCGTCATGAGCCAGGCCCCACCAGACCCTGCGGACCAGCCGGCCGCGCCTCGTGGGCCTGGTCGTCATCCACCGCCGGTACGTCCCGTACAGCCACGCCCACTATGCCGGTCACCTCGTCGACGGCGCGTACTCGCTCGCGGCCTTCGGCGACCTGGCGACCGAGATGTGCATCCGCACCGACGCAGACGAAGGGCTGTTCGCGTCCTACAGCGACGTGCAGTTCCTGGCCCCGGTGAGAGCGGGTGACGTCATCGAGGCCGAGGCGCGGTTGGTCCGGGTCGGGCGGCGCAGCCGGGAGCTGGAGTTCTCGGTGCGGGTGGTGGCGCGGGGGAACCCGAACCGGTCCGACTCGGCGGCCGACGTGCTCGACCCCGCGGTCGTCGCGACGACCGCTCGCGGCGTCGTCGTCGTGCCCTGACCGGGCTCGGCTGGCGGGGTTCAGCAAGTGGACGGCGTGTCGCCCGTTGACGCGCGAAAAAGTCTAAATTGTCGGTAAATTGATTGAACCGCTTTCCTCGCCCCTGACCCCGCTCTGGCCTGCGCAAATGCGTATCCGCGCAGGTGAACGTGCGGTTGACAGCAGGGGTCCACGGAGTAGGTTCGCCGTTGCTGGTTCGTCGGACATCCGCGCCGCACCCCATCCGGCGCCGGACGAGTTGCGTGAGTCGTCGTGGCCTCGCGGTCACCCAGGGAGCCAGGCTCACGTGCACTGGACGGCACTCGGGTGGATGGTGAGGAGACGAGCGACAGCACTGCCCGAGACGCTTAGTAGACAACACCACGTGAGCCGACGGCCGGCCGGCAGCGAGGTGGTCCCAACGGCGCCTCGGGCTTTGCTGTGCCAGGCTCCTGCGGGCGGTGAGCGGAGCGAAGTGGTTGCTTCCCGGCCGAGGAAGCAACCCTTCGGCTCCACTCACGGTCGGGGACCTGGGCGAAGACCTACTCCCGCTCTGATCCAGGGCGTTGGCTTACCGTGTTCCCGTGTCGCGCCTGCTGCTCGCCCTCGCCGCCGGCGCGGTGCTGTGCCTGGCGTTCCCGGCATACGGGGTATGGCTCCTTGCCCCGCTGGCCGTCGCGTTGCTCGCGCTGGCGACCCAGGGAGCCAGCTGGGGGGCCGGGTTCGGGCTGGGGTTTCTCGCCGGCCTGGTCTTCTTCGTCCCGAGCCTGTCGTGGTCGGGCATCTTCGTCGGCACCCTGCCGTGGCTGGCGCTGGCCGTCTTGCAGGCGCTGTTCGTCGGGGTCGTCGGGCTGATGAGCGCGCTCGGGCAGCGCACCCGCCTCAGCCCGCTCGTCACGGCCCTGGCCTGGGTGCTCTCCGAGGCGCTGCGCGGCCGCATTCCCTACGGCGGCTTCCCTTGGGTCAGGCTGGCGTTCAGCCAGGCCGACTCGCCGATGGGACGACTCGCGGCGCTGGCCGGCGCGCCCGGGGTGACCTTCGCTGTCGCCCTTGCCGGAGGTCTGCTGGCCCTCGTCATACGGTATGCCGTGCGCCGTCGCCATCCGGTCCTCGCAGCGGGCGCAGCCGCCGGGGTCGCGGCCGTGATCGGCGCGGGCCTGCTCGTGCCACTGCCCACTGACGGTCCCACCGCGCGCATCCTGGCCATCCAGGGCAACGTGCCCCGACCCGGCCTGGACTTCAATGCCGAACGGCGCCAGGTTCTGGACAACCACGTCGCGACCACTCTTACCGCCCTGGAATCGGCTCGGGCAGCGGGCGAGCCGCGCCCCGAGCTGCTCGTCTGGCCCGAGAACGCCTCGGACATCGACCCCACCCGCAACCCCGACGCCAACGAACAGATCATGCGCGCCACCGACGCCGCTGGAGTGCCCCTGATCATCGGGGCACTGCTCTACGAGCCCGCCCCGCTCATCTCCAACGTCACGCTGATGTACCGCCCCGGCGAGGGGCTGGTCCAGATCTACGTCAAGCAGCACCCCGTGCCGTTCGGGGAGTACATCCCGAACCGCAGCTTCTACCGGCTCTTCTCCTCCGCCGTCGACCTGCTGCGGACCGACCAGGCCGCCGGGAGCGAACCGGGCATCTTCCGTGTGGACACGGCCGCAGGCCCGCAGATCGCCGCTGGCGCGAGCATCTGCTTCGAGGTCGCCTACGACGAGCTGGTCCGGGCCAACGTACTCGGCGGCTCCAACCTGCTGCTCGTGCAGACCAACAACGCGACGTTCGGTTACAGCGCCGAGTCCGAGCAGCAGCTGGCGATCTCCCGGATTCGGGCCATCGAGCACGGCCGCTCGGTCGTGCACATCTCGACGGTCGGCGTGAGCGGGCTCATCCGGCCCGACGGAACCGTTCACCAGCAGACCTCGTTGTTCCAAGCGGCAGCTCTCGCCGATGACCTGCCATTGCGGGACGCCCGGACCCTGGCGACACTGGTCGGCCCGTGGCCGGAATACGGAGGCTGCCTGGTGCTGCTGATCCTGCTGGTATCAAGGAACCGACCGAAGGCAAGGGCGATCAGCCCGGCTACCGAAAGGACCGACCAGCCCCGATGAGCGCCCAACGCAGCCGAAGCCCGATCGAGCGCGTGGTCGTGCTGATCCCGACCTACAACGAGCGGGACAACCTCGCGCGCATCGTCGGACGGGTGCGTGCCGCCACACCTGCGGCCGACATCCTCGTGCTCGACGACAACTCGCCGGACGGCACCGGCGACGTCGGCGACCAGCTGGCCGCTACCGACCCGCACGTGCACGTCCAGCACCGCGCGGACAAGCAGGGTCTCGGCGCGGCATACCTAGCCGGCTTCGCCTGGGCGATCGAGCGGGGCTACGACGCCGCCGTCGAGATGGACGCCGACGGCTCCCACCAGCCCGAGCAGCTGCCGGCCCTGCTCGCCGCCGCAGCGGGCGCCGACCTGGTCATCGGGTCGCGCTGGGTGCGGGGCGGGTCAGTGGTCAACTGGCCGTTGCACCGCAAGGTGCTCAGTGTTGGCGCGAACGTCTACACGAAGTACCTGCTCGGTATGCCGGTGAACGACGCCACCGCGGGCTACCGCGTCTACCGCACCTCGGTGCTCAAGGCCCTCGACCTGGCCGCGGTGAGCTCGCGCGGCTACGGGTTCCAGGTGGACATGACCTGGGCCTTGACCCGTGGGGGGTTCCGAGTCGTCGAGGTGCCGATCGAGTTCGTCGAGCGCGAGGTCGGCGACTCGAAGATGAGCGGAGACATCGTCGTGGAGGCCCTGCGCAACGTCACCCGCGAGGGTCTGCAGTACCGAGCCGAGCAGGTGCGCACCGCTGCGGCGCGCGCCGCCGAGCGCCGCCGGGAGGGTCGATGGCACCACGCGTAGCGACAACACCATCCGTACGCCGGAGGCGGTGGCCCTGGGTCCTCGTCGTGCTCCTGCTCGTCGTCCCGACCCTGGAGATCGCCGTCATCATCGCGGTCGGCAAGGTGATCGGGGCGTGGCCCACCCTGCTGCTCTTGGTCGCCGAGTCGGCGCTGGGCGCCTGGCTGGTCAAGCGTGAGGGGGCCCGCACCTGGTCGGCGCTCAATGCGGCGTTGAGCACCGGTCGGATGCCGTCACGCCAGCTCGCCGACGCGGCCCTCGTGCTCGTCGGCGGCACCCTGCTGCTCACGCCTGGGTTTGTCACCGACCTGTTCGGGTTTGTGTTCATCCTGCCGTTCACCCGACCACTGGCGCGCGGACTGCTAGAGACGGTGGTGACCCGGCGGCTGCTCGGGGGAGTGGCCCTTGCCCAGCCGTCAGCGGGGCCAGCGCCGGGCGCTCGGCGTTGGGAACCGGGACCGCGTCCATCCGCCGCCTCAGAAGAGGTCATCGAGGGCGAGATCATCGACTGACGTAAGGGGTGAGGGGTGAGGGGCGCCGAGTGGTCCGTAGATGCTGTCACAAGATGCGAATGACAGCATCTACGGACCTTTCGCTTCGCTGGCATCCAGGCGGACACAATGAACCGGCCCGTCCTGGGGGGGAAGGACGGGCCGGCGGCAGAGGAACCGACGCAGCTCAGGCGGTGCGCTTGGTCCCTCCGGTCTGTCCGCGCGAGGCGCGAAGGAGCGCAAGACGCTCCTGAAGAAGCTCTTCAAGCTCGGGGATGGAACGTCGCTCCAGCAGCATGTCCCAGTGGGTGCGCACCGGACGCGTTGCCTTGGCCTCCGGCTCGGGTCCGTCGAGCAGCCGCGCAGTCGACCCGCAGCGGCACTCCCAGGTGGACGGGACGTCTGCCTCGACGCTGAACGGCAGCTCGATCCGGTGCCCCTGGGGGCAGATGTACACGGTGATCTGCCGCTCGCTGGGCACCACGTTCGCCTCGGATTCCATGCTGAACGCACCGAGTCGCGATCCTCGTAGTGACCGATCGGCCATGGGCAAGCCTCCCTGCTGAGAATCTCGTGGTGAGCGAGGGAGTGGTGTCACGCCCCCTGTTCTCACCTACTCAGACGTGATAACGGCCCAGACGGTTGCGTTGTTCCCGAAGTGACTTAGCGATCAGAGGACGGCGGGTAGCTGGTTGCCGGCAGCGAGGATGCCCTCTCGCATGCGCACCCGGGCGAGGAGCGCACCGCCCAGGACGAAGAAGACGATGAGGGCGGCGATGGCCCAGCGATACGACAGAGTCAGCTGGTACACCACGCCGAAGATGAGCGTCCCGAACCAGCTGGTGCCGCGTTCCATCGCCTGGTAGAAGCCGAAGAACTCCGCCTCGCGCCCGCGCGGGATGAGCTGGCTGTACAACGAGCGGGACAAGGCCTGCGAGCCACCGAGGACCAACCCGATCACCAGGCCCAGGGCGAAGAACGCGACGAGCGCCTTCGCGGGCACGAAGAACGCGACGACGACGACGACCGTCCAGACGCCGAGGCTGTACAGCACCGTGCGCCAGGCGCCGATCCGGGCGGCCACCCGGCCGAAGAGCAGCGCCCCGATGAATGCGATGAACTGGACGAAGAGGAACAGGCCGAGCACCGTCGACTCGGAGAACTGCAGCTCGCGCACGCCGTAGAGCGACGAGCTGGCGATGACCGTCTGGATGCCGTCGTTGTAGAAGAGGTAGGCGAGGAGGAACAGCTGGGTCTGGGGATAGCGGCCAAGCTCTCGGAAGGTCGCGGCGAGCTGGCGGAAGCTGCCGGTGAACACCCCCTGGCCTGGTGCGACCGACGTCTCCGCCGAGCCGGAGACCCGGCGCAGCCCGACCACGGGGATGATGGTGAACACCCCCCACCACAGTCCAGCCGACAGCAGGCTGATCCGAGTGGCGAGTCGGGTGTCCATGCCGAACCGGTCGTGGAACAGGACGAGGGCGAAGTTGAGCGCAAGCAGCAGCCCACCGCCGAGGTAGCCCAACCCCCAGCCCCGTGATGACACCCGGTCGCGGTCATCCGGTCCGGCGATGCGGATGAGCAGCGAGTCGTAGATGACGAGAGACGAGAACAGGCAGATGTTGGCGACGAACAGGAGAAGCAGGCCTAGCTGCCAGTTCGTGCCGCTGACGAGGAACAGCGCCGAAGCAGCCACGGCCCCGGTCCAGGCGAACCCTGCCAACAGCTTCGTCGGGTGGGCACTGCGGTCGGCCATGCCGCCGACAAAGATGAGGAAGATCGCCGAGACGATCGTTGTGGCGGTGACCGTGAACGGGACGAGCGACCCGGGCAGGACGGCCAGGCCGAGGATGGGTAGTGGCGTCGGGCACTGTTCGCCGGAGGGCAGCCCGGGGCAGGCCGCGTCGGTGGCGACAGAGGTGAGGTAGGGGCCGATCAGGACGGTCGCGGTGGTCGTGACGTAGGCCGAGTTGGCCCAGTCGTAGAAGTACCAGGCCCGCTGTTCACGCGTCTCAACACCCGTGGGGGGCCACGCTGCCGTCCGCTCGTCGCTCGTCATGCGCCGAAGCGTGGCACAGCCGAGCTGACGGCCCGACCGGTTCCAGCGGGACGCGCCGTCAGTAGGAAAGGGTCACCCGTCGTCGAGGGTGCAGGCTGCTTCCAAGATCATCCACGCCTGCAGCTGCGTCGACAGCTCGACGACGCCGCTCGGTGGCTGGGTTTGCGCCGCGGGCCGGGTTGGGTCGGGGGAGAACACCCAAATGGGGGGTATGCCGGGCAGCTGGGCCTGGTGTTCGCGGCGACCGTCCCACAGAGCGTTCGCGGTGCCGCGAACCAAGGCAGCGGCTTGGCCGCGTGCTCCTGACGCCATGTTGGGGGAGCAGGCCGCGAGGGCCAGGTAGCGCGCGGCGATGCCCGTGAACAGGCCGCCGTCGTGGCCTCCGTGGGTCAGCAGAGTCGGGCGCCCGTAGCGACGGGCCAGGTGTTCGTCAATGGCGGCGACCAGGCTTCCCGCCCGGACCAGGCTGGCCGGATCAGCCAGCTCGACCAGCGCACCGAGGACCGCTCCTTGGTTGTACGTGTAGATCTCACGGGCTACCGACCACAGGCCGTCGGGTCCGCGGCGTGCGCCGTCGTAGAACAGGGCGGACCGAGCGTCGAACAGGGTCGCGTATAACCAGTCGACGAGGCGGCTGGCGTGGACGCGGTCGCCGGCCCGAGCGAGGTAGACCGCCGCGGGCCCCGTCGCCGCGATGTTCTTGAAGTCGCGGTGGTCGTTCCAGTAGAGCCCTCCGCCCAGCTCGTCGCTCTCAGCTGCCTGGACCGCATCGGTCAGCACCCGAACTGCTCTAGACGTGAGGCGGCGGTGCGCGGACGAGGGTGACCGTTGCTGTTCGAGCCGCTGGGTGGCCAACAGCAGCCAGGCCATGTCGTCGTAGTAGTGGTTCGTGAACCGCGCCCCGTTGCGCAGGCAGATGGTGCGCAGCAGCCGGTGGGCGAGCGCGCCGGCATACTCCGCCTGGGGACTGGATCCGCACCGTCGTTCGCGCTCGGACTCGTCGAGGAGACAGTCGATGAAGTGCGCCTGCCACCAGTAGTGCCACGGGCCGAACCGGCCGCCCGGGACGGCGACGTGCGGAAGGTAGGTGCCGGGTATGCCGAGCAGGCGCCGCCCGAAGAGCTGGCGCACCGAGGACGCGGCGGCAGCGGCCCGGACCTCGGAGTCGGATCTCACCTGGCCTCCGGCCAAGCGGTGAACAGCCGCAGCGACCCGTGGAAGGTCGGCTGGGATCGCAGCGCGCCGAGCCGCTGATCCCACTCGCCTTCGGCGAGGGCGTCGGCCAGGCGGCTGAGCGCCGCGTGGGTCGAGGCGGGATCGGCGAGGCGCCAGGAGGCCCGCATCGCTGCCGATGGCTCGACGGCGGTGACCTTTCGGTCGCTCGGCTCGTAAGAACCGGCGCCGGCACCGACGTTGACGACCGATATCGCGTCGCCGCTGCTGCCGGGTGGGTTGAGCCGCACCGCACGGACGATCGGACGGGCCGCGCGGCGAAAGGTCTGCACCGGGCGGCGCACTGCCGGGGCGACCTCGGTGGTTCCTGGGATGGTGTGGTTGCCTACGTCGGTGAGGTCGCGCTGGAAGTCGATGACGATGAGCGCGCTCGAGGTCCAGTCGACGCTGAGGTGGTCACGCGCAGCCGCCGAGGTGCCCACGTGAGGATTATCCACGTCGGCGCGGTGCTCCCTGCGCCGAGCAGCCGACAGGAGGCACACTGGTGTGATTCACCACGGAAACGCTCCTCTCGACGCCAGCCGCGGCAATCCGGGTCCCTCCGAATCCTCGGTCATGCCAACCGCGCGCAATAGCGCGCGGTTGGCATGACCGAGGAGCGTTCAGGACCGAACGAGCAGCTCGTCGGCGCCGCTGACCAGCTCGTCGCGGAACCACGCCGCACTGCATGCCGGCCAACTGCGGAAATCGGCTGCGTGCCACCAACCAGGTCGGCGGCGACGAGGGGGTCGGTGAGGTCCAGCCGTCCGGCGCCGTCGCGCGGTAGCCCTTCTCCGTGACGGTCAGCGTGACGACGGCGACTGCCGCGTCGTCGAACAGCGCGTCGAGCCGGGCCTGCTCGACCGCCGGGTACACCATCTCTCGGATGGCCCCGACGAGCCGCAGACGGGTGCGTTCCGGAGCCGACTCCAAGACCCCGTACAGCCCGTCCTGCGGGGCGAGCTGGGTCTGGACCGAGGCCGAGCGCTGGGTGACTCCCGATGCCTCAGTGCGACTCGCCAGCTGTGGCCATCGCCTCTTGGGTGTAGATGGCCTGGTGGGCGCGGTGGAAGGCACCGATGCCCAGGTGGATGATCCCGACCGAGGCGGCGCTCGTCACCTGCGGAGGCAGAACGACATCGTCGGCGGCCGGAATGCCAGCGGCGCTCGCAGCGCCCAGGTGGCGCAGGAGAGGCGGTTCTCGTTCCAGCCTTGCGCACGAGCGCGCCACTCACAAGGTCGTGCACCGCGAGGTGGGCTCTGGTCGTGTCGAGGCTGGGAACGCAGCCGGTGCCGCCTTGACCGCCGACGGAGAGCGAGGCCGCGGCGCTGCCCTGCCAGTCGGCCGTGACGAGGTCGTCGCCCAGGGGTGCGAGAGGGTGGCTATCGCGCGCCTTCAGCAGGTTGGCCGAGGGTATGCCGTCACACCCTCCGACCAGCGAAGGCGGCGATCCGCTGGTAGACATCCGCGTCGGCGGGGGCCTGCCGCTCGGGGCCGAAGGCTGGGGCGCGTCTGTCATCGGTGAGGCTGGCCCGCATGAAGGCCAGGCCGCGTTCGGCAACTTCTGGGTCCAGCCCGCTCGTGGGAACGCCCAAGGCGCTGGCCAGGTCCCAGGTGTGCACGGCAAGCTCCGCACACTGCCAGTCGACGCCCGACGTCGTGGCGGCGCGGTCATGCTCCTGCCATGCGGTCACCAGGTCGTTGGCGTGCTCCCGGAACGCGCCAGCCGGGTTGTCGCCAGCTGGGGGAGACGGCGCCGACCAGTCGATCTGCTCCCCTCGCAGCATGCTGGCGAACCTCGTCGGCGTTGCGACAAGGTGGTCGACCAGCTCCCGCACAGTCCAGTCGTCGCACGGTGTGCCTTGCGTCAGCTGAGCAGGGAGCAGGCCCTCAAGCAGCTCCGCCACCTGGTCCAGGGCTCGACTGACCTTCTCGACCTCACGCGTTGTCGTCACCGAACCAACGTAGCGCGGGGGCCGACCGGCCGTCGCGCCGCCATCAACCGAGATGACGCACCGTTGCCGTTCCCGTGCGGCGTGGCACGATCTGAAACGTGACCAGCAGACCCGCCGAGACTGAGCGCCTGCGCGAGCTGGCGCGACTGCGCCGCGTCCGCGACCGGATCGACCGGGAGTACGCGCAGCCGCTGGACGTCGAGGCGCTTGCGCGCGGCGTGAACATGTCGGCCGGTCATCTCAGCCGCGAGTTTCGCCGAGCCTTCGGCGAGTCGCCGTACTCGTACCTGATGACGCGGCGCGTCGAGCGCGCGATGGCGCTGCTGCGGCGCGGCGATCTCAGCGTCACCGAGGTGTGTTTCACGGTCGGCTGCGCGTCTCTGGGGACCTTCAGCACTCGCTTCACCGAGCTGGTCGGTATGCCGCCCAGCACCTACCGGCGTCAGGCGACGCACGCGACCGCGGGGATGCCGTCGTGCGTGGCCAAGCAGGTGACCAGACCGATCAGGAATCGAGAAGCACGGGTCCCGAAGCCGTAGCTACCTTGGCGCCATGAACATCACCATTCGCAACACCTTCCTCCCGCACACCGACGCCGACGCCACCCTGGCGTTCTATCGCGACGTCCTCGGCTTCGAGGTCCGAGGCGATGTCGGACGTGGCCAGATGCGCTGGATCACGATCGGCCCTCCCGGCCAGCCCGGCACGTCCATCGTGCTGCACCCAGCCGCCGTCGATCCGGGCATCACCGAAGAGGAGCGCCGCACCATCGTCGAGATGATGGCCAAGGGAACCTACGCCATCATCATTTTGGCCACCGACGACCTCGACGGCACCTTCGAGCGCCTGCAGGCCAGCGGCGCCGATGTCGTCCAGGAGCCCACCGAGCAGCCGTACGGCATACGCGACTGCGCCTTCCGCGACCCCGCCGGCACCCTGATCAGGATCAACCAGGACCGATAGCGTGTTCGGCGACGTACTCCTCGGGCGCGATCTGGTGGCGCAGCTCGAGGCTCGAGTGCGGCCTGAAGTCGGCCAGGTCCTGTCGCTCCTCCTCGGCCAGGTGGTCGTTGTTCGCCACCCGGCACTCGATCACGGCTTGCCACCAGGCCCCGCTGCCCGGTTCGGACCGCCCCACCTTCCGGATGGCCGCTCGGATCTCGTTGTGGTCCTGGACCGCGTCCTCGACCTCGTCGTCGACCCCCTCGGCGTTCGCTGAAGCTCGACGGGTTGAGGTAGGACAGTTCATCTGAGAGAATGGCCATATTGAAGGCGCTGATTATGGCTATAAGGAGGAGTTCCGTCATGCACGTGGGGGTTCGCGAGCTGCGCGACGGCCTCAGCAGGCACCTGGCCACGGTCCGCGAGGGACACACCATCACGGTCACCGACCACGGGCGTCCGGTCGCACGGATCATCCCCGTGGGCGTGCCCACCAAGCTCGAGCAGCTGATTGCCGAGGGCAAGGTCACGCCAGCGACTCGACGTAAGGACAAGCGCCGCGCACCGATCAAGACGGCCGGCACGGTCAGCGACCTGGTCGACCAGCAGCGCCGGTGATCCTCTACGTCGACACCTCCGCCTTGGTGCCGCTGCTCATCGAGGAACCGACATCGCCGGCCTGCGGCGAGCTCTGGGACGGCGCCGACCGGGTCACGGTCACGCGACTGGTCTACATCGAGGCGGTAGCCGCACTGGCACTAGCTGAACGGATGGGCCGGATCTCCGAGTACCAGGCGGGAGACGGCCGAGCCATCCTCGACGACCTGTGGCCGGTCACGGACGTGATCGAACTCGACGAGGTGCTTATGTTCGAGGCAGCCAGACTGGCTATCGCTCATGGGCTGCGCGGTTATGACGCGACCCACTGCGCCGCGGCGTCCGCTGCGAACGACGCCGAGCTCGTTGCAGCCTCGGGTGACAGCCGGCTGCTCGCAGCATGGCAAGCCGAAGGTGTCACCGTTCGAGACACGAAGGTATGACCAGCGTCGACACCACCGTCCTGTCGGTCACTCGCGTGTGGCGCGCCTACCTGTTTCCGGCGCGGGGACCCAGCGACTCCGCTGCTACTCGCTACCGCCGATAAGCGACATTATGTCTAAACGAAGATAGCTCGGACTGGTAGTGGTCCCCCGGAGAAGTCGCGGCGACGTAGCAGCTCTGGCACAGCGACGACCGTTGGTCGGCGTTTGAGCTTTGCGAGGCGGCGTGTCGCCGACCAATGGTCGACGCGGTGCCTGCACTTGCCTCCGTCCCGGCGCGCCGGATGGGCCTTTACAGGCGGCCCCCGGTCGCGCTAACTTACAACCAAATGGTTGTACTTGAGATACCGGACGGGGCCGTGGACCAGCTCTTCCAGGCCCTGGCCGACGCCACTCGCCGCGACATCCTGCGGCGTTGCATCAACGGCGACCGGTCGGTGTCACGACTGGCCGAGGTCTACCCGATGAGCTTCGCTGCGGTGCAAAAGCACGTCGCGGTGCTCGAACGGGCTGGCCTGGTGACCAAGCAGCGCCGCGGACGGGAGCAGCTCGTGCGCACCGACGGCGACGCGGTATGCCGGGCACGTCAGGCGCTCGACGAGCTCGAGGCCGCCTGGCGAGGTCGCGTGGACCGCATGTCTGACCTGCTCGCGCAGGCGCCGAACCCTGAGAAACCCCCGAGGAAAGGACGAGACACGTGAGCGTCACCAGCGTCGACAAGAACCTTGACAACCTGACCCTCACCCTGGTCGCCGACTTCGACACAAGCGCCGATCGGGTGTGGCAGCTCTGGGCCGACCCACGGCTGCTGGAGCGCTGGTGGGGCCCGCCGACCTACCCCGCAACCGTCGTAGCGCACGACCTGACCGCCGGAGGCAACGTCACCTACTTCATGACCGGTCCGGACGGCGCCCAGTACCGCGGCTGGTGGCGGGTGGCGTCGGTCGACCCGCCGAAGTCGTTGGAGTTCACCGACGGGTTCGCCGACGCCGACGGCATACCGAACCCAGCGATGCCGGTCACGACGGTGCGGATGCAGCTCATCGAGCGTGGCGGCGGCACCCGGATGGAACTGCGCTCGAGCTTCGACTCACGCGAGCAGATGGAGCAGCTGATGGGCATGGGCATGACCGAGGGTCTGCAGCAGGCGGTTGGCCAGATGGACGCCCTGCTGGCCGAGTGATCTGGCCCAGGTCGCTGTGGGCACCGGATCGAAAGGAGTGCAGAGATGCCAGAGCTGCTCATTGACTTCATCACCTCGCTCGACGGGTACGGCGCCGCCGACGGCTGGCCCGGCTGGTGGGGCCTGGAAGGGCCGGAGTACCTCGCCTGGCTGGGCGAGCAGCCGGAAGCGGACTTCACCGTCCTGATGGGCGCGACCACCTATCGGCTGATGTACGGGTTCGCCAGCCGCGGTGAACCAGGTACTGATCCGCTGGCCGACATGTCGAAGGTCGTGTTCTCGAGCACCTTGACCGACCCGCTGGAGTGGGCGAACTCGACTCTGGTCACCCAGGACCCGGTCGAGGCGGTGCGCGAGATGAAGGCCACGGGCACCAAGTCCATGCGGACCATGGGCAGCCTCACCCTGTGCCGCTCGCTGCTGAGCGCCGGGCTCGTGGATCGTTTCCGCGTGGTCGTCTTCCCGGTCATCACCGGAAGCACCGGTCGGGACCGGATCTACGACGGGTACCCCGACGTCGTCGCTCGAGATGGTGAGCAGCCGCACCTTCGACGGTCGGCTGCAGCTGCTCGAGTACCGGCCCACGGTATTGGCAGGACCGCCCGGCACGTAAGGTTCGGTCGGTCATGCCAAACGCGTGGCATGCCGCACGTTTGGCCTGACCGAGCGTTCCGAACGGGGGCCGCTCAGCTGAGGACCTGCGGGCTGAGTCCGCGCACGAGCGCCGCGCTTTCGGTGATCACGGCCAGCCACGAGTTCTGACGCTCGGCGTTCGTGAGGTCGCCCCAGTCGCGAAACAGCTCAGCATCGTGCGGTTCGAGACCCAACCGGCCATAGCCCTGGTGGATCTCCAGCGTCATCGAGAGCCGCTCCGACGGTATCTCCTCCCGGGCCCTCCGCAGGATCGCCGCGAGCCCGTCGACTCCGTAGAGCGTCGGCAAGGACCGGCGGCCCTGCCAGGCGAACGGAATGGGCAGCGACCGCTGGAAGGCGAAGTGGTCGGACAATCCCGGGACGAGCGGATGGCCGTCGTGCAGGTGGAAGTGCACCGGGTTGGTTTGACTGCCTACGGCTTCAATGAGACCGGTGACTGCGGAGCGACCCACCGCGACCGCCGCAACCACCTCGTCGACCAGCTCGTACAGCCGGGGGTCGTCAGCCGACAGGTAAGCCAGGTCGACCCCGGCATCCGGCGCCCGCGCTGCGAACCGTCGGCGCGCTTCGCGGATCCCGACGTGGCCGGTGTCGATGCACACCCCGACCTGCTCGAAGGGAGCCAGGCACTCCCCCAACGCGACGAACTCGTCAAGGGTGCTGCCCGCGGCATACTCGACGAAGAGTTTCGCCGAGCCGCTCGCAACGAGCGCCTGCGAGACCTCGGCCGCCGCTCGAGGCACCTCCGTGAGCCGCCGAGGGGTGTCGTGGTGGTCGTGCAGGACCAAGCCCGAGAGCCGTCCACCGAACCGCCGGACCAGCTCGATGACCCCGGCCCGGTCACTGTCGCGCAGCAGGTCGAGCTCACGGGCCAGGTGGACCATCGGTGCCCTGGTGCCGGCCGGGGTGTAGCCCAGGACGTGGGCCAGCCGGTCCGGCGAGCCGGCATACATCTCTGCCGCCAGCCCCACCTGCTCGAACCTGTTCTGCGACAGGGCCAGCAAGGCGTCGTCGCCACGGACGCGTTTGGCGAACAGGCCGTGTAACGGTGCGTTCATTGGGCCTCCTTCCCCGCCGACATGGGCGATCCCGGTGTCAGCCGCGCGAGGGCAGCTCGACGAGGTGGACCGACTGGTCCTTGTCGCGAGCAGTCGAGGTCGGCTTGGTCGAGTCGCGGTCGGAGACGACGGCCAGCTGGCGCTCGGTCAGCCATGTCACCCCTTCGATCGTCCGGTAGACGGTGTGGCCGGATCGGTCCGTGGGGAAGCCGTAGACCACACCGTCGTCCATGATCGCCCACGTGTCCGGCGCGAGGTGCCCGATCCACATGGCCGACGACTCCTGCGAGAGCACCGCCACCCGGTCATCCGCGACGCTAATCGCGCTGTAGTCGTGGAACCGCAGGGTCTCGGGCAGGTCGATCGTCGCCACGGACCGCCACCGCTCGTCGTCCTCCACGAGCACGTGGACCCGGCCGCCTCCGTACCGCCGCCCGGCCTTGCCGGCCAGGCCGCGGTTGCCCTCCAACAGTCCCAGCAGGTAGAGGGCACCTTCGCGGCGCAGGACCTCCAGGCCCTCGATCCCCTTGTTCACCTTGACCAGCGGCACGTCGACCCACTTGGTGGCGACAGGTCGCCAGTCCCTGTCGAGCTCGGCGACCAGCGGGCGCGGGGGCTTCGAGCCGGTATGCCGTCCCTCGACGACGACGTAGAAGTGCCCGCTGGGCTCGTCGTGGGCGATGTCCTCGACGTCGGTCAGAGTCCGCAGGCACTGCGACCAGCTGCGCGGTCGGATCGGGAACGGCCAGGCCCGGGTCGAGGCCCGCGACCAGCGCGAGGTTGTCGAAGACCACCCACAGCCGCCCGCCGGCGCGAACCACGCCACTGCCCTCGAGCCGCTGTGGGTCAAGCCGGCCCTCCCCGCGCTGGCGGGGCAGCACGTCGGCCAGCAGGTCGGCGAGCTTGGCCTCTCGCACGACCTGCAGCATCCCCACCTCGCTCACGTCACCCGCCGAAACGGGCCCCGCTCGAGCCGGCCGGGTCCTGCTTGCGAAGGGCTGTGAGCTGCTCTCGGGCGCTGTCGTAGCGCATCCGCACGTAGTTTGCGATGCCGTAGAGGAAGGCGTTGCCGTGCCGCAGCTCCTGCTGGACGAACCCGCCGAGATAGACCTCGTGGTTGGTGAACTGGCGCCCGGTGAAGGGCGGCCCGTACGGGGTGTCGGACTCGAGGTAGGCGCCCGGGCTCACCCGACCCCACAGCGCCGGGTGGGCGCCCAGGCCGATGCGCGCCGCGATGTCCTCGGGGTTAACCGCCGAGTCGAGCAGGTGCTCGATGTGGTCGAGGTAGTAGCGGCGGAACTGGGTGTTGGCAAGGAGGTTCTGCACCAGGGGGATTCGGGACTGCCTGCCAGGGTGGTGGTTGGCCGCCCAGTAGGCACCCGTGCTCGCCGGCCAGTCCAGCAGGTCGACGTACTGCCAGATGGGGGCGCCGAAGTAGTCGATGCCGAAGGTGTTGTCGTAGTCCCACGGGATGAAGCTGAAGTACGGCTCCCCCACCACATCGTCCGACCCTGGGGTACGGGTGGCGTTGTAGAGGAAGTAGTTCGCCGGTGTGGCGAAGTAGTTGTCCCAGGCCCCCATGAGGACATTGAGCCCTGCCCAGCGCAGGAACGGCTCGACCGCAAGGACGCCGTGCACCGATTCCGCGAACTGGTCGGTGGCGAACTTCTCCGGCCCTCCCGCCAGGCCGACGCCGTTGATGACCCGGACGAGCTGGGCCAGGTCCTCGTAGCTCTTCGCGTCGGGCCGGTCCGAGTAGGACTTGTCCAGCCGATAGGTCTGGTCATCGCCGCCACCCGGAGTCTGGTACTGCTTGCCGCCGTCGTCGCCGCCCGGTCCCACCCGGTGCTCGAGCGTGCCGGGCCCGAGCGCCCCCACATAGACCTTGTAGAGGTTGCCCATGGGCTTGCCCTCGAAGCGCTCGGACAGAAACGGCTTGTCCACCTGCTCGATGACCGAGAACAGGCCGAGGAACCGCCCGTTGATGACCAGGCGCGCATAGGTATGCCGCGGCGCCGGCACGTGCGCCTCGTCGAACAGACCCCAGGCGAGCGCCTCGCGCATCTGACTGGCGTCGTTGCACATCGACTTGAGGTTGAGGGTGTCCATCTCTGCGAACTCGTCGTGCTCGACCGACGCCTTCCACGAGCGCTTCGGCGCCATGAGCGTGCGGTTGCCGCTGTTGCGCAACGAGAACGAGCCGGTGTCGAGCACCGTCGCCCCCACGGGGGGCACGCGCCGGGCCTCCCCGACCGGAATCTCCCACATCCGCAGCCGGGCACCCGGCGGCGCGGCGACGTCCTGCTCCAGCGCCTTCGGGGGGTACACGAGATCCGGCGGCCAGCCGTCCACCTGCACGGCATACATGGGCCTGGCGAAGAACTGTCCCTGTGCGCTGTCTCTGGAGGGGCTGGTCGGCTCGTTGGCCATGGCGTCTCCCAGTCCGTGTCGCTGTGAACGTCGGTACGGAGCTGCTTGTTCCGGGTCAAATACCCGCGATGGGCCAGTATGCCGTGTGACGCCGAGTGTGGACAGCAACCACACCCCCGCGGGCGAACCCCGGCCGCGGTGCTGGAGTCAGCGGGGGCGGCTGGGTCGCGTTCGTCGAGGACGGGGAGCTGGTCGAGCACGGCCGGGTCGCCTTGGTGACCGTCGGCTGACGGGCACGGGTGACGACGATGCCGAGGGCGCGGCCATAGGCTCGGCAGATGAGCGCCCCGCTGTCGCGCCCGACCCTGCTCGTCGTGCACCACACGACGTCCCCGTCGCTGGAGGCGATGTTGGACGCGGCTCTGGACGGCACTCGCGCTGAAGGGATTGAGGGCATCGAGGTGGACGTCCGTGCGGCACTGGCCGCCACGGCATACGACGTGCTGCATGCCGACGGGTTCCTGCTTGGCACCCCGGCCAACATCGGCTACATGTCCGGGGCGCTCAAGCATTTCTTCGACCAGGTCTACTACCCGTGCCAGAAGGCGCGGGTCGGCTGTCCGTATGCCGTCTATGTCCACGGCAACCTCGACGTCACCGGGGCGCAGCGCGCCATCCACGCCATCGCGACGGGCATGGGGTGGCAGCAGGCCGCGGCTGATGTGACGGTGCAGGGTGAGCCGACCAAGCAGGACCTGCAAGCGTGCTGGGAGCTGGGCGCCGTGCTTGCCGCGGGGCTCATGCCAGGTGGGTGAGAGCCGGCGGATAACCGGCGAGGCGGCTCGCGGCCTCGATGTGCAGGGGCGTGGACGAGCGATCCTCGGCAAAGCGGCAAATCCTCGGTAAGGCGGTAGCAACAACCACCGCTTTGTGGAACATCTGCCGTTAAGCGCTCGGGCATCACAGAATAGTTGCGCTGCGCAATCGTTTACAGCAGACTGCGGGTATGATGGACGGTCCCGGGCGGCTCCCGGGCACAGGCGATCCTCAGGCAGAGGCCGTGCTCGCTGCCTGCCGCATCCTGGTGGCCGTGGCGGCCCGCTCCATCTCCGCGGTCGAGCAGGAGGCCGACCTGCTGCAGGTCCGCGCGCTGGTCGTGATCGCGAGCCGGGGTCCGGTGTCGCTGGGCGAGCTCGCCCAAGCGGCTGGCCTGCACCTCACCCGGGCCAGCCGGCTGTGTGACCGCATGGTGCAGGCCGGCCTCATCACCCGGGCGGTGGACCCCGCCAACCGCCGACAGGTGATCCTGTCGCTCACCTTCGCCGGTCAGCAGGTGGTGGAGACGGTCATGCAGCGTCGTTGGGCGGCCATCGAGCCGGTGCTCGCCCGGATGACCGAGAAGCAACGGCGCGACTTGGTCGCCGCCCTCGCAGCGTTCGCTGAGGCGGCCGAGGAGGTGTCCGAGCGCGACTTGTGGGCGATGGGATGGACCACCTGACCGGGCCCGGCGAGGCGCACGTGCCGGGTAAGCCAGCCTGACGGTCAGGCACCGGTCACAGGACGAGCCGGCACCAGCCCGGATGGGCAAACGGTGTGAGCGAAACCTGTTGCGGATCATTGCCATAGCGCTCCGTGAGCCCTTCGACCAGGCCCCTGTGCACCGCACACACAATGTCGGGATGCTTGCGCGCTGACTCCAGCACCGGGCAGGCGCGAAGCCGCACCACCGTCGTCCGGGCGTTGCTTTTGGGGGCGAAACCCAGGGCGGTCAGGTCGGCAACCACCTGCCGGCGCGCCGGCTCGGAGGTGATCGGCGAGGGCGTGGCAGCATCCGGGCCCCCGGCGAGGGTGCGCGACCAGGAACGGCCGGCATGCACCGCCGAGGACACCGGGTCCAGGCTGGTGCGCACCAGCTCTTCGGCGAGGACGGAGACGAGCCCCGCATAGAAACCCCCCGTGTCGGCACCGGCCCGCGCTGCCTGGTACCGGTATGCCGGCCGGCCGCGTCCGTGCGGCTGCACGGCCAGGCGGGTGACTCGCCCCGTCGATCGCAACGCGTCCAGATGCTCGCGGGTCGTGTTGGGGTGTCGACCCACCACGGTGGCGACCTCGTCGACGGTGGCCGGGACGCCAAGCCGGCGCAGCGCCCCGAGGACATCCCGCTGGGCAGCGGTCAACGCAGCCAGCTGAGCTGGCTGCGGGCCGGCAGCTGCACCGGTCGCCTCGGTCCACCCCATGGGTCCCACGGGGACAGGGTACTATTTGCACGGCATACTCCGTGATTATTCTCGGTGCTTCATTCCGACGAAGGGCTGGCCGTGACTCACCACACCGATCTGCACCTGACCGACGTCGCCGAGCCTGCTGGCACATGCGGCTGCGGCTGCAGCGACGACGACATGCCTGAGCTGGACGCCCGCACAATCCCGCATGCGATCCGGCACGCGGCGATCTTCGGAGCCCTGGGCGCCCTCCCGGTGGGCGGTGGGCTGGTGCTTGTCGCGCCGCACGACCCCCTGCCGCTGTTGGCCCAGATCGCCGAACGAGAGGCCGGCGCGATCGCGGTCGGCTACCTGCAGCGCGGGCCTGATGCCTGGCGACTGCGGCTCACTCGCACCCGCTGACCCACCGCCATGCCGACCCCGCTGCGTGCCGCCCGAGCCGCGCTGCTGCTGGCCGGCGGGCTGAGCCTGCTCCTAGGCCTCGACGCGGCGTTGCTACGCCTACTGGTACCGGCACCGGTTGGCTCTGACCGGCTGGCTGACGTCCATGGCGCGCTCATGGTGCTCGGGTTCCTGGGCACACTCGTTGCCCTCGAGCGAGCAGTGGCCCTCCGCGCGGGGTGGGCGTACGTCGCGCCGGCACTGCTCGGCGCCGGGGGCCTGGCTGTGGCGAGCTCGGCCCCCGTGGCGCTGGGGCAGCTGTTGTTCGTCGACGGAGCCGCCGTGCTGGTGCTGACCTATGCGGCGCTGTGGCAGCGCCAGCGCGACGACGCGGTGCTCGTGCAGGGGCTCGCGGGGGCAATGGCGCTCATTGGCGCCGCGCTGTGGCTGCGGGTCGACATCGTGATCGTCGTTCCGTGGCTGGTCGGCTTCCTGGTGCTGACCATCGCCGCCGAACGGGTCGAGCTGGCTCGCCTCACGCTGGCTCCCACCGCTGGGCGCACGCTGGTGACCTTCGGGCTGGGGGTCCTCGCGGCGGCAGTGCTGGCCTTGCTGAACCCGGATGCGGGCACCCGAGTGCTTGCGGTCGTGCTGCTCCTGCTCACCGGCTGGCTGGCGCGCTTCGACGTGGCTCGTCGGACCATCCGCTCCCGGGGCCTGCCGCGCTTCAGCGCCGCTGCCTTGCTGCTCGGGTACGCCTGGCTCGCCGTGGCAGCGCTGCTGTGGCTGCTCACCGGTGCCGGGCTGTCCGCTGACGCTGGCGCGGCGGGGCCCAGCCCACGCGACGGGGCGTTGCACGCCGTCTTCCTCGGGTTCACCATGTCCATGGTCATGGCCCACGCACCGGTCATCCTGCCGTCGGTCCTTCGTCGCCCGCTGCCATACCGGCGCGTGCTGTGGGCGCCGCTCGTGGTGCTGCACGGGGCGCTCATCGTGCGGGTCGGCGCGGACCTGCTTGGCCTGCGCGCTCCCTGGGTCGTCGCCTCGGTCGTGACGGTAATAGCGGTGCTCGGGTTCGTGGCCACCGCAGCCTGGTGCACGGTCACCGCCTCGCGCGGGCGACCGCCCGCCACGGCCAGTGCGTACGCCCCGGTGTCGCGGTGAGCACCGACCAGAGCACAGCAGCCCCCAACGCGACAGGGAGCGCTCGCGGGGTCTGGACGATGCGCGACCGGCCAGCCATCGCATGGCTGGTTCTGGCCCTCGGCGTAGCTGTGGGCAGCCGATGGGTGCCCGACGCCACGTGGCTGATGACCCACCTCGTCCTGCTGGGCGCCCTCACCCACGCGGCCGTGGTGTGGAGCGCGTACTTCGCCCAGGCGTTGCTGAAGACCCCTGTGCCGCCCGACGAGCGAGCCCGCCAGAACCGTCGGCTCGTGCTGCTGACGGCCGGGACCGCCCTCGTGCTCGTCGGTGTCCCGACGACCTGGTGGCCTGTTGCCCTCACCGGGGCGGTGCTGGCGGCAACGGCGGTGGCCTGGCATGGCCTGGTCTGGTGGCGCCGGCTGCGCGCCGCCCTGCCGGGCCGGTTCAGGGTGGCCATCCGCTACTACTGCACCGCGGCAGCCCTCATGCCGGTCGGGGCCGCGCTCGGGGCGGCCCTGGCCCGCGGCCTCGACGACGAGGCCAGAGGGCGGCTGCTGCTCGCCCACGTGAGCCTGATGATCCTGGGCTGGATCGGCCTGACCATCACCGGCACTCTGGTCACGTTCTGGCCCACGATCCTGCGCACCCGCATCGACCCGCGCGCCGAGCGGCTGGCCGGCCAGGCCCTGCCCGGCCTCGCCCTGACGATCCTGCTCGTGCTCACCGCAGCGCTGCTTGGCAGCACCCTGCTTGCTGTCGCCGGTCTGGTGGGGTATGCCGCATCGCTCGCCTGGTGGGGTCGCGCCCTCGTGGCCCCCGCCCGGACCAGGCCGCCGCGCCAGTTCGCGCCGTGGTCTGTCGGCGCCGCTGTGCTGTGGCTGTTCGGGTCAGTGCTCGCGCTCGCCGCCCAGGTCGCGCGCACGCCATGGCCGCAGCTGGCCGAGAACCCCGACGGCTGGGTCGCCGCGTTCGTCGTCGGTGTCGCCGCCCAGATCCTCTTCGGGGCGCTGGCGTACCTCGTTCCCACCGTGCTCGGAGGCGCAGTGGCGATCCGCGCGGCGCAGGCGCGCCTGGACACGCTGGCCGTGCTGCGCCTGGTCGTCGTCAACGGCGGGTTGCTGCTCGCTCTTGCCCCACTGCCTCCAGCCGCGCTCGCGCTCTGCAGGGGGCTCGTCCTGCTTGCCCTTGCCGCGTTCATTCCGTTACTGCTGAGCGCCGTTCGCGTCGCTCTCGTCGCGCGGGACGGCACCCCCACCGCGCCTTCGCATCCCGCGGAGCGGGGCCCGGTGCTGGCGGACGCGCGCTCGAGCGCGCAGCTGGTCATCGGCGCGACTCTGCTCGCCATCGCGGTTTCGGTCGGGGTCGGCGTAGACCCGAGCGCTGCGGGGCTGGCCGCAGCAGCCGGCCCCTCCGCCAGCTCGGCCCCCGCCGTCGTCACTGGGCACACCACCAGGGTGCGCGTGCAGGCCCAGGACATGCGCTTCACTCCGGACACGATCACCGTACCGCAGGGAGATCGGCTGCTGATCGACCTGGTCAACGCCGACCCGTCGACCGTCCATGACCTGGCGGTGCCCACCGGCGAGAAGACCCCTCGGCTTCGGCCGGGTGAGTCCGCCACCCTCGACGCAAGGATTGTCGAGGAGTCCGTTCACGGCCTGGTGCACGGTTGTCGGTCATCGCCAGATGGGCATGCGCCTGACCGTCGCCGTCACGGGAGCCCCGGCTTCGTCACCGGCATCCGCACCCGACGGCACCAGCCAGTCCGCGCCACCGGCCGCCAGCCACACCCACGGCCAGGCGCCCCAAGCCGCTGCGACGGTCGACCCGTCCTTCCAGGCGTACGACCCGGTCCTTCCCCCGTTGGGCCCCGATCCGGTCCACCGGGTGACCTTGCACGTGCAGGAGGTCGACCTCGAGGTGGCGCCCGGCATCCGGCAGAAGCGGTGGACCTTCGGCGGGCAGGTGCCCGGACCGGTCCTGCACGGCCGGGTCGGCGACGTCTTCGAGGTGACCTTGGTCAACGACGCCACGATCGGCCACTCGATCGACTTCCACGCCGGCTCGCTCGCCCCCGACCAGCCGATGCGGACCGTCGCACCCGGCCAGTCCCTCGTCTACCGCTTCACGGCTGGAAAGGCTGGGATCTGGATGTACCACTGCGCGACCATGCCGATGTCGGCCCACATCGCCGCTGGGCTGCACGGCGCCGTCGTCATCGAGCCGCCGGGGCTCCCAGCGGTCGACCGGTCCTACGTGCTCGCCCAGTCGGAGGTCTACGGCGACGGCGCGGCAGCCGGCTCCCCCGCCCCCGAGGTCGACGCCGAAGCGGCCGCTGCAAACCAGCCCAGCTACGTGACCTTCAACGGCATGGCCAACCAGTACGACTACCGCCCCTTGACCGCTTCGGTCGGGCAGCGGGTGCGGTTCTGGGTCCTGGACGCGGGGCCGAACCGGCCCACGAGCTTCCACATCGTCGGAGCCCAGTTCGACACCGTCTGGCTCGAAGGGGCCTACCTGCTTCGCGCTGGCCAGGGGGCCCTCGGGGACACCCGCGACGGGGGCGCCCAGGCACTGGCCCTTGCCCCCTCCCAAGGCGGATTCGTCGAGGCGGTGTTCCCAGAGGCGGGTCACTACCCGGCGGTCAGCCACATCATGGCCGATGCCGAGCGTGGAGCCCACGCGATCGTCAGCGTGACCCCCTAAGCAGGCAGCAGCACTCACCCGCGCTGGAGACCCTGGTGTCGGATCAGATAAGGATGGCCCGCATGACTCACGAAGCGTTCCCGCCCGCGACTGCGGCGATGAGCGCCCGGCGCAAAGCCCTAGCGCCCGAGACCCACGACGCGTTCACCGCGTTCAGCGATCAGGTCTTCGCCGCTGGCGCCCTCCCCGAGGTGACCAAGCAGCTGATCGCCGTCGCGGTCGCCCACACGACCCAGTGTCCCTACTGCATCCGCGGGCACACCAAGCTCGCGCACGCCAAGGGTGCAACCGATGAGCAGGTTATGGAGGCGATCTGGGTCGCCGCTGAGATGCGTGCCGGCGGCGCGTACGCTCATGCGGCGATCGCGCTCGACGCTCTCGGCGAGCATCGGTCAGCGGACTGAACCGCCGCGGCTCGGCTCAGCTCTGGAAGCCGGGCGCGACGAGCCACCACGCGGCATACGGGGGCAGCCACACGTTGCCGTCGTCGCCAGGCGCGACGGGTATGCCGGACAAGGCGTCGACCGCGGGAACGAGCCCGTTCTCCCGCAATACGCTCCCGGGCAGCGGGCGCCACGAGGGCGTGACGTTGTAGACGCAGAGCATGGTGCCGATCGGGTGCCGGCGGGCGAGCACGAGGACGCCAGGGTCCCACGGGCCGAGCACCTCGCTGGGCACCGACCCGTGCAGGTGGGCCATCCGGGCACGCGCCGCCGCGATGTGTGACACTCCCGCGAAGACCCGCCCTTCGACGGTCGACGGGTCGGCGCGTCGGGCGGCGCAGTCCCAGTCCATGCGGGGCCGGTGCACCCAGCGGTTGTCGTCCTCGTGGCCGGGCTCGGTGTCCCAGAACGGGTCGTTGGGCGCGCCCAGCTCGTCACCCATCCAGACGATAGGCACGCCGCCGAAGCCGGCGATCAGGCTGTGCCCCAGCAGAATTCGGTCGATGGCAAGGTCGGCGGCGGCGCCGTCGTCGCGCAGCAGGGCGGTGTCGAGGCCGGTCAGGGCGGCGGTCGTCCCGCTGGTGCGCCGGTCGCCCGTTGCCTCGTTGGCCTGGAAGGTGAGCCCGCGCGCCGTCGACCCCGGGAACTCCCCCGCGAACCAGCTCGCCAAGAAGGACCGGTGCGCGGGCCCATCCAGGCCAACTGCCCAGGCGTCGCCGTCGTCGATCGCCCAGCCGATGTCGTCATGGCAACGCAGGTAGGTGATCCACGACGCTGTGGGCGGGATGGCAGGAAGGCCGCGAAGCGCGTGCGCGGTGAGGCGCACGTCCTGGGTGGCCAGCATCGACCAGAGCTGCACCATGAGCGAGTTGTGGTAGGCCAGGTCGCTGACCTTGCCGTAGTGGCGCCCCTGTCCGAGGTACTGCACGAGGTCTCGCGGGCCGACGATCGCCTCGGCCTTGAACGACACTGCGGGACAGGCGATCCGCGCTACAGTGCGCAGCACCTGGGTGAGGGCGTGCACTTCCGGTTGGTTCTGGCAGCTGGTCCCGAGGCGTTTCCAGGTGAAGGCGATGGCGTCCAGGCGGATGACCTCGACCCCGAGGTTGGCCAGGAACAGGATGACGTCGGCGTACTCGACCAGGACGTCGGGGTTGGACCAGTTGACATCCCACTGCCACGCGTTGAAGGTCGTCCACACCCAGCCGCGCAGCTGCTCGTCGTAGGTGAAGCTGCCCGGCGCGAAGTCGGGGAACACCTCGGGCAGGCTCGCCTCGTACCGGTCCGGCTCGGTGCGGTCGGGATAGACGTAGAAGTAGTCGCGGTATGCCGGCTCGCCGGCCCTCGCGCGTCGTGCCCACTCGTGCTCCCTGGCAACGTGGTTGAGGACGAGGTCGAGCACGAGGCTGATCCCGTTGTCGCGCAACGTCGTCGCCAAGTCTCGAAGGTCCTCCGCGGTCCCGAGGTCGGGCCGCACGGTGCGGAAGTCGGACACGGCATACCCGCCGTCGTTGTCCCCCTCTCGTGAGCACAGCAGCGGCATCAGGTGCAGGTAGGTGACCCCGAGCTCGCGCAGGTACCCGATGCGTTCCCCCACTCCCCTCAGGTTGGTCGCGAACCGGTCGGCGTAGGCCGCGTAGCCGAACATTCGGGGGGACTGCAGCCAGTCGGGTTCCAGCGCCCGGCGCGCGTCGAGCCGGTGCAGGTCGGGGTCCCGGTCGCGGTATGCCGTGGCCGCGAGCTTCACGAGCCGGTCGGCGACCGCCGTGGCCTGCTCGCCGTAGAGCTCGCCGAGGCCGTCGGCCAGGTCGTCCCACCAGCGCCGAAGCCGCAGCTCGAAGGCCTCTTGCCGTTCAGAGGAGCAACCGGCCAGGATCGCCCCGGCCCGTTGCAGGGCCCCGTCAAGCGGACCGGTACAGACGTCGGCTCGCCGCCGGGCGGCCAGCAGCGACGCAGGCGTCATCGGCACAGCCTGGGGTTTCCTTCCACGTTGTCGTTCGCGCGACGCGCCGACTAAGCGCTTGCATCGGGCACTGTCCTCACGGTACCTCGCGCGCCCGAACGGGTGGGGATGGGGCGATGGTCCCCGAGCATCCGAGATGTGGCGCCGGAGAGCGCCCCAGCATCACATCGCAGGCGCACGGCAGGATGGGGACATGGCCCGCGAGATGGACGATGGGGTGTCGCCCAAGGACCGGTTCATCACCGTCTACGGGCGCAACCCCGTGTTGGAGGCGCTCGCCAACGACGAGCTGCTCATCGACAAGGTCCTGCTCGCCGAGCGCGCTCGCGGACCACACGTTCAGGACATCGTCGCGGCCGCCCACCGGCGTGGCGTTGCGCTGCAGCGGGTTTCCGCAGAGCGGGTCAAGAAGCTGGCCGGCAACGGCAAGCAGGACCAGGGGGTCTGCGCCGATGTCGTCGCCCCGCGCATGCGCCCGCTCGAACGGGCGCTCGCCGAGGGGCTGCAGCGGTCCCGTGCTGGTGCTCGACGGGATCACCACGCCGGCCAACGTCGGGATGATCCTGCGAACGGCGACCGCGGCGGGTTTCAGCGGCATCGTCGTCCCCCGCCGGGGGGTCGCCTCGCTCGACCCGCTCGTCGTCAAGGCCTCCGCTGGGGTCGCCTTCGTCGCCCCGGTCCTCAAGACGGCTACCGCTGCGAATGCAGTGCACGCGTTGCGCGACAGGGGGTTTCACGTGATCGGCCTCGCAGCCACAGCGCCCATGACCCTGTTCGACGCAGACCTGCCACGCGACACGGCATACGTGCTCGGCAGCGAGACAGCCGGGCTGGGCGGAGACGTCGCGGCCCAGGTGCAGACCTGGATGTCAATACCGATGGCGAACGAGGTCGAGTCGCTCAACGTCGCCGCGGCCGCCGCCGTGCTGTGCTTCGAGGTCGCACGCCGCGCTCGATGACCCCGGGAAAGGTCGGTCGGCCCCACCTGTCACGCTGGTAACAGCCCTCGTATGAAATCCCAAGAATCACACGAAATACCGTGCGTTCCTGCGGATTTCGTATGGGCGTTGCCTCGGATGGGGACGTCCAGGCCCGCTCAGCCGCCCCATTTCTCGGCCAGCGTTCGCACCACCTTGAGGTCGCGAGTCGTAGCGACCCCGGCGATGGCCTCGATGCGCGCGTTGGTCAGCCTTGCCTTGTGGAACGGGACGGTCAGCCACAGGACGACGTTCGGACCGACAACGACGGCGCGCTCCCCCGGGTTGTCCCAGCCGTCCAGCTGGTCTCGCGCCGTCGCCGAAGGGCTGGCCTCGAGGAAGGCGATGTAGACGCGGGCCTCGGGCAGCGCGGCCGGCATACCTTCGACGGTGGAAACGAGCTCGCGCAGCTGGGCGGGAGTGCGCACGATCGCCGGGATGTCGAAGCCGAACTCCTCCGACAGCACGGTGCGCAGATGCGACGCCACCTTTGCCGCACTACGCGTCGGTGTGGTGACGCGCAGGTTGCCGCTCTGGATGTGGGTGGCAACCTCTGCGTAACCGTGCTCGGGCAGCAGGGTGTTGACCCGGGCCATCTTCACCCACCGGGACGCGACGTTGACGGCCCGCAGGAACGCGATGTACGTCGGCATCACGCCTCGCCAGGCAGATCGAGGTCGACGCTGCCGGAACCGATCTGGTGCACGCGGCCGCCGACTCGCACGACGCCCTGGGAGTCGATCTCGACGGCGAGCCGCGAGGGGCGGTGCACCGCCTCGCCCTGGGAGATGACCAGCCGGACCCCTCGCGCACCCTCGTGGGCGAGCAGGCTGCCGAGGTTGGCCGCGGCCGAGCCGGTGGCCGGGTCCTCGACGACCGACGTGCCCTGGCTGAAGAAGAACCGCGCCTCAACCGTGTCCGGCCCCGGACGTGCCCATGCCAGGCACAGCGCCTCCCCGCTGGGGGACATTGCGGCCTTTCGCAGTAGCGCGGCGTCCGGGACGGCCCGTCGCACAGCATCAGGCGAGGTGAGCGGCACCAGCAGCTGGTCAACGCCCGCATCGACCCATGCGGCTGGCCCGGCGACGTGCGACGGGTCGATGCCCAGCATCGCAGCGAGCTGCGCAGGGTCGGTGTCATCGGGACGGACCGTCGCCGGGTTCGCGGTGAAGGTCCACCCGGCTGCGTCGCGGCGGACCGGGATGTCGCCGGCCGGCATACGCAGCACGACCGCGTCCTGCCCCACGCGCTCCCCCACCACGTATGCCGTGCCCACCGTCGGGTGCCCGGCGAACGGTAGCTCGATGGTCGGGGTGAAGATGCGGACCGCGGCGTCGACCTCGACCAGGTCGGCACGGTCGCCTGCAAGGGTGACGAACGTCGACTCGGACAGGTTGAACTGGCGGGCCAGCTGCTGCATCAGCTGGGGGTCGAGCCCCTCGGCGGGTGCGTCGAAGACAGCGAGCGGGTTGCCGGAGAACGGGTCGGCGTCGATGGCGAAGACATTGACCAGAGCAAAGGGAAGGTGCATGCCGCCAAGCCTGGCACGACACCGCAACGGGTCAGGCCGGCAGCTCCCAGGTGTGGACCGGCACGTTGGCGTGCATGTTCTCGGCATACCGCTGCAGCATCTGGCGCAGCGCCTCGACCCGGTCGAGCCCGCGCTCCTGCAGCCGGCGCACCGCCTCGATCTGCCAGCTCGCGCCGTTGTGCACGGACAGGCATCGCCCCTCGATGACTGCGAGGTAGCGCTCGCGGACCGTGTCGGACACCCCCCACTGCTGCAGCCCTTCATGCGCCAGTGGCAGCAGGTGCCGCAGGACGAGCTCGGTCACTGGGAGGTCTCCGTGGCGCGGCCAGAACAAGCGGGCTTCGATGCCCTCGCGGGCCGCCGAGAGGAAGTTCTCTTCGGCCACCCCGAAGCTCATCCGGGTCCACGCGGGTCGGTCCTCGTGGGCCAGCGCGCGCAGCGCCCCGTAGTAGAACAGCGCGTTGGCCACTGAGTCGACAATGGTCGGGCCGGCCGGCAGGACGCGGTTCTCGACCCGCAGGTGCGGGGCACCGCCGACGATGTCGTAGATCGGGCGGTTCCAGCGGTAGATGGTGCCGTTGTGCAGGCGCATCTCGGCGAGCGCCGGCACGCCGCCTGACTCGAGGACCGCGACCGGGTCCTCGTCGGACAGCTCGGGCAGCAACGCCGGGAAGTAGCGCACGTTCTCCTCGAACAGGTCGAAGATCGAGGTGATCCATCGTTCGCCGAAGAAGACCCGCGGCCGCACGCCCTGGTTCTTCAGCTCGATCGAGCGGGTGTCGGCGGCCTGGGTGAACAGCACGATCCGGGTCTCGGCCCACAGCTGGGCGCCGTAGAAGAACGGCGAGTTCGCCGCGAGCGCCACCTGCACCCCGGCCAGAGCCTGCGCGGCGTTCCAGTAGTCGGCGAACTCCCCCGGCGCCACCTGCAGGTGCAGCTGCATCGAGGTGCACGCGGACTCGGGCGCGAGCGAGTCGGCATACCGGGCCAGCCGCTCCCCGGAGGGGCCCTCGATGTCGAGGAAGATGTCCTCGCCCCGCGCGGCGAGCACCGCGTCGTTGAGCGCCTGGTAGCGAGCGTTGGCGCTCATCCACTCACCCTCGAAGTGCCCCGGGGTCACGGTCGGCAGGATGCCGATCATCATGATGTGGGTGCCCAGCTCGGCACTGCGCCGCTCGGCCTCGTTGAGCGAGGTCCGCAGCTCACCCTCCAGGTCGAGGGCCGAGTCGCCGAGCAGCTGGCGAGGGCTGACGTTGAACTCGATGTTGTAGCGGCCCAGTTCGGTCTGGTACTCGGGGTCCTCGATGCGTCGCAGCACCTCGGCGTTGTCCATCCTTGGCCGGTAGTCGCGCCCGACGAGGTTGAGCTCGATCTCCATGCCGGTCATCGGCTTGTCGAACTCGAAATGGCTGACCGCCAGCATCCGGGCGAAGACGTCGAGGCACAGCGTCACCTTCTCGCGGTAGCGCTGGCGCTGCTCCCTCGTGAAGGTGACGGCTTGGATGTCCTTGCCCATGCAGCGAGGGTATGCCGTGCGCCTGCACCGCGCGACGCTGCGCGCCGCACCGGCATACCGCGTCGTGACCGGCACGCCGGGCGGCGTCCGCCGCGCTGTCGGTGGGTCGTCCTAGCCTGCCGTTGTGCGCTTCATCCACACCTCGGACTGGCACCTGGGCCGGTCGTTCCACCAGGTGGGGATGCTCGACGCCCAGACCGCGTTTCTCGACCACCTCGTCGACGTGGTGCGGGTCGAGCGGGTCGACGCGGTGCTCGTGTCGGGGGATGTCTACGACCGGGCCCTGCCGTCGCCCGACACCGTCGCCGTCCTCTCCGAAGGCCTGACCCGGCTCGTCGACGCTGGAGCGCAGGTCATCGTCTCCAGCGGCAACCACGACTCGGCGGTGCGGCTGGGGTTCGCCGCTTCGCTGCTCAACACGGCCGGCTTGCATATCCGTTCCAGGGTCTCCTCGGTGGGGCAGCCGGTCATGGTCGGCGACCTCGCCGTCTACCCGATTCCCTACCTCGAGCCGTCGGCCTCGGCGGTGCCACTGGGAGCCGAGCAGGTGGGCCACGAGTCCGTCCTGCGCGCGGCGATGGCGCGGGTAACCGCCGACCGCAGCCGCCGACCCGGCCGGCACGTTGTCATGGCGCACGCGTTCGTCGCCGGAGCGGCGGGCTCCGAGTCCGAACGCGACATCTCCGTCGGCGGGGTGGCGGTGGTCCCCGCAAGCATCTTCGACGGCGTCGACTACGTCGCCCTCGGCCATCTGCACGGTCGCCAGAAGGTCACCGATGCGGTCCGCTACAGCGGGTCGCCGCTGGCCATGTCCTTCGGCGAGGCCGGCCACGTCAAGGGCAGCTGGCTCGTCCACGTCGGCGCGAGGGGGGTGAGCTGCGAAGCCGTCGACGCGCCGGTTCCCAGACCGCTGGCCGTCCTGAGCGGCGACCTGGACACCCTGCTGGCCGACCGCTCCCTGGCCGGTGCCGAGTCGGCTTGGTGCCACGTCGTGCTCACTGACGCAGTCCGGCCGCTGGGAGCCATGGACCGACTTCGGACGCGGTTTCCGCACACGCTCAAGCTGGAGTTCCGCCCGAGCGAGCCAGCGCAGCCGCGCACGGCATACTCGGCTCAGGCGATGCAGTCGCGACCCGAGCTGGACGTGTGCTGCGCGTTCCTCGGCCACGTCCGCGGCGGCGCTTCTCCGACCCCCGGCGAGCAGGCCATCCTCGCCGAGGCGCTCGAGCAGTCGCGGGTGGCCAGGGCGGTCCGTGACGACGAGGTGGGTGCTGCAGCCGACCCGCCCCGCACTGGCGAGGGCGTCGCGTGAGGCTGCATCGGCTGAGCGTGCAGGCCTTCGGGCCGTTCCCGGGGCACGTCGAGGTCGACCTGGACGCCCTCTCGTCCGCGGGCATCTTCCTGATCCACGGGCCGACGGGAGCGGGCAAGACCAGCCTTCTTGACGCCATTTGCTTCGCTCTGTATGCCGCCGTTCCCGGCGCTCGCCCCGGCGGCCGCTCGCTGCGCAGCGACCACGCCGGGCCCGACGCGGTCCCGAGGGTGGCGCTGGAGCTCACCGCGTCCGGGCGGCGGCTGCGCATCGCCCGCTCGCCGGAGTTCCGTCGGCCCAAGCGACGCGGTGCCGGTCAGACCACGGTGCCCGCTTCGGTCACGCTGAGCGAGTGGCTCGGTTCGGGGTGGGCGCCGCTGTCGCACCGGGCCGACGAGGTCGGCGACGTCGTCAAGGACGTGCTCGGCATCGGGATGCAGCAGTTCGTCAAGGTCGTGCTGCTGCCGCAGGGTGACTTCGCCGCGTTCCTTCGGGCGACGCCCGAGACCCGCCGCGAGCTGCTCGAGCGCCTCTTCGACGTGTCCCGGTTCACCGACGTCGAGGAGTGGCTCGCCGACCAGCGCCGCGTCGGTGCCGCGTGTCTGGCGGAGACGCAGGCGGCGCTGTCGACGCAGCTAACCCGGGTCGACGACGTCCTGGCCCGCCTGCCCCCCGACATGTCCAGTGGGCTACCGACCTGGGACAGCGTCCCGCACGGCGAGCTCGAGGGCCTCGTGGCCTCGCTGGTGTGCGCGGCCCGGCAGTTCGCCGCGGACGCACTCGCCGAGCGGGACGCGGCCGAGGCGCACGAGCGCGAACAGGTCACGGCACGAGATGCGGCGGCGCGCCAGTTGGTATGCCAGCAAAAGGCGGGGCAGGCAGCAGCGACTCTGGCCGACCTGGACGCTCGTCAGGACGAGCTCGCGGCGCTCGCCGAACGGGTCGCGGTCGCACGCCGGGCCTCCTGCATCGCCGGGGACCTGCGTGCCCTCACCGACGCAGGCGCGAGGACTCGGGCGGCACGGGAACGGGCCACTGCGGCCGCAGGACGGGTGGTCGAGCTCGGGCCCGGTATTGACACCATGGACGCAGGGGCCGCGCAGCGGCTGGCCGAGGTGCTTTCCAATTTCGACGCCTGCCTCACCGAAGAAGCGGCGCTGGGCCAGGCCTTGGCGCAAGCTCGGTCGCGGGTTGTCGAGCAGCAGCGGGTGACGGTCACTGCGCAGCAGCATTGGGCCTGCCTCGAGGCCGACGTCGCAGGGCTGGTGGCCGCGGCAGCCGAGGTCGCCGAGAGGCATCGGGAAGCCGGGGCCGCAGCTGCCGTCGTGCCCGAAGCCCAGCATGAGGTCGACGAGGTCCTCCGCCTGCTTCGGGTCCGCACCGCCGTGGACACCCGCCTTGCGCAGCTCTCGGACGCCAGGGAACGGACAGTTGCGGCCGATGATGCGGCCCGTGTCGCGCACGGTCGCTGGCTGCAGCTGCGCGAGGAACAGCTCAACGGTCTCGCGGCTCGGCTGGCCGCCGATCTGGTCGACGGGCAGCCGTGCCCGGTCTGCGGCTCCGGACGACATCCAAGCCCCGCCGATGCGGCCGCCGCAGTGCCGGACGACGCTGTGGCAGCAGCGGAAGCACAGTGGGCGGCCCGGCGCGCCGTCTTGGCGGCTGCTCAGCGCGACGTCGCGGCGCACGAGGGCCAGGTCCTGGCGCTGCGAGAGCAAGGCGCAGACCTGGACCGCGACGCGCAAACGCTGGCTGTCGACCTTGCTGCAGCACGGGATCGGCTCAGCACCGCGCAGGCCCACGCCGACGAGCTCGCCGCACTGGACGAGCGGCGCGAAAAGCTGGCTGCCGAACTGAAAGCCGTTCGCGCGCAACGAGACGAAGCCCGGCGCGCGATGCAGCAGGCGGGCGGACGGCTGGACGCGATGCGAGCCGAGGTCGGGCGGACGGAGGGCGACCTGGATGATCGGCGGCGCCGGCATACCCAAGGATGTCCCTGTGCGACAAGCGCGCCCGACGACCGGGTCGACGCGTCGACCCTGCACACCGAGCTCGCCGCCGCTGTGGCGGAGCTGCTCGACGCGACCAGGTCCGAAACCGATGCCGAGCAGCACGGCTCGGTGCTAGCGCAGGCCGTCGCAGATCGACTGGCCGACAATGGATTTGACTCCGTGGACGCGGCCAGGGCAGCGCTCGTTCCCGAGGACACTCTCGCCGGCCAGGAGCGCCGACTCGGCCACGCCGAGCGTGAGCGGGTGCAGGCGCAGACCGTGCTCGCCGACCCAGAGGTGGCTCAGGCGTTGAGTGGCGACGAGCCCGACCTTGCCGCCTTGGACGAGCAGCTGGCCCGGGCGCGGCAGACTCGTCAGTTGGCCGACCGCACGTCCGCCCTGGCCGAGCAGGCCGACCGCGACCTCACCCAGCTGCGCGTCCCGGTTGCCGAGCAGGCACAGCTGATTGCCGACCAGTCCGCCCGGCACGCCGCAGTGGCCCGGCTCGCCGACACGGCTGCCGGGCTCGGGCCGGACAACATCCTGCGCATGCGGCTGTCGGCGTATGTGTTGGCGGCTCGGCTGGAGCGAGTGGTCGAGCTGGCCAACGAACGGCTGGCGTCCATGGGCGACGGGCGGTACCGGCTACGCCATTCTGACGCTCCCGTTGCCGGTGGCCGCCGCAGTGGCCTAGGCCTGGCGGTGGAGGACCTGTGGACGGGGCAGGCCCGCGACACGGCGACGCTCTCGGGTGGCGAGTCGTTCGTCGCGTCATTGGCACTGGCGCTCGCGCTCGCCGACGGGGTGCGGGAAGAGGTCGGAGGCTTCGACCTGCAAACTCTGTTCGTCGACGAGGGATTCGGGTCCTTGGACGAAGACAGCTTGGAGCAAGTGCTCGACGTCCTGGACGGCCTGCGTGGCGGTGGCCGCGCAGTCGGCGTGGTCAGCCACGTGGCAGACCTGCGCGCCCGCATCCCCAACCAGCTGCACGTAAGCAAGACGGAGACGGGCTCGCGGGTCAGCCCGGAGTTCGAGTTCACGGGCCAGGCTGACGTTGCGCTGGTGAAACGGTGACTGCGGAAGATCGTGCACCTCAGGGGGTGGACAACCTTCCGCAACGAAACGACTGGTCCGAGGCCAGCCAGCCTCGTCGAATGCGGTGAGCTCCGCGTGAGGCGTGCTACTCGGCGAACGCCTCCGGGGGCGGACAGGAGCAGACCAGGTGACGGTCGCCGTAGGCGCCGTCGATGCGCCCGACGGGCGGCCAGTACTTCGACTTCGGGTCGACCCCTGGCGGGAAGGCGGCGTCGTGTCGCTCGTAGGGGTGCTCCCACTTGCCGGTGAGGGACTCGGCGGTGTGGGGCGCGTTGCGTAGCACGCTTTCGCTCACCGGCAGCGATCCGGTGTGCACTGCCTCGATCTCGTCGCGGATGGCGACCATTGCCTCGCAGAACCGGTCCAGCTCGCGAAGGTCCTCGCTCTCGGTGGGCTCGACCATGAGCGTGCCCGGCGACCGGGAACGACATCGTCGGGGCGTGGAAGCCGTAGTCGATGAGCCGTTTGGCCACGTCCTCGACCGTCACGCCGGTCTGCCTGGTCAGCTCGCGCAGGTCGAGGATGCACTCGTGCGCGACCAGCCCGCCTGCTCCGGTGTAGAGCACGGGGTAGTGCGGCGCCAGCCGGGCGGCGATGTAGTTGGCGTTGAGGATGGCCACCTGGGTAGCGCGCGTCAGACCGGCACCGCCCATCAGCCGCACATAGGCCCACGAGATCGGCAGGATGCTCGCCGAGCCGAACGGCGCGGCCGAGACGGGGCCGACGCCCGTGGCCGGCCCGGCCTCGGGGGCGAGGGGGTGGTTGGGCAGGTACGGCGCCAGGTGGGCCCGCACTCCGACCGGGCCGACGCCTGGCCCGCCGCCGCCGTGTGGGATGCAGAACGTCTTGTGCAGGTTGAGGTGCGACACGTCGGCACCGAACTGGCCCGGCCGCGCGAGCCCGACAAGGGCGTTGAGGTTGGCGCCGTCGACGTAGACCTGACCACCGGCGTCGTGGACCAGCTCGCACAGCTCGCCGATCGTCGGCTCGAACACGCCATGGGTCGACGGGTAGGTGACCATGATCGCGGCCAGGTCGTCGCGGTGGGCCTCGACCTTGGCCCGCAGGTCGGCCATGTCGATGTCACCGCCGGTGGTGGTGGCGACGACGACGACCTTGAGGCCGGCCATGACTGCGGAGGCGGCGTTGGTGCCGTGCGCACTGGCCGGGATGAGACAGACCCGCCGATGCCGTTCGCCCCGCGACTGGTGGTAGGCGTGGATGGCCATGAGCCCCGCGAACTCGCCCTGCGACCCGGCGTTGGGCTGCAAGGACACCGCGTCGTAACCGGTCAGCTCGCACAGCCACCCGCCCAGCTCGTCGACGAGGGCCCGGATGCCCCCGGTCTGCTCCGGCGGGGCGAACGGGTGCAGGTCGGCGAACTCGGGCCAGGTCAGCGCCTCCATCTCGGTCGTCGCGTTGAGCTTCATGGTGCACGAGCCCAGCGGGATCATCCCCCGGTCGAGGGCGAAGTCCTGGTCGGCGAGCCGACGCAGGTAGCGCAGCAGGGCGGTCTCGCTGCGGTAGCCGTGGAACACCGGGTGGGTCAGGTATGCCGTGTGCCTGGCGAGGTCGTCGTCCCACGCGAAAGCGTCCAAGGCCTCCTGCCGTGGAGCTGAGGCTGAATCCGAACCCAGGGGCGCAACGCCGAATGCGGCCCAGACCGCTTCGAGGTCAGCGGCGCTCGTCGTCTCGTCACAGCTGAGCGAGAGGGTGTCCTCGTCGAGCTGCCAGACGTTGATGCCGCGGGCCACGCACTCCTGCTTGACAGCCGCAGCCTGGCCGGCGACGCGAACGCGCACCGTGTCGAACGGCACGGACGTGAGCACCTCGGCGCCGCCGTCCGACAGCCCCCTCGCCAGCCGGCGGGTGTGGCCGTGCACGCGCCGCGCGATGGCCGCCAAGCCCTCGGGTCCGTGCCACACGGCATACAACGCGGCCATGACCGCGAGCAGCACCTGGGCGGTGCAGATGTTCGACGTGGCCCTCTCGCGGCGGATGTGCTGCTCGCGGGTCTGCAGCGCCAGGCGGTAGGCGGGCGCGCCGGCCGAGTCGAGCGAGACCCCGACCAGGCGCCCCGGAAGCGAGCGCTCCAGGCCGGCGCGGACCGACATGTACCCGGCGTGTGGTCCGCCGAAGCCCATCGGCACACCGAACCGCTGGCTCGACCCCACGGCGATGTCGGCGCCCCACTCCCCCGGCGGCGCGAGCAGGGTGAGCGCGAGCAGGTCGGCGGCCACGGTGACCAGCGCGCCGTGGCTGTGCGCTGCGTCGACGAGCGCTTGCCAGCTGCGCACCTCGCCGGCGGCCGTGGGGTACTGGATGAGCACGCCGAAGACGTTGCGTCCGCCAGCCGCGTTGAGCAGTGCCTGCGGCGTGTCGACCTGGGCCAGGTCCGCGACGACGACATCGAGGTCCAGCGGCGTGGCTCGGGTTTGCACCACCGCGAGGGTCTGCGGGAAGACCTCCCGGTCCACAAGCAGGACCGCGTCCGCTGGGCGCTTGGCGGTGCGGCGCATGAGCGCCATCGCCTCAGCGGCGGCGGTCGCCTCGTCGAGCAGCGAGGCGCCGGCAATCGGCAGCGCGGTGAGGTCGCTGACGACGGTCTGGAAGTTGAGCAGGGCCTCCAGCCGGCCCTGGGAGATCTCCGGCTGGTAGGGGGTGTATGCCGTGTACCAGGCCGGGTTCTCCAGGACGTTGCGCAGGATGACCGGCGGGGTGACGGTGCCGTAGTAGCCCAGCCCGATCATCGAGCGAAGCACCGTGTTGCGCTGGGCCAAGGCCCGCAGCTCGGCGATGACCGCTGGCTCGGAGGCCGCTGCCTGCAGCTGCAGCGGGCCGCCCGAGCGCGTCTCACGAGGAAGGGCGGCGTCGACGAGCGCCTCCAGCGAGGGGTGGCCGACGACGTCGAGCATGCGACGCTGGTCGGCCTCGCGCGGCCCGATGTGGCGGGTGGCGAAATCGGGAAGAGCGTCAAGGTGGGTGGGCTGATGCATGAAACCTCCGGACGTCCGGGTGTGACCCGCGGTGGTTCCCCCTCTGTCGGGCCGAAGGCCGGTTCAGAGTTGCCTGCCCACACGGTCCTGGCGCCTGAGAGGTTCCGGGGAGGTTGCCCCTTCGGCGCCTCGGCGGCGGCACGCTGCCGCCCCGAGGGCTCTCCCGCATGGGGTGATCAGCGGTGGCGAATCTACCAGGCTTTAGGCCATCAGGCGGGCCACTCGACGTGCGCCCAGCTCATCGCCTGCGGCGACGACGTGCTCGTCCTCGGCCCGCTCACCCGGCAGGTCAGCCAGCGTGCCCTCGACCTCGCGCCACACTCGCCCGACGGCGATGCCGAACACCCCCTGACCGCCCTGAAGCAGGTCGATGACCTCGTCCGGGGACGTGCACTCGTAGACCGATGCCCCGTCGCTCATCAGGGTGATCTCGGCGAGGTCGTCGACGCCACGCTCGCGTAGGGCCGTGATGGCGGTGCGGATCTGCTGCAGCGAGACGCCGGTGTCCAGCAGCCGCTTCACGACCTTGAGCACGAGGATGTCGCGGAAGCCGTAGAGGCGCTGGGTGCCCGATCCGGTGGCGCTGCGCACCGACGGCTCGACCAGCCCGGTGCGGGCCCAGTAGTCCAGCTGCCGATACGTGATTCCAGCTGCCCGGCAAGCCGTGGGGCCGCGGTAGCCGACGTCCTCGCTGAGCTGGGGCAGGTCGTCTGCGAACAGCACACCCTGAGCTGGCGCTTTGGTGTGCTTGGCCTCACCGGTCACCGGTGCCTCCTTGTTCGTCACCCGAACCTACCGAACGTAACTACAGCCTCGTTGTTCGCTCCTTCGACGGTACGGCCCCGGGGCACCACCGTCAACGACCGCCCGACCTCGGCGCGCCATGTGGCAGGTATCACCACAAACTCTAATCCTCAACTTTACGGTTAGAGATTGAGGCGGGCCTAGCGCTCCTGGTCCCCGGCTCCGGTCGAGTCCTCGAAGTCCTCCGGGGAGATCTGCTCGAGGAACACGCGGAACTTCTCGACCTCGTCGTCCTCCTCGGGCGTGACAATGATGCCGGCGTCGTCGAAAACCTCCTCGGCGACCAGGATGGGCGCCGGCACCCGCAACGCGAGGGCGATGGCGTCCGAAGGTCTCGCGGAGATCTCGGTCCCGTCGATGTCGAGCGTCGCGTAGAAGACCTTGTCCTTGAGCGCGTCGATGCGGACCTGGATCAGCTGATGGCCCAACGCTTCCAGAACGTCACGCAGCAGGTCATGCGTGAGCGGACGCGGGGAGATGACCCCCTGTTGGGCGTAGGCGATCGCAGTGGCTTCTGCAGCTCCGATCCAGATCGGCAGGTGGCGGTCGCCGTCGCGCTCGCGCAGCAGCACGATCGGCTGGTTCGTGGGCATCTCGACCCGGACGCCGAGGACGTCGACCTCGATCACGCCTTAACGGTACCTCGCGTTGGGGCCCAAAGGCATCAGGGCTCAAGAGCCGCCTTCACGAGCGCCGCGTGCAGGGCCAGACAGTGGTGCAGGACCTCAGCGGCGGGGTCGGCGTCACCCCGACGTGCGTTGGCGGCGCGGACCGGTGCCACCATCTGCTGGACCAACCCGACCTCGCGGTCAGCGGCCGTGCGGAACAACCGCAGGTGGCGTGGTTCGACGCCATAGGACGCCAGTGCCGCCGCCGCCGCGGCCACGGCCAACGCCGGCTCGCCGTAGTGCCCATCGGGGTCTGGGCGCACGAGCCCGTAGGTGAGCAGTGCGGCCAGGGTCGCCTCGTCCAACCCCGCGGCACTGGCCAGCTCGGCCTGGGTGAGCGCCAGGGTCGATACGGCACGCAGCTCACTGGCACTGGGGACGTCCGGGTCAGCAGGCGCGGCGGGAGGCACCATCCGGGCCGCCGCACTGCCGTCCTCGGCGGGTGTGAGCCCCCGATCCAGCCCGTCGAGCGCCTCCCGGATCACCTTGAGGGGCCAGAACCGGTCCCGCTGGGCCGCGAGGATGTAGCGCAGCCGCTCCACGTCGCGCTCGGAGAAGGTGCGGTACCCCGAAGGAGTCCGCTGGGGGGTGACCAGCCCTTCGTTCTCGAGGAAGCGGATCTTGGAGACGGTGAGGTCAGGAAACTGCGGCTTGAGCTGCTCTAGGACCGCACCAATGCTGCGGCCCTCACGGGGCGTCGGCACGATAGGGCGTCAGCCGGCGTAGTAGACGAAGCGGTACTTGCCGATCTGGACCTCGTCGCCGCTGCGCAGCATGGCCTGGTCCACGGAGGCCCGGTTGACGTAGGTGCCGTTCAGCGACCCGACGTCGCGCACGGCATACCCCTCGCCCTCCCGGAAGAAGACCGCGTGCTTGCGCGAGACGGTGACGTCATCCAGGAAGATGTCGCTGTTGGGGTGCCGTCCGGAGCTCACCTCGGCGTCGTCGAGCAGGAAGCGAGCGCCGACGTTGGGACCGCGCAGCACGACAAGCAGTGCCGTGCCAGGGCGCAGCGCCTCGATCGTCGCCTGGTCCTCGGTGGTGAGCCCGCGCTCCAGCTCCGCCGCGTCGTGTTCTCCGACGCCGCGGAAACGCATCGTCGTCGGCTCCCCCGGCCGGGGCGACGGGTTGCTGCTGTCTTCCGCCATCGGCGTTTTCTCCATAGTGAATGGACCAGTGAAGGGCCCGTCCCGCAAGGGTACGTCATTCACCCCTGGTCGGCTAGCAGTCAGCCGGACAGCGACTGTGCTGGTCAGGCCGGGTTTCGCGGGGGGTCAGCCCAGGGTCTCGCGGTATGCCGCGGCGTCCAGCAGGCCATCGAGCTCGGCGCTGTCAGCAACGGACATCTCGAACATCCATCCCTCGCCGTAGGGGTCGGTGTTGACCAGCTCCGGGGTGGCGTCCAGCCCCTCGTTGACTGCCGTCACCTCGCCGTCAAGCGGCGCGTACACGTCACTGACCGACTTGGTGGACTCCACCTCGCCGCAGGACTCACCGGCCACGAGCGCCTGACCGACCTGGGGCATGGACACATACACGACATCGCCGAGGGCGTTCTGGGCGTAGGCGGTGATGCCGACCCGGGCCGTCCCGCCGTCGATCCGCACCCACTCATGGTCGGTGGTATAGCGCAGCTCGTCTGGGTAGCTCAGCTCGCTCATCGTGCTCCTCTGGCGTTCGCGTCGCGTCGCGTCGACCCTACTTGGTCGTGGGGCTGGCCGCTGGCTCTCTGACCGGCTCGGCGTACTGCGCCGGCGAGAGAGTGTGCAGGGCGTCGACCCGGACCGTCGCCAGCTGCTCCACCTGGGCGGTCGCCCCGACCCGGCGGACGGTGTCGACGATGCCCCCCGGAATGTTGAGCGCGGATGCCAGCGTTTGGCTGTCGCCGATCGCCAGGACGACGAACGGGCGCTCCAGCGGCTGCCCGTCGACGCTCACGTTGCCCTGTGAGTCGGTGAAGTATGAGCTCGCGACGACGCGCACCTGGCCGACCTGGATGACCTCGGCCCCGGCGTCGCGCAGCTCTTGGACGACGTCGAGCAGGGCGGTGCCCTTGACCGCCCGCCCCGGGTCGCTCACCGTGAGCCGCACGCCCGGACCCTGGGCCTTGACCGTGCCGGCCAGGATGCTGACCTGGTCCAGGCGCCGCTGCGCCTGAGCGGCTGCCTCGGCAGCGGTGTCAGCACCAGAGGTCAACCCGGCCTTCTGGCTCTGCAGGTCGCGGACCTGCTGGTCCAGCCGGGCCGAGCGCTGGCCGAGGTCGTCCAGGACCCGCACGAGCTCGTCCTGGCGCAGGGTCTGCAGGCCAGTGGACTGGTTCTGCTGGATCTGGGTGGCGATGGCAAAGCCGAGCGACACGGCGAGCACCGCGGCGAGCGCGTTGGCCTTGGTAGCGCGCGGCGCGGCCGTCCGGCGCAGCCGCTGCCACGCCGTGGGCGGCTGCTCGACGGCCTGGTCGGCGTCGGTGTCCGGGCGGTCAGGCGGCGTGTCAGGGGTCATCTCCGGTGTCATGCTCAGGCTCGGAACAGGTGCCGGCGAATGGCGGCGACATTGGAGAAGATCCGCACGCCCAGGACGACGACGACGCCGGTCGAGAGCTGCGAGCCGACGCCGAGCTGGTCGCCGAGGAAGACGATCAGGGCGGCGACCAGCACGTTGGACAGGAAGGACACGACGAAGACCTTGTCGTTGAAGTTGCCGTCGAGCACCGCCCGCAGGCCGCCGAACACCGCATCGAGGGCGGCGATCACGGCGATGGGCAGGTAGGGCTGCAGCCAAAGCGGCACGCCGGGGTTGAGCAGCAGACCGATGACGAGGCCGGCGAGCAGGCCGAGTGCGGGGATCATCGCTGGGTCTCCGTAGGGCGGTGGGTGGGGCTCGTCGTCGCTCGGGTCTGGGTGGGTGTGGCAGGCACGGATGGGCTGCTCGTCGAGGGTATGCCGGAGGGGACGGTTTCGGCGTACCGCAGCGCTGGGCTGGGATGGCCGGGAAGGGTCATCGAGTCCTGCGTGACCAGCTCCGTGCGGATCTTGTAGTTGGCGGCCAGCGCCGTGAAGTAGCTACCGGTGCTAGACGCCATGAACCGGGACCGTAGCCCGGCTGGGTCCCCGACGGCGCTGATGACGTAAGGGCGGGCGAGCGGGCGGAAGTCGACGAGGACGGCCTCTCCGGCGAACCGGATGGCCGAGCGGGAGGTAAGGCGCTGGCCGTTGATGGCGATGGCCTCGGCCCCCGCCTGCCACAGGCCGTTCGTCACCAGCTGCAGGTCCTGGGCCGTGACGCGCCCGGACCCGAAGCCGCCTTGCCCGCGGGGGTTGGCGTTGTCGCCGGTGGCGTCCTCGGCGTCGTCGAGGGTGAGCTTGACCCCGGGTCCGCTCACCGCCACTCCCCCGGTCGCGACAGAGAGCGCGGCGACCTGGTCCAGCACGCTCTGCCCGGGGTTGCCAAGAGCCGCACTCTGCGCCGCGGCCACCTCGCGCTCGAGGGCGCCGGCCGCGGCGGCCAGCTGGTCACCCTGAGCCTGACGGGTCTCGATGGCATCGAGCAGCTCGGCTCGGGCCTGCCCCACCACGCTCGTGGCGGACCGCACGTTGAGGGCCGCCAACGCGAAGAGGAAGCCGATGAGGGCAAGCGTCACGAAGACCAGGATGGTACGGGTGGAGGTCGAGCGGGGTAGCCCCCGGGCGACCCGTCGAGCGGCCGCCGTGGCGTAGCTGGGGTCGATGGGCTGCTGCATCATCTCGTTGAGCAGGGACATCGACTCGTCGACCCGGCGCGGCGACATCAGGCCCTGGCCGATGCGGCTCGCGAAGCAGCGAGGAAGCGCCGTGCCTGCACGGCATACAGCCCGGCCGAGAGCCAGTAGAGCCCGACGCCCCACCAGGCGAAGGCCCACCCGATCGGCAGCGCCCACTGCCCTAGAGCGCCAGGGAACTGGGCGATGAGCAGGATGGGAAAGGCGTACAGCAGGTTGAAGGTCGCCGCCTTGCCGACGTAGTTCACCGGCAGCCCGATCTGCCCCCGGCTGCGCAGCCGCAGCAGCAGGACCACCATGAACACCTCGCGCAGCACAAGAAGGCCTACCAGCCACAGCGGGATGATCTGGCGCCAGGCCAGCCCGGCGATCGTGCAGACGACGTAGAGCCGGTCGGCGATGGGGTCGAGCAGCTCGCCCACCCGCGAGGTCTGGTGGTACCGCCGCGCGATCTTGCCGTCGAGATAGTCAGTGAGGCCCGAGAGGGCGAGCACCACAAGCGCCCAGATGTCGGAGCCGGCCACGATCAACCACAGGAAGACGGGCACGCCGACCAGGCGCAGGGCCGACAGTGCGTTGGGGACGGTGAGCACCCGGTCGGAGGCCGGCTCGGGTGCGGAACTCGCCTGTGACACGCCTCAGCCTAACCAGGGCACGCGTGCGGCCCCACGCACCAGGGGGTCACGGGTTGATGGCAAGGAAGATGTATGCCGCCGCGAGCATCACGTGCAGGCCGCCTTGCAGGCGGGTGGCTCGTCCGGGCACGACGGTGAGCACGCCGACGACGACGGTGATCGCCAGCAGCACCATCTCGGTCGCCCCCAGGCCGAGCAGCAGCGGTCCCGGCAGCCAGATCGATGCAACGGCCAGGGACGGGATCGTGAGCCCGACGCTCGCCATGGCCGAGCCGAGCGCGAGGTTGAGGCTGATCTGCACCCGGTTGCGTCGGGCCGCGCGCACCGCGGCGAGGGTCTCGGGCAGCAGGACGAGCAGGGCGATGACGACCCCGACGAAGGAGGGCGGGAAGCCCACGGCGTTCACGGCATCCTCGATGGCGGGGGACTCGACCTTGGCCAGCCCTACGACGGCGACGAGGGACACCAGCAGCAGGACGACGCTGGTGACGGCGGCCCGGTTCGTCGGCGGGTCGGCGTGCGAGTCCTCGTCGATGATCTGGCCCCCAGCGGTGACCGGGAGGAAGAAGTCGCGGTGGCGGGTCGTCTGGGTGACCACGAACAGCGCATAGATCGCCAACGAGGCGACCGCCGCGAACGCCAGCTGAGCGCCGGTGAACTGCGGGCCTGGCTCGCCGAGGGTGAAGTTGGGCAGCACGAGGCAGGTCGTCGCCAGGGTGGCGACGGTGGCGAGCGCGCCGCCGCTGCCCTCGGGGTTGAAGTTGCTGAAGCCGGTGCGCCTGGCACCGAGGAGGATCGACAGACCGAGGATGCCGTTGCAGGTGATCATGACGGCGGCGAACACCGTGTCTCGGCCGAGGGTGGCCGCCTTGTCGCCGCCGGACAGCATGAGGGTGACGATCAGGGCGACCTCGATGACCGTGACGGCGACCGCGAGCAGCAGCGACCCGAACGGCTCCCCGACCCGGTGGGCCACGACCTCGGCATGGTGCACAGCCGCGAGCACGGAGGCGCCGAGCAGGATCGCCACAACCACCACCACGACCGGACCCAGCACCCGGCCCCAGGTGAGGGCCAGCGCGAGCACGGCGGGAACCGGGGCGATCGTGGTCCAGGTGACGCGACTCGTCGGGGAGGGGGCCATGTCGCCAGTCTTGCGGACGCCGGCTCTAAGGTTGGGGCGTGGGTGAGGGACACGGCGGGGCGGGCGAGCTCGCAGCGGGCGAACCCGCCAAGGCGGCGGGTTCGGTGCTCACCACCCTGGCGTTCTGGGGGCCAGCCCTTTCGACCCCGACCTTGACCCGACCTTCGGCCGGACGGGCCACGCCCGCCATGCGTCGCCTGGCCGCCTGGGTGCGCACCCGTCGCAGTGGGGTCTCGGTGCCCGGTGCGGTGGGCGCGATGTTCGCCTACCTGGCGTCCAACACCCCGTCCCTGCTGCCACGACCCTGGGCCCTGCAAGGCCTCATCGCCGCGATCTGTGCGCTGTTCGGCTACGGCGTGGGCATCACGCTGGCGTGGGTTTTCGGTGGGTTCGCGAGGTGGGCCGACCTGCGGGTGTCCATCCGCCCCGGGGCACGTCGGGCGCTGATGCGGCTGTGGGTGGCCGTGCTAGCCGTCGGGGTGATCGGGTTCCCGTTCGCCAGCGTGGGGTGGCAGAACCGGACGGCGCAGTCTGTCGGGCTGCCCGGCCCGGGTCTTGGCTTCGTCCTGGGCAGTGCCGTTGTTGCGGTCGTGGTTTTCCTTGCCCTGCTTGGTCTATGGTGGGTGATCGAACGCCTGTTTGACTGGGTGCTGCGGCTCAGCAACCGGGTCATGCGGGAGGTCCTGGCGCGGGTCATGGCCTCGGTCGTCGTCGCGGTCGTCGTGCTCGGGGTGATCAACCAGGTGGTCATTCGGGCGATCATGCAGGTCGCCACCCGGATGTCACAGGACATGAACCAAAGCGCACCGCAGTGGATCACCCCACCACAGTCCCCCATGCGGTCGGGCAGCCCGGCCTCTCGCGAGAGCTGGCCGAGCCTCGGGCTCGAGGGCGCCGAGTTCGTCTCCGGCGGTCCCAGCCGCGCGGACATCGCGGCGGCAACGGGTCGGGCGGCCCGGGACCCGGTGCGGGTGTATGCCGGGCTGACCGAGGGACGCACGCTCGTCGACGTGCGCGACGCGGTTCTGGCCGAGATGGAGCGCACCGGCGCGTTCGACCGCGCGGCGATCCTCGTCGTCACGACGACCGGTAGCGGCTGGGTCAACGAGTGGAACGCGTCAGCGTTCGAGTACCTGGGCGGCGGTGACACGGCGATCGCAGCGATGCAGTACTCCACCCTCCCGTCGGCACTGGCGCTGCTCAGCGCGCAGAGCGAGCCGCCCGCGGCAGGCGCCTTGCTCTTCGACGCGATCGAGCACCGGCTGGCCGAGCACTGCCGGCCGACCACCGTCCCAAGCTCTACGTCAGCGGCGAGTCACTCGGGGCGTTCGGCAGCTCTGCGGCCTTCTCCTCGGCCGATGACCTGCTGCGGCGGGTCGATGGGGCGGTGTGGACCGGGACACCCGAGTTCACCCCCCTGCACCAGGCCGTCACCGCCACCCGGGAAGGCGGGTCGACCCAGGTCAACCCGGTGGTCGACAACGGCCGCCATTTCCGGTTCAGTGGCAACCCGACCGAGCTGGTGGCCGACCAGTTCGGTCGCGAGCTGGGGGCGTGGTCCTACCCGAGGGTCGTCTTCGTGCAGCACCCGACCGACCCGGTCGTGTGGTGGTCTCCACGGCTGATCTCCCAGACCCCGGACTGGCTCGTCGAGACGCGCACGTGCGGGGCCGATGGAGCAGATGGGATGGCTGCCGTTCGTGACCTTCTGGCAGGTGTCCGCCGACCTGGCGGTCGCCAACAGTGTCCCGGACGGCTTCGGCCACCAGTACCACTCCGAGCTGGTGCCTACCTGGGCCGCCGTGCTGGGCGAGGACCCAGCGGCGGACTACTCGAAGATCATCTCGTCGATCGGCGCCTCGGTGAGTCGGGCCGACGCTCGCGCGGGCGCCGTCGCCGCGCACGGGGGGTAGCCGGGCCGCCCCGCTCGCGTTCCCACATTCGAGCAACCGATTCCAGATCAACCACCGGATCCGGTGGTTGATCTGGAATTCCGTCGTGGCGCTGTTACGCATGTGGTTCCCGTGCCCGGTGACCGCGCTGTGCGACCGTGCTTCGGCCTCGAGGTTGCAGGGCTGTCACGCCAGACAGCAACGGCCGCTCGGCCGCCAACCTCCTCGCCGACGCGCAGAGTCCGCGCCGGTGTGCCCGCACCGAAGAGGACGCCGATGAAGGTCGCACGCACCTCACGCCGTTACAGCTCACGTCTGCTACCTATCGGCGTGCCCTGACAAGCCCAGCCCTTTCGCCTGCGCGCGCCCGCGCAGGCCCGCGCCAGCCGCGAATCGCCCAGAGAGAGCGCCTTCACCTCGTTAAGGCGTGCGTGCGGCCCGCGCGTCGACGCGGCCGCGGCAGCCCCCAACGCTCGCGCCTCCACCTCCGACACGTCGGGCTCTGCTGCGGAGTTGTCGACCGTCACGTGTGCGGCGCCCAGCCAACCACACGGCGCGGCGGCGGAGCGATCGCGTTCGCGATCTGCGAGCCGGTGTTGATGATGGAGACCGGCATGGCGCGCTCGTCCTTGCGGAACCACCGCTCGGACACCTTGAGCCCCGCCGTGAAGAACGGCGACTCGGTCATGCCCAGCGCCACGCGCATCGCGTGGACGCCGGGACCACCTGCCAGTCGACGGTTCCTTACCTCGCCGAGCGGGCGGACCTCACCGTGCTCACCAACGACTTCTACGTGGTGACCAGCCTCTTCGAGCACCCGGCTGTCGAGGTCATCCACACCGGCGGTGTGGTCGACCCCGACAGCGGGTCGAGCAGCGGCACCTTGGCGGCGGCGACGGTGGCCGCGGTCAACGTCGACATCCAGTGAGCACCGGCGCCTGGAGCATCGCGCGTGGCGTGAGCGCTCCCTCGCTGGACAAGGTCGGGCTCAAGCGGGCGGTCATGCGCGTCAGCTCGACGTCTGTGCTGCTGGCCGACAGCACCAAGTACGGCGCCGTCACCACGTTCCAGGTGGCCGAGCTGGAGGCGCTGGACCTCATCGTCTCCGACGGCGAGCTGAGCAAGGACACGCGCCGTCGGCTCGAGGAGCTCGGCGTCGAGACCATCCTCGTCCCGGTGCCGGCCGGCTAGGTCGTCAAGGCGGTTGCCGCCGTCACCACGAAGGCGCCGTAGCCGACGACCCGATGCAGGCCACCGACGGTGTCGGCTGAGGTGCGCAGGTCGACCAGCTCGATGTGGTGGTCATGGCGAGTTGCCCACCGCAGCAGCCCTCGCAGCGCGTGGCGTCCGCACGCGTCGCACCGCCCGATCTGGTCGGCTCGTCGCGCGACGACCGCCTCGGCGGTATGCCGGTCCTGCCGCCGTGCGCTCGCCTGGTCGAGGTAGTGCGACAGGTCGGTACTGACCACGACGAGATCCGCGCTGAGCAGGTCGAGGGCGTCGGCGACACGGTCGGGTTCGGATGACCCGACCGCGACGGGCACGTAGCTGGCGTCAGCTCCGAGGATGCGACGCAGGAACGGCAGCTGCACCTCGATGGAGTGCTCGTCGGCGTGGGCGGCGTCCGAGAAGGCCGCCAGCCCCGCCTCGACGAGGCGCCTGCACGCGGAAGTGTCGACACCGACCACACCCAGGGGGGTGTCCAGCCAGGTCACCGTGGGGACGGCCAGGCCCGCAAGATCGACGTAGTGTGCCGGGCCCAGGACCGCGACCCGACGGATCGTCTCGCGCAACCCCGTCAGCCGAGCGTAGGCACTGGCCGCCACAGGGGCTGAGTACGCGTATCCGGCATGGGGCACCACCACGGCGAGCACGCCGTCCGGCGGGCGCGGGTCTTCCACCGCCTCCAGGAGCGCGTCGATGGTGTCGGCGAGCTTGCGGGCGTCGGACGGGTAGAAGCTGCCGGCGACGGCCGCCGGCCGGGTCTGGTCCATCAGCGAGCGTTCCCGACGAACAGCGGCAGCCGCCGCCCGCCCCAGCGGCCGGCCGGACCGGCATACACGCCGGGAATCTGTGTGCCGCAGCGGGTGCAGCGCCCCTGATCGTCCAGCCGGTAGGTGACCAGGTCGTACCAGTCCCGGACGACGACAGGGTCGGCGCACCCTGGGCAGAACGTCGTCCCCCCGGCCGGGTCGTGGACGTTGCCGGTGTACACGTACCTCAGCCCGTTGCCCAGCGCGATCTGGCGGGCCCTGGCCAGCGTCGTCGCCGGAGTCCGGGGGATGTCGAGCATCTTGTAGTCGGGGTGGAACGACGTGAAGTGCAGCGGCACGTCAGGCCCCAGCTCGCTTGCGATCCACCTGGTCTCCGCGTCGATCTCCTCGTCGCTGTCGTTGCGGCCCGGGATGAGCAGCGTCGTGATCTCCAGCCACACATCGGTCTCGTGGCGCAGGTAGCACAGCGTGTCGAGGACATCGGCGAGCCTGGCCGCGCACACCTGGTGGTAGAAGCCCTCCGTGAACGCTTTGAGGTCGACGTTTGCCGCGTCGATGTGCCGGTAGAGCTCTCGTCTCGGCTGCGGGCACATGTAGCCCGCGGTTACCGCGATCGCCTTGACCCCCCGCTCGCGGCACGCGTCGGCGACGTCAACGGCATACTCCCAGAAGATGACCGGGTCGTTGTAGGTGAACGCCACGCTGCGGCAGTCCAGCGACTGGGCCAGCCCGGCGAGGGCCGCCGGGGACGCCTGGTCGGCGAGCGTGTCGATCTCCCGGCTCTTGGAGATGTCCCAGTTCTGGCAGAACTTGCAGGCCAGGTTGCACCCGGCGGTGCCGAACGACAGCACCGGCGTGCCAGGAAGGAAATGGTTCAGCGGCTTCTTCTCCACGGGGTCCACACAGAAACCGCTCGAGCGGCCGTAAGACGTCAGCACCACCATGTCGTCCACGCGGGCCCGCACGAAGCACAGCCCCCGCTGGCCCTCGTGCAGTCTGCACGCGCGCGGGCAGACGTCACACTGCACCCGTCCGTCATCAAGCCGATGCCAGTGCCGCGTCGGCACCGTGAACGGGTCAGCGAGCGTGGGCGAGTCGTTCATGTCAGCCGCCTCGACCCCACGGTACGCCACAATTCCTGGGCGGTCGGCGGTGCGGCTCAGTCGTGCGTCATCGCATCGATGCACACCGTGATGGCCAGGACCAACGCGTCGTCCTGGTCCGGCTCGATCTCGACGCCGTAGGTATCCCTGACCCGGAACCACTTCTTCGACACGGTGGCCACCGTGTCGCCGTCGCGCTCGATCTCGTACTCGTGGTCGACCAGGTTGCCGTGAGCGCTGAGGTCCGCTCCGCCGTCGACGTCGATCTTGAACCGGTCCCGCAGCCCCACGAGCGCCTTGCGGACGACGGCGTTGCCGCCGTCGCGTTCGATCTCCATCGAGTCGCGCACTCGCAGCATGCGCTCCTGAATCTTGGCGACCTCCCCGCCCCCGGCCTCCCGCAGCACGAACGTGTCACGGATCCGCACGGCCTTGCCGTCGACCTTGAACGCGCGTCGACCCTCCGCGTCCTCGATCCAGTAGTCGTCTCCTATGGAGAGCAGCTTCTCGCGCATCTGGTAGCGGCGCGGAGCCGGACCGGCATCGCCTCGCAGTCGGTCACGCAACCCCATGAGGCATCTCCTTGGTGGCCAGGATGGGCTGTCGGCACCAGGCTGCCATACCCGCTCGGCGCTGTAGGCGGATTCGAGCGCAGCCCCCAAGTGCGGGCGACGACTGGACCCGTGCTTACCGGCCAGGTCATAGCCTTTCGGTGTGACGCTCCACCCGCGAACGCGTGGCCTTCGGTCCTGAGGGCTCAAGCCACCATGGCGAAGCCGGCGGCAGACGCCGCAATCCCGCGCGCGTGTTCGGACGTCTTTCGGTTGTGGACATCGGTTGCTGTCGGGGCAGTGTGGTCCGTGGCCTTCGTCGTCGTGCTGGTCGTTCTCGGTTCCGTTGCGGTGCAAGCCGATATCCAGGCCGAGTTCCGGATCGAGATCGGCTTGGGCTTTCAGCTGATCGCGTGGAACGCCTTTGCCGTCACCTATCTCGTTCTGGGAGTGCGGGCCTTCTCCGGATGTGACCGGGACGAGCTGGTGCGCCGCGTGCACGGAAGTCCGCTGCCCCGGTCAGCGCTTCGGCGATGGTTGCTCGCGGGCGGCGGCGGTCAGGGATGGGCGGTCATCATCGCCATGGGTGCCTTCGCGTCGATGGTGCGGGCGCTTGTGGAAGAGTCGACGACCACGCCGATTCTCGCATTTGCCGGGGTGAGTGTCCTGCTCTCTTTGCTGGTGATCGCCTTCAGCTTTGCCTTGCACTACGCACGGCACGACATCGAGCAGGGCGGGCTGCAGTTCGCGGGGTCGGGACCGCCGGTCTTCTCCGACTACGTCTACATGGCGGTCGGATGTTCGGCAACGTTCGGGACGACCGACACCCAAGTGACCACGAGCGCATTGCGTCGCGTAGTGACCCTGCACAGCGCGCTCGGTTGGCTGCTCAACACCGTTGTCGTTGCGGCGCTGGTTTCGCTCATCGTGGCGTGACTCGCAGGGTGACCTGTCGGCGCGAGGCGGCAAGTCCTGCGCGCGCTGCCGGCCGCACGGCATACCACCGTCCGCCCGAAGGTGCTGCGGCGGGTGTGAGAATGACCCACAGCCGAGCGCGCCAGTCCAGGGCCGCCAACACCATCGGCAGGATGTACAAGGAGACCGACGATGGGTAAGACCAAGAAGGGCAAGAAAGCCGACGCTGCCGACTCGCCGGCGAAGCTCAAGGCCAGGGCCGGGACGGGCGAACCCGACGCGGCGGCAAACTCGAAGATGAGCCGGAAGGAGTACGAAGCCGAGCTGCGCTCGCTTCAAGGTGAGCTCGTTGCGATGCAGGAATGGGTGAAACGCACCGGGGCGAAGGTCTGCATCGTCTTCGAGGGACGCGATACCGCGGGCAAGGGAGGCACCATCAAGCGGATCACCGAGCGGGTCAGCCCCCGCGTCTTTCGAGTTGTTGCGCTGCCGGCCCCCACCGATCGCGAGCGGTCCCAGATGTACGTCCAGCGGTACATCACCCAGTTCCCCTCCGCGGGGGAAGTCGTCATCTTCGACCGCAGCTGGTACAACCGGGCCGGCGTCGAGCGCGTCATGGGGTTCTGCACTCCGGAGCAGACCGAGAAGTTCCTCGAGCAGGTTCCAGCCGTCGAGAAAGCCATGGTCGACAACGGGATCCTCCTCGTCAAGTACTGGCTCGAGGTGAGCGCCGACGAGCAGACCCGACGCTTGAAGGGCCGCATGACCGACCCTCGCAAGATCTGGAAGCTCTCGGACATGGACCTCAAGAGCTACAGCCGCTGGTATGACTACTCGCGCGCCCGCGACGCGATGTTCGCGGCCAGCGACACCGGCTGGGCCCCGTGGTACCTCGCCTGGACCGACGACAAGAAGCGCGCCCGCCTCAACATCATCCGGCACCTGCTGAGCAGCGTGCCGTACGAACCCCTTCCGGAACAGGAGCGGAAACTCCCACGCCGTCAGAAGGCGAACGGCTACGAGGAGCCGACGCTGGCTCTGAACTGGATACCCACGCCTTACGGGCTCGGGTCTGCCGGGCTGGCCAGCGATTCGGATGGCAACGGACGAGTGAACCACAAGGCCACGACCGCGAAGAAGGCTCCGGCCCCGAGGGCGTAGCGCAGGCCATCAAGCTGAGCTAGCCGTAGCGCCTGCCAGCGTTGCCGCCTGGTCCGGGGGCCGTCCCGCGCTGAGGACGAGCGACCGTCGACAACAGCCTGCGCAACCTGAACGTCGAGTACACCGATGTGCCCTACCAGCACGTCAAGGACCCAAGCGTTCCGGTTGAGGAGGTCGTCGGTGTCATGAAGGAGTTTGTCGACGCCGCCCGCGCGACCGAGACGCTGTTCCCGGTCCTCGAGGAGCTTGGCATCGGCCTGGTCGCCTACTCACCCTGGCCCGCGGGTTCCTCTCCGGCGCCGTGCAGCCGCGGACGGCATACGACGCCAAAGACTTCCGCCAGCCATCGGCTGGTGGGCACCGGAGCACTACGACGCCAACACCCAGATCGTCAACCGCAGGCCTATCGGGTGAGTCGACGACCGGCGCCGACCCAACCCAGAGAGACACCCACCATGACCACCAATGTCGCAGTCCTGAACAGCTACCTCAAGGCGATCGACGCCCACGACGCCGACGGTGTCCGATCCTGGTTCGCCACCGACGCGACAGTCCAGGCACCGGAGGTGTCTCTGGCCGGCGTCGACGCCATCGCCGCGTGGATCGGCGTAATCTGGCGCGCCTTCCCCGACCTGAGCCACCAGGTGCTCACCGGCCTCGGGCTGCTCGGCTGAGGGGCGAGGACGATGACCACGACGACTGACCAGATCATCGATGAGACCCGCGACGAGGAGTCCACCGGTCGGGTCCTCGGCGACACCAGCGCCACAGCGACCCTGGCCCTGACCGTCATCGGCGACCGGCTCGGACTGTTCCGCTCGCTAGCCTCCAACGGCCCGAGCACCAGTGCCGAGCTGGCGATGCGTACCGGCACTCAGGAGCGGTACGTTCGCGAGTGGCTGGCGGGCATGTATGCCGCGGGCTACCTCACCCACGACGCCACCGACGGCCGGTTCACCCTGCCCGGCGAGCACCGCCCGACCCTGGTCGACGAGCCCGGACCGGCGTTCCTGCCGGGCGTGCAGCAAGAGCTGGACGGCGCTCTTGCCCGGCTGCCGCAGATCATCGAGGCCTTCCAACGAGGCGGCGGAGTGGCCCACGAAGCCTTCCCCGACGACCTGCACATCGGCGTCGACCGGTTCACGGCCATGTGGCACCAGCACCTGCTCACTCAGGTGTGGGTCCCCGCGGTGCCAGCCGCCGAGGCGCTGCTGGATGCGGGGTGCCGAGTGGCCGACGTCGGGTGCGGCTCCGGCCGGGCCCTGGTGCGCCTGGCGCAGCAGTACCCAGGTGTCGTTGGACGCGGGTACGACGTACACGCTCCGAGCATCGCCCGGGCTCGCGCCCTGGCCGCCGAGGCGGGGGTCGACGACCGGATGCAGTTCGAGGTCCTCGACGCGAGCATGGGGCTGCCCGTGGAATACGACGTGATCACCACCTTCGACGTCTTGCACGACGCGGTCGACCCGCAGAACCTGCTCCGCTCAATTCGCGAGGCCCTCGCGCCCGGCGGGCTGTACCCGTGCCTGGACATCAACTGCTCCGAAAGCCTCGACCAGAACGTCGGCCCCGTCGCCGCGTTGCTCTACGGGTTCTCAGTCATGTACTGCCTGACCACATCCCTCGCGCACGACGGTGAAGGTCTCGGCACCCTAGGACTACCGCCGGCCGTACTCGACCGCTACGCCCGGGCAGCCGGGTTCACCACCGTAACCAAGGTCGACCTGGACAACCCCTTCAAGAACCTGTACGTCCTACGCT
>CAVYKM010000016.1:0-9481 GCA_963769085.1 uncultured Actinomycetota bacterium | reverse complement strand
CTATTGGTTCGGTTGGTCTTGCTCGCGGCGAGCCACGGCGGCGTCGACGACGCCCGCGACCTGCGCGAACGCGCGTCGTACGGGCCGGCCCAGAGCCGGTTCAAGGTCTACATCATCGACGAGGCGCACATGGTGACCACGCAGGGCTTCAACGCTCTGCTCAAGATCGTCGAGGAGCCGCCCGAGCACGTGAAGTTCGTCTTCGCGACGACCGAGCCGGAGAAGGTCATCGGCACGATCCGCTCGCGCACCCACCACTACCCGTTCCGTCTGGTGCCACCCGCCAAGCTAACCGAGTACCTCGAGTCGCTCTGCCGGCTCGAGGGGGTGACGGTCGCGCCGGGCGTGCTCGGGTTCGTCGTTCGGGCCGGCGGTGGCTCGGTTCGCGACTCGCTCTCGGTGCTCGACCAGCTCATTGCCGGGTCCGGTGATGACGGGGTGACGTACGACGGCGCGGCGGCCCTGCTGGGCTTCACCAGCGTCGAGCTGCTCGACGCAACCATCGACGCGTTGGCCGCTCGCGACAGCGCCGCGGTCTTCACGGTCGTCGACAAGGTCATCGAGTCCGGCCACGATCCGCGCCGGTTCGCCATGGACCTGCTCGAGCGGCTGCGCGACCTGATCATCCTGGCCGCTGTGCCCGATGGGGCCGCGCACGTGCTGCGTACCGTTCCCGCGGACCAGCTCGACCGGATGCGCGGTCAGCAGTCACGGTTCGGCCCCGGCGCCTTGTCTCGAGCGGCCGACACCGTCAACGCCGGCATCACCGAGATGACCGGCGCCACCTCACCGCGGCTGCACTTGGAGCTGATCTGTGCGCGCATCCTGCTGCCCGGCGCCTCTGGCGAGCAGGGGTATGCCGCACGCCTCGACCGCCTCGAACGTCGCCTCGACGCCGGGTCGCCGCCGACCGGGGCAGCTGCGCCCCCGTCGGCGGTGTCGCCCGGGGCAGCTGCGCCCCCGCCGCCGGACGAGCCTCGCCGCGACATCGGTCGAGGTGATATCGACGCGGAAACCGTCCCGGTTTCACATCCACCCGACGACGTCGCCGTCAGTGGTGTCAGTGGTGGCGGCGAGCTGGACCTGGCCGCCATCCGCAGGCTCTGGCCGGACGTCCTCGGTCGGATCTTTGCGATGCGGCGGGTCACCTGGACCTTCTTGTCCCAGCATGCTCAGGTCATCGAGTACGACGGGTCCAGGCTCGTGCTCGGGATCGCGACGACCGGGCTGGCCAACACGTTTCGTCAAGGCAACCATGCCGAGGTGGTCCGCCAGGCGTTGATCGAGACGGTCGCGCTCGACGTGCGGGTCGAAGGTGTCGCGCTGCCTGCCGGCGAGCCGGGGCCACCGGAGCAACCTGCCGCCCCCACGAGCACCGAGCATCAGGACGACAACGAGAGCACGTCCGCACAGGAGCGCCCGCTAAGCGGCCCTTTCGGCTCGCCGACTGAACCCCCTGACCCGCAGCAGTCGGCCTCGCCCGCAGACTCACAGCCGGCCGGGTCGACCTTCGCGAGACAACCCCGCACTGCCCGGCATACCGGTATCGAGCCTGCCCAAGACCCCGACGAGGTCGCGAGTTCGGACGACGAGGACGTCGAGAGCGACGACGAGGCGGGCCAAGCCGTCATCGAACGGATGCTGGGAGGAAGGTCGTGGGCGAGACGCCTCCATGACGCCGACGCGCACGAGTGCACGCCGGGGCGCCACGGGCTATGTTCTGGCCCATGCTCTACACGGCCGGAGCGCTCGTGCTCAAGCCGCTCACCCGCGTGGTCTACCGGCCGAAGATCACCGGCACCAGGTATGTCCCGCGGGACGGCGGGGTGATCATCGCCAGCAACCACCTGTCCTTCATCGACTCCTTCGCCATCCCGCTGGCCGCACCCCGCAAGGTCTACTTCCTGGCGAAATCGGACTACTTCACCGGCCCAGGCGCCATCGGCGCGATGAAGCGCACCTTCTTCGCAGGGGTCGGGGCGGTACCCGTCGACCGGGAGTCTTCCCGCGGGGCGCAGGAGTCCCTCGAAGTGGCGCTGGGGGTGCTTCGGGAGGGCGGCGCGTTCGGCATCTACCCCGAGGGCACCCGGTCACGGGACGGCCGGCTCTACCGGGGGCGCACCGGGGTGGCGTGGCTGGCGCTGACGGCGAACGTGCCCGTCGTCCCGGTGGGCCTGCGCGGCACCGAGGACATCCAGCCGGTGGGCAGCCGCTGGCCCCGGCTGGCCAAGGTGCGGGTCGCCTTCGGTCCGCCGATCCATCCCGAAGCGTATGCCGGTCAGCCCCAAGGACGCGCCCGACGTCACCTGACCGACGACGTCATGGACTCGATCGCACGGCTGTCGGGCCAAGAGCGAGCCGAGGGCTACAACGACCTGCCCGCCAGCGAGCCAGCCTGAGCGGCTGGCACGGCATACCCTGTTGGGGGTGTACGAAGGCATCGTCCAGGACCTCATCGACGAGCTCGGGCGCCTGCCGGGTATCGGGCCCAAGAGCGCGCAGCGGATCGCGTTCTACATCGTGGCGGCCGAGCCACAGCAGGTCGAGCGGCTGGAGGTGGTGCTGCGCGAGGTCAAGGCGCGGATCCGCTTCTGTGCCCGGTGTGGCAACGTGGCCGAGGCCCAGCTGTGCCGGATCTGCGGGGACCCTCGGCGCGACCAGACCTCGGTCTGCGTCGTCGAAGAGCCCAAGGACGTCGCGGCGATCGAGCGGACCAGGGAGTTCCGCGGCACCTACCACGTGCTGGGCGGGGCCATCTCACCGATGGACGGCATCGGTCCGGAGGACCTGCGCATCCGCGAGCTGCTGGTGCGGCTGCAGGACGGGACCGTGCGCGAGGTCATCATCGCCACCGACCCGAACATCGCCGGTGAGGCCACGGCGACCTACCTCTCCCGCAGCCTGCTGCCGCTCGGGCTCACTGTGACCCGGCTCGCTTCCGGCCTGCCCGTCGGGGGGGACCTCGAATACGCTGACGAGGTGACGTTGGGTCGAGCATTCGAAGGGCGGCGAGCGGTCCATGCCTGACGCTGTGCGCGGCGACACCACGGGCGACGACCTCGACTACCTGGCCGCCGACTCGGCCTTGCAGGCGCGGACCTACCTGAACGCCGTGAGCGAGGTCGCGTCGGGGTCCTCGCCGGAGATCGCGATCCCCATCCTGCTGCTTGCGACCTCGCAGCTGTTGGTCATGGGGTCACGGCTGGGGGCGATCCAGGATGTCGTGCTCGACGAGCGGTTCGAGGCCGACCCCGGCCCTGATCCCGATGTCGAGCCGTTGCGGGACAACATCGCGAACCTGTTCGAGGGCCTCGACGACTACGCAGACGTCGTCGACCCGGTAACCCAGGCCGACCTGACCAAAGGGTCGCTCTCGGCGGACATCGCCGAGATCTCGCTCGCACTGCTGCACGGGTTGTCGCACTTTGATGCCGGCCGGCGCGTGGAAGCGCTGTGGTGGTGGCAGTTCTCGTACCTGTCGGCGTGGGGGGAGCGGGCCGCGGCGTCCCTGCGCGTGCTGCAGTCGATCCTTGGCCACCTTCGGCTGGACGCCGACGAGGACCTGGTGGCGGACGCCGAGTTCGACGCCCTGCACCCCTGACCTTCTTCGCCGCACCCCTGATCCTCTCCGCCGAGAGGTCAGAAGATGCTGAAACTCGGCCCGAATAGCAGCATCTCTTGACCACTCGACGAAAGGGCTCACCCAAAAGGTGCGCAAGACACCAAGGGTGGCGTAGGTAGACTCACCGCGTCCAAGTCGCCGGGTCGGAGCGTTGTCGTGAGCGTCGTCGTCCAGAAGTACGGTGGTTCGTCCGTCGCCGATGCCGGGGGCATCAAGCGCGTGGCCCGGCGCATCGTCGAGGCCAAGAAGGCCGGTCACGAGGTCGTCGCGGTTGTGTCGGCCATGGGTGACACAACCGACGAGCTGTTCGAGCTGGCCCACCAGGTCAGCCCATCTCCTCCCGGCCGGGAGATGGACATGCTGCTGACGGCAGGTGAGCGCATCTCGATGGCTCTGCTGGCCATGGCGATCAGCCACCTTGGGTTCGAGGCGCGCTCCTTCACCGGCTCGCAGGCCGGCGTCATCACCGACGCCGCGCACGGCAAGGCGCGAATCATCGACGTCACGCCGGGCCGGATCAGCAGCGCCATCGATGCCGGGCACATCGCCATCGTCGCTGGCTTCCAGGGGGTGAGCCAGGACAGCAAGGACGTCACCACGTTGGGCCGGGGCGGCTCCGACACGACCGCGGTGGCGCTGGCCGCGGCCCTGCATGCCGATGCATGCGAGATCTACACCGACGTCGACGGCGTCTTCACTGCCGACCCGCGCATCCTGCCGGCCGCCCGCCAGAATCTCGGCCCTGTCCAGCGAGGAGATGCTCGACCTGGCCGCCAACGGCTCGAAAATCCTGCACCTGCGGTGCGTCGAGTTCGCGCGCCGGCACGGCATACCGATCCACGTGCGGTCCTCCTGGTCCACCCGCGAGGGCACCTGGGTCCGGGAGAACGCCTACGAAGGAGGCACGGTGGAAGCCCCGATCATCACCGGCATCGCCCATGACCAGACCGAGGCCAAGATCACGGTAGTCGGCGTTCCCGACAAGACCGGGACAGCGGCGGACATCTTCACCACGGTCGCCGAGGCCGGGATCAACGTCGACATGATCGTGCAGAACGTCTCGGCGTCGCAGACCGGCCGTACGGACATCTCGTTCACGCTGCCGGGCAGCGACGGCCCGAAAGCGGTGTCGGCCCTCAACGCCATCAAGGACCCGGTCGGCTTCGAGACCATCCTTTACGACGACACGATCGGCAAGCTCTCGCTCATCGGCGCCGGCATGCGCTCGCACCCCGGCGTCTCGGCCAAGGTGTTCCGCGCGCTCGCCGACGCCGGCATCAACATCGAGATGATCTCGACCTCCGAGATCCGCGTCTCAGCGGTGATCCGTGCCGACCAGCTCGAAGACGCCGTGCGAGCTGTCCACACCGCGTTCGGCCTGGACTCCGAGAGCGGCGAGGCGGTCGTCTACGGGGGGACCGGACGATGAACCACCCCATCAACCTCGGGGTGGTCGGCGCGACCGGCCAGGTGGGCGGCGTCGTCCTGCGGGTGCTCGCCGAGCGCGCGTTCCCGGTGCAGGACCTGCGGCTGTTCGCCTCGTCGCGCTCGGCCGGCCGGGTCATCGCGTGGCAGGGCCGCCAGATCACGGTCGAGGACGCCGCGACCGCGGATCCCACCGGGCTGGACGTCGCGATCTTCTCGGCGGGCGCCACGACCTCCCGCGCCCAGTCCCCGCGGTTCGCCGCCGCCGGGGTGACCGTCATCGACAACTCCTCGGCGTGGCGGATGGACCCCGACGTGCCGCTGGTCGTCTCGGAGGTCAACCCTGCGGCCGCCAAGGACACCCCCAAAGGCATCATCGCCAATCCGAACTGCACGACGATGGCGGCCATGCCGGTGCTCAAGCCGCTCTCGGACGAGGCCGGGCTCCTCCGGCTTGTCGTGTCGACCTATCAGGCGGTCTCCGGCTCGGGGCTCGCCGGAGTGGAGGAGCTGGCCGGCCAGGTTCACGAGGCGGTGCGCGCCGGCGGCATCGAGGCGCTCACCCACGACGGGTCGGCCGTGCGTATGCCGCCGCCGCAGAAGTACGTGGCCCCCATCGCGTTCGACGTCGTTCCGCTGGCGGGCGCCATCGTTCAGGACGGGTCGCTGGAGACCGACGAGGAGCAGAAGCTGCGCAACGAGTCGCGCAAGATCCTTGACCTGCCAGCGCTTCGGGTGTCCGGAACGTGCGTGCGGGTGCCGGTCTTCACGGGCCACTCGCTGTCGATCAACGCGGAGTTCGAGCGTCCGATCACACCAGAACGCGCACTCGAGCTGCTCCGGGTCGCGCCAGGGGTTGCATTGTGCGCTGTGCCAACTCCGCTGGCAGCGGCCGGTGCCGACCCGTCGTTCGTGGGCCGGGTTCGTCAGGACCGCAGCGTCGACGGCGGCCGCGGCCTGGTGCTGTTCGTCTCCAACGACAACCTGCGCAAGGGCGCGGCGCTCAACACCGTCCAGATCGCCGAGCTGCTCGTCGCGGACTGACCGGCCGGCATACCGCGCTGGTATGCCGGACAGGACACCTCCCTGTGCACGAGACTGCGTGCACGACCTGAAACGGTCCGGTCCGAGGGGGCGCGATGCCATCCACCCAGTCGCGAGTGCTGTCAACGATGTGCGTCGTGCTGGCGATTGCGGTGCTGCTCGGCGGGTATGTCATGTACACCCAGGGCTCGGCTCTGTCCGAGGCCAAAGCGAAAGTCGTGAGCCTGGAGCAGGACCAGGCCGCTCGGCAGCGCACCACCGACGAAGCACTGAAGGGAGTGCAGAGCCAGGTCGCGGGCCTCGCCGCCAACCTGACCACAACCCAGAACCGGCTCACTGCCGATGAACAGCAGCTGAAGCTCACCGCCGAGGCACTGCCGCCGGACCTCACCGCGCTGGCCACCAAAGTCACACCCTCGGTCGTCGTCATCGCCTGCGCCACCGGCATTGGGTCAGGGTTCGCTCTGAAGCTGCCCCCTGACCAGGGCTACTCCACAGTCCTTGCCACGGCCGCGCATGTGGTCAAGGACTGCTCCCCGCAGGCTGGACCGGACGTGACGCCGGGGCCCATCACCATCAGCCAGGCCGCCCGCTCAATGCCGGCGACCCTGAAGTCCATTGACGTTGAGCATGACGTGGCGCTGGTGCAGGTGACGGCGCAGCTGCCGACGCTTGAACCGGCGACGTCGGAGCCCAAACCCGGGCAGTTCGTCATGGCAGTTGGAACACCTCTCGGGTTCCGTGACAACGTCACCCAAGGCAATGTCTCCAAGGTCTCCGGCGAGCAGTTCTTGCACACCGCAAACGTGAGCAGCGGCAACTCGGGGGGCCCACTCGTCGACCGCCTCGGCAAGGTCTCAGGAATCGTGAGCGGGGTGCTGAAACCCGAGGACAACCACGTTGTTGTGGAGAACCTCAACGTTGCCGTCCGCCTCATGGCGCTGTGCGACTCAGCGCTCAGCGGCAGCGCCTGTGCCACGTTGCACTGACTGTCCCCAGCACGACGAGACGCCTTTGGCCGCGCCACGGGAGTCCTCGGGCGGCGGAACCGTTCGCCCCGCCGTGTGGCACCATCGGGCCATGCGGGGTGCGGTCTTGGCAGGGCTGGGCTTGACGCTTGTGCTGACCGGATGCGGAAGTACCACCCAGCCGACGACGCCGACGACCGTGACCACGACGGTGGGTGCGCCGACGCCCACGCAGACGGCACCGCGAGCCACGACGACGAGCGCGGCCGGCCCGGTCATCGACGCGGGCTCGCATGACTCGGTGGCCTTCACCAGCCCAACCGGGCGGATCAACTGCGCGGCATACCAGCAGCCCGCCGCCTGGTCACTGCGCTGTGACGTCCTCGAGCGCGCCTGGACCCTGCCGCCCAAGCCCGCAGACTGCCAGAACGAATGGGGGATCGGCGTGTATCTGGAGTCGACCGGGGCCGGCCTGGTCTGCGCCGGCGACACTGTGGCCTACGAGGCCAAGGTCGGTGCGGACACCACCTGGTGGAACGGCCAGCCCGGCTCCCAGGTCGTTCCGGACCCGCGCCGTGGTGAGCTCGTCGCCCTGTCGTACGGGGCCACCATGACCATGGGTCCGATCAGCTGCCTGAGCCGCCAGGACGGTATGCACTGCACGGACACCACGACAAAGGCCGGATTCGACGTCAGCCGAGAGAGCTACACGCTGCGCTGAGCCCCGGTATGCCGGCCACCCGGCATACCGGGTCAGCCACCTCAGTGGCGGTGCGGGATCACCTGGACCGGCAGCTCGCCGTCGGCGTACCGCTGGCGCAGCACCTTCTTGTCGAACTTGCCGACCGACGTCTTGGGCACCTCCTCGATGACCGACCACCGCTCCGGCACCATCCACCTGGGAATCCGCTCGGTGAGCCAGTCGCGCACATCCTCGCACTTGGTCGAGGACCCTTCGCGCAGCACGACATTGGCCAACGGCCGCTCCCCCCACCGCTCGTCGGGCACGCCCACCACCGAGGCTTCGCGCACGTCCGGATGGCCCATGAGGGCGTTCTCCAGGTCCACCGAGGAGATCCACTCGCCCCCGGACTTGATGATGTCCTTGGAGCGGTCGGTGAGGGTGAGGAACCCGTCAGGGGTGAGCATGCCGATGTCGCCGGTGCGCAGCCACCCGTCGTTGAAGCGGTCGGCCATCTCGGCGATCTCAGCCTGAGGCTCGGTGCCGTTGGAGTAGTACTCGGACGTGATCCAGGGCCCGCGCACCTCCAGCTCGCCGACGCTCTGGCCGTCCCAGGGCAGCTCCCGCCCGTCGAAGTCGATGAGACGGGCGTCGACGCCAGGAACGAGCCGGCCCTGCGAGCACCGGTAGGCCCAGTACTCCTCCGAGCCCTCCTTGGCCTCCGCAGGCGCGACGGCCAGTGTGCCCACCGGTGACATCTCGGTCATCCCCCAGCCGTGGATGAGCTTGATGCCGTGGTCGTGCTCGAACTCCTTGAGCATGGCTGGTGGCGCGGCCGACCCGCCGACCATGAGCAACCGACAGGACGACACGTCGGTCGGGTTCTGCTCGAGGTAGTGCATCAGGTCGTTCCAGATGGTCGGCACCCCGGCCCCGGCCGTCACCTTCTGCGACTCGATCATCTTGGCCAGTGGCTCGGGCTGCAGGAAGCGGTCAGGCATGACAAGGGAGACGCCCGTCATCATGGCCAGGTAAGGAAAACCCCATGCGTTGGCGTGGAACAGCGGGACGACGACGAGCATCCGGTCGCCTTGGTGCATCCCCAGCGTCTGTGAAACCGCGCTGGCGTGCAGGTAGTTGCCTCGGTGCGAGTAGACGACCCCCTTGGGGTGACCGGTCGTGCCGGACGTGTAGCACATCGACGAGGCGCACTCTTCGTCCAGGTCGGGCCAGTCGAACGTCGTGGGCTGGTCGGCCAGCAGGCGGTTCCAGTCGTGCACCCCCTCGATATGCGGCGGGGACTCCAGGGCGCTCCATGTCTCGTCGTCGACAGGGCCGTTGACGATGACATGGCGGATTGTCTTGAGGTGCGGGAGCATTCGCGCGAACGGGCTGGCAAGCGAGTTGTCGACGATGACGACCTTGTTGTCGGCATGGGTGGCCACGTAGACGATCTGCTGTGGGAAGAGCCGGATGTTGAGGGCGTGCAGGACCGCTCCCATCGACGGCACCGCGAGGTAGGCGACGGCGTGCTCGGCGTTGTTCCACATGAAGGTCGCGACGCGCTGGTCCCCTGTGATGCCCAGGCCTCGGAGGGCATGAGCCAGCTGGGCGGCCTTCGTGCCGACCTCGGCAAACGTGGTCCGCCGACACCCGTCGCCGGTCCACGTGTCGATGTTCTGGTTCGCGTGGACCGTGGTCCCGTAGCGAAGCAGGTATGAGATCAGTAGCGGCGTGGTC
>CAVYKM010000015.1:0-149805 GCA_963769085.1 uncultured Actinomycetota bacterium | reverse complement strand
AACCACGCGCGCGGTGATCCTTGGCGCGCGCTCACGCAGGCCCGCCACTGCAGGCCGCCGACGATCGCGTTCGAGGACTGCGAACACCGGCTACGAGGAGAGGCCTAATTCATCTCAGGTCAGGCGTCGCGGTTGCCCCTGGAGAAGGTTGTCGGGGAGGTGAGTACAGAGGGTGAACTCTTTGGCCTCAGTGGGGTGTATTGAGGCCCAGTCCTGCAAGCTGGGATGGGGGGCCATCTGAGCCACCTGCTCGGTCAGAGTGCGAGCAGAGCGCAGGAGTCGGATGGCGAACGTTTGATCGCCAGCGGTGCCGACGTCGACGGGGCGCGGCTTGCCGCCGAGGTTCCTGTATGGCCCGTGGCTGTCGTCAGACCAGATGGCGTCCGCCTTACGCTCTGCGGTGAGAGCGTCGTCGAGCCAGCGATCGGCATACTGGTTGTCCTTGTCGGCATGGTTGATGTCGTGCAGGTGTTCGATGGCGTCATCGCGGAGGTCGTTAACCCGGCTACCGACCGAGATGGCTTCGTCCAGTATCTTGATGACGCGTAGGATGTCCCTCGCCTCAGCAGAGACCAGATAGGTGGCTCGCGCCCACGCATGCGCCATGACATGCGCGGTGTGGGGGTCAGCATCGGCTTGGACTGCGACATCGCATGCCGGCGCTCGCCGACCTGCCCGAGCCGGAGTGTCCCGAGGACGGCGCGGTCATCTCGGTGTGTGCGACCGGGGTCTGCCGGTCGGACTGGCACGCCTGGAGAGGCCACGATCCCGTGTCGCTGCCGCACGTGCCCGGCCACGAGGTGGCCGGGGTCGTGGCCCGGGTCGGACCCGGCGTACGCCACTGGAAGTCCGGCGATCGGGTGACGGTGCCGTTTGTGTGCGGCTGCGGCCGATGCGCCTGGTGCGAGTCGGGGGAGGCGCAGGTCTGCCCCGCCCAGACCCAGCCGGGGTTCACCGGTCCAGGGTCGTTCGCCGAACGGGTGGCCATCCACGGTGCCGACACCAACCTGGTCGGTCTTCCGGAGTCGGTGGACTTCGTCAAGGCGGCGTCTCTGGGCTGCCGGTTCGCGACCGCATTCCGGGCCGTCACGACCCACGGCCGGATCGGCCCGGGCCGCTGGCTGGCCGTACACGGGTGCGGCGGGGTCGGGCTCTCCGCCGTGATGATCGGGGCGGCCCTCGGTGGGCGAGTGGTCGCCGTGGACGTCACCTCGGCCGCGCTCGAACGCGCCTCGTCCCTGGGAGCCGAGGCGGTTGTCGACGCGAGCAGCACCCTGGACGTGGCCGCGGCCATCGGGCACCTCACGGGGGGCGGCGCGCACGTGTCAATCGACGCGTTCGGGTCCCCCGAGCTGGCGATGGCATCGGTGCGCAGCCTGCGCCGGCGCGGCCGGCACGTGCAGGCTGGGCTGCTGCTCGGCCCGTCATCCCAGCCGCCACTGCCGATGGACCTGGTGGTGTCCCAAGAACTGGAGATCTACGGCTCGCACGGCATGCCCGCCAGCGGCTACCCCCCGATGCTTCGCATGATCGAGGATGGGACTCTGCGACCGGGCGACCTGGTCGGCCAGGTCATCGGACTCGAAGACGCCGGCGCGGCCCTCGCTGCCATGGACATCCCCTCGGCCGCGGGGATGACCATCGTCCGACTGTGACCGGCAGGCAGCTGGCCGTTGGCCACGCCGCCCAGTCACTGTTACGGCCGGCATCGACCCGAGGGGTGGTCAAGTTCGTCCTCGACGGGCCAGCCCAAACTGACATCGTCGAGCGGCTCGAGTCTGGCAGTCGCCGTTCCCGATCCAAAGACCGCGGCCCATCCCAACCGCAGGGCTTGGTGAAGTCCAGGCGACGCAGTTCGAACTCGACACTTGAGCAGGGAAGATTGACGAGCCGCATCAGGGCCCTTGACAACAGAAGGGAGCCGCAACGACGCTGTCCCACCGCGCCCGACTCGCGGCGCAATGACGCACCGCAGCGTGGGTTGAAATCGGAGCCAGACACGGCAGCGCCGTAGTGCATGACGGAAGGTCTGTCGTGGCGGCGGTGTTTGGTTGTCTGCGCCGGAGCGTCAGGTCAGGACTCCGCGAGGGCGTGCACTGCGCGTTCGATGGCGGGGCGCATGTCAAGCTCGGGGTCGACGGTGAGCCGGTGCAGGAGCAGTCCGTCGCCAAGTGCCATGAGGGCCCGGGTCGCCGGCACGGGGTCGGCGATGCCGACGGCGATCACGATCCGCTCGGTCCACCGCTCGAACTCGCGGCGTTGCCGCCGCAGCGGCTCGCCAAGCTCAGGGTCGCCGGCGAGTTCGAGGAAGAGGGCGTAGCGTGCGCGGGTGCGCGCGGCGAATGGCCCGGTCTGCAGTTCGGCCATGGCGCACAAGCCCTCGATCAGCTCGTCGACTCCCGAGATCGTAGGCATCGCGGCCGGCTCGAGGTCGGCGCGCTCGTGCTCGGCGATCCAGTCGACAATTCCGCCGAGTAGCGCCCGACGGGTGCGGAACCAGTTCGAGGTCGACCCGGGCGGGAGGCCTGCTCGTTCGTCGACCCGCGCATGGGTCAACGCGCGCACGCCCTGCGCGCCGAGCAACTCCACGGCCGCCTCGAGTCCGCGCTCCCGGGTCGCCGCCGGCATGGACATCCCCCTTCCAAGCGCTCTACTATGAACATAGTATCCGCACCGCGTGAGAGGGGTCGCCATGTCCACGCCCGAGCCCCGCATCACCCGTTCCGTCGACGCCTCGGCCTGGTCGCCGCCGCTGCCAGAGGCCGCCGGCTTCGACCATCTCGTCGTCGAGACGCCCGGCCTGCATACTCACCTCGCCGCCATCGGCGAGGGCGAACCGGTCGTGCTGTTGCACGGATTTCCCGAGCACTGGTGGCAGTGGCACGCCGTGGCTCCGGTCATCGCCGCAGGCGGCTACCGCGTCTACTGCCCCGACCTGCGCGGGGCCGGCTGGACCGTGGCCGACGATCCGCGTGTCGAACGCGAGACCCGCCTGCGCGACCTGCTCGCCCTCTTCGACGTCCTGCACATCGAGCGCGCCCACCTCGTCTCCCACGACATGGGCGCGATCACCGCGATGCAGCTGACCTACGATCACCCCGAGCGGGTGCGCACGGCAGTGCAACTCTCCGTGCCGCCGGGCTTCATGACGTTCAGCCCGAAGCTCGCCCCGGGCTTCCGGCACCTGCCCCCGTTCATCTGGCACCGCCCGGGCGCCTCGCTGCGCGGGGTCTTCTCCAAGGCGTACGTCGCCCACCCGATGTCGGAGGCAACCGTCGAAGCACACCTCGCCCCGATGCGCCGACCCGACATCGACGGCGCAGTCCGTCCGTTGATCCGCGGCATGATCCTGCCCGAAGCCATGCGCATGATCCGCGGCGTCTACCGCCGCCGGCGGCTCACGGTGCCGACCCTCTTCGTATTCGGCCGCCGCGACCGCCCCTGGACCGAGGAGAACATGGGGCGTATCTGCCGCAATCCGCAGCGGTACGCCGATCGCGTCGAGTTCGCCTACGTCGACGACGCAGCGCATTTCATCACCGACGACGCCCCCGCCGCGGTCGCCGACCTCGCGATCGACTGGTTCGAACGAGCAGCCTGACGTAGGGCCAACTATTCAGTCTCCGCTCACCGTCCGAGCACTCTTGCGCGTCTTATTGGGCGCTGTGGCCCACAGGGCGATTCGCGGCGATGTGACGCGCGGCATGAGAGTCGTGGCGTGAGGCGCCGTGTCCCTTAGGCGGTGGGCCCCTCCCCACCCGGGGCCTGGGCATCGCCCGGGGACGCCCGGGTCTGCTCGACGAGGATTTCGGCGTGCCCCGCATGCTGCGCGAGCTCCCGGATGCAGTGGGTGAGGACCCACCGCAGCGAGAGCGTACCCATGGCCGGGTGCTCGCACGTGTCGGCGAGGTCCAGGCCGCCGATGACCGCGTCGGCCCGGGCCACCGCGAGCTCGTGAGCTCGGGCGAGCCCCGCGAGCGTGTCCGCTTCGTCCAGGGTGAAGCTCTCGTCGACGGTCTCGGGGATGCCGGCCTCCGCGCGCGTCAACCCCCCGAAGCGGCAGGGAAACCACGCGGTCTCAACGAACGCCCCGTGCTTGAGCAGACCCATCGGAGTGGTCAGGGAGGGCACGAGACGTCGCCGTGCCTGCTCGTCGGTGAGAACCAGGACCGTCTCACGAAGGATCCGGCGGTGCTCACCCAGGAAGGCCAGCAGCACCTGCCGCTCCGATCCGGTCCGCGCGGGCAGGTCGATGCGCTCGCTCGTCATGGGGACCGATCCTGGTACACGTGGCGGGCACACACATCGGCAATGCCTGACGCGGCAAGAAGTCCAGCGCCCTGCAACACCTCGGTGGTGACGACATTCTCTCTCCAAGGCGAGCCCACCAGGACGAAGGAAAGACGCGGGTGCACCGCAACCGCACCGCGGCAGAGTCGGATGTTCGAGTTCGACGGTTGCAGTCGGCCGGGTCCTGGCCCGGTTCGCCGGATCTGTGCGGTGGGTCTGCGGTCAGGTGTCACGCTCTGGCTCGAGACGGTACAGGGCGAGGACTCGAGGCGCGGCGCGGCGCGCGTACTCCGCGCCCCCGGGATAGGCGGTCAAGCATTGCCTTGGTGTCGAGTACGGCGACCTCGGGGCGGCACTGGTGGGCCTGTCGCCGCAGATGCGTGCCGTGGTGCAGGCCACTGTCCTGGACGGTCTGACCACGCGTGAGGCAGCGCAACTGCTTGGCATTCCGGCGAACACCGTGAAGACCCGCCTCCATCGCGCCAAGGCGCAACTGAGGCACGACCTGACTGAGGGATGGACATGACGCCGACGTGGCACGCTGAGGACGATCTTCTGCAGCGATACGTTCGTGGCCAAGCAGGCGCAGTACCGGCAGCGGCGCTGGAGCAGCACCTGACCGGTTGCGCGGAGTGTCGCGCCCGGATGACCAGCCACGTGGAGATCGCCCCACTGGATTCTGGTGTGGAACCGGATCCAGGAACAGCTGCAGGCGCCCACCCGCAGCGTGGTCGAGCGGGCGCTGGTCCGTGGGGTGCCCGAGCCGGAGGCCCTGCTGGTCGCGGTGGCACCGTCCCTACGAGTGTCTTGGCTGCTGGGTCTGGCGGTAACGCTCAGCTTCGTCGGTGTGGGAGCGGCGTACGGCGGCACTCGTGGGCTGGCGTTCTTCCTCCTCGTTGCCCCGCTCGTCCCGGTGGCTGGCGTGGCCTTGGCCTACGGGCCGGACGTGGAACCGGCCTACGAGGTCGGTGTGGCCGCTCCGTACTCGTCGGCCCGTCTGCTGCTGCTGCGAACCGGCGCGGTGCTGGTTACCTCGCTGCCGTTGGTGTTGGCCGCTGGGCTGCTGGTGCGGTCGATGTCCTGGACCGCGGTGACGTGGTTGCTCCCGGCCCTGGCCCTGACGGCCATGGTGCTTGCCGCGTCCACCTGGGTGCGGCCCACCGCCGTCGCGGTCGCACTGGCGGTGCTGTGGGCCGGCGTCGTCGGCGCGGCGGCGTTCGGGCATGACCCTGGCGCCGTCCTGGCGCCGGCCAACCTGCTGGTGTACGCGGCGGTGGGCGTCGCCGCGGTACTGATGCTGCGCGTTCGCATCCACCAGCTGACCTCAGAACGGGAGCCTGTCATGACCTCAACAGTCCGGCTGACCGGAATTACGAAGCGGTACCGCGGCACGACCGCCCTGGACGGGATCGACCTGACCTTCCGCCCCGGCATCACCGGCCTGCTCGGCCCGAACGGCGCCGGGAAGACCACGCTGCTGCGCATCATCGCCACCGTGCTGGCCCCGGATGACGGGGGCGTCCACCTGCTCGGCCGTTCACCGGACACCCCCGAGACGCTCGCCGAGGTGCGCCGCCAGCTGGGCTACCTGCCGCAGGAGATGGGGTTCCCCCGCGGGTTCACCGGATTCGGCTTCGTCGACTACATGGCGGTGCTGAAGGAGTGGACGGAGCGGAGCAGCCGCCACGATGAGGTGCGCCGCGTTCTGGGCCTCGTTGACCTCGCGGACGTCGCGACCAAGCGGGTGCGGGCCTTGTCCGGTGGCCAACGGCGACGGGTCGCGCTTGCCCAGGCCCTGCTCGGGGACCCCGGGCTGCTGTCTCTCGACGAGCCGACGACCGGCGTGGATCCGCAGCAGCGCATCTCCCTGCGCCGCGTCCTCTCCCAGGCCGGGGAACGCTCGACGGTGCTGCTGTCCACCCACCAGACCGAGGACGTGGCCGCCCTGTGCGACCGCGTCGTGGTCCTCGACCAGGGACAGGTCCGCTTCGACGTCCACGACCTGATCGCCACCGCCGCCAGAAGGGTCTGGCTGGCCGAGGCACCGGATCCCGCCGCGCGGGCCTCCTGGCGCACCGGCACCGGCAAGCATCGCCACGTCGGAGACGCCGCCCCGCCGGTGCCGAGCCGACCGAGCCCACCCTGGAGGACGCATACCTGCTGCTGATCGGCGACCGCGCCCTCACCACAGGGGTGGCGGCATGACCACGCTCACGAGCCGCGCCGCCACCTCGGCGCCGCGTGCCACCCTGCGAGCCCTCGCGATGCTCGAGGCCCGCCGGTACGCCCGGCATCCCCTGTTCCTGGCCGGGGTCGCCCTGCTGACCTGGCAGATGGTGATCACCTCACGCGACGTTGCCGGTGCGGTTGACGGTGTCTCGGCGACCCTGGCCGACCTCGCCCTCCTGCCAACGTTCACGTTGGGTCTACTGGGGGTCTTCGTCGGGGTCCACCTGACCCGGTCGATGGCCAGCTCGAGCGACCCCATCGAGGCATCCCCGACCGACGGGGTCAAGCGCGTTACCGCGATGTGCCTGGCCTGCCTGGTCCCCGCCGTGGTCGCCCTCGTCTGGTTCGCATGGACCTATGCGCTCACGACCGTGTGGCCGGTTCCCGCCACGGCGATGCCGTCCAGCAACATCGCCGCGATCCGCGGCGCCGGGTCGTGTGTGCGGTCGGTGGGCCGGTGTTCGGTGTCATGGTCGGGCGATGGACACGGTTCCCCGGAGCGGGACTCCTCGCGGCATTCGTCCTCTACGGGTGGGTGATGCTGTCCACCGTCTCCCTGGCGATGTCCGCATCGAGAGTCGGCACCCTGATCCACGTCGCGGCGCCCAGTGTCGGAGGGGTGTCCTCTAACAGCCCCACCTTCGAAGATCCGTGGATCGCCGGCGGGTCGCCTCTGTGGCATCTGGTCTACATCACCGTGCTCTGCGCTCTCGCCGCTACCGCAGCGACGCTGCACGACGCGTGGGGGACGCAACGAGCCAAGCTCTGACCGGTAAATCCAGGTGACCGGCGGCAGCACGCATTGACCGAGGATTTCGTGGTCTCGGGGGCGTGGTGGAGCGGGCTTGGTGGAGTGGTTGAAGTCAGGCGGCGTTGCTGAGGGTGACCTGGTAGCCGAGCGCTTGGAGTTGACGGACGTGGTTGCGGGTTCGGCGTTCTCGGTCGATGCGGTTGGTGAAGTAGTCCGAACCGAGGTCGCGGTAACGCTGTCCGGGGTTGGATAGCAGGTGCCAGACGATCACCAGGGTGGAGCGGGCGACAGCGACGAGGGCCTTGAGCTTGCCGCGTCGTTTGACGAGGCGCCGGTACCGTTCGCCCAGGAAGGTGTTGGTCTTGCCCGCCCCAGCGGCGGCGTCGCCGAGCACGGCCTTGAGGTATCGGTTGCCCTTGCCGGTCTTGCCGGCCGCGGTCTTGGCACCGGACTGGATCGTCCTGGGGCACAGCTTGGCCCAGGACACCAGGTGACCGGCCGTGGGGAACCGGCTCATGTCTAGCCCGATCTCGGCGATGATCACCTGGGCGACGTGTCGGCCGATGCCGGGGATCTCGTCGAGGATGTCGATCACCTCTGTCGCCGATCGCACCCTCGGTGGCGGGGTGGGTGCGCTCGGGTCAGGGCCCTCCGGGGCGGCGGGCACCGCCGATGGCACGTCGTTGGGCGCCGTGGTGGCGCCGCCAGGTCCGGGGCCGTCCGGGCCTGGCGGTACGGGCATTGCGCCCAGCAGCGCGTCGATGCGGGCGGTGAGCGTGTCGATCTGCGCGGTGAGTGCGTCGATCTGCTCCAGCAGCATGCGAGCCAGTTCGGCGTGGTGGTCGTCGAACTGGCCGGTCAGCGCCTGCACAAGGTCGGCGTGCTTGAGCCTCATCCGGGCCCGGGCCAGATCGGCCAGCACCCGTGGGCGGCGCTCCCCGGCGATCATTGCTTCGACCATGTCGCGCACCGACACCGTGTCGATGCGCGAGGCCACCGCCGAGACCTTGATCAGGGCGTCTTCTAGCAGCTTCTCCAGCCGTGCCCAGTGCCGCACCCGTTCGGCGGTCAGGTCCACCCGCAGCCGGGTGTAGTCCCGCAGCACCCGGATCTGCCGCGGCGGGACGAACGAGGGCCGCAGCAGCCCCTTCTCGGTCAGCTTGGCCAGCCACACCGCGTCCAACTTGTCGGTCTTGGGCCGGCCCGGGACGTTCTTGACGTCGCGGGCGTTGACCAGCTGCACGTCCAGGCCGGCTGCCTCCAGTAGGTAGAACCAGATCCGCCAGTAGTCCGCGGTTGACTCCACGGTCACCTTCTCGACCCCCTGGCACACCAGGTGATCGGCCAGCTCAATGACCGCCCTGGTGCGGGCCGGCACGTCCCACACCCTGCTGACCCGCCGCCCCGTCCCGGTCTCGGCCGGCACCCGCACGCACACCTTGCCCGAGTCCTTGGACACGTCGATCGCGCATACCCGGTGCAGAAGCTGCTCGTGCGCCTCATCGACGATCTCCTCGGGCTCTCCCTTGGCCACCACGCTTCCCTCCCTCCAGATCGACTGCGAAACGGTGGGATGCCTGGGGGCCTCGGTCGGGAATCGAAAGTCTGACCGGCGTGCTCGAAGCAACAGTGCGTGACCCGTCAAGGTCGGGCCCCGGCGCCAGACTGATCCACGAGCTCAAGCCCAAGAAAACACCGGCGTCGGCAGGCAACCCGCCCCCATTTTCACGCCTGCGAGGCGTCACCCGAAGGGACAGGGGGACTGATCCGAATGTTCGTCCTGCTGTCGGCCCTGGCCCTCGTCAGCCTCGCGATGGCCGCCGCACCGGACCCGACCCGCATCCCGCTATGACGCTGCGCGGCATCGACTGGGCCGTCGTCCTGGGCGCGTCAGGCTGCGGTGCCGCCATCCTGGCCGGCTGCATCGTCTTCACCGGCGACACGCCACCGTTCGGGTACCTGCGACTCGCTCTGCTCGCGCTGGTAGCAGCGTCCGCGTTCATCCTCGACGAACCCGCCGCACCCGCGGTAGACGCCACCCCAACCCCGCTGACCCGACGCACAGCCCTCCGCGCCACCGCCCTGGCGGCACCAGTCACCATCTGGGTACTCGGCCTTCTCGCCGTCGAACAGCGCACCGCGCTGACACCCACGCTCGCGCTGCTCGTCGAGGGAACCGGCGGCATGGCGGTTGCAGTCGCTCTCGCAGCCTGCCTGCGCATGGCGGGCAACGACGAACCGGGCGAGGTCATCGCCTTGATATGCGGCGCGGGCATCCTTGCGATCCTCTTGCTCAACCCTCTACCCCAATCCGTGCCGGTGTTTCCCGTCACCGAGGGCTGGGCCGCCAGTAGTGCACTCTGGGCTTCACTCACCCTCACCAGCGTCCTCGTCACGATCAGCGTTTCCCGTGATCGCCCTCAGCGCCAGCGCCCCCGCCAATGACAGGCGAAGCGTCACGGTTTGAGCCCGTTGTCCGGCATGACCGAAGGTCCGGCCGCGGCATGAGCCAGGAGCCCTGGCCCCCGATCCGAGAGTGTCGGGATCCGACGAGCACATCTGTGTCGGCCGTTGGCAGGAGTTGAATCCAGACCCGACGCATGTCCATGTTCAAGCGACCGAGCGTCAGGCAATGCCGATCACGCACGATGGAGAAGCCGGCCGATCCTGCAACGCTGCGGTTCCCTCCAGCTGGCCACCACCCGATCAATGCTCCGGCCGTAGCGGCCCTTGACGTCGCCCGCGGGGCGCAGACCGACGTTCTTCGTTGTCCTACCTTGCATGCTGTTGATGGCGTCGCCGACATCGGCGGCGGCTTTGCACAGGAGGGGGTCGTGGCCGACCAGTCAATGCTCCTTGCGGCGGGGATCTTCGCTGCCTCCTAATCGTTCGGGGCTGCGGTGTCCCTCAAGGAAGACGTCCGTGGGGCACCGTTGGGTATCGACCTTCCCGGCAGCGTGGGTGTGCATCTGGCGGTCGGCTGAGGCAGCGGCCTTACCGCCCCATGGCCAATGCCGGCCCTGGCTCTGGGCGCGGCTGTCTGGGCCGGCCCCGAAGTGCGGTGGGCTCGACCCACATGCGCGGCACTGGGCATGGCCATACTCGTTGGCACGATCATCGAGCCGGTCACCTGGGGGCGGCGACCATCGTCGCCGCTGACCGCGGCCGCCGTATCCCTCAACCTCATAGCCGCGGTCGCTCTGCTGACCACCGGGCGCAGGAGGGCGACCACGACCCTTCAATACGGTGCGCCAGAAGTTGCCCCGGTCGGCGTCTCGAAGCGGCGGGCAAAGTCACCGGACAGATTCAGACAACGCGCCTCAGCGCCCCCGCCCGCTAAGCACCGATGCGCCGACAGGCGGCGGAATGGGGCAGGTGGAAGCTCGCGTTCAGGCTGACGGTGAGTCTGCGCGCGGGAACGAGCGGCTATGACCACGCTGTGAAGGCGGGCGCCTCCAGTGCGTCACCTTACGTTTCTTTCGTTTGAGATACACTTGGTGGATGAGCACCGCGATCGGCCGCCCCATCAGCACCGAGGACGCCGCGCGCCTCCGGGCTGAGTTGGACAGACCCGAGGCCGTACTGAGAGTTGGCTCGCAGACGGTAGTGATGAGCGAAAGCCTGCGCCAAGCGATCATCCGCGTCGTTGACGAGCTTGCAGCAGGTAACGATGTTGCTGTCCACCGGGTGGATCCGTTCCTGACGACAGGGCAGGCCGCAGCGCTTCTCCATGTCAGCCGGCCCACCGTAGTGAAGTTGTGCCGCGACGGCATTTTGGAGTTCGAACAGCCAGGCACGCATCGCCGGATCAGTCTCGAGTCGATCAAGCGGTTCATCGAGACCTCCGGCTCACGCAGGGCTGCCGGACTCGCTGAGTTTGCGCAGACAGGCACGGAGGACGACGACCAAATCGTGTCGACTCGGTGAATCGCCGTGCGGTGCTCGACGCCTGCGTCCTCGTTCCCTACAACCTCGCCAGCCTGCTGCTGACTCTCACCGATAGGGACCTCCTTGAGCCCCGCTGGAGCGGGACGATTCCCGAGGAGACCGATCGGGCTCTCACCACGAAGATCGGCCTGGACAAGGAGCGTGCGCGTCGCCGTCTGACTCTGACGGCCATGCAGCACGCGTTTCCGGAGGCCGAGGTTGTGGGCTTCGAGGTACTCATCGAGGGCCTCGGGTGTCACCCCAAGGACCGCCACGTTCTCGCTGCGGCCTTCGCCAGCGATGCCGACGTCATTCTGACCTTCAACCTCAGCGACTTTCCCGATAACGCTTGCGAGCCCCACGGTGTCGTTGCCGTGCATCCTGAGCAGTACCTGCTTGAGCTCCTGGCCACCGACCGAGAGGCGACACTGCAAGCGATCGTCGAGGACGCCAGCCGGCGCACCAGCCCGCCCTTGAGTCCGTCCGAGTTCCTGGCGCGACTGGCGGCGACGGTCCCGACCTTCGCGAACATGGCACATCAGGCCTCCAGGAGGACGGTCCGTTCAGTGGGATCCCCGCCTACGTCGTCGCTGACCCAGCCGACTCTCCCTTGGCCGCTCTGGCTGAGAGCGGTGACCTCACCGACCCGCTCCAAGTGGCGGCGCTCTGGTGGCTCGCACTGCTTCACCGCGACGAGTACGCGGAACAGTTGAGGTGGCTCACGCACGCACCAGAAGCGTGGGGCGACTTTGATGGGCCGCCGACCTGCTGTCCGAGAAGTCCATTGCCTCCAAGGTCTATTACGCGGTGGATAACCCTACGCACGTCGCGGTCGTCAGGTTCGTCCCCGAGGTTGCCGACACCGCCAAGGCTTCCGCCTCGTTCATTGTCCGGGGCGTGATCTTCCTGACCCTGTGTCGGTACCAGGAGCACATGGCGGGCCTGGGGGCTCGGGCCTCTGATGGTCTCTGCCCGTCGCATCATCGAGTGAAGGATTCGATGTGAGGTTCCGCCCAGGGTGAGCATTGGTCGGCTCGCGGCGGTGTGACGCATCGGGACGGGCGCGCTCGTGGTACAGGGCGATGTCCTCACCCTCGCCGCGGGGGTGTGGTGGCTTCAGGGGTCACCTCGCATTTCGGTGCCCTTGCGTGTGGGCTCAGGGCCGGTCGCGGTGGTGGGTTCGGGGGCACTCGGACGGGTTGGCGCAACGTCGTGGCTGGGGCGCTTGTGCCGCCTCGCGCGACGGCGCGAGGGGTTGGCAGGCAGCGAATCGGTAGGACACCACCAGGAGTGGGAGCTGGGTTGCGGCGTACAGCAGGTGGAACGAGTAGTGGCGCAGCGTCTGCTCCGGTTCGAAGGGCAACACCGGGATGGGCGCGACGCTCAGCGGGCCGCCCACGAGGTTCAGCAGGGCCCACCCGAACAGGCCCATCCCGGCCAGGCGCACCGTGCCAGCCGCGTAGACGCCGAGCAGCGAGGCAGTGACAACGCTGGGCCAGAGCGTCTGCGGGCTGAGCAGTGTCTGGTCGGGAAGGTCCGCGATGTTGTGGACGAGCAGGCCGAACACGCGATGACGGCGGCCGCGACCACCGACGACCTCGCCGGCAGTGGCCTGCCGGGCTGCCGGGCGTGCCACTGGGTGCTGGCAGGCGAGGTGTTCCTCATCGCGGCCGACCGCGATCGAGGGCGTCAGGCGCCGCCCGCGGCTCACCCACCACCGCAGGGCGAGGGGTGAGGTCGTTCATGCGGTAGCTGACGCCGAGGATCCAGGCGAGCCAGAACACGAAGCCGACCAGACTGATCGTGTTGGACCTCGTGTCGGTGGACGTGGCCCCGAGCACAGCGGAGCTGAGGAACGCAACCGCCGAGACGAGTCCGACGACGACCAACCACCTGGGCAGCGTGTGGCTTCCGGCGGCCAGGACGTTGGTGGCAACCAGGTGGGCCGCCAGACCGAACCCGGCAGCCGACAGGAGGACTGCCCCGAGCGTGTAGAGGGCCACCACACCGTCGGCGTCGGTGGGGAGCAGTCCCAGGACGGCCATCACCACGGCCGATGCCAGGGCCATGGTTCCGCCCAGCAGCAGCCCGGTCAGTGAGACGACGGCCAGTCTCGGCGTGCCAGCCTCGGCGTGGACCATGGCGACCCACAGGGAGGCGAACCACCACAGCAAGGCGATCGTGGCCAGGCCGAACAACCACAGCCCGGCCGCGAGGCCGGCGCGATGCTCGGCGATGTAGGCGATGATCTCGCCCTGCGGGGCCGCAGGCGAGGGTGGGGCACCTGCCATGACGCCAACCACGACGTCGAGGGCGACATAGAGGACTCCGGCGAGGGCGGCGGTGCGTTCCCGGCTCACCGCAGGCCCCTTCGCGCCTCGGCCGGGGCCCAGAAGTCACGCAGCAGCCCCACCACGGCGTCGGGCTGCTCGAGCGGCACCAGGTACGCCGCGTCCGCGACGCCGGCGGCGCGGCCATCGGGCATCGTGGCGACCGCCGCGGCATTCTGGGCGGGGGTCCAGCCGCTGTGCTGCTCGCCGGTGATCATCAGGGTCGGGACGGTGATGCGCGGCAGCAGTGCCGCCAGGTCCTCGCGGTGCAGCGAGATGCAGACCACGGCGTTGCGCAACCGAGCCGGGTCCGCCTCGACAAACGTGCTGCGGATGAGGGCAACGGCCTGCGGGTCGCTGGCTCGGGTTGGCGCGGAAAGCACCGTCTCGACCACCGCGTCGACCAGCAAGCCGGTGGGACCGGTCAACCGGTGGACCAGCAGCAGCATCCGAGTGCGCACTCGCTCGGCGGTGGCCAGTGCCTGCACCGGCGTTCCGATGGTGACCAGTGATCTGATCCGGCGTGGGTAGGCCGCCGCGAAGCGGATGCCGACGTGACCACCCCAGGCGTTGCCCACCCAATCCACCGGCTCCGCGACACCCAGCGCATCGAGCACCTGCGCAGCCGCACGGGCGCACTGCAGCAGGTCGTAGCGGTGGTGGGGGTCGCCACTGTCGCCATGACCAGGACCAGTGATCAGCACCAGCCGGCGATCCTCGGCCAGCCTGGCAGCCACCCGCTCCCAGCTGCGCTCGTCGGCGAACAAGCTGTGCCACAGGACCGCCGGTGCACCCGTCCCGACCGTCGTGACCTTGAGACGACCCACCGCCGTGTCGATGAAGTTCGGCTGCACCACGCTCCCCACCTCCCGAGGTTGACACTGTCAATAGACGGTATGCTGTCCCATGTGGTTGACACTGTCAATGCCTCGGCTGAGGTCACCGAGGAGTCGCTCGGGATTCGCCTCGTCGAGACAGCTCTGCAGATGCTGCGCACCGCGCCGGTCGACCAGCTCAGCCTGCGCCGGGTCGCCGAACAGGTCGGGGTCAGCCACCAGGCGCCGTACGTGCACTTCGGCTCCAAGCGGCGCTTCCTGGCAGCGGTCGCCGGAGTCGGCCTCGACCGGGCGGCCCAAGCCGCTGAGACGAGGGTGGCCACCGCCGGCGAGTCACCCATCGCGCGGCTTCGGGCCCTGGCCCGCGCCTACACCGAATGGGTGGCCCTCGAACCGCACCTCCACGACCTCGACCTGGCGCTGCACATCGCCAAGAGCGAACACCCCTGGCTCCAGGCCGCCGCGATCCGGTACTGGAACCTGCTCCACGACACCGTCGAGGCATGCCAGCCCCCTGATGTCAGCGAGGCCGACGTGCTGCGCCGGTGCACCATCGCGTGGGGCGTCGTCTACGGCATCTCCCGGCTCGCCGCACTCGACCAGGTCCCCGCCGCCGTGCCCGGCGACGCCAGCGAGCACATCCATCTGGCGCTGGACGCACTGCACGCAGGATGGCACGCGACACCATGACCCACCCGACACCCAGCGTCGGCGCCCGGTGGGGGTCGACTCGCGGCGGAATGGGGCACTCTTTTTGGGGGGTGTGTCTGCGGTTCGCTGCCTGGTAGCCAGCGCCAAGTAGATTTGGGCGCCCTCGCTACGGTCAGGGTAGTGCCAACTAAAGTTGACTCAAGCCAAAGATAGTTGGATCATGGGGCCCGTGGATCTGTCTTTCCCACTGACGACCGTCGCGCCCACCCTTGACGCTGGGGTGTTGCAGGTGCTCGCGGCCACGACCGTGGGATGCACTGCGGCAGAGGTGCACCGTCGTCTTGGGCGGGGCAGCGACGAGGGCGTGCGCAAGGTGCTGGCCCGCCTGGTGGGGCAGGGAGTGGTGCTTGTCGAGACGCCCGCGCGTTACCCCGTCTATCAACTGAACCGTGAGCACGTAGCCTTCCGCCACATTGAGGCTCTCACCAGAGTGAGGGGAGAGCTGTTCGAACTGATACGCCAGGAATTGACCAGCTGGAAGGTCGAGCCGATCCACGCCGGCCTGTTCGGGTCTTTCGCCAGGGGCACCGCCGACTCGGACAGCGACATCGATGTGCTGCTTGTCCGCCCGGCAGCCCTGGGGGGCGTCGAGGAGGCCGCCTGGCTGGAGCAACTTGACCGCCTGGAGCACCAGATACGAGCGTGGACTGGCAACGCCGCCCAGATCGTCGACCTCACGCTGGCCACACTCGGCAAGATGGCTCGTGAAACCGATCCCTTGGTCGACTCATGGCGAGCCGACGACATCCCCGTGCACGGTGAACGCATCCTTGACCTGATTCGCAGGCTGAGATGACGCCACGGGCCTCTGGTCGTGTTGTCTCGTGTTCGTCAGCCGAATGCCGCGGGCGGCGTGAGCAGGCTCGGGCGTTTCTCGAGGTCGCCGAACTTGTCCTCACTGAAGACCGCCGCCAGGCCCATGTCGCAGCAGCTCTGGCGGTCCTGGCCGGCATCGCCGCCGCGGATGCCATCTGCGGGTTCAGCCTCCGCAAGTGGAGTCGGGGCCAGGACCACACGCAAGCGGTGAAGCTGCTGGGTGAGGTGGCCCTGCGTGACGCCACGCTGCCGGCCAAGCTGCAACGACTGCTCGCGGACAAGGACGCGGCGCACTACTCCTCAACACTCATCACGGTCGAGAAGGCCAAGACCATGGTGCGCCAAGCCGCCGCACTGCTAGTCGAGGCAGACGCCCTGTGACGCCGCGTCCTGCAAGCGCATGGAACGGTCAGCTCTGCCGAATGCACTCGCTCAGGGCCAGAATCGGCCGGCTGCCGCCGCGGCGCTTTGCGATAGCCCCACCAGAAGCGAGCCTTTGTTCACCAGGTCGAGCCGTCCCAAGACCAACACGCCCTCGAGCCTCGCCTGAATCGAACCTTGCGAATGGACCCTTCACATGGTCGACGCGCGGCGAAGTCGAACGACCCGAAAGGGTACGCCCTCAGCGGCACTATGCACGTGAGCGCGCACAAGGCCGGCTTGGTCGCGCGTCATATTGGGCGCTATGACGCAGGCTCATCAAGCATGCCCGATCGATCGGCTCTGGGTATGGGCGTTCGGCTCAGCGCGGCGCCAACGAGCACGAACCCTCGCGAGGAGGACCTCCTGGTGGTCGACGAGTCCGGGCGCCTCGGAATGGGAGACATCCAGAATCTGCCTGGGCAGGATTGTGACGTGGCGGTGTGGCGTCGGTATCCTCGCGATGTCCGAGCGTTCCGCCGCATAGTCGGCCCCCCTTCGCCTGGCGTCGCCTCTCAGGCGAATAGCGGCAACGCGGCGTGTCCCAGGGTCCCGGAAAGGTCACGTCTTAGCAGGTCAGCAGGCATGTGAGGGCTCGTTCTGGATCGCGGGCGTGATGTCGTAGAGCCTTGGCGATGTTGTCCCAGCCGGCCAGTCGCAGCAGGCTGATGGCGGTGTTCCTCAGGGTGGCCATGACCCGTGGCGCTTGCCCGGTGCGTACCTGGGAGTCGTCTTCGCCGAACGTGACATCGCGCACCCAGTGGAGTTTGTCCTCGATCGCCCAATGGCCTTGGACCCATGCGGCGAGGGTGGCCGGGGGTGCGCTGGGCGGGTCGGCGGAGGTGATCAGGTAGACCACCTCGACGGTCTTGTGCCCTTTCGTGGTGACGGTGCGGCGGACGTGGGCGACCTGCGCCGCGCCGGGGAACTCGATCCAGTCCGGGACGGCCGCGACCTTGATGGTGCGCGTCACGCGCCTGCCGTGCCCGGTCTCGGTCACCGAGTGCGCGGGGATGTCTTTCCACGGCAGCGCCTTGAGCTTGCGGCGCAGCGTCGGGGTGTTGCCCTTGACCGTGAGCACGTAGTGGCCGCCTGCGCCGGTGATCGCGGTAGCGGTGTCGGTCTGGGTGTGCATCGCATCCAGGGTCACGATCGTGTCGGTCAGGTCGAAACAGGCGAGCAGGTCACGCACGCAAGGAATCTCGTTGCTCTTGGCGGCGACCGCGAGTTGTCCGAGCACGACCCCGGCGTCGTGGTCGAACGCGGCGACCAGGTGCGGCGCCGCCCCGTCGGGGCGGGTGCGGGCCCCGCGGACCGTCTTGCCGTCGATGGCGATCACCCGGCGGCCATCAACGACACGGGTGCGGGTCCACAGCCATGCCCCGAGCACCCGATCCAGCGCGTCCGCGCCCAGGCGTGCGAACAGCTTGCGCAGGGTTGACTCCTCCGGTGCGCAGCCCAGCCCGAGCCCGGACAGCTGCTGGCTGGATAGGTCCGCAGCCCACTCGCCGATCGCGGTGAACGAGCGAGCCCCGGCCAGCACCGCGGTCACCGCGACCGCCAGCATCCCGGACAGCCGGTAGCGCACCCCGCGCGGATCACGTGGGTCCGGCACCGTCGCGAGCAGGTCCAGCAGCTGGCCACCCCGGCCCGGTTGGGCAACACTGTCGGTGATCGGCGAGGATGGCATCGGCGGGTGTGGTCCTTGCTGAGACGGCGGGCCTGAAGAACCCCATCTCAGCCCCAAGGGCCACACCCGTCACACACGCCACGCCGATCACACGGCTACAAAACCGCAGGTCACAGGGCTAGACGCCGACCTTTCCGGAGCCCTGCGGCGTGTCCCGGTCCGAGGATCCGTTCCGGCTCGGTCTGCAGGACGTGGTCGAGAACCGCGGCATAGACGGCCCGGAAGTCGGTGGTGACGGCCAGGTCGCCGTCGACGAGTTGGGTGAGCGAGGGTGCGTCCCCCACCAGCCCACCGCGCACCTGCGGCCCGACGAGCAGGACGTTCCCGGCGGTGCCATGGTCGGTGCCGTCGGACGCGTTGGCCCGCACCCGGCGCCCGAACTCGCTGTAGGCGACGACGACGACGTCCGGCTCGCGCGGGTGCCCGGCGAGAGCATCCCGAAAGCCGGTCAGGGCCGCGTCCATCCTGGTGAGCAGGTTCTGCTGGGAGTCGCGCTCGTCGGCGTGCGTGTCGAAACCCCCGAGCGAGACCGTGTAGGCCCGGGTGGGGACGCCGGCCTTGATGCTCTGGGCGACGAGGGACAGCTGGGCGCCCAGGTCGCTGGCCGACCGCCCCGCGCCCCCAGCAACAGCCGACGGGGTGCCGGCGGACGCCAGCGGCGCCAAAGCCGTCTCGACAGCACCGCACGCGGCATACGAGGCACTGACGAGCCGAGCGGCAGGCGAGTCTGCCGGGTCGGTTGCCGCGAGGGCAGCCAGCGTCGACGCGCCGGCGGTGCGCTCCTCGCCGAGGCTCAGGGCGGACGCGCAGGCGCGCTCTCCGACGACCAGGGGCGGCAGGGTCGAGCCGACGTTGAGCGCGAGCAGGGGGTCGGTGCCTGCTGAGTCGAGCCAACGGCCGAGCCAGCCGGTCGCGATCGGGCGGTCCGGGGAGGCGGTCTGCCAGATGTCCATGGAGCGGAAGTGGCTGCGGTCGGGCTTTGGGTAGCCGACGCCGCGGACGATGGCCAGCCGCCCGGCCTGCCATTCACCGGCCAGACCCGACAGCCCCGGGCTGAGCCCCCATTCGTCGTCGAGCCGGTGGACCTCCTGCGCGGCGTAGGCGAGCCCGGGCCGGGCTGCTTGGTATGCCGGGTCGGCATACGGGACAACGGTGTTGAGCCAGTCGTTGCCGCCGTAGAGGGTGACGAGAACGAGGATCGGCGTTCCGGCGTCGAGGGGGTTGGTCGCGGCCCGCTGGACGAGCTGGTCATAGGAGACCCGGGCGGCTCCGGCGAGCAGTGCGGCGGCACCGGCGACGCCGGACGCCTGCAGGAACGTGCGGCGGGTCAGTCCGTCCATGGGGCGGCCGGGGCGAACGGGAGGTGCGGGCATCAGCTCACCAGGTACTCGGGGGTCAGCAGGGCGACGGTGGCGAGGCGGCGCGGGTTGCCAGCCAGGGGGCGCAGCGCGGCCGCGGATCGTGCGCTGAGGCGCGGTATGCCGAGCAGGTGGGTCACTGCCTCGACGCGCGACGCGGTCGCTGCGGCCTCGACGCTGGACAGGTCACCGGCGGCCACCAGCCGAGCTGCGAACCGCGCCCGCGCCTGTGCCGCCGAGGTCGAGAGCCAGGCCTGGCCGGACGGCCAGCCCGCGACGTTCGGCGGGTAGAGCGGCACCTGGCCGAGGCTGCGCAGCATGCCGCTGAGGGTCGTGGCGGTGGCCTCGTCGGCCGGCAGGCGAAGGGCGCGGGCGGCGCCGATGACCCACTCGACCGGCGAGGCGACGAGCGTGCCGTCGGCCGCGTCGAAGGCGGGGTCGGTGAAGAGCGCGCGGAACATGGGGCCGAGCTCGCCCTGCGTCCCGTATGCCGTGACCAGGCGGCTCAGGGTCTGGGCCGGCGGGGCGTCGGGCGAGGCGAGCTGGCGCCACCACCGCGTGGCCACGTGCGCGGCGACGGCTGGATGGCGAAGGACGGCGTCGGCGAACCCGGCGGCGTCGAGGTTGCCGGTGACGCCCAGGACGGTCTTGGGCTCGCTGTCGTGGCGTCGCGGCACGAGCCGCGCGGTACCACCATCGACCGTCCACCCGGTGAGCGCTCGGGCCCCCTCCTTGACGTCGGACTCGGAGTAGCCGCCGTCGTGGCCGAGGGTGAACAGCTCGAGGTACTCGCGCGCGAGGTTCTCGTTGGGGGCACCTGCGCGGTTCTTCACCCCGTCGAGCCACACCAGCATGGCCGGGTCGGTGAGCATCGCGACGGCCAGGTCCGGGAAACGCCCACGCCCAAGCGCCCGTAGCCGCTCGTTCTGGGTCAGCATCGCGCCGGCATCTCGCACCCGGGCGGCGGATGTCGCGAAGTGCTGGTGCCAGCCGAAGGTGAGCTTCTCGACCAGCGGGTTCTTGGCGGCGACCATGCGGCGCACCCACCAGCCGAGCACTGCCTCGGTCTGGGCGCGCTGCTGCTGGTTGCGAGCCTGGCGCTGAGCCTGCGTGGCTCCCTTGGCGAGCGGCTCGAGCCGCTGGACCGTCGGCGGCGGCGTGGCCAGTACCCCTGGGTCCTGCGCCTGGTCGGCCGACAGCGCCCGGTCCAGCCAGGGCTGCCGACCGACCGCGACGACGGCGTCGACCTGCTCGCCCGTGGCGCCGAACCCGGCTCGGCGCACGAGCCGAGCGGCCTGCTGCCACTCGGGGGTGCTCAGCACCCATCCAGGATGGCCGACCCATGTTCGAGGACGGTTAAGCCCCAGTCCGGGGCGCCCATGGTCGGCGGTGGTTGCGATTGGGGAAGGTCCTGCACGCTGGGGCGTGCAGGACCTGACCCAATGATCGCGCGGAGCTCAACCGATCGGGTGCCGCTCAGTCTGGACCGGTGGTTCCGCTCGCCAGCGGAAGGCGCATCTGGAAGCAGGCCCCGCCCTCGGGCGCGTGACCGGCCGTCACCGACCCGCCATGGCGCTGGGTGATCCGGGCCACGATCGCCAGGCCCAGCCCCGTGCCGACCTCGCGGACCCCTCGGTAGCGTTCGTACAGGGCCCCCTGGTCGAACGCGACGCCGAGGTCGTCATCGGTGAGCCCGGGCCCGCCGTCGCGGACCTCCACGACGGCATACCCGTCCTGGGGCCGCGCCGCCAGCACGACGGGCCGTCCCTGCGGGGTGACCCGCAAGGCGTTCTCCACCAGCCCGTCGAGGGCCTGGCGCAGCCGGCCGGGGTCAGCGCGCACGGGTAAGCGGCCCGGCGGGCCGTTCGACGGTCCAGCTCACGCCCGCACCTGCGCAGCGGCGCTGCCACACCGGGTCGGCTGCGTCGAGCAGGTCGGCCAGGTCGACGTCGACGACGTCAAGGCGCATCTGCGACGCATCGAGCCGGGCCAGGTCGAGCAGGTCGGCCACCAGGCGTTCCAGCCGTGCCGACTCGCCCACCAACACTCGGCCGACCTCAGCCACCCGCTCCGGGCCGATCACCCCCTGCTCCAGCGACTCGGCATACCCGTGGATCGTGGTCAAGGGAGTGCGCAGGTCGTGGGAGACCGACAGCAGGAACTCACGCTGGCGCGCCTCCGAGTGCGCAAGCCCCGCCGCGAGGGTGTTGACCGACCGGGCCACCTCGGCCACCTCCGCCGGCCCCGACTCGGAGACGGCGACGTCGCGACGCCCCGCGGCCAGGGCGTTGGCGGCGGCAGCGGTCCGGCGCAGGGGCCGTGCCACCCTGCGGCCCAGGACGAGCGCGAGGACCATGGCGACGGCGACGACCGCGGCGAGCGACCAGGCGAGCCGGACCAACGCCGTGTTGCTCACCGCCACGGCGTCGCTGCGCCGCTGCGCCAGGACGATTCCGCCGGCCGCGGTCGGGCGGCCTTCGACGAGCACGACGCCGCCGTCGACCTCCTGGCGCAGCGTGAGGTCGGTGCCGCCGGCGAGAGCGGCGACCTGCTCGGCGCTGACGATCCGGCGGGGGAGCGCGTCGCCGACGAGCGCCGCAGGCTCGCCGGGTCGCTGACGCACGACCGCGATCTGGGCCTGGACGTCGGCGAGCGCCTTGCGAGCGCGGGCCTGGCCGACGTCGGGGTCGGCAGCGAGCGCGACGGTGGCCTGGGCGGTGTCGGCGAGCGCGGCGAGCGAGCGCTGAGCAGCCTGCTCGCTCGCGCGCTGCAGGATGGCCGTGCCGAGCAGCGCGGCGACCAGCGCCGTGAGCAGCACCAGTCCCGCGGACAGCAGGACGACCCGAGCGGTGAGGCTGGTGCGGCGGCGAGCCACCTAGGCACCTTCGCGCGCGGACGCGGCGTACCCAACCCCACGCACGGTCCGGATGATGTCGTGGGGCGCGAGCTTGGCCCGCAGCTGGGCGATGTGGACGTCGACCGTGCGCTCACCGGCATACGAGTCATAGCCCCAGACCTGCGAGAGCAGCTGGGCGCGCGAGTACACGCGCTCCGGCGACGCCATGAGGTGAGCGAGCAGGTCCAGCTCCATGGCGGTGAGGGTCACCTCACGCTCGCCGGCGATCACCCGGCGCTCGTCGACGAAGCAGCGCACCTGCCCGCATCGCAGCTCGCGCGCCTGTCCCGTTCCGTATGCCGTGCGCTCGGTGCGGCGCAGCACCGCACCGACGCGGGCGAGCACCTCGCGGGGCGAGAACGGCTTGGTGATGTAGTCGTCCGCACCGAGCTCGATCCCGACGACCCGGTCGACCTCGTCGTCGCGGGCCGTGACGAACACGACCGGTGTCCAGTCGCCGCGGGCGCGCAGGGCCCGGCATACCTGCACCCCGTCCATGCCCGGCAGCCCGATGTCGAGCAGGACCATCGCCGGATGCAGCGTGCGGACCGCGTCCAAGGCCGCCGCGCCGTCGCGGGCGACGTGAGTGCGGTACCCGCCGTGCTCGAGGTTGAGGCACAGCAGGTCGGCGATGGGCGCCTCGTCCTCGACGACGAGGACCAGACGCGGCGACTCCCCCGGCACGCCGTGACTCTAGTCCGGGCGGGTCACGAACCGGTCACCGGCACGTTAGAGGGTTGTCAGAAGCCGGGCGAGGTCGAAGGTACCGTCGGGTAGCGAGCTCATGGGCAGGAGAAGCATGTCGACCTTCACGATCACCGACAGCGACACCGACGAGCAGCGGCGCAGGGGGCTGCGACGGATGCGGTCACTGGCGTTCGGGCTGCTCGTGTTCGCAGCCGTCGTGTATGCGGCGACCTTGGGGCGAGACGGTTTCCTCGGGTTCGTCAACGCCGGTGCGGAGGCGTCCATGGTCGGCGCGATGGCCGACTGGTTCGCCGTCACGGCCCTGTTCCGCTACCCGCTCGGCGTACCGATCCCGCATACCGCGCTCATCCCACGACGCAAGGACATGCTCGCGCGCAGCCTGCAGGACTTCATGGGCGCGAACTTCCTGCGCGAGGAGATCGTCCGCGACCGGGTGCTGGCGGCCCGCATCAGCGAGCGTGCTGCCACCTGGGTGCTGGTGCCACGGCATACCGAGCGCGTCATCGACGAGCTCATCTCGCTGAGCATCGAGGGTCTGGAGCGTCTGGAGGACAAGACCGTTGCCCTACTGCTGCACGAGGCCGTGCTGCCGCGGCTGCGCGAGGAGCCGGTCGCCCCCATTGCGGGCACGTTCCTTGCCGAGGTGGTGCGCGACAAGGCGCATCACGGCCTGGTCGACCTGGCGCTCGACGAGGCGCATCGCTGGCTCCTGGAGAACGAGGCGACCTTCCACGACGTCCTCGAGGAGCGGGCCCCCTGGTGGGCCCCGCAGCGGGTCAACGACCTGGTCATCAAGCGGGCGCACACCGAGGCGGTCGCCTGGGTGGAGGACATCCGCGAGGACCCACGCCACCACGCCCGGCTCGCCCTCGATGACCTGCTGGCCCAGCTGGCCCGCGACCTGTGCGAGGACCCGGAGACGATGGAGCGGGCCGAGCGGCTCAAGCTGCGCGTCCTGGACCACCCGCAGCTACTGGCGACCGCGACCTCGCTGTGGGGCGCATTCCGCACCGCGCTGGTGCGGGCGCTGCGCGAGCCTGACGGGCCGCTGCGCTCGCGGATGCTCGTGCAGCTGCGTTTCTTCGCCGAGCGGGTCCGCGACTCGAAGGAGCTGCGTGAGCGGCTGGACGGGCACGCCGCCGACCTGGCGGCGTTCTTCATCGGGCGGTACGGGCCGGAGCTGACCACGATCATCAGCCACACCATCGAGCGGTGGGACGGGCGCGAGACGGCCGAGAAGGTGGAGCTGCACGTGGGTCGGGACCTGCAGTTCATCCGGATCAACGGCACCATCGTCGGTGGCCTGGTCGGCGTGCTCATCCACACGGTGACCCTGCTGCTGGGGCGCTGAGCGGGCGCCCGCGGCGCCGCGGCTGCGGAAAACGTTGCTGCTGGACGGTTGTTTCCATGCAGCGCCAACGGTTTGCGTCAGCTGGGCGCGGGTTCCGGCGGTGATTTGGGTACGGTCCGATGCGACCGGTAGCATGGACCCTCGGTTCACCTCCCGAGTGCTGCTGCGCAAGGGCGGGGATACCCCCTTGGGGTATGGTGTAATTGGCAACACAACGGATTCTGGTTCCGTCATTCTAGGTTCGAGTCCTGGTACCCCAGCCCGGTCGGGCGCCGACAACCGGTAAGGTTTCCCGATGTCCGGCGGTTCATCGCCGGAGCAGCTAGGGCCCCGTTGTGTAGCGGCCTAGCACGCCGCCCTCTCAAGGCGGTAGCGCGGGTTCGAATCCCGTCGGGGCTACCCCGTCTTGTCGTTGCGCAGCTCGGCGAGCAGCTGCGGCCCGGGCCAGCGACGCCGGCCACCGGACTCGGCCGCGTGCACCAGCTCGACCAGCCGGGCGTTCACGGGCGCGGCGCGTCCAAGCCTCTGGGCCAGGCGCACCACCTCGCCGTTGAGCTCGTCCACCTCCGTCGGTCGGCCGGCCTGCAGGTCCTCCCACATCGAGCTGCGCGCCAGCGGGTCGATCGTAAGCATCCGGCGGGCCAGCCGGCGGAACAGCACGTCGGGCAAGGTCAGCACCCGAACAAGCCGCCGCGGCGAGATCGCCATCAGCCGAGCCGGTTCGATCCGGGCGGCGTCCATGAGGTCGAGGGCCTCGGCCTGTGCGGCCGCGACGCAGCGGCGGTAGGAGCGTTGGGCCAGCTGCTCGCGCAACGGCAGGTCGGCGAGGGCGTTGACCGAGTTGGCCAGGTTGAGCAGCAGCTTGGCCCACTGCACGGGAAGCATGTCCTCATGGGTGGTGACCGGCAAGCCGGCGCGCGCAAAGGCGGGCAGGTATGCCGTGAGGCCGGGGTGTGACTGAACGTCCAGTCCGCCTTCGGTCCCCTGGTGGAACACCCCTCTTCCGCGGCTGAGCACGTTGAAGGGCACCATTGCGGCCAGCACGACATGCCCGGGCAGGCGCTGCCTCAGCCGCTCAGCGTTGTGCAACCCGTTCTGCAGGCTGATGACGACCGCTTCCGGCTTGAGCACGTCGGCTAGCTGCGCAGCGGCGGCATCGGTGTCCCTGGACTTGACGGTGACGAGGACGAGGTCGGCATCGGCCGCGCCGTGCGGGGTGTGCGCCAGGTCCAGCCGCTCGGCATCGACATACCAGTCGGTGCCCTGCCAGTCGGTGACCCGCAGGCCATGCTGGGCGATCTCGGCGAGCACCCTGGGCCGCCCGACGAGGGTGACCGGCATACCGGACGCGGCCAGGCGTCCACCGACGTAGCAGCCGATGCTTCCGGCGCCGAAGACACAGACCTTCATGCCGCGGCTCACCCCAAGGCGCGCAGCCCGGGCAGCACGTCCTCGGCGAAGCTGCGCAGGAAGCGCGCCTGGTCGGGCCCGGGCCCGTGGAAGACCAGGTGGGTGAAGCCCCACTCGACGTAGGGCCGGACCAGCTCGACCACCTCGTCGGGGTCGTTACTGACGATCCAGCGGCTGGCCACCTGCTCGTCGCTGAGCGCGTCGCCGAGGCGCTGCATCTCGACCGGGTCGGTCGTGCCGTGCTTCTGCTCGGCGGTGAGCGACAGGGCCGCCCAGAACCGGCAGTTGGCCACGGCAGCCGCCTGGTCGCGGTCGTAGGACAGCTTGATCTCGATCATCCGGTCGATGTCGTCTCCGGCCCGGCCGGCCTTGTCAAGCCCCTCGTCGACGGCCGGGACCAGCTCGTCGCGGTAGAGCTCGGCACCCTTGCCTGAGGTGCAGATGAACCCGTCCGCCGCCCGGCCGGCATACCGCGCGACGAGTGGCCCGCCGGCCGCGACGTAGATCGGCACCGGGACCTCGGGCCGGTCGTAGATCGTCGCGTTGCTCGTGCGGTAGTACTCACCGTCGAAGCTGACCCGCTCCTGCGTCCACAGGGCCCGGATGAGCCGCACCGACTCGCGCAGGCGCGCGAAGCGTTCCTTGAACTCGGGCCACTGCCCGACCGTCCCGAGAGCGACCTCGTTGAGCGCCTCGCCGGTGCCGACCCCCAGGGCGATGCGACCCGGGTAGAGCACCCCGAGCGTCCCGAAGGCGTGGGCGACGACGCCTGGCGGGTATCGGAAGGTCGGGGTGAGCACCGAGGTGCCCAGCTGGACCCGCTCGGTGCGTTCGCCCGACGGCAGCGAGCCAGGACAGCGAGAACGGCGCGTGCCCGCCGTCATGCCGCCACGGCTGGACGTGGTCGGACACCCACACGCTGTCCAGGCCGACCGTCTCGGCCAGCACGGCATACTCGAGCAGCTCCCGGGGCGCGAACTGCTCGGCCGAGGCCTTGTACCCGATCCGCACGAGCGGCCCCCTCAGCGATAGACGATGACGGCGTCGCCGATCTGCACCTGGTCGAACAGCCACGAGATGGTCTTGAGGTCGCGGACGTTGACGCAGCCGTGTGACGCCCCACGGTAGCCGCGGGCGGCGAAGTCGGGGGAGTAGTGCACCGCCTGGCCACCGCTGAAGAACATCGCGTAGGGCATCGCCGTGTGGTAGAGCGTCGAGACGTGGTCGCGCGACTTCTCGAACACCCGGAACGCCCCCTCGCGGGTGGGCAGCTCCTGGCTGCCGAACCGCACGTCGACCCGGGCCTGCGGCACCCCGTCGACGACCCAGACCAGCTTGTTCGTGGTCTTGCTCACACACATCGCCCGACCGGTGAGGCAGCGCGGGTCCAGCCCGTCGGCGCTGAGCCCGGCGGCCGGCTTCGGCTTGACGTTGTTGAGCTCGTCGGAGGTCGGCTTGCGGGTCATGGCCGAGAGCCGGTCCAGGGTGCGCTGGTCGACCTCGCCGGTCACCGGGATCCCGCGCTTGGTCTGGAAGCTCTTCACCGCGGTGACCGTCGACGGGCCGTAGGTGTCGGTGACGTCGCCGGACCACCAGCCGATCTGCTTGAGCCGGGCCTGCAGGTCGCGAACGCTCGCCCCGCTCGAGCCGAGCTTCAGCAGGGCCGGCCCGGGGGTCATCCGGTTGTGCATCTCGTCGTCGGTGGGCTGGCGGGTCCTCGACACCAGCTGGTCCCAGGTCGCCTGGTCGACCGCACCGGTGGCGGGCAGGCCGCGCTTGCCCTGGAACCCCCGCACGCCCGAGGTGGTGGCGTCGTCGTACGCGCCGGTCACGTCGCCGTCGTACCACTCCAGCTGCTTGAGCCGAGCCTGCAGCTCACGCACTTGGTCGCTCGACGCGCCGGGCGCCATCAGGCTCGCAGTGGTCGGCGTCGGGGGGGCCGGAGCCTCGGCGGCGGTCTCGATGGGGATGGGCCTGGCGTCTTCGGTGGGCGTCGTTGTCGGGGTGGCCGAGGTGGGCGCTGTGGTCACCACCGGCACGCTCACGGCCGGCGCGCAGCTGGCGGTGGCCAGCGCGAGCAGCGCCGTACCGATCAGGTATGCCGGTGCGCGGGACAGGGTGTGGGACACGTCGCTTTCCTCATCCGTCCGAGCCGGGCCGACCACCGTCGTGGAGTCAGCCGCGTCGTGGCGTGAGCCGCCAGGGAGCGTGCGAGCCCCCGCTGGCGCCTTCGGGCGTTCCCGAGTCTAGCTTTGGGTTGCGGCATGGGCTCGCCGCAACACGTCGGTGAGCTTGTTCGCCCCGGCGACCACCGTGGCTGCGTGCAGCCGGCCGGGCTGGCGCGAGAGCCGCTCGATGGGGCCTGAGATCGACACGGCCGCGACGACCCGGCCGGACGGACCGCGGACCGGCGCGGAGACCGACGCCACCCCTGGTTCGCGCTCCCCGACGCTTTGCGCCCACCCCCGTCGGCGCACGACGGACAGCGCCGTCGCGGTGAAGCGGGCGCCCTGCAGTCCCCGGTGCAGCCGGTCGGGTTCCTCCCACGCCAGCAGCACCTGAGCGGCGGATCCGGCGAGCATGGTCAGGCTGGCACCGACCGGGATGGAGTCGCGCAACCCGACCGGACGGTCGGCGGACGCGACGCAAATGCGCTGGTCACCCTGGCGACGGAACAGCTGGGCGCTCTCGTTGGTGTGGTCGCGCAGGGCGCCCAGGACCGGTCCGGCGGCCGCGAGCAGCCGGTCCTCACCGGCCGACGCGGCCAGCTCGCCCAGCCGAGGCCCAAGGACGAACCGGCCCTGCATGTCTCGGCTCACCAACCGGTGGTGCTCCAGCGCGACGGCGAGGCGGTGCGCCGTGGGCCGCGCCAGCCCAGTGGCCGCGACCAGCTGGGCCAAGGTCGCCGGCCCGGCTTCCAGCGCACTGAGCACCGTGGCCGCCTTGTCGAGAACGCCGACCCCGCTCGAGTTGTCCATGTCACGATACTGCCGTCTCAGTAACTGAGACGCAAGCAGCGGTCGGTCGGCTATGCGAGACGCTGGTCACACCCGACGCGCTGCTCGTCCTGAGGTGAATGGAGGCGACCATTATGGCCGGGACCTTGGCCGAGAAGATCTGGGAGGCGCACGTCGTGCGCCGAGCCGAGGGCGAGCCCGACCTGCTCTATATCGACCTGCACCTGCTGCATGAGGTGACCAGCCCGCAGGCTTTTGACGGGCTGCGCCTGTCCGGGCGGACGGTCCGCCGCCCAGACCTGACCCTGGCGACCGAGGACCACAACGTCCCCACGACGCCGGGTCCGATCCTGGACCCGGTGAGCCGCACCCAGGTCGAGACGCTGCGCCGCAACTGCGCCGAGTTCGGCGTGCCGATCCACCCGATGGGCGACGCCGAGCAGGGGATTGTCCACGTCATCGGCCCGCAGCTCGGGCTGACCCAGCCGGGGCTGACCATCGTCTGCGGCGACAGCCACACCTCCACCCACGGCGCCTTCGGGGCGTTGGCCTTCGGCATCGGCACGTCCGAGGTGGAGCACGTCCTGGCCACCCAGGCGCTCCCGGTTGCGCCCTTCCGGACCATGGCCGTCAACCTCCGCGGCCGGCTGCCTGAGGGGGTGACCGCAAAGGACGTCGTGCTGGCGGTCATCGCCAAGATCGGCACCGCCGGCGGGCAGGGCCACGTCATCGAGTACCGCGGCGAGGCCGTCCAGGCGCTGTCCATGGAGGCCCGGATGACGATCTGCAACATGTCCATCGAAGCGGGGGCCAGGGCAGGGATGATCGCCCCCGACGAGACGACGTTCGCCTACCTCAAGGGCCGCGACCGGGCACCTGCGGGCGCGGACTGGGACGCCGCGTTGCAGGCGTGGCGCGAGCTGCGGACGGACCAGGACGCGGTCTTCGACACCGAGGTGGACATCGACGCGACGACGTTGTCGCCCTTTGTCACGTGGGGCACCAACCCCGGCCAGGGACTGCCGCTTTCGGCCGCCGTGCCCGACCCGCAGGACATCGCTGACGAGACCGAGCGGGCGGCCGCAGAGCGGGCCCTGGCCTACATGGGCCTGGAGCCTGGCACCCCGTTGCGCGCGGTGAAGGTCGACACCGTCTTCGTCGGCTCATGCACGAACGGACGCATCGAGGACCTTCGCGCTGCCGCCGCAGTCCTCAAGGGGCGCAAGGTCGCCGAGGGCGTGCGCGTCCTCGTCGTGCCCGGCTCGGCTCGGGTGCGGCTGCAAGCGGAGGCCGAGGGGCTCGACGAGGTCTTCACCGAGGCCGGCGCCGAGTGGCGCCTGCCCGGCTGCTCGATGTGCCTGGGCATGAACCCCGACACCCTCGCCCCGGGCGAGCGCAGCGCGTCGACGTCCAACCGCAACTTCGAAGGGCGCCAAGGCAAGGGCGGGCGCACCCATCTGGTCAGCCCGCTCGTGGCCGCTGCGACCGCAGTCCGCGGCACGCTCTCAGCGCCCACCGACCTCATCCAGGAGGACTGACATGGACGCGTTCACCACCCACACCGGCATCGGCGTCCCGCTTCGGCGTAGCAACGTCGACACCGACCAGATCATCCCGGCCGAGTACCTCAAGCGGGTCAGCCGGGACGGCTTCGAGGACGGGCTGTTCGCGGCCTGGCGCAAGGACGAGGGGTTCGTCCTGAACAACCCGCGGTATGCCGAGGGGTCGGTGCTTGTCGCCGGCCCGGACTTCGGCACCGGCTCCTCCCGCGAGCATGCCGTGTGGGCGCTGATGAACTACGGGTTCCGGGCCGTGCTGTCCGCTCGCTTCGGGGACATCTTCCGCAGCAACAGCGGCAAACAGGGCCTGCTGACGGCGGTGCTCGCCCAAGACGACATCGAGATGATCTGGCAGTACCTCGAGAACGACCCCGGAGCCGTGGTCACCGTCGACCTCACGTCGCGGACCGTCGTCGCCGGAGAGATCGACGCACCCTTCGGGGTCGACGACTACACCCGATGGCGCCTGCTCGAGGGCCTCGACGACATCGGCCTGACCCTGCGCTACGAGGACCTCATCGACGCGTTCGAGGCGGCCCGACCGGCATACCGGCCCGTGACGACCTGACCGAGACCCTGGACTGGCCCGCGCGACACGCCGGCCCGGCGGGGTGGCAGGCCGTGGTTGGGTTGTGCCCCCGGACAGCTCACCCCCAGGCTTGTTCGGGCACAACGACAGTGGCGCGGCTCGGCTGCGCCGGGACCCTGGGCCACAGTTGTATCGGCCAATCGTGCACTGGCACAAGGCAACTGCGCAGCGCATGGGTGGTGGTCGGGGGTTCTCCGCTGGCACCGGCAGGTGCCTGACCGGTCCTCGCAACCGGCTCTCGGCCGGTGGCCGCCGCCAAATGTGTTGCGCGACAAGGAGAATTGTGCGGTCCAAATGATGGACTCACGGGCTTCGTCGTCCTAACGTCTGAACTGGCGAATTTCGGTTCGCGCCAGCATCGCCGCGCACCAGGCGAGGCGTCCGGAGTACGTGGAGGAATCGATGAACAAGGCAGAGCTGGTCAACGCGATCGAGTCCAAGCTCGGGGGCAGGAAGACCGCCACAGACGCCCTGGAGGCCGTGCTCGACGTCATCATCCGCGAGGTCGCCAAGGGCGGCAAGGTCGCCATCACCGGCTTCGGCACCTTCCAGAAGGTTGCCCGCGAGGCCCGTACCGGCCGCAACCCTCGCACCGGTGAGACGGTGCGGATCAGGAAGACCACGGTGCCGCGCTTCCGGCCGGGGACCTCCTTCAAGAACATCGTCGCCGACCCACGCAAGCTGCCGAAGACCTCTCCCGCCGCGGCCCGGGCATCCGCCGGCGCGGCGACCAAGGCCGGCGTGCCGGCCAAGAAGACCGCGACCACTGCGAAGCGGACGACTGCGGCCAAGACCACAGCCACCAAGGCCGCGCCGGCCAAGACGACAGCGAAGAAGACGGCTAAGGCAACGGTGGCCAAGACCGCCCCGGCGAAGAAGGCGTCAACGGCCAAGACGGCAGCGAAAACGACCACCACCGCCAAGCGGACCGCGAAGAAGGCGACGAGCTAGCCGGGCGGCTCGCCCAGACCGGGCAGCCACAGCCGCCGCACGACCCCCTCGTCAGCCAGAATGCTCACCCGTTGCCCGGGGTGCAGCGCCCGGATGCCGCTGCCCGCGAGCGCCTCGGGTGCGAACGGCATTCGGGTGCCGTCGTCGAGCACGACGCGCCCATGTCCGTCCTCGTAGCTCGCGACGGTCGCCTGCACTTGGCCAACCTACCCCTGCCTCAGGCCCAGCGCCGCGGCCGTGTGGGAGCCCACGCCGAGACCCACGACGGCGGCGAGGTCCATGGAGTCGTCGACATCGGTGCGCAACCTGGCCAGGTCGAGCGCGAGCAGGCGGTGGCCCAAGGCGGTATGCCGGCTGGCCGAGCCCGGCCCGAACGCCGGCACGATGGTGTGTGGCTGACGGGCGGTGAGCAGCACGGTGCCGTCCCCGTGGTGGTCGGGGACGACGGCTCGCGGGTACCCGGCGGCAGCCTGCAGGGCGGCGCGAAGGTCCGCGGCACGAGCCGCCGGGAGATCCCCGAGCAGCACCGCCACCCCGGCAGCCTCGGTCTGGGCGCGCGGGACCCGGGCGACGCCGGCGCGGACCGCGTCGTTGAGCCCGGTCCCCGGGTCCGGCACCACGACGCAGCGGGTCGGTGCGAGTGCCGTGGTCATCCACCGCGACCCAGTGACGACGATGACCCGGCGCGCACCGACCGTTTCGTAGACGGCGGTGACGGTGTCCAGCGCGAGCGCCCTGGCCAGGGCCCGCTTGTCCGTCCCGGGGGGCGGGACCAGGCGGGTCTTGGCCGCCCCGCCGCCTTTCACGGGAACGACGACCCACCAGTCGACTGCGGACGGGTCCGGTAGCGGTTCAGCCATCATGCCTAGTGTCCGGCACGCTCGGCATCGCTCGACACAGGGTGGCGGGCAGGCGAAGATGGCCACGATGACAGGAGGATCCGTGGCTTCCGCCGACCGTCCCAAGCTGCCCCCGGCATACCGGTTCATCGTCTTCTTGCTGCGCCCGTTCCTGCGCAGCGCACTCAAGCAGGACTTCGGTGGGCTGGAGAACCTCCCCGCGGAAGGTGGGCTGGTGGTATGTGTGAACCACCTGTCCCACTTCGACCCGCTTACCGTGTCGCTGTTCCTGTACGAGAACGGGTACCCGCCGTTCTTCCTGGCCAAGGAGGCCCTGTTCCGCGTCCCGGTGCTCGGTCGGCTGCTCGCTGGTGCGGGACAGATTCCGGTCTACCGCGAGAGCGGGCAGGCGGCTGGGGCCTACCGCGCAGCCGTTGCGGGGATCGCCGAGGGCAAGACGATCGTCATCCTCCCCGAGGGCACGCTGACCCGCGACCCGGACCTGTGGCCGATGGTCGGCAAGACCGGTGCCGCGCGGGTCGCCCTGCAGACCCACTGCCCGGTCGTCCCGGTTGCGCAGTGGGGTCCGCAGGATGTCCTCGCGCCCTACAAGAAGGTGATGAAGCTGTTCCCGCGCAAGACGATCCACGTGTTTGCCGGACCGCCGGTCGAGCTGTCCGACCTGTATGACCAGCCGGTCGATGTCGCCACGCTGCGCGAGGCGACCACGCGCATCATGAACGCCATCACCGCGCTGCTCGAACGGGTGCGCGGGGAGACCGCCCCGGTGGAGCGTTTCGACCCGCGGCGGGCCGGCGTCCCGCTCACCGGAAACCCGAGGAAGGCGCGATCGTGACGAGGGCTGCAGTCATGGGTAGCGGCAGCTGGGGGACCGCGTTCGCCGCCACGCTCGCCGATGCCGGCTGCGACGTCGTCGTCTGGGGTCGGCGCCAGGAGGTCGTCGACCAGATCAACCACGGCAGCAACGAGGACTACCTGCCCGGCATACCGCTGCCCACGGCGCTGCGCGCCACCACCGACGTCGAGGCGGCCCTGGCCGACCGCGATCTCGTCGTGCTGGCCGTCCCGTCCCAGACCCTGCGCGACAACCTCAAGGGCTGGACCGAGCTGATCCCGGCAAACGCCGCGGTGGTGTCGCTCATGAAGGGCGTCGAGCTGGGCACGACGATGCGGATGAGCGAGGTCATCACCGAGGTGGCCCATGTCGAGCCGCAGCGCGTTGCCGTGCTGTCGGGACCCAACCTCGCCAAGGAGATCGCCAGCAAGCAACCGGCCGCCAGCGTCGTGGCATGCGTGGAGCAGGCCACTGCCGACCGGATCGCCGCGGCGTGCATGACCCGCTACTTCCGGGTCTACACGAACCAGGACGTCGTGGGCACCGAGCTCGGCGGGGCCGTGAAGAACGTCGTCGCGTTGGCTGTCGGCATGGCCGAAGGCATGCACATGGGGGACAACACCAAGGCCTCGATCATCACCCGCGGTCTCGCGGAGATCACCCGGCTAGGCACCCATCTCGGGGCCGACCCCGTCACCTTCCTCGGGCTGGCCGGGGTCGGCGACCTCATTGCCACGTGCATGTCGTCGCTGTCGAGGAACCGCACCTTCGGGGTCAACCTCGGCCGGGGGATGAGCGTCGCCGAGGTCACCGCGCTGACCCGCCAGACCGCCGAAGGGGTCAAGTCCTGCCATGCGATCCAGGACCTGGCTCGCCGGGGCGGGGTCGAGATGCCGATCGTCGACGCGGTGGTCTCGGTCGTCAACGGCGAGCGAACCCCCGAGGAGCTCGCCGACCTGCTCATGCTCAGGGAGCGCAAGCACGAACGGTACTGACGGCCGTCCCGTGAGTCAGGTCGCCGCTGCCAGCGCCTGCTCGAGGTCGGCACAGAGGTCCTCGACGTCCTCGATGCCGACCGACAGCCGCAGCAGCGACTCGGGCACGAGGGGGGACTCGCCCGGGTAGCGGCGGCGGCGTTCGATGAGCGACTCCACGCCGCCGAGGCTTGTCGCGGCGAGCCAGAGCCGGCACGCGGCGGTCACCCGGTCGGCGGCAGGTCCGCCGCCCCGCACCTCGATCGCGAGCATCGCTCCGCTGCCGGGGTAGCGGACCCGTTCCACCGCAGGGTGCCCGGCCAGCCGCCGGGCGAGCTCGGCCGCGTTCGTGCCGGCCCGCTCGAAGCGCACGTGCAGGGTTCGTATGCCGCGCAAGGCCAGCCAGGTCTCGAACGGCCCGGCGACCGCCCCGTGCTTGGACCGGTGCGCGTGCAGCCGCTCGTGCAGGTGCGCGCCTGCGGCCTCCGGCCGGCATACCGTCGCACCGAGCACCACGTCCGCGTGGCCGGACAGGTACTTGGTCACGGAGTGGACGACGACGTCTGCGCCGAGCCGCAGCGGTCGCTGCAGGACCGGTGTCGCGAGGGTGTTGTCGCACAGGACCAGGGCATCGCGGTCCCGGGCCGCCCCGATGAGCGCGGGCAGGTCTGCGACCTGCATGAGCGGGTTCGTCGGGGACTCCAGCCAGATCGCCGACGCGCCGTCGAGGGCGCCGATCACACCGGAGGTGTCGTCCGGCTCGACCCAGCGCACCTCGCGGCCGGCGTCGGCCAGGTCACGCAACAGGGCCGCGGTCACGTTGTAGGGAGTGCTGGGCGCGACGACGGCGCCCTCGCCGGGCAGCAGCGACAAGGCCGCCGAGATCGCCGCCATCCCCGAGGCGTACACGAGAGCGCTGCCGCCTTCGAGCGCACCGAGGACGTCCTCGAAGGCGGCCCAGGTCGCGTTCTGGTTGCGACCGTAGCCGACGTGGTCGGGCTCCACGGCATACGTGCTGGCCAGCTCGACCGGCGTGTTGACGGGGGCGCCCGGGGTGCGCGGCGGACGCCCGCCCGCGACGACGAGCGAGGCGGGAGCGAGCCCTTCGGGGAGGTCCATCACCCGGCCAGCCTAAGCGCCGGCCCCGCGGCGGACGGCTATGGTCGTCGCGATGGACGCACCGCCCCGGAAACCACGCGTCGCCGTCGTCTTCGGCGGGCGCTCCTCCGAGCATGCGGTGTCGTGCTCCAGCGCCGCGGGCATCCTGCGGGCCATCGACCGGGACGCCTACGACGTCGTGCCGATCGGCATCGCCAAGGACGGGCGCTGGGTCCTCGTCGCCGACGACCCGGATGCGCTCGACCTCGCGCCCGGACACACGCCCGAGGTCGACGGCAGCGGCGCCGGCGTGCTCGTGCCGCTCAGCACCCGCGACCGGGCGCTGCGGGTGCTGGCGCCAGGTGAGCCGCCGAGGGCGCTGGGCGAGGTGGACGTGGTGTTCCCGGTGCTGCACGGACCGTGGGGGGAGGACGGCACGCTGCAGGGCTTCCTCGACCTCGCCGACGTGCGCTACGTCGGGTCTGGCGTGCTGGCCTCTGCGGCCGGCATGGACAAGCACTACATGAAGGTCATCTTCGCCGGGCACGGGCTGCCGGTCGGCCCGTATGCCGTCATCACCGACCGCGCCTGGCTGGGCGACCCAGCGGCGGCGCTGGAGGCGGCGGCCTCGCTCGGGTTCCCCGTCTTCGTCAAGCCGTGCCCGCGCGGGGTCGAGCCTGGGCATCACCAAGGTGAGCGACCCCGGGCGGCTGGCCGAGGCGATCGAGACGGCGCGCACGCACGACCCGAAGGTCCTCGTGGAGGCGGCGGTCGAGGGGCGCGAGGTGGAATGTGCCGTCCTGCAGGGGCACGGCACCGAGCCACCGCGCACGTCCGAGGTCGCCGAGATCCGCGTCGTGGCCGGCTCAGGGCACGAGTTCTACGACTTCGACGCCAAGTACCTCGCTGACAGCGACGTCGAGCTGGTCTGCCCGGCGGAGATCCCCCCGGAGGTTGCCACGGAGGTGCGCCGCCTCGCCGCTGAGGCGTTCGTCGCACTGGGCTGCGAGGGGCTGGCCCGGGTGGACTGCTTCTACGGCAGCGACGGGCGGGTCATTCTCAACGAGATCAACACCATGCCCGGCTTCACGCCGCAGTCGATGTACCCACGCATGTGGGCGCAGACCGGGCTGGGGTACACCGAGCTCATCGACGAGCTCGTCTCGCTTGCGCTGCAACGGCGTACTGGCCTGCGCTGAGGGCCATCCCATGATCGGAGCAAACTGATCGGAGGTAAAGGGATGACTGGTTGGAGGTAAAACGGAGCAATGGAGGTGAAAGCGTGCGCCCTATCGCTCTCTAAAACCTCCAACGTGCTGCTGGCCGGAGGTAAAAACGTCGAGTGGAGGTGAGAGCGTGCGCTCTATCGCTCGGTATCACCTCCGCTGCCCCTTTACCGAGCCCCCCGTTTACCTCCGTCTGCGGGTGTTGGCTGGAGGCAAGTCTGCAGCGATCGAGGTTCGGCGCTCACGTGCAGTGATGACCGGTCTCGGGAAGGCTGGCGGCGGCGGGACCGAACGCCGGCAACAGCAGCGGCTCGGGCGCGTACCGCTTGGGCACGAGAACCTCGACGGCGGGAGAGCGTCCGTAGGTCGTGAACCGGGTGCCGTCCGAGAGCGGTTCGACCACCCAGTCGACCCCGTCGACGCTGACGCAGTCCAGGGTCGTGGGCCCCGGTACGTCCACCCCGCACCGCGCGATGACCGCCGGGTCACCCCAGGCCCGGACCGCTGGGGACGGGTCCCGCAGCTCGGTGGGCTGCCAGGCCCGAGACGGTTGCCGGCCAGCTGGCGCCCGCGGCGGTGCAGGCCGGGTCTGAGGCATTGGCGGGCACCGTCACCTCGACGCCCCGGGCGCACCCGGCGAGGGCCAGGACGAGGCCGAGAGCGCCGGCACGGCATACTCTTCGGGCCCGCAGCGGCGGTTGGCACCGCGAGCCGACGTTCAGACGTGGACCACGGTGCAGGTGAGGGTGCGGGTGATCCCAGGGACATCCTGGATCTTGGCGATCACAAGCTTGCCCAGCTCGTCTACCGTGCCGGCCTCCACACGAGCGATGACGTCGTACGGACCGGTGACGTCCTCGGCCGACACGACCCCGGACAGCTCGCCGATGGACTGGGCGACCGTCGCGGCCTTGCCGACCTCGGTCTGGATGAGGATGAAGGCCTGGACCACGTACTACCTCGCTTGGCTTGGGAAGGGGCGGGGATCGACTGGCGTGGCGCCGGGCGTCGGGCCAGGCGCTAGGGAGACGCTACCGTGCCCGTGAGGTTTCGTTCCTGTGGAAGGGGTACCAGTGCAGCGCTCCCGCTCCGGGGAACCGACCCTGGCGGATCTCAGCGAAGACGCGCTGCTGGCGCAGATCTTCCCGCTGCTTGAGGGTGGCCCAGTCGTCGGCGTTGGTCCCGGGGACGACGCGGCGGTTGTCGCCGCCCCGGACGGGTCGGTCGTGGCCACGACCGACGCCATGGTGCGGGGCCGAGACTGGCGCGACGAGTGGTCCAGCGGCGAGGACGTCGGGGCCAAGGCCGTGGCCCAGAACCTCGCCGACCTCGCGGCCATGGGCGCGCGGCCGACGGGGCTGCTCGTGACCCTCGTGGCCGACCCGGCGACCGCCGTGGCATGGGCACTGGCCTTCGCGCGAGGGCTGGGCGAGGCCGCCCGGGCTGCCCAGACCCCGGTCATCGGCGGTGACCTGTCCTCGGCTCCGGCTGGCACCCTGCTTGCGTGCGTGACCGCCTTGGGGTCACTGGACGGCCGCTCGCCGGTGCTGCGGTCGGGGGCCCGCCCGGGTCACGTGGTCGCCGTCGCGGGCACGCTCGGGCTCGCGGCAGCGGGCTGGCAGCTGCTCGAAGCGGGCAACGCGGGCGCTCACCCGCAGGCGGTGGCCTGCCAGCGGCGCCCGACCCCCCCGATCCGCCTTGGCCCCGCAGCGGCGCAGGCCGGAGCGAGTGCCATGCTCGACCTGTCCGACGGGCTGCTGCGCGACGCCGCCCGGCTGGCCCGGGCCAGCGGGGTGCGCCTAGACCTCGACACCGCCGCGCTGCAGCCCGACGTCGACCGGCTCGTCCCGGCCTTGGCACCTGAGCAGGCCCGGGAATGCGTCCTGGCCGGCGGTGAGGAGCACTCGCTGCTCGCGACCTTCCCGGGCGGCCTGCCGCCCGGGTGGCGGCCGGTCGGTCGCGTCAGCGAGGGAGCCGGGGTCACCGTGGGTGGACACGCGCAGCCGCCACGCGGCTGGGACCACTTCGCGGGATGAGCCCCACGCCAGATCTGACGAGTATGCCGTGCCGAGTCAGCGAGCGACCTTGCCGGCCTTGAGGCAGGACGTGCAGACGTTGAGCCGCTTGGGGGTCACGCCGTTGACCGTGGCCCTGACCCGCTGGATGTTCGGGCTCCACCGCCGCTTGGTGCGCCGGTTCGAGTGCGAGATGTTGTGACCGAAGCTCGGTCGCTTGCCGCAGACGTCGCAGGTCGCAGCCACGGTGATCTCCTGGTCATCCGGATGTCCTTCGCCCCGGCAGGCCCGGGCAGCCGCTCAAGGATAGCGAACCGCTGGGCGGGCGACCAAAGTGCCGCGGTCACAGGTCGCGCTGCGCCTCCGGAAGGTCGAGGTAGCCGTCCTCGACCGCGGCGCGCACCGCGTCCTGGGCGCTTGTGACATCTCGGCCCAGCGCCTGGTAGCGGGCGCACACCCGGTTGAGGTAGGTCACCACGGTGGCCAGGCTGACGGGTGGGACCATCCGCGCGCCGATCGACTTGCGGGGCACCCCGTCGGCGAGCAGCTCCAGCGCCTCCAGCTCGCGGGGCGCCAGCCGGGCCGCGAGTGACTCGTCGGTGATGAGGACGAACGCCAGGTCGCTGGAGACGGCGAAGTCGCCGGCGGCGGCGGATCGGACCACATCGACGATCCGGTCGACCGGGTCGGACTTGAGCACGACGCCGAGCGCACCGGCCTGAACGGCCCGGCGGATGGGGATCGGGCGCACCTCGGAGGTGAAGACCACGACGGTGATGCCACGGGAGGCCAGGGTGGCGATGCCCTCGGTCGGGGTCGACCCGTCGTGCAGATGCAGGTCGTAGAGGACGAGGTCAGGTGGGGTCGGCCACTCCTGCAGGCGATGCTCGAGGTCGGCCCAGGTGCTCGATCGACCGAGCCAGACCAGGTCCGCCGCGTCTCGGGTGATGAGCGAGACGAGCCCTTCGACGACGATCGGGTGGTCGTCGACGGCTGCCAGCCGGATCGGCGGTGGCAGCGTGTCGGGAGTGACCACAGGGCCAGTGTGGCCCGCCGACGCGCTCATGGTGAGTCCGTCAATGAAGGGACCGGCCGGGCCAGCCGTCGCACCAGATGGACCCCGCCGGGCACCTCGGACACCACCCAGCCTTCGTCGCGGACAAACCCGGCCGTCCACGGGCGCAGCCGCGCTGCTGCGCCGGTGATGACCAGCGCCAGCCGCCAGGAGGCACCGGACGGGGTGACCGTCGCCTGCACGTCGGTCACCGCCGGCCACGGCTGGGCGGTCGTCAGCGAGTCGAGCGTGTCGACGAGAAGGTCGGCAACCGGACCTGGCATGTCCGCAGCCGCCCGGACGCGGACCTGCACGCCGGAGTCGATGAGCCGCTGCACGGCCTGCTCGACGTCGACGGGAACCTGCAGCAGCAGCTGCTCGCGCAGCAGGCATTCCAGATCGGCTGCTCTGGCCTGGACCTGGGGGTCGGTGACGTCGAGGCTGCCATCGCCGACGGCGCAGACAAAGTCCAGCACCGCCTCCCGACGCCGGTCCATCCGCTCGCGCAGCTGCTCCTCGAAGTCGGCCCGCAGGCGCTGGGCGGCGGCAGCCTCGATGGCCGCTTCCTCGGAGCGCAGGACCTCCCAGCCCATCGCGTCCACGGTTCGCCCGAGCAGGACGGCACAGGCCAGGGCCAGTGCTGGCGAGAGCAGAGCGGGCAGGTAGACCGGCACCTCGGACGGGCTGTCGAGGGTGCGCAGGGCACACGCGAGGGCGATCGTCGTGAGGCCGACACCGGTGACGACGGCCTCGCGCAGCGGCCGCAACAGGACCTGAAGGTAGAGGATCGCCGTCACGCCCCCGGCGAGCCAGTACAGCGCGGTGTTGGTCGAACCGGCGGGGAGCGCCAAGCCGTTGGCCAGTGAGCTGCCCCAGGCCACGACGGTCAGCAGGATGGAGTGCCAGCCCCTGAGCGTGCGGTGCAGGCCTACTGCCGTGGCCGCCAGACCCGCCGCGACGGCGAGCACCGACCCGGACCAGCCCGCGAGCGGGACGGTGAGCAGCGGCGCCAGCCAGAACGCGTACCACGGGTTGGCCACCAGGAAGGGCAGGTAGGCCGCGACACCGGCCGGGGCGAGCCGGTCGATCCCGCTGGCGGCGATGCCCTCCTCAGTACGCTGTGAACCCTCCAGCTGAGGGCTCCAGCTCAGGGTCACCTCGGTGCCGTGTCCTGGGCGAGACTGGACCCTGGCCGACCCGCCGACGTCGGTCATCCGCTCGGCGATCGAGGAGCGGACCCCGCTGCGCTCTGCGTCGACGGCATCCGGGTCGAAGCCGACGCCCTCGTCGCGCACGGTGACCGAGACGGTGAAACCGCTGCGCCGAAGCCGGACCCGGGCGTGGCTCGTGCCGGCGTGCCGGGAGACATTTCGGAGCGACTCCTCCACCGCCCGGGCGAACGCGTGGCCGACCCCCGGAGGCACCGACATCGGCCGTGGTCCGGTGACCGCCACGTGCAGCGGCGAGCGTGCGGCCACCTCCGCCACCGTGGCCGTGAGGTCGGTGCGCGCATCTGAGCCGGCCGTCGGCACAGGCGCCGCCGGGTCCGGCACACCAGCCAGGAGCCGGGTGAGCCGACGCGCATGCTCGCTCGCCTGGGCGGCGGGCACCGCGTCGCGGTCCAGCGCCACGCTCCGTAGGGTGTGCAGGACCTCGTCGTGGATGAACCGGTCCACCTCCCTCGAGCGGGTTGCCCGGGCTGCGGCCTGCGTCTCGGCCTCCCGGCGCCCGCGTGCCGCGATCCGGACGGCATCGGCCCGTGCGGCGGCAGCGAGCAAGGCGGCGAGGGTGAGATAGACGGTCACGGCCATGATGACGGCCTGGCTGGTCTCGAACACCAGCTGGGGCATGAGGACCGCGTCCCGATGGTGGTCGCCGGTTGGCCAGGTCTCGACCCGGGCCGCCGCGTTCACCGCGATGACCAGGCCGACCAGCCACCACCTGCGCCACGTCGGCTCTATGTAGACGAGGTAGCCGACGATCGTCAGCACGAACTGCGTGGGCCACCATGCGGAGGGCCCCGTTGTCCAGGTCGTTGCGGGTACGGCCAGGGCGGCCCCGGCGGCGGAGCACGCCAGGACCAGGGCAGTCAGCCAGCCGGACCGGTGCGTGCCCACGACGGCCACGAGGATCACCGCCTGGCCGCACAGGACCAGCGCCAGCCCGAGCCGGCTCGCGGCATTCTGCTCGACAAGGAAGAGCGCGACGCCGACCCCCCCGAGCAGGTTGGCCAGGCACACCGCGACGGCGATCAGGCGTAGGCCTGCGTGGATCATCTCGGTCCACGAACGGCGCGGGCCGAGAACGTCGTCGGCAGCCACCGTCGACATGTTAAGCACGTTAGTCACGAGCCATGACAGGGGCGGCGGGTTGCGGGAGATTGCACCCCCGCAGCACCGTGGCTTTCGCCACATCGCGGGCATTGCCCCACAAAGAGCGGCGCACATTGACCCACAAAGAGAGGACTGTCCGGCTCGCTGCCCAGCCGCCTACCGTCGGGTAAGAAGACGTGTCACCCACTTTGCTGGGTGGCCGACCTCACGAAGGCAGGGACCACGATGGCGATCTGTCCCGACCCGACGCGGCAGGACCGCTGGGGCCGCCCGCCGGCCTGCGGTTTCGGGCTGAGGAGCGCGATCCCCGTGGTCCGGCGGCCCTCTCACGGGCTGATGTGCCTCAGCCATCGGGACGCCGGGCGTGAGGTGGGGCACGGCGGCGGGGGGACCGCCGTGCCCCGAACCGTGCAGTCGTGTCGGGCTCGATGCCCATGACGCCCTCTCGTGATCCGCGCAACACGCCGCGAGCCGCAGAGCCGCGCTGGCGGCTGGCTGATCCCGGCCTTCCTGAGACGTCCCTACGGCAGCGGGTCTACCACCAGTGCCGCAGCGCGGCTCTTACCTGCGTCGTGTTCGGACCCGGGCCGCTCGAGGAGTGTGTGGCCGAAACGGCTCGCACCGTCCCCGCGCTGCATCGCTCGCTCGCTGACGAACACGGGTTCGGGCTGCTCGACGGGTACCGGCTGACCTGGGCGGCCGTCCACGGCCCGAGCGGATCGGCCGTACTGTTCTTCCCCGGAAACGGCGACCTCGACCTGCTGCTGCGCCAGGTCACCGATCGGCTTCCGGCCCTTCGGCCCCCCTGGAAATGGACCTTGGAGATCCGCGACGGCGACTGGCAGCAGTCCGTCGCTCGCGTCCTCGACCGGGCCCGAGCGGTGCCGGCCTGGGACCTGGGCGGGGCCGTCGACGCGCGCCGGGTTGACGGCATACCGGGGGGTGACCAGGCGCCCCTGGCCTCGGAACGCTGACCGGTGCCGGACACGCGAGGCGGGTGCGGCTGCAGATACCCTTCCACCAGGTGTCGCGTCCGCGTCGTGTCCTGGTCTTCGGAGGTCCCGTGCCCAGCGCTCCCGAGGTGCCCAGCGGGCCAGCGGTGCTCGAGCGCCTTGACGCCCGAGCCCTTATCCGGTGGGCTGCCCTGGCCAGGTCGACCTTTGCGGCGCACCGTTCCGAGATCGACTCGCTCAACGTCTTCCCGGTTCCGGACGGCGACACGGGGACCAACCTCTACCTGACCTTTGACGCAGCCCTGGACGGCGCCCGCACCGCCTTGGAGAGCCACACGGTAGGAGAGCCGCTGAGCCTCGCCATCCTGAGCCGCGAGGTCTCCAGGGCGATGCTGCTGTCCGCCCGCGGTAACTCCGGGGTCATCCTCAGCCAGCTGTTCCAGGGGCTGTCGCAGTACATCGCCGCGACCGGGGTGCAGGCGCTCGACGGGCCCGGTGTGGCCGGGGCGCTGTGCCAGGCTGACGTCCTCGCGTGGGGATGCGTGGCCGAACCCAAGGACGGCACCATCCTTTCCGTGTCTCGGTCGGCGGCGACGGAGGCCGACCGGGTGGTGGCCGCCGCGACGGCGGGTATGCCGGCCACGCTGTACGACGTGGCGGGGACGGCTCTCTCCGCTGCCCGCGAGGCGCTCGCGCGCACGCCGACCCAGCTGCCTGCCCTGGCGCACGCCGGGGTCGTGGACGCGGGTGGGGCCGGCTATGTGCTGCTGCTCGAGGCGCTCATGCGGGTCGTCATGCGCGACGGCGGCGATGCCGCCGACGACCCGCTGGGCCGCCGGGCCGGCTGGACAACGACGCTCGGCGGGATGCGTGAGCCAGCCCAGCCCGTAGCGCCCACGAGCACCACGGCATACGAGGTCATGTTCCTGCTGTCGCAGTCCGACCAGCAGCGGGTCACCAAGCTGCGGGACAGCCTTGGCAGTCTCGGGGACTCGCTGCTCGTCGTCGGGGGCGACGAGGAGTGGAACGTCCACGTGCACGTCAACGATGCGGGAGCCGCGGTCGAGGCCGGGATCGAGGCCGGCCGTCCGCACCGCATCGTGATCACCCACTTCGGCGACCAGATCCGGGCGGCTGCGGACCTGGATGGCCAGGCGGTCGTCGCCTGCGCGGCTGGTCCGGGGCTTGCCGACCTCATGCGTGCGGCCGGAGCCACGGTCGTGGCGAGCGGACCGGCGCAGCGGGCCTCGGCCGGCCAGCTCCTCGACGCGGTGCGCGCCTCCCACGCCGGGACGGTCCTGCTGCTGCCCAACGACTCCGACACCGAGCTGGCGGCCCGCGCAGCAGCCAGGGCCGCCGCGGAGGCGGGGATCACGGTGCGGGTCGTGCGCTCCCGCACTGCTGTCCAGGGCCTGGCCGCGCTTGCCGTTTTCGACCCGCAGGCGGCGCCAGAGGACAACTTCGTGGCGATGAGCCAGGCGGCGGCCGGCACCCGACACGGGGGCGTCACCGTGTCGCGCAAGGCCGCGCTCACCTCGGCCGGGCCTTGCCAGCCGGGTGACGTCCTGGGCATCGTCGACGGGGACTTCGCCCTCATCGGGTCGGACCTGTATGCCGTCGCGCGGCAGGTCGTGGACCGGTTGCTGGCCGCCGGTGGCGAGCTGCTCACTGTCGTCACGGGGCAGGACGCGCCGGAGGACCTCAGCCAGGCCGTCGTCGCCGCCGCCCGCAGCGGCTCGCGGCTCGGGCTGGAGATCGTCGAGATCGCGGGAGGGCAGCCGCTCTACCCCCTGCTGCTCGGGGTCGAATGATCGGCGAGCTCACCGAGGACACCCCGCTGCGCCGACTCTTCCAGGCCAAGGCAGCGGGGGCGCTGGCCAAGAACAAGGGCCTGCACACGGTCGGTGACCTGCTCGAGTTCGTGCCCAAGCAGTACCTCGTGCCGACCGACCTCACCGACCTGAGCCGCCTCGTGGAGGGGCAGGAGGCGTTCGTCGTCGCCCGGGTCGCACGGGTGCACGACCGGCGGATGAAGTCCGGGCGCGGTCGAGTGTTCACGGCGGTGCTCTCCGACGGGCACCACGAGCTGGACCTCACCTTCTTCAACAAGTACTCCGGCAAGCCGCTGTATGCCGGTCGGCTCGGGTCGTTCAGCGGGGCGGTCAGCAGGTACCAGGGGCGCTTCCAGCTTGCCCACCCGGACTACGTGCTGCTGGACGAGGAGTCCGTCGAGGGCCACGTGACCAAGCGGCTGACTCATTTCATCCCGGTGTACTCCACGACGGCCAGCCTGACCTCGTTTCAGATCTGGCGGCACATCGAGGACGTCTTCGAGCGGATCGGCCCGATCGCTGAGCCGCTTCCGGAGCCGGTGCGCCGGCGGCGCCACCTGCTCGGCCGGGCGCAGGCGCTGCGGCTGGTGCACGAGCGTCCGCTCGACGCGGACGTGCGCCCGGCAATGCGTCGGCTGCGATACGACGAGGCTTTCGTCCTGCAGGTCATCCTCGCCCAACGCCGCAGGGCGACCGACGCGCTGGTGACAACGGAACGCGCCCCGCGGCCGGCAGGGCTGCTCGCCGCCTTCGACGCGCGGCTGCCCTACCGGCTGACCGACGGGCAGCGTCGCGTCGGCGAGCTGCTGGCGGCGGAGCTGGGCCGCAGCCGTCCCATGCACCGGCTACTGCAGGGCGAGGTCGGCTCGGGCAAGACCGTCGTCGCGCTGCGCGCGATGCTCGCCGTCATCGACGCGGGAGGACAGGCGGCGCTGCTCGCGCCGACCGAGGTCCTCGCCGCCCAGCACCACCGCTCGATCACCGGCCTGCTCGGCGACCTGGCCGAGGGTGGCATGCTCGGCGGCAGCGAGCTGGGCACCAAGGTCGCGCTGCTCACCGGCAGCCAGTCGACGGCGGCCCGTCGAACCGCCCTGAACGACGTGGTGACCGGCGACGCCGGCATCGTCATCGGCACGCATGCGCTGATCCAGAAACACGTCATGTTCCGCGACCTGGCCCTCGTCGTCGTCGACGAGCAGCACCGGTTCGGGGTCGCGCAACGGGATGCGTTGCGGGAGAAGGGAACCACCCCACCTCACTTGCTCATCATGACCGCCACTCCGATCCCGCGCACCGTGGCAATGACGGTCTTCGGCGACATGGAGACGGTCACGCTGACCGACCTTCCGCTCGGGCGCGGCGCGGTCGACACGCACGTGGTCGACGCGTGGAAGCCGGGCTGGGTGTCACGCACGTGGGAACGGCTTGCCGAGGAGGTCGCCAAGGGCCATCAGGCCTACGTCGTCTGCCCCATGATCGGCGAGCCGGACGACGGGACCAACCTGACCTCCGACAGCTCGGACGAGGACGCCGGCTGGGCGGACGCGGCCTGGGACGCCGAGGTGAGCCCGGACGGCATACCGGATGGGGGCGCGGCGCCGCAGCGGCCACTGGCGGGCGTGTATGCCGTGGCCGCGCAGCTGCGCGAGCACCCGGCCCTGGCGTCGCTGCGGATCGAGCTGCTGCATGGTCGGCTCGACGCCGCCACCAAGGACGCGACGATGCGAGCGTTCGGTCGCGGTGACATCGATGTGCTCGTCTCGACCACGGTCATCGAGGTGGGCGTCGACGTCGCGAACGCGACGATGATGGTCGTCATGGACGCCGACCGGTTCGGGCTCAGCCAGCTGCACCAGCTGCGCGGCCGGGTCGGGCGTGGACAAGCCGAGGGGCTGTGTCTGCTCATGACCGAGTCTGAGGCGGCGGCCGCACGGGAGCGCTTGGACGTCGTCGCCGAGACGTCGGACGGGGTCGAGCTGGCCCGCCGTGACCTGCAGCTGCGTCGCGAGGGAGACGTCCTGGGCGCTCGGCAGAGCGGGCGCGCGTCGTCGGTGCGGTTTCTGCGGATGGGCTCGCGCGAGGACGAGGAGCTCATCGCGGCGGCCCGCGAGGACGCCACCGAGCTCGTCGAGGCCGACCCCACGCTCGCCGCGCACCCCGAGCTTGCGACGAGGGTGGCCGCGCGGCTGGACGAGGAGCAAGCGGCATACCTGGAGCGTGGGTGAGGTGGCGCGGATCATCAGCGGGCTGGTGGGCGGGCGCCGCATCGCCACCCCGGCGGGCGCCGCGACCCGCCCGACGTCCGACCGGGTGCGGGAGGCGCTGTACTCGCGGCTCGAGCACCTCGGGGTGATCGCCGGCGCGCGGGTCCTCGACCTGTATGCCGGGTCCGGCGCGCTGGGCCTGGAGGCGTGCAGCCGGGGCGCGCACGCTGCGGTGCTCGTGGAGGCCGACCGCGCCGCCGCAGGCGTGGCCCGGGCCAACGCCCGCGAGCTTGCGCTCGATGCGGTGGAGGTACGTACCGAGGACGTCGAGCGGTTCCTGCTCTCTGGGCCCTCGAGCGAGCCGTTCGGGCTGGTGCTGCTCGACCCGCCGTACGACATCGCCGAGGACACCCTTGCCGACGTGCTCGCCCTGCTCGTGCATCATGACTGGCTCGCGCCGGAGGCGCTCGTCGTCGTCGAGCGCTCGGCTCGGTCACCGGAGCCGCGGTGGCCCGCAGAGCTGTCCGCGGCCGGGGAGCGGCGGTACGGGGAGACCAAGATGTGGTTCGCCGACGCACCCGGCGACGACGAGGTGGCGTGAGTCGCTGGGTAGGCTCGCCCGGGTGACCTCCCGATGCGTCTGCCCCGGGTCCTACGACCCGATCACCAACGGCCACGTCGACATCATCGCCCGGGCCGCTCGCCTGTTCGACGAGGTGGTCGTGGCCGTGCTGCACAACCCGGCCAAGGCGGGCACTTTCCCGGTCGAGGAGCGGATGGCGCTGATCCGCTCCGCGGTCCCGGCCGATGTCAGCGGGGTCCGGGTCGAGGCTTTCGCGGGCCGGCTGCTCGTCGACGTATGCCGTGAGGTCGGCGCCACGGCCATCCTCAAGGGCCTGCGCAGCGGCACCGACTTCGCCTACGAGCTGCCGATGGCGCTGATGAACAAGCATCTGACTGGGGTGGAGACGTTGTTCCTACCGGGGGACCCGGCGTTCGAGCACGTGTCGAGCTCGCTGGTCAAGGAGGTCGTCGCGTACGGGGGCGACGTGCTGGGCCTGGTGCCCGACGCCGTCCACGACGCGCTCGTCGCGCGGCTGCGCCCGACCTGAGCGCGCAAGGCGGCAGCAACAAATGCCGCCTTGGTGTGATAACTGCCGCCACACTCGGCATGGGTCGAGCCCGACGCGGCCAACCGGCATACTGGCCGCTCGCTAGGCTGGGCGCCTGTGAAGACCTTCGAGCAGCTCTATGCTGAGCTCGCCGAGAAGGCCGTGACCCGCCCGGACGGCTCGGGCACCGTGGCGGCTCTGGATGCCGGCGTGCACACGATCGGCAAGAAGATCCTCGAGGAGGCGGCCGAGGCGTGGATGGCCGCCGAGCACGAGAGCGACGAGCGCGCCGCTGTGGAGATCAGCCAGCTGCTCTACCACGTGCAGGTGCTCATGCTTGCCAAGGGCCTTTCTCTCGACGACGTCTACGCCCACCTCTGACCCGCGCCAACAGGTAGACCGATGCTGCGAATCGCCGTGCCCAACAAGGGATCTCTGTCCGAGCCCGCGGTCGAGATGCTCCATGAGGCCGGGTACAAGGTGCGTAGGGACGCCCGCGAGCTGACCCTGCTCGACCCCGACAACGACGTCGAGTTCTTCTACCTGCGGCCTCGCGACATCGCGATCTACGTCGGGTCGGGCACCGTCGATGCCGGCATCACCGGCCGCGACCTGCTGCTGGACTCCGGCAGCAGCGCCGTCGAGGTGATCTCGCTCGGCTTCGGGGGGTCGACGTTCCGGTATGCCGCGCCCACCGGGGCGGCGTCCAGCGTCGCCGACGTCGCGGGGCGGCGGGTGGCGACCAGCTACCCGGGCCTGGTCCAGGCGCACCTGGACAAGGCCGGGGTGCGGGCCCACGTCGTGCGCCTCGACGGCGCCGTCGAGACGGCCGTCACGCTTGGCGTCGCTGATGTCATCGCCGACGTCGTCGAGACCGGCGCGACGCTGCGAGGCCAGGGGCTGGAGGTCTTCGGGGAGCCGATCCTGCGGTCGGAGGCGGTGCTCATCCGCCGGGTCGAGGTGCCTGAGGACAACGGCGCCGGCGTGCTGCGCCGCCGGTTGCAGGGCGTCGTCACGGCGCGCCACTACGTGATGATGGACTATGACGTGCCGGCGGAGCTGGTCGACCAGGCGTGCGCCGTCACGCCGGGGCTGGAGTCCCCCACCGTGTCGCCGTTGCAGGACCCGGCGTGGAAGGCGGTTCGCGCCATGGTGCCGCGGGGGATGACCAACCGGGTCATGGACGAGCTGTACGACCTGGGAGCCCGGGCGATCCTGGTGACCGACATCGCGGCGTGCCGCCTGTGAGCGGGTAGTCGCCAGTGACGGGTCACTGCCAGTGACGAGCCAGGACGACCCGTTCGCGGTGTTCCGGCCGCGCCGGGGCCGAATCGTGGCGATCGCCCTCGCCGTGGCCGCCATTGTCGTCTTCGGGTTCGTCGCCATGTTCATCGTCGACACCCCGGCCGTGCACTGGGGGGTCGTCGACCGTTTCTTCCTTGCCTCGATCGGGTGGCTGTTGGCCGCGGTGTTCTGGCGGTACGCGACGATCCGCGCCGTCCCGACCCGCGAGGGGCTGCTGGTGCGCAACCTGTTTACGTCCCGCCGGCTGGTCTGGGCGCAGATCCTCGGCGTCCAGTTCGGGCTCGGTATGCCGTGGCCCACCCTCGAGCTCGATGACTTCGACACCGTTGCGGTCATGGCGATCCAGCGCGCCGACGGCAAGCGGTCGGAGGCTGAGGCCTCCCGGCTCGCGGCGCTCGTCAAGGCGCTCGGCGAGGCGGCCGAGCAGTGAGCCGTCGGGCGGCGCAGTGGGACGTTGTGCGCTAATGGGTGCGAGCCAGGCCAGGCCGCAGCACGCCGGCCAACGCGATCTGCACCGCCATCAGTGCGACGAGCACCATCCAGACCGCCGGAAAGCTGCCCGTGACGTCCCGGACCGCGCCCATCGCGAACGGCCCGAACGAAGCGAGCGTGTAGGACACGAAGAAGCACATCGCGGTAAGCCGGCCGCTGGCCGCCGGCGTCGCTGCGTAGTCGACGAGCAGGACCAGCCCCACCGAGAACGCCGCCCCCTGGCCAAGGCCCACGACGACCACCCACAGCCACGGCGCCGCGGTCGGCGCCAGCCACATCCCCAGCAGCCCCACGGTCGCGAGCAGCGCCACGGGCACGAGCAGCCGGCGGCGGTCGGACACTCGGTCGGCCAGCACCGGGCCAAGCAGCCCCGTGGTCAGCTGCGCAAGCGAGAACGCCGACAGCAGGTAGCCGGCATCACGTCGGGCCCACCCGCTCGCCACGAACGTCGGCGAGATCCACGCCAGCGATGAGTAGAACAGCCAGGACTGGACCGCAAGGTAGGCCGCGAGCACCAGCGCGGTCCGGTGCCGCCACGGCAGGCGCACGTGCTCCGCGGCAGGTGGCGTGGCGGCCCGGTGGCGCTGCGCGGTGAGCGTGAACGGCGCCCACGCCACCGCGCCGACAAGCGCAAGCACCGACCACGAGGCGAGGGAGGCCTGCCACGACCCCAGCCAGTCCGCCAAGGGGACCGCGAGCGCGGCCGACGCGGTCGCGCCGCCCATCATCGCGAACATGTAGAGGCCGGTCATCGTGCCGGACCGCTCGGGCGGGAAGAGGGTCTTCACCAGCCTCGGGAGCAGGGCGCCCGCCACAGCGATGCCAACCCCGAGAACGAACGTGCCGGCATACAGCACGACCACGTTGCTCCCCCACAGGCGGGCAAAGCTCCCCAGCCCGGCGCACACCACGGCATACAGGACCGACGCGACCGCGCCGAGGCGGGTGCTCAGCCATTGGGCGGCTGGCGCGAACAGCCCCATGCACAGCACCGGCAGTGTCGTGAGCACGCCGACCGCGGCGTTGGACAGGTGCAGCTCCCCGGTGATCGGCTGGACGAGCGGCGGGACGCTGGCCATCGCCACGCGCAGGTTGACCGCGACGGCAAGCATCGCGGCGGCCATCACCCACTGCGGGGGTAGCGCGACCTCTGGCAGGTGCGGGTGCTGGTGCCCGCGGCGCTGTGTCGTCATGAGCTGCGCGGCATCGTAGCGCCTAGCCCACGGGCGTCGTGTCGACAAGGAAGTCAGCCCGTTCCCGGGTGCGGTCCGCGGCGAACAGGGCATCCTCCTGGCGGGCCCAGCGTTCCCAGTGCGGCCGGAACGTCTCGCCGTCGCGCTCGATCCCCCGTCTCATCCGGACCTCCCGGTCAGCCTGTACCCAGACCCGCACCGCGGCATACCTCCCAGCAGGCAGCACGCTCGAACCGCACCCTTCGACGACCAGGAACGGACTGGGGGCCACGACAAGCGTCTCGCCCCAGCGTCCGCGCGCCCAGTCCCATCGGCGGTATGCCGCGCGCTCACCACGCGACAGCGGCTCCAGGACGAGGTCGGTCACCAAGCCCACGGCCTGGGCGAGGCCGTCCCATCCCGGGTAGAGGTCGTCCATGTGGACCAGCGTTGCTGGCAGCCGTTCGGCGAGTGCCTCGGCGAGGGTCGTCTTACCCGACCCGCTGGGCCCGTCCACGGCGACGACGACGGGTGCGCTGCGGCGCGCAGTGACGGCCTGTGCCCGCGAGACCACGGCCTCAAGTACGCCCGCGTCATCGGGCCGGTCGAGGTCGAACCGCACGGCCGACCACCCTATCCAGGGCGGCTAGATTGGCCCAATGACCGTGGCCATCAGGGTGATCGCCTGCCTGGATGTCGACGCCGGCCGGGTGGTCAAGGGCGTGAACTTCCAGAACCTGCGCGATGCCGGTGACCCGGTCGAGCTGGCCGAGGTCTACGACGCGCAAGGGGTCGACGAGCTGACCTTCCTCGACGTCACGGCAAGCAGCGGCGACCGCGAGACCACCTACGACGTGGTGCGCCGGACCGCCGAGCAGGTGTTCATCCCGTTAACCGTCGGCGGAGGGGTGCGCTCGGTCGACGACGTCGACAGGCTGCTGCGTGCCGGGGCCGACAAGGTCGGGGTCAACACCGCCGCGATCGCCCGGCCCGAGCTGCTCGCGCAGATCGCTGCCCGCTTCGGGGCGCAGGTGCTCGTCCTCTCGGCCGACGTGCGCCGCCGACGCCGTCGTGACGGCACCCCGACCGGCGACTTCGTCATGACCACCCACGGGGGGCGCACGGCGGTGGACCTCGACGCGGTGGCCTGGTGCGCCCAGGCCGAGCAGCTGGGTGCAGGTGAGATCCTGCTCAACTCGATGGACGCCGACGGCACCCAGGACGGGTTCGACCTCGAGCTCATCGCGGCGGTGCGTGCTGCGGTCGGCATTCCCGTCGTCGCGAGCGGCGGGGCCGGGCGGGCCGAGCACTTCGCCCCCGCGGTGCGCGCCGGCGCCGACGCCGTCCTCGCCGCGAGCGTCTTCCACTTCGGCGAGCTCACCGTCGCCCAGGTCAAGGACGCGATGCGCGCGGAGGGGATCATCGTGCGATGAGCCGAGAGCCGAGCCTGTGGGAACGGACGGTGGCCGACAACCCCGGCCACTCGGAGTGGTACGTCAACCGGTTCCGCCGGCTGGCGGCCGACGGCGTCGACATCGTCGGGGAAGCGCGCACCGTCGACGCCATGCTCGAGCGAGGCTCGCGGGTGCTGGACGCCGGGTGCGGCCCGGGGCGGATCGGGGCTCACCTGCACGGGGTCGGTCACACCGTCGTGGGTGTCGACGTCGACCCGGTGCTCATCGCGGCAGCCGAGGCGGACTACCCCGGGCCGACCTGGCTGGTCGCCGACCTGGGCACCCTCGATCTTGCGGCACACGGCATACCAGAGCCGTTCGACGCCATCGTGTGCGCCGGCAACGTCATGACGTTTGTCGCGCCGACCACCAGACGCGACGTGCTCGACCGGCTCTACCAGCACCTGGCACCGCAGGGGCGGGCCGTGATCGGGTTCGGCGCTGGGCGAGGCTACCCGTTCGAGGAGTTCTTCGAAGACGTCGGCCTCGTCGGCATGGTCGCGGACCTGCTGCTCTCGACCTGGGACCTGCGACCGTTCACGCCGGAGTCCGACTTCGTGGTCGCCATCCTGCGCCACGGCTGAACCAGCCGCTTCCCGTCAGATCGACAGGTCGGTGGAGGCCAGGCTCTGCACGGCCTCGGTGGGGCCGGTGAGCGACACCGACGCGACCGACCGGCGCCCGTTGCTGTAGAGGACCAGCTCGCCAACCGGGCCCTCGACGAGTGCCGACCCGAGCGCTCCGGGCGGCCGGGCGACGAAGCGCCTCGCCTCGCCGGCGTCGAGGACGACCCCCGCCGTGGCTCGCCGGTAAAGGAAGCGTGCCGACTTCTGCAGGTAGTCCCACAGCGCGGTTTCGTGCCCTGGGTCCAGCTCGCGCGCCGCCCATCCGGGAGCGGCACGCCGGACGTCCTCGTGGTGGACGAAGAACTCCAGCAGGTTGGTCGCCTCGTCGAACTGCGCAAGGCTCGTGAGCGCCCATCGCGGCGGCCCGCCGCGCAGCGTGGCGACCAGCTCGGCATACGGCGCGGTGGCCCGCTCCTGGATGGCTCGGTCGAGGCGGCCCCGGAGCGGCTTGACCCACTGCCCGGCGACCAGGTCGGGGCGGGTCTCACGCAGGATGAGGTGGGCGGTCAGCTCGCAGGCGCGCCACGGGTGGCAGAGCGTGGGCGCCTCGGGACCGACCGCGAGCAGGGTGTCACACAGCGCCTGGCGCTCGGCCGGCGCGTATCGAGTCACAGCCAGATGGTGTCACAGCCTAACCTTGCCAGGGTGATCCACCTGGTCCGTCCGGATTTCTCCCGTCACCGGGAGTGGCTTGACCTCATCGCGGAGTTCGAGGGCGCCCATCTCGATGGGTCGAGCCTGACGGACTCAGCGGTGGCGAGCCTGGCCGACCCGGACACGTTCGCCCGGTGGGTCCAGCAGATGGCCGACCAGGAGTCCGGGCGCCACGTTCCGGAGGGCCGCGTCCGGTGCACGTCCCGGTGGGTCGCGCGCGACGGCGAGCTGATCGGCATGGTCAACCTGCGCCACGAGCTCACTGACGCGCTGCTGCGCCAGGGCGGTCACATCGGGTATGCCGTGCGGCCCACCGCGCGGCGCCGAGGCGTGGCGCGGGTGGCCCTGTCGCTCATGCTGCGGGAGGCTGCTGGGCTCGGGATCAACCCGGTGCTGCTGTGCTGCCGCGACGACAACGCCGCGTCGATCCGCACCATCGAAGGCGCTGGAGCAGTCCTGGAGGACATCCGCGAGGGCTGGCGCCGCTACTGGATCACCGACCTCTCGCGGCCGCGAGGGTATGCCGTGCGTCCGCTCGACGAGGAACCGTTGCGCGGGCGCTTCGTGGAGCTTCCCCTCGTGACGCCTTCGGTGGCCGACGCCATGCGCTCGGGCGCGCGCGATCCGTTGTGGGCCAAGGGCTTTCCCCGCCAGGACGACATCGACGCCCTTGGCCCGATCTCCTCCGGCGGAGCAACCGAGGGCAGGTGGGGGCCTCGGCTGATCGTCCGCCGACGGGACTCGGCGGTGGTCGGCACAACAGGTTTCCTGAGTCCCCCAGATGAGCGCGGCCAGGTGGAGATCGGCTACGGCCTGGTCGACGCGGCGCGCGGCGAGGGGCTCGTCACTGACGTCCTGCAGCTGGCCGTGCCTGCTGCCGAGGCAACGGGGGCCTGGGTGCGGGCGCGAGCGGCAGCCGACAACGTCCCGAGCCGCAAAGCCTTGGAGCGGGCCGGCTTCCTGCTCACGGGGCGCGCGGACGGCACGGGCGGGCTGCGCTACGAGCGACCCCGACCGTGGAGCTTCTGGACCGCCGACGGCCACTAGTCTCCGGCTAGGCGGCGTCGTCGTGCAGGTTGTGGGGGTGGGTGGTGTGGCTGCGGCCGTTGGGGGCGGTCCAGGTGCACACGCCGTCGGGGGTCATGGTGACGGTCCAGCCGCCGTGGTGCTTGAACCCGTGATGCGCCCGGCAAAGACTGTGCAGGTTCGCCGCCGCCGTGGGGCCATGCGGGTAGGCGATGACATGGTCCAGGTCGCACCGTTCCGCGGGGGTGGCGCAGCCCGGGTATCGGCAGGTGCCATCCCGGGCGCGCACCAGCCGGGCCAGCTTGGCCCCGGGTCGGTAGGTCTGCTCGCCGAGGTGGTCGACGGCGCCGGTGTGCGGGTTGGCTGTGCCCAGGCGGATGATGGTGTCCGGGTCGGCCAGGATCGCGTTGACCTGCGCGGGCAGCAGTAGGCCGACGGGTGGGCTGGTGACTGGTTTGGGCACGAACCAGACTCGTCCGTGCCCGTCGCGGGCCAGGTGCGGGTTGGCGTCCACCTCGATCGCTTGGTGCACCGCGGTCGCGTACCGTCGTTGGACCGGCGGGTCGGGCAGGTCCGCGGCCCACGGCCCGGTCAGCACGACAGCTGGGCGGTCGAGCGCTGCCAGCAGCTCCACCCAGGAGCGGGACCGGCTCGCGCAGTCACACGACGGCGGCGGGGTCAGCCGCCGGGGACCGGTCGCGCCCGGTCGTGCCGGTGTGGCAGTTGGCACCGGGTCGGCTGTGGGCACATTGGGTTGGGCGCACCCCGCCGCGTCGTCCATGTCTGCCGCGCCGTCCAGGTCCGCGGTAGCGGTGGGGGCGGGCTCAGCCGCCGTCTCAGGCTCCGTCGTCGTCTCGTCCGGTTCGGGGTGGACGGCCGGGTCGGCGGCGGGAGCGGAGGTGGTGGGGGCCGAGGTGGTGGGGATGATCAGGGTGGCGGTGGTGGATACCTGCACGTCGGACAGGACCAGGTCGACCAACGCGTCGGCGCGGGACTGGGCCACGGTCAGCTGCGGGTTGTCGGCCCGGTACTGCGCGGCCAGGGTCTCCATCGCGGCCCGCATCGACACCGACGCCTCGGTGGGCAGCACCGCATCCCACTTCGTCAACCCGGCCTCATCCGCGGGGCCGACCCGCACCTGCCGCAGGGCCTCGCTCGCCGGGGCGTCCTGCTCGGGCTCGGCCGGGTCGGGGTCGGGCATCAGCCGGGCCGCGATCAGCCCGGCGCGGGCCTTCACCCGCGACGTGGGCAAATCCGTGATGTCGCCGTGGTGCAGCCGCGCCTCGAACTCGGCCAGCTGCTCATGCCCGACCTGGCGGGCGGCTCGGGTGATCACGCTGGCCCGGTAGGACTCCAGGTCCCCGGCCCAGGCCATCGCGGCGGTGCGTGGCAACCCGGCGAGGGTTTGCGCGGTGTGGATGCGGGTGGCCATGGTCCGCGGGGCGACCCGCAGGATCGGCGCCAAGGACGCGGCGGCCTCCTGCACCGGGCTGGGTTGGCCCACCGGTGCCGGCGCCGCAGCTCGCTTGCCGGGCCGCCCGCTGCGCGTCCCGGGTGTCCAGCACGTGCTCGGTGAACCGAGTCAGCGCCGCACTCTGCCGCGCCGTCAGGGCGTTGATCGCTCGCTGGGTGGCCGCGATGACACATTCGGCCTCATCGGCGCTCATCGCGCCCAGCGCATCCTCGCTCACCCGAAACAGGGCACCGGCCAGCGTGGACGGGTCCGCGGCCTGCACCGCGGCCGCCGTCGGCGCACACACCCCCTCGAACATGCATCCAGTCTACTGCTCAGACTCATTGGAATCAAGACCTTCTGGGCTGAATCCGAACGAGTCTTCAAAGGAAGTTCCGGCTATCCCATGGACTTCGCGCCGTCGATGGCCTCGCGCAGGATGTCGGCGTGCCCGGCGTGCTGGGCCGTCTCGGCGACGATGTGGATGAAGACCCGCCGCGCCGACCAGGTCGCGTTCGGCGGGAACCACGGAGCCGGGGGCAGCGGCTGGGCGTGGTCGAGGCTGGCGAGCGAGCGGACCAAGGAGTCGGTGCGGGCGGCCACCTGCTCGTAGCGCCGCAGGATGTCCTCAAGCGTGTCGCCAGGCAGCATCTGGAAGTCCGCCGCCCGCTTGCTGTAGTCGGGGTCGCCCTCGAACGCGACCGGGCCCCGCTCGATGAAGTCGACCCAGGTCGCCTCGGTCGAGGCTACGTGCTTGACCAGGCCGCCGAGACACAGCTCGCTCACCGTGCTGCGCAGGCCGGCCTGCTCGTCGGTGAGGTCGCGCACGGTGACGCGCAGCAGCATGCGGTGCTTGCCGAGCGTGTCCAGCAGGTCGGCTCGCTCCTGCGAGAGTTGGGTCTCGCCTGGCTGCTCGATGTACGGAGTGCTCATCCTGGCTCCCAGTCGTCGGTGCCCGTCAGGGCAGTTGGTAGGCCGACAGACTAGACGCCGGGTCCGACAGGTCGATCAGGTCTGCGGACGGGCCTGGCGAGGTTGGCTGGCGACGAGACATCACCCATATCCAATTCCAGAAGACACACGAAATATCGTGTGATTCTTGAAATTGCGTACGGGTTAGGGTGCCAGTGTGACTGGAGTGACTCCATAGCGCCGCCACAACTGCCTTGACGGTGGGGATATCCCGGGAATAGCGTGCAGGCAGCACGAAAGTCGGGGGCGTCTTTCGCTTATCTGCTCATATCCGAATCCTGACGTCGACCGAGTTCTCGACCCACTGAAACCCTGCACCTACCGGGCACCGGTCGCCAGGTTGCTTGCGTCGACTCGGACGACCAGAGAATCCCAAGGAGGACGCCATGGGAGCAGCACGAGAGCACGTGGAGCGCGGTATCGAGCTCTGGAACAACGCCGAGTTCGAAGAGCTGTTGAAGCAGTGGGCGCCCGACGGCGTCGAAGTGAACCCCGTGGGCACGCTCACCGGCACCAAGGCCATCGGCGACAACTATCGCCGCCTGCGCGCCGGCTACCCAGACCTTCATATTGAGACACTGAACTGGGCGGAGGTCGGCGACACCGTCGTCGTCGAAGGCGAACTGACCGGAACGCACAGGGCTTTGTTGACCCTGACGGACGGCTCCCAGCTGCCCCCAACCGGCCAGCGGATCACTTTTCGGCTTGCCAGTGTCTTCCAGCTAAGAGACGGCAAGACCGTCACCCTCCGGACCTACTACGACCAGCTGCCGATGATGATGCAGCTGGGCTTGGTCGCTCCGACACGGCAGCCGTGAACACGAGAAAGGAAACCGTAATGGCCCAGTGCGGGAACTCGCCGAGCGATCCATCGAGCTCTACAACGCTGGTGCTCTTGAGGAGCTTGTTTCGATGTTGGCGGAAGACGCCGTCGACATCACTCCGCGAGGTAAAAACACCGGGCGTGAGGCCATTTCGGAGCGACTGCACGGCGAGCGATTGGCCTTTCCGGACAAGCGTCTCACCCTGCGGCACCTGACGGTCGAGGGCGACACGGCCGTCATGGAGTGCGACTTCGCCGCCACTCACTCCGGCCCGTTGCCAATGCCGGACGGGACGCAGCTGCCACCAACAGGGCAGCATGTGACGTTCTCCGTGGTCATCGTCAGCGAGATGCACGAGGGACTAACCACCGAGGTTCGGACGTACTTCGACCAGCTGCCAATGCTGATGCAACTGGGAGTCGTGTCAGCACCGGGCTGACGAATCCGCGCCGCCTCCCCGGCGCGTTCCCAGCGGACTCCCGTCTCAGAGCCAGCGGCGCACCCGTCCGGCATACGTCGTGTATGCCGGGCCGAACCGCACGGTGAGGTACGCCTCCTCCGGGTCGATGACGTAGCGGTGCAGGACGAGCAGCACGACAGGCAGCCCCAGCGCGGGCCACCAGGACCCAAACGCGACGGTGATGCCGAGGTAGACCAGCCCATCGCCGAGGTAGATCGGGTTGCGGGTGAAGGCGAAGGGGCCGCTTGTCACGAGGGCGTCGACCTGCTCCCACGGGATCACGGTCGTGCCCTGACCCTTCATCACCGACGCGGCCCATGCCATCAGCGCGACCCCCACGACCACCAACAGCGCGCCGACGACGACCCGGATCACCAAGGGGACCCCGATTGCCCACGGCACGAGCGCGTTCATCGCCAGCAGCACGGTCAGCGGCACGAAGACCACCAGGGGAGGAATCAGGCGAACCTGCGCTCCGGTCCGATCCATGGCCGGAACGCTACGCCGGCCCGTCCAGCCGTCGGCGGATCGACGCCGGCAGGGGTATGCCGGCCGCTCGAGTCGCCGTCGGCGCGTGGAACCCGGTGCGCAGCGGCAGCACGCCCGTCCACACGGTGGGGTCGTCGTCAGGGTCGGAGCCGGGCGGTCCGCTTCGGGCCTTGGCGGTCCACGACCCGTCGCGAATCGGCAGCCGCAGCACCGTCGTTGCAGCAAGCTCCTTGGCCGTGAGCGCGCGGACCTCGGCCGCCCGGCCGGGCATGACGTGCTCGGCCATGGCAAGCAACGCATCCTGCGCAGGCGGCCCGCTGACCTGCTCGACCGGTCCTGTGACGACCGCCGAGCGGTAGTTGGCGCTGGCGTTGAAGAGGGACGCGGCATACACGAAGGCGTCGAGCAGCGTGACGCAGAACGTCACCTCGCTCATCGATGCGGCCCGCAGGGTGCCGGCTCCGGTGGAGCCGTGCAAGACGATCGCATCACCGACCCGGGCATAGAGCAACGGCACGACCTGGGGCGCTGCCTCGGTCGCGACGGCCAGGGTGCCGACCCAGCCGGCGTCGAGGATGGCATACAGGTTCTCGCGGTCGGTCAGGGCACGTTCAGGGTGGCGGCGGATCTGGCTCACCCCTCAGATCCTGGCGGGTATGCCGGCACCGGCGCACCTCGGTTTGCCCGGCCACCCGTTCACCGACCGCCCCTGTCGCGTAACGCGTCCAGGGCCCGGCGGACCACCTGGACCTCGGTCTGGGCGTTCTCGTCGGCCACCTCCGCCGTCGCCAGCTCGTCAGCGGTCGCGTCTCGATGCGCCCGGGCCCGCGCCATCTCGCGCGACAGGTGCGCGACCCGGGTCTCGGCGAGCTCGAGCTCAGCAGCGATCACCGACCGCTTCTGGGTCGCCTCGGTCGCTGCGGACATCGCCGACCGCAGCCGAGCCTCGGCCGTCACCAACGCCGGATCGGCTTGCGGCTCAACGCCCTTGGCATTCGGCTCAGCTAGGTCGGGCAACGCCCGCAGCGGCCGGGCCGTCGCCTCGTTGAGGTCGACATCGCCGAACCCGGCATACGACAACGTGCGGGTCAGCCGCCCCGACACGACCGCGGCGGTGGCATCCGGCGAGGCCAATGCGGCGACGAAGGTGTCCGCCACGTCCCGCGCCGCCGCCGCAGACAATGCCGCGCCGTCCTCGCCAGCCGCCTGCGCGGTCGCCCGCACCAGCGCGTCCACGAGCTTGGTCCGCTCGCGGCCCAGCTGCTGCAGCAGCACGCCGTCCAGCGCCTCCTGGGCCGAGCGCAGCCGCCCGGCCAGGTCGGTGAGCGCGGCCACCTCGTCGGGGCGGGTCTGCACCATCCGGTTCACCGCCCACGCGGCGACGCTCGGCTTTCGCAGCCGCCGGATCTCGTTCGCCAGGTCCCGGTCCCCCAGCGAACGGGCGTCCGCCGCCAGCTCGGCGCGCCGTGGCAGGAACGCGTCCGGCGCGAGCGCGTACAGCTGCGCCATGGCGTCGTCGAGGTCCACGGCGCCCATCGTGGCACGGCATACCCTGGGCGCCATGACGGACGAGATGGAGCGGCGACGTCCGAGCGAGCCGGAAGCCGCGCGGTCAGCGCAAGGTGAGGGTGGAGCGAGGCGGAGCGCGACGCAGGAAACCGCGGTGGCGGTGGTGGGCGCCAAAGGCCGGATGGGCGCCACGGTATGCCGGGCCGTCGAGTCCGCCGACGGGCTGCGCCTGGTCGCGACCTTCGACGAGGGCGACGAGCTGGGCGAGCTCGGCGGGGCGGACGTCGCGGTCGACTTCACCATCCCGGCCGTCGCGCCCGGCAACGTGGCGCACTGCGTCGCTCGGGGGGTGCACGTCGTCGTCGGCACGACCGGATGGACTGCGCAGGCGTTGGACACGCTCACGGCGCAGGTCGCACAGGCCCCGCCGTCGCGCGCGGGCACAGGCGTCGGGGTGCTCGTCGCCCCGAACTTCGCCATTGGCGCCGTCCTCATGACGAGGTTCGCGCAGCAGGCGGCGCGGTTCTTCGAGTCGGTGGAGATCGTCGAGCTGCACCACCCCGCCAAGGTCGACGCACCGTCCGGCACGGCTGCCCGAACGGCCGACCTGATCGGCGCGGCACGTGAGCAGGCCGGCCTGGCAGCGGTTCCCGACGCAACCACCCACGACCCGGGCGGGGCCCGCGGGGCCCGGCTGCACGGCATACCGGTGCACTCGGTGCGGCTGCGCGGCCTGGTGGCCCACCAGGAGGTGCTGTTCGGCAACCCGGGGGAGGCGTTGACGATCCGGCACGACTCGTTCGAGCGCGAGTCGTTCATGCCCGGCGTCCTCGAGGGCATCCGCCGGGTAGGCGAGCATCCCGGCCTCACCGTCGGCCTCGAGCACTACCTCGGCATCGGCTGACGGGTCAGGCCCAGCCCAACGCCCGCAGCCCAGCGGCCGTCGCGGCACCGAGAGCGACGACGACGATGAACGGCGCTCGCAGCAGCAAGGCCACGACGGCGACCGCGACGGCGGCTGCGCGCGCGTCCAGGGTCAGTGCCCCGGTCGGGCCGAGAAAGGCCTGGACGATCACCAGCGCGGTCAGCAGCGCGACCGGCAGCAGCCCGGTGACCCGCCGCATCCGCCGCCCGGCGAGCCAGCGCTCCGGCACGACGTGCCCAAGGTACTTCGTGCCGAACGCCAGTGCCGCAGCGGCGAGCACCGGGACCCAGAGGGTCATGCGGCGCTACCTCCCCGACGCCCGAAGGCACCGACGACGACGGCGGCCAGCGCGGCGACGAGCACCGGTATGCCGGCCGGGGCCCGGGGCGCGGTGACGACCGTGAGCACGATGGCGAGTGCAGCGGTGGCCAGCGCGTCCCGCGAGCGCAGCCGGGGCCACAGCAGGGCGCAGAACGCCGCGGCGGCCGCGGCGTCGAGCCCGTAGCGTCGCGGGTCACCAAGGGCGTTGCCGACGACCGCACCGACCAGGGTGAAGGCGTTCCAGAACGCGAAGACCGCGGCCCCGGTGAGCCAGAACCCCAGCCACCGCGCCGGACCCGAGTCCTGGGCGAGGCACACGGCGGTGGACTCGTCGATCGTCAGATGCGCGGCCAGCGCCTTCCGAGCTCCGGTCGCGCCCAGGACGCGCGAGACCTGCAGCCCATACAGCCCGTTGCGGATCCCCAACAATGTCGAGGTCGCCACGGCCGCAGCGCCGCTGCCGCCAGCCGCCACGACACCCACGAAGGCGAACTGCGACCCACCGGTGAACACCAGCGCGCTGAGCGCACACGTCTGCCAGACGTCGAGCCCAGCAGCCACCGCGAGCGCTCCGAAGCTGATCGCGTAGGCACCGGTCGCCACGCCGACCGACATGGCCTGGCGCAGCACCACCCGCCGCTGCGACCCCTGCACCTGCACGGGTCAGCGGTTCTTGCGCTTGCCGCCAACCCGGGCCGGGTGCGCGTGGCGCCCGACGAACGCGACGACGTCGCTGAGGACCTCGTACCTGTTGGTCTCGTTGAAGATCTCGTGGCGGGCACCTGGGTATGCCGAGGCCTCGCAGCCGGCGTCGGCGACGTGGCTCCAGCCCATGGCGGTGCCCTCGTAGGGCACGAGCCGGTCCTCGCTGCCGTGCAGCCACATCACCGGGATGTCGTCCAGGGGCGGCCCGGAGTTGATCGTCGCGAGGAATCTGCGCAGGGCTTCCAGGGTGGGCCGCTTGAACGGGCCGTGCCACACGAGGGGGTCCTCGGCATACGCCTTGCCCACCGCCGGGTCCCGGGAGAGCACCGCGGGGTCGATCGGCGCGGCCGCGGCCTCGTCGGAGGCGAGCATCGTGTCGACCGTCGCCCACTCGCCGATGGCCGGCGCCGAGAGCACGACGCAGGCCAGCTTCTTGCCGTAGCGCTGCGCGTAGCGGGTCGCGATGGTGCCGCCTATCTCGTGCCCGATCAGCACGACCGGCAGGCCGGAGTGTTCCTTGGCTGCGCGCTTGTGCAGCAGCCGCAGGTCGTCGACGAGCTTCTCGAAGTCGGTGATGAGCACCCGCTCTCCCTCGCTGCGGCCGTGGCCCAGGTGGTCGACCCCGTAGACGACGGCCCCGTCGGCTACGAGGCGCTGCGCGACATGCTCGTACCGGCCGATGTGCTCGCCGTACCCGTGGACGAGCAGGACGATATAGCGCGGGTCGGGGCTGTCCCAGCGTCGTGCGGCGATCGTGCCGGCGTGACCGTCGAGCGTGAAGTCGGTGGGCATCCTCAGTCCTTCCCCGGTGGAGTACGCGCGAGCACGTCGGAGGTCGCCGAGCCCGGGTCGGTCAGCGAGGCGACCAGGCGCACCTCGCGCAGGCGATGGCCGGCGTCGTCGATCCCGCGGTCCCGCCAGGCGCTGTCGGGCACCAGCCCAGCCTGTTGGAGGAACCCGCGGGTGGCTTCGTCGTCGCGTGGGACCCAGGCCGCCAAGACGGTCGCTCCCGCGACGCGGGCCGTGTCGGCGGCGGCCTGCAGCAGCCGGGAGCCGTGTCCGGCCCGGCGAGCCAGCGGGTGGACGCCCAGGACGAGCAGCTCGCTCACCCGCTCGTCGGCGTCCGGGTCGGGGCAGGGACCGACCGCGGCCAGGCCGACCACGTCGGGCCCGGTGCACGCGACGAGCAACCGGTGGCGCGGGGTGGGCGGCTGTTCCAACGACCGGCGCCACACCGCCGCAAGGGCAGTTGGCTCGAAGCCGGCCAGGACCTCCGGAGCGAGCCGGCCGGCATACGCCTGCCGCCACGAGGCGGCCTGGACCATCCCCACGGCGGGGGCGTCGGCCGGCTCCGCGGCCCGCACGCTGGCGCGCGCAGGGGCCGGTGCCTGCGGCCGGTGCTGGGTCACGTGGGTCATCCTCGCACCAGTGCACGGATTGTCGGGCGCCGGTGTTGGATGGACGTATGCCGGGCCCGTCCCCTCGTTGCTGGTGGCGTCGGTATGCCGTGCCGCTCGCCTGCTCGGTCGTGGTGGCTGGCCTCGCCTCGTGCTCGCAGTCCGCACCCGGTCCGGACCAGACGGCCCAGGACTTCCTGCGGGCCCTCGGCGCCAAGGACACCGCAGCGGCCTGCTCGGTTGTGGCCTTCGACGGCCAGCCCCTGTCCGGCGACGACGTGCTGCTGTGCCGCACCGGGTACGACACCTTGGTCAACGAGGTGATCCCGGCGGACCAGCTGGCGCAGCTGCGCTCCGCCACGGTGACCGGGGTGAGCGTCGACGGCGACACCGCCACCATCCCGGACGGGCAGATACCGGCCGACCTCGCCGCATACTTGGGAGAAATCGCGCTGGTCCGGGTGAACCAGCGCTGGTATGTGAACACCGAGCCCTGACCCATTCGGTCGGACGTGACCGCTGCCACCGGCCAGACGGTGGCTGCGGCGTGGGTGACCTCGCATACTGGGGGCATGTACGGAAACGACTTCGGCGACCCTGATGACCCTGGTGCTGGCCCCCTCAACGCGGCCGAGGGCGCCGCGATCGACGCGGCTGCGGCCCATCAGGACCGGCGTGAGCAGGTCGGCAGCAGCTTCGACGCCCTGATCGCGGCCGACCAGCGCATCGAGCCGCGCGACGAGATGCCGGAGGCGTACCGCAAGACCCTGATCCGCCAGATCGCCCAGCACGCGCATTCGGAGGTCATCGGGATGCAGCCGGAGGGCAACTGGATCACCCGGGCGCCGTCGCTGCGGCGCAAGGCGATCCTCACCGCCAAGGTCCAGGACGAGGCCGGCCACGGGCTCTACCTCTACTCGGCCGCGGAGACCCTCGGCGTGGACCGCGACGAGCTGCTGACCATGCTGCACAGCGGCAAGCAGAAGTACTCCTCGATCTTCAACTACCCGACGGTGACCTGGGCGGACGCCGGCGCCATCGGCTGGCTCGTCGACGGCGCGGCGATCATGAACCAGGTGCCGCTGTGCCGGTGCTCGTACGGCCCGTACGCCCGGGCGATGATCCGGGTGTGCAAGGAGGAGTCGTTCCACCAGCGTCAGGGCTTCGAGATCCTCTGGACCCTCATGCGGGGCACGCCCGATCAGCAGGCCATGGCCCAGGACGCGACGAACCGGTGGTGGTGGCCGGCCCTGATGATGTTCGGCCCGCCGGACAGCGGCGAGGCAGCCAAGGGCGGGCACACGGCCCAGTCGATGGCGTGGGGGATCAAGCGGTTCAGCAACGACGACCTGCGCCAGAAGTTCGTCGACATGACCGTGCCACAGGCCCAGCGCCTCGGCGTCACGTTGCCCGACCCGGTGCTGCAGTGGAACGAGGGGCGTGGCCACTGGGACTACGGTCCGATCGACTGGGACGAGTTCTGGCGCGTCCTCGCCGGTGACGGCCCGTGCAACGCCCAACGGCTGGACCGGCGCGTCACCGCTCACGAGCAAGGTGCCTGGGTGCGTGCGGGCGCCGCCGCGTATGCCGCGAAGGTCGCCGCCCGGGAGCAGGCGGCGGTTGCCGCGGCGGGCGGCGGGAAAGGGAGTGCCGCGTGAGCCAGACGGCCGAACCGCTCTACGAGGTGTTCGTGCGGGCCAAGCGGGGGCTCAACCACGTCCACGTCGGCTCCATCCACGCGGCCGACGCCGCTATGGCGCTGCGCAACGCCCGCGACCTGTACACCCGCCGCCAGGAAGGCGTGTCGATCTGGGTCGTGGCCGCCAAGGACATCACCGCGAGCAGTCCCGACGAGAAGGACGCCTTCTTCGACCCGTCAGCCGACAAGGTCTACCGGCATCCGACGTTCTACGACATCCCCGAGGACGTCGAGTACCTCTGAGCGGGTCGGGGTGCGACCGGCCCGCCGTCATTGCGGAAGCTGCTGTACGTCTGGGTGTGCAGGTTCTTCCGCAGTCGCGCCGGTCGACCGATGCAGAGCAGGCGCCAAGAGGTCGCCCACCGTTGCGGCCACGCCGCCGACCAGCCATTCGAGCGGGCCACGCAGCCGTGCGGCCGCGAAGACCGCCCCGATCGCGAGGACGAGCAGCAGGTGCCACTGCACGGCATACGCGGCGGTGCGAGGTATGCCACTCGAGGCGAGCACGACGTGAAAGGTATAGAGCGACAACGTCATCGCCCCGGCGCCGCAGGCCACCGACCAGAACCGGGGCTGCCACCGGGTCACGAGCAGGCACAGGCCGAGGGCGACCATCGCGCTGCCACCGGTCTGGGCCAGGTCGAAGGTCGTCGTCGAGTGCGGCGCGGCGACGAGCAGCCACCACCACGTGTCGGTCGGCGTCGTGCCGGCCAGCCCCTCGATGAGCCGCTGTTCCACGGCCGGCCACGGCAGCACGCTCGGGGGCAGCGAGCCGGTGAGCGCCGCCTGTACGGTCGTGGAGCCGGTGGCCAGGTGTCCGACGAGCCAGCCGCCGATGGCAAGAGCACCCCCTGACAGCGCCACGCGGACCGCAACGTCCGGTCGCCGCAGCCGCAGTCGGCCGAGTGCCATGCCGAGGAACAGGTATGCCGTCCAGGCGACGGCGGGGTAGGTGCCAGTGAACGTGAGGTCGGCCAGCAACGGCCCGGGCGAGGCCAGGTCGTCCACGGTGGGTTGGCCGAGGGGCACGGCCGGCAGGTGCGGCCGCAGCAGGTGGCTCACGACGGGCACGATGACCGCGACGGCCGCGGCCAGCACTGCGAGTGCGCCGGGGCGTAGCCGCAGGAACGGAACGCCGAGCAGGAAGAGGACCCCGTAGTAGGGGAGGATCACCGCGATGCCGGAGTCGAGGCCGGCCAGCCACAGCCCCAGCGCGGCGATGAGCGCCGCGCGAACGACCAGGGCCCAACGAGCCCGCGTCAGCCGGCTGCCGGCCACCGGCTGCGCCGCACCCGTGACCAGGGCGGTGCTCACCCCGGCCAGCACCGCGAAAAGTGCAGCCGAGCGCCCGCCGGCGACCTGCTGCAGCACGGTGATCCGCCCGTCGCGGCCCATCGGGATCACCAGATGCGTGCAGATCATCCCGACGAGCGCCACGCACCGTGCGACGTCGACGCCGACGATGCGCTCGGTCAGTCTGCGGCGCAGCTCCCATGCCCGAGATGGCACGCCCGCCATCCTGGCATCCGGCTGCGGTGGCGCCCTACTTTGGCCCCTACTTTGGCGCCCTATTCTGGCGCCCTACCGAGCAGTGCTCCCGGTCACGGAGTCTGGGGCCGCGGACCAGGCGTGGCATACAGTCGGACCCGTGAGCCCACGGTCGCAAAGCAGTGCCTCAACCGACGACCTCTCCGGGGTGGCCAAGGCACGCTATGTCCTCGCACTGGGTGACGACGCCCTGGTCTACGGGCACCGGCTGGGGGAGTGGATGGCCTGGGCGCCGATGATCGAGGAGGACATGGCGCTGGCCAACGTCTCTCTCGACCTGCTCGGGCAGGCGCGGGCGCTCCTGACCTATGCCGGGTCGATCGACGGCACGGGACGCACCGAGGACGACCTGGCCTTCTTCCGGGGCGAACGCCAGTACCACAACGTGCACCTGGTCGAGCAGCCCCGAGGAGACTTCGCCCACGAGATGGCCCGCATGCTGTGGTTCTCGGCGTACCAGCGCGAGCTCTACTCGCGCCTGTCCGACTCGGGCGACGAGACCCTGCTCGGGGTGGCGGCCAAGGCGCTCAAGGAGGTGCGCTACCACCACGACCACTCGTCGATGTGGACGGTGCGTCTCGGCGACGGGACCGAGGAGTCGCACGAGCGGATGCAGGCCGGCGTCGACTGGATCGCCCCCTACATCGACGAGCTCTTCGACGACGACGCCGCCGCGCTCGCCGCCGCGGCCGCCGGGGTCGGCGTGCTGCCCTCGTCGCTGCGGCCGGCGGTGACCACGGCGGTGGCGGCGGTCCTCACCGAAGCGACCCTGGCGCCGCCTCCGACACCGACCTGGCGCTCGCGCGGTGGCCGTGATGGGCTGCACTCCGAGGCCATGGGCTACCTGCTGGCCGAGATGCAGCACATCGCGCGGTCGGACCCGGCGGCAAAGGTCTGGTGAGGCTGCCGTGAAGACCCAGCTGGCCACGGACGTCCTCGACGCGGTTCGGGCTATTCCCGACCCCGAGATCCCGGCCGTGACCATCCAGGACCTGGGCATCCTTCGCGAGCTGACCCTCGACGCCAGGGCCGGCGTCGTCGAGGTGGTCATCACGCCGACCTACTCCGGGTGCCCCGCGATGCGCGCGATCGAGGACGCCATCGCGCGGGTATGCCGGGCCCATGGCCTGCAGGCCTCGGTGCGCACCCGTCTGTTCCCGCCCTGGACGACTGACTGGATCGGTGCGGACGCTCGAGAACGGTTGCGGCAGTACGGCATTGCCCCGCCAGGCCAGGCCGCTCAGCCGGGGCCGGTGCCGGTGGCGCTCGGCCGGCATACCGTGGCCTGCCCGCGGTGCGGCTCGACGCGCACGACCGAGGTGGCCCACTTCGGGTCCACCGCGTGCAAGGCGCTGCGCCGGTGCGACAGCTGCGGCGAGCCGTTCGACGAGTTCAAGGCACTGTGAGGAGGGGTCGTTGAGGAAAAGGCAGGGTAGATGGCCGGACTGCTGACCACCCCACATCCGACCCGGCGCCCGACCTTCCATGCGCTGCCCGTCGTGGAGGTCGAGGATCTCACTGCGGAGGCGACCGCAGTGACGTTCGCCGTGCCGGAGGACCTCGCCGAGGCCTACGAGTTCGAGCCCGGGCAGCACCTGACCATCCGGGCCACCATCAACGGCGAGCAGGTGCGCCAGTCGTACTCCATCTGCCAGTCCAAGCACGCGGCCGGCCGGCAGGGCACGCTACGGGTGGCCTCGGCCAAGGTGCCGGGCGGGCGGATGTCGACGTGGCTCAACGAGGTCGTGCAGGTCGGCGACGTCCTTGAGGTCATGACGCCGATGGGGTCGTTCACCTGCCCCGTCCAGCCGCACGTGGCGCGCCACCACCTGGCCATCGCGGCGGGCTCGGGGATCACCCCGGTCATCTCGCTCGTGACGACGGTGCTCGAGGAGGAGCCGGCGTCGCGGGTCACGCTGTTGTTCGGCAACCGGCGCACCTCGACGGTGATGTTCCTCGAGGAGCTGGAGGACCTCAAGAACCGGTATGCCGGCCGCCTGCACCTCGTGCACGTCCTCTCCCGCGAGGCCCCCGACGTCGAGCTGTTCCACGGCCGGCTGGACCGTGAGCGGCTGGAGCGGGTCTTCGAGGTCCTGGTGCCGATCGACGACGTCGACGAGTTCTACCTGTGCGGCCCGTTCGGGATGGTGACCGACGCGCAGGCGCTGCTGGAGGACAGGGGCGTCGACGTCCACCACATCCACCACGAGATCTTCCACGTCGACGACTCCGGTGCCCCCACAGCCGCCCCCGTCGTCGTCGACGTCGGCGCGCCGCCGGCCGCGGTCGTCACGGTCAACCTGGACGGGCGTACCACCGTCATCCCGATGCCCACGCTCGACGAGAGCATCCTCAACGCCACCCTGCGGGCTCGCCCTGACGCCCCGTACTCGTGCACCGGCGGGGTATGCGGCACCTGCCGGGCGCGCCTGGTGTCCGGCGAGGTGCACATGGACCGCAACTACGCCCTCGAACCGGAAGAGGTCGAGGCAGGGGTCATTCTCGCCTGCCAGTCCCACCCGCTGACGCCCGAGGTCGAGCTGGACTACGACGCCTGACCGGCACCCCTGCCAGGGGCTCAGCGGCGGGCGTACTCGACGATGGCGAACCCGTCGCCCGGCTGGCGAGACGTCTCCACCCACTCGCGTGGGCTGATCTGCGGGAAGGTGACCGACCCCTCGGCGTCGACGTCGACGTGGGTGATGACCAGCCGTTGCGCGTACGGCATACCGAGCCGGTAGATCTCACCCCCTCCGGCGACGAACACCTCCGTCGGTCCGGCCAGGGCCAGCCCCTCCTCGAAGGAGTGCGCCACCTCGACGTCGCGGTGGTGCCAGGTGCGGTCGCGGGTGATGACGACGTGCCGGCGCCCGGGCAGCACGCGTCCGATGGTCTCGAAGGTGCGCCGCCCCATGAGCAGGGTGTGGCCCATCGTCGTGGCCCGGAAGTGCGCCAGATCCTCGTGCAGCTGCCAGGGCATCTGTTCGCCGTTGCCGATGACGCCGTTGCGCGCCACGGCCGCGATCATCGCGATCGTCATGGTGACCTCTCAGACGGCGATGGGGGCCTTGATGGCCGGGTGCGGGTCGTACCCGAGGACCTCGACGTCGTCGAGGTCGAACTCGTCCAGGTGCGCACGGGGCGCCAACACGAGGGTGGGCAGGGGCCGTGGAGACCTGGTGAGCTGCAGCCGGGCCTGCTCGACGTGGTTGAGGTAGAGGTGGGCGTCCCCGAAGCTGTGCACGAAGTGCCCCGGCCGCAGTCCGGTGACCTGGGCGACCATCGCCGTGAGCAGGGCGTACGAGGCGATGTTGAACGGCACGCCGAGGAAGACATCGGCCGAGCGCTGGTAGAGCTGACAGTCGAGGTATGCCGGTTCGGCGGGGGATGGTCGGGGGGCGCACGTAGAACTGGAAGAGGGCATGGCAGGGCGGCAGCGCCATGGCCTCGACGTCGGCGACGTTCCAGGCCGAGACGATGTGCCGGCGCGAGTCGGGGTCGGCGCGGATCGACTGCACGACCCGCGCGATCTGGTCGATGCGCCGGCCGTCCGGCGCGGGCCAGGACCGCCACTGGTAGCCGTAGATGGGGCCCAGGTCGCCGCGTGGGTCGGCCCACTCGTCCCAGATCGTGATGCCGCGGTCGTTCAGCCAGCCGACGTTCGTGTCGCCCCGCAGGAACCACATGAGCTCGCCGAAGACCGAGCGCAGATGCAGCCGTTTGGTCGTGACGATGGGGAAGCCGTCGGAGAGGTCGAAGCGCATCTGGTAGCCGAAGACGCTGCGCGTGCCGGTCCCTGTCCGGTCGGTCTTCTCGACCCCCGCAGTGAGCACGTGGTCGAGCAGGTCGAGGTACTGGCGCACGCTCGCAACGTAGCATCTTCGGCGCCAGTGTGATCCGCGTCACACCGAGAACGGATCTAACACGCGAGGAGGGCATTTGCCGGGACCATTCGTCACTAGCGAGGCGCTGTCCGAACCCCCGAGCGGGTAGCGCCTCGCCCGGTGCCCATCCGGAGAACTCACCGCCGGGCCGTTACCCTTGCTCGCATGACGACGCCGATCTTCGGTCGCGTGCTGACCGCCATGGTGACCCCGATGACCCCGCAGGGGCAGGTCGACGAGGCCGCCGTGGAGAAGGTTGCCGAGCACCTGCTGGGCCACAGCCACGACGGGATCGTCGTCAACGGCACCACCGGCGAAGCGCCCACCCTCAGCGCCGACGAGAGCATCCGGGTCATCGAGATCGTCGCCAGCACCGTCGGCGACCGGGCCCATGTCGTCGCGGGTGTCGGCTCGAACGACACCGCGCACACCGTCGAGATGGCTCGCCGGGCTGCGGCCGCTGGAGCGTCAGGGGTCCTCGTCGTGACGCCGTACTACAACAAGCCGACCCAGCCGGGGCTGGTCGCCCACTTCACCGCCGCCGCCGACGCCACCGACCTGCCGGTCCTCGTGTACGACATCCCGTCGCGCGCCGGCATACCGATCAACCCCGAGACCCTCATCCGGATCGCGAGCCACCCCAACATCGTCGCGGTCAAGGACGCCAAGTGCGACCTGTGGGCCGCCACCAAGGTCATGGCCGCGACCGGCCTGCAGTGGTACTCCGGCGCCGACGAGTTCAACCTGCCGATGCTGGCGATCGGCGCGGTCGGCATCGTCAGCGTCGTCGGGCATGTTGCCGGTGACCACTACGCGGCGCTCATCCGGGCCGTCGAGGTGGGCGACATGGAGACCGCCCGCAAGATCCACCACCGGCTGGTCCCGGTCGTCGACGCGATCATGAACACCTCGCAGGGAGCCATCATGGCCAAGGCAGCCCTTGTCGAGCTTGGTGTGCTGGCGTCGGCCGCGGTCCGTATGCCGTTGCTCGAGTCCCCCGAACAAGACCTCGCGCGCCTGCGTGAGGGTCTGACCAGATCAGGAATCCGTTGAGCCATCCCCACCCTGAGCTTCGCCCCCCACCCCCACTGGCCGACACCGGGCTGCGCTTTGTCGCGCTCGGCGGGCTGGGCGAGATCGGGCGCAACATGGCTGTCCTGGAGACCCAAGGCCGGCTGCTCGTCATCGACTGCGGGGTGCTCTTCCCGGAGGACCACCATCCCGGCGTCGACCTGATCCTGCCCGACTTCTCCTATCTGGACGAGCGGCACCGCGACATCGAGGCGATCGTGCTCACCCACGGGCACGAAGACCACATCGGGGCGGTTCCCTACGTGCTGGCGAGGTATCCCGGCATACCGCTCATCGGCTCACGGCTCACCCTCGCGTTGGTGGAGGCCAAGCTCAAGGAGCACCGGATCACCCCGTACTGCCTCACCGTCAAGGAGGGGCAGCGCGAGCGGCTCGGGGTCTTCGACCTCGAGTTCGTGGCCGTCAACCACTCCATCCCGGACGCCCTCGCCGTCATGGTGCGCACGCCTGCCGGCACCGTGCTGCACACCGGTGACTTCAAGATGGACCAGCTGCCGCTGGACGGGCGGATCACCGACCTGCGCGCGTTCGCCCGCCTCGGGGAGGAAGGCGTCGACCTGTTCCTCGTCGACTCGACGAACGCCGACGTCCCTGGGTTCACCGAGCCCGAGCGGGACATCTCCTCGGCGATCGACAAGGTGTTCCGGCACGCCCAGCGACGGATCATCGTGGCGTGCTTCGCCTCGCACGTGCACCGGGTCCAGCAGGTGCTCGACGCGGCCGAGAAGGCGGGGCGCAAGGTCGCCATGGTCGGCCGCTCGATGGTGCGCAACATGACGATCGCTGCGGAGCTGGGCTACCTGCACGTCCCCGACGGGGTGCTCGTCGACGTGCGGCGCCTGGGTAACCTGCCCGACGACGAGATCGTGCTCGTGTGCACCGGCAGCCAGGGCGAGCCCATGGCGGCGCTGTCGCGGATGGCGAACCGCGACCACCGGATCCAGGTCGGGCCCGGCGACACGGTGCTGCTGGCCAGCTCGCTCGTCCCCGGCAACGAGAACGCCGTGTACCGCGTCATCAACGGCCTGATGCGACTTGGTGCCACGCTCGTCCACCGGGGCAACGCCCGGGTCCACGTCTCCGGGCACGCCGCCGCTGGAGAGCTGACCTACTGCTACAACATCGTGCGGCCTCGCAACGTCGTGCCGGTGCACGGCGAGTGGCGGCACATGTTCGCCAACGCCGAGCTCGCCGTTGCCACGGGCCTGGCTCGCGAGAACGTCCTCATCGCCGAGGACGGCGTCGTCATCGACCTCGTCGACGGGCAGGCGAGCATCGTCGGGGCCGTGCCGTGTGGGTACATCTACGTCGACGGCTCCTCGGTCGGCGGCACCGACGAGGCACTCCTCAAAGACCGCCGGATCCTGCGCGACGAGGGGTTCATCACCTGTGTCGTCGTCATCGACGCGGCCACCGGCAAGATCGCTGCCGGCCCGGAGATCACCGCCCGCGGGTTCGCCGAGGACCAGGCGGTGTTCGACCAGGTCATCCCTCGGGTCGAGGCGGCCATTGTGGACGCCACCGAGGGCGGCGTCACCGACGAGCACCAGCTTGCCCAGATCATCCGGCGCACCGTGGGCAGCTGGGTGGGCGGCACCATCCGCCGCCGCCCGCTCATCATCCCGGTGGTCATCGAGGCCTGAGCGTCGCGGCCGTCCGGCTACCAGGGGCGCTCGATGGGCTGCTCGCGGGGGTCGTGCTGCGGCGCCCATCCGTTGGGTCCGAGCTCGTACTCCAGGGCCGGGCCGGTGGCGGCGAGGGCCGCGACCGCCTGGACCAGCCGGTCGACGTGCTCCGGACGGTTGGCCAGGCCCAGGCTGGCGCGCACGGCCGTGCGCGGGGTCGAGGGCCGGGGCGTCGGACAGCAGGGCGTCCACGAGCAGATGGGCGCAGAACTTGCCGTCGCGCACCCCGATGCCGTGCTCCACGGACAGCGCCGTCGACACCAGCGAGGACTCCACACCCTCGACGGTGAACGCGACGACGGCCACCCGGTCCCCGCCCGGACCGAAGACCGAGTGCGTGCGCACCCCTGCGATGGTCTCCAGGCCGCGACGCAGCCGTTCGGCCAGCGCGTGCTCGTAGAGCGCGATGTCGGCCCGGTGCGCGGCCAGCGCCGAGCAGGCGGCAGCCAGCGCGATGGCGCCGATCACGTTGGGGCTGCCACCCTCGTGGCGCGCGGGGCCGGTGGCCCAGGTAGGGCCGTCCGCCGTCACGCTCGCGGTCGCCCCACCGCCCACCAGGTACGGCTCGGCCGGCATCCAGCCAGTCGGCCCGGCCGGCCAGCACACCGGCGCCGAACGGGGCGTAGAGCTTGTGTCCCGAGAAGGCGACGTAGTCGATCCCGGACGCCGCCAGGTCGATGCGCCGGTGCGGTGCGTACTGGGCGGCATCCAGCGCCACCCGAGCCTGGTGCCGGCGGGCTACCTCGACGACCCGCTCGAGCGGCCAGACCTCGCCGGTGACGTTGGACGCGCCGGCCACGACGACGAGCCGGTGCTCGGTCGTGACCGTCGGCGAGCGCCGCGTCGAGGCGCCGGATCGCGTCGTCGCGGTCGCGCGGGACCGGCAGCGACGACGGTGCGCTCGGGCGACCAGGGCAGCAACGTGGAGTGATGCTCGGACGAGAACACCACGACGGTCGTGTCGGCGGGCAGCACCCGCGCGAGCAGCCCCCACGAGTCGGTGGTGTTGCGGGTGAAGACCACCTGGTCATCCGGCCGCGCCCCGACGAAGCGGGCCACCTCGTCGCGGGCGTGCTCGTACCACGTGCTCGTGACGCCGGCTGGCGTACCCGTTGCCCCGGTGCACCGACGAGTAGGTGCGCAGCGCGCGGTCCACTGCCTCCTTGACGACCCCGAGGGCCGGCGTCGAGGCGGCGTGGTCGAGGTTGGCGTACTCGCGGGGCCCGAACGCCGTCGGGACGGCCAGCCCGTCGCTGATCGTGCCGGGCAGTGGGATGGCCACCGCGCCGCGCTCCGGTTCGTATGCCGGGCTGTCGGGTCGCGGCACGCAGGCGCAGCCGCTCGGGCGTCGGGTCGGAGGAGCAGCCGTTGGCGGCGATCGCGGTGCGGTCGGGGACGTCGTGCTCAGGCAAGGTGGCGATGGCGGCCATGCGTGCTCCTGAGTCCATGGACCCGAGTCGCACACGGGTCCGCGCTTGCCCGCAGCCAGTCGGCGACGGACCAGGTCGTCACCCGGAGCACCCCACCGCGGAAGGAGGGTTGCTGTCCAGCGAGCCGGGGCTTGACGCTGGCGCTCATGACCTTGGGAGAGAGCATAACGGGCAGTGATACGTGGGCCAAGACCGACACGCGGGGATCCCGGCGACTGAGACGGCGGCTGCGACGCTCGCGCGGTGACTGCGACGGGCAGGGCGTGAGCCGAGCGACCCGTTGCGCGATGCGCGTGTGACACGTGAGTCGCAGGTGACATTGGCGTAACCTCCGGACCATGGCGACCCGTCCGTCCAATGCCTCGTCCCGAGCCGGCCATCAGGGCTCGGGCACCTCGGCTCGGCCTGGCTCTCGACCCGCGTCCGGACGCGGCAGCACCCCGCGAGCGCGTCGTCCGCGGGGCGCGAAAGGGGGCGGCCTGCCGCTTCGAGCCGCCCGGGGGGCCTGGATGGGCGTGGCGCATCTGGCCGGTGGGGCGGCCCGCCGGGTCGGTGGGGCGGCTCGCGACATCGGTCCGGACCACCGGCGCGACGGGGTGGGCTTCGCCCTCATCGCGCTGGCCGTGGTCGTCGCGGCCCGCGAGTGGTGGGGCCTGCCCGGCGTCGTCGGTGAGGTCGTGCACGCCGTCACCGCCGGCACCCTGGGCCGGATCGGCTACGCCCTGCCCCTGGTCCTGCTGGCCTTCGGCATCCTGCTGCTGCGCACCCCCAAGGACGACGCCTCGACGAACCGCATCGTCGTTGGGAGCCATCGCCCTGACCTTCGCGGCGTGCGGGGTGGCTCACCTGGCCGACGGCATACCGACGCCGCCTGCAGGGCGCGGACCGCATGCGCGCTGCCGGAGGCATCATCGGCTTCCTGGCCGCCAGCCCCGCGGCAGCGGCGGTCTCCCCTGCCGGGGCGTACGTGCTGCTGGCCCTGCTCGGCGTCTTCGGCGTCCTGGTCATGACCGCGACGCCGGTGCGGATGATCCCGCACCGGCTGCGCCAGGTACGGGACCGGCTGCTGGGCAGCCATCCTGCCGACGACCGAGGCCGACGGGCCGGCGCGACAGCCAGAGGGCTCGGCCGGCCCGCGGCGCGCGGCCCAGCTGGACGGCGGGCGCGCTCGCGACGAGGCGTTCGAGCAGGCGGCCCAGGTGGGCCCGCTGGCCAGGCGCCGCGCCCGCCTGCAACGAGCCACCGACGACCCCGCAGCCGTCGCACCCGGCGTGCGACGCGACCGACACGGCACGGCACGCCGGCCCGCCGCCTGACCTGCCGACCAACCCGCTGCCCCAGCGCGTCGAGCAGCCGCCGCTCTCCGGCGACGTCACCTACGTCCTGCCCGACCAGGCCCTGCTGGCCCCCGGCGCGCCGCACAAGACCCGCAGCGCCGCCAACGACCGCGTCGTCGAGTCGCTCACCCACGTCTTCGACCAGTTCGAGATCGACGCCCAGGTCACCGGCTTCACCCGCGGCCCCACGGTCACCCGCTACGAGGTCGAGCTGGGCCTGGGCACCAAGGTGGAGCGGGTCACCGCCTTGTCCAAGAACATCGCGTATGCCGTCGCCTCGGCCGACGTGCGCATCCTCTCGCCGATCCCGGGCAAGTCCGCGATCGGCATCGAGATCCCGAACGCGGACCGCGAGACCGTCTCGCTCGGCGACGTCCTGCGCAGCCCGACCGCGCGGGGCAACGAGCACCCGATGGTCATCGGCGTCGGCAAGGACGTCGAGGGCGGCTACGTCATCGCCAACCTCGCCCGGATGCCGCACCTGCTCGTCGCGGGGGCAACCGGCGCCGGCAAGTCGAGCTTCGTCAACTCGATGATCACGTCGATCCTCATGCGCTCGACCCCCGACGAGGTGCGCCTCATCCTCATCGACCCCAAGCGGGTCGAGCTCACGGCATACGACGGCATCCCGCACCTGGTCACCCCGATCATCACCAGCCCGAAGCGGGCCGCCGAGGCCCTGCAGTGGGTCGTGAAGGAGATGGAGCAGCGCTACGACGACCTGGCGTCGTTCGGGTTCCGGCACATCGACGACTTCAACAAGGCGGTGCGCCTGGGCAAGGTCAAGCCGCCACCGCGGCTCCGAACGGGTCCTCGCGCCCTACCCGTACCTGCTCATCATCGTCGACGAGCTTGCCGACCTCATGATGGTCGCCCCGCGCGACGTCGAGGAGTCGCATCGTCCGGATCACCCAGCTGGCCCGTGCGGCCGGCATCCACCTGGTGCTGGCGACCCAGCGTCCCTCCGTCGACGTCGTCACCGGCCTCATCAAGGCCAACGTCCCCTCCCGGATGGCCTTCGCGACCTCGCTCGCTCGCCGACTCCCGGGTCGTGCTCGACCAGCCCGGGCGCGGAGAAGCTGATCGGCCAGGGCGACGCGCTCTTCCTGCCCATGGGGGCCAGCAAGCCGATGCGCGTGCAGGGCGCGTGGGTGACCGAGTCGGAGATGCACGCGGTCGTCGCGAGCGTCACCGAGCAGCGTGAACCCGAGTACCGCGACGACGTCACCGTTGCCGCAGCCCGCAAGCAGGTCGACGAGGACATCGGCGACGACCTCGACCTGCTGCTGCAGGCGACCGAGCTGGTCGTGACGACCCAGTTCGGCTCGACGTCGATGCTGCAGCGCAAGCTGCGGGTCGGCTTCGCCAAGGCCGGCCGGCTCATGGACCTGCTCGAGACCCGCGGCATCGTCGGACCGTCGGAGGGGTCCAAGGCCCGCGACGTGCTGGTGCGGCCCGACGACCTGCCGGCCACCCTCGCGCTGCTGCGCGGCGAGGAGTTACTCGGCCGAGACGCAGTCTCGGGATCGCCGAGGGCGCAACCCCCTGAGGTGCCCCCGCCCGCCGAGTGGTCAGACGATGCTGTTATTCGCGGTGTTTGACGGCATCTATTGACCTTTCGCGCAGGGGGTGGGCACTTCCGGGGGGTCGGTGCCGGGATGGCCGCCAACTAGAGTGGCGCCATGCCGCAGACGCCGAGGGGCCGGGTCGCCCTGGTCACCCTCGGGTGCTCGCGCAACGAGGTGGACTCCGAGGAGCTCGCCGGCCGGCTCATGGCAGACGGCTGGTCGGTGGTCGACGACCCGGCACGGGCCGACGTGGCCCTGGTCAACACCTGCGGCTTCGTCGAAGCCGCCAAGAAGGACTCCATCGACGCCCTGCTCGAGGCGGCCGACCTCAAGTCCGGCCGCACCCAGGCGGTGGTGGCCGTCGGTTGCCTGGCCGAGCGCTACGGGCAGACCCTGGCCGAGGCGCTGCCCGAGGCCGACGCGGTGCTCGGCTTCGACGCCTACCCCGCGCTGTCCGGCGCACCTGCAGACCCTCCTGGACGGCGGCAGCGTCGCCGTCGCACCGTCCCCGAGACCGACGCCGACGGCTGCCCGCTGGCCCAGTCGCACGACAGCAGGCGCCAGCCGGCGTGGCGCGCCCGGGCATGCCAGCGGCCAGGGCGACGCAGCTGGACCTGGACCGGCATACCGGCCGCCGGCCACCCGCATCGTGCGCGAGCGGCTCGACGCCCGCCCGTGGGCCCCGCTGAAGATCGCCAGCGGGTGCGACCGTCGGTGCGCCTTCTGCGCGATCCCGGCGTTCCGCGGCTCGTTCGTGTCCAGGCCGCCGGCGGACATCCTGGCCGAGGCGCGACTGGCTCGCCGAGCGGCGGAGTGCGCGAGGTGTTCCTCGTCAGCGAGAACTCCACGTCCTACGGCAAGGACCTCGGCGACACAGGCTCGCTCGAGGCGCTGCTGCCGGCGCTCGCCGCGCGTCGACGGGATCGACCGGGTGCGCGTCTCCTACCTGCAGCCCGCCGAGATCCGGCCCGGCCTGCTGGCGGCGATGGCGCGGACCGAGGGGGTCGCGCCCTACTACGACATCTCGTTCCAGCACGCGTCGCGGTCCGCTGCTGCGCCGGATGCGCCGCTTCGGTGACGCCACCAGCTTCCTCGACCTGCTCGGACGCATCCGAGCGGCTGGCACCTGAGGCGGGCGTCCGCTCCAACGTCATCGTCGGGTTCCCGGGCGAGACCGAGCCGGACATGCGTGCGCTGGAGGGCTTCCTCGAGGCGGCCCGACTCGACGTCGTCGGCGTCTTCGGCTACTCCGACGAGGAGGGCACCGAGGCGGCGGCCCTGGACGGCAAGCTCGACGAGCAGCGCATCGCCGAGCGGGTGAGCCGGGTGACCGGCGCTCGTCGAGGAGCTGACGGCGCAGCGTGCGCAGGAGCGCGTCGGCCAGCACGGCCGAGTGTGCTCGTCGAGGAGGTCGAGGATGGCCGGCTGGTGGGCCGAGCCGCAGTTCCAGGGACCGGACGTCGACGGGGTCTGCCTGCTCGAGCCGGATGCCACCGGGCCGGGCGCCCACGCGCTGCGGGTCGGGGACCTGGTCGCCGTCGCCGTCGTCGCCGCGGAAGGCGTCGACCTGCGGGTGGTCCCGCGGTGACGCCGGCCCCGCGGCCGGCGCCCAGCGCCTGGAACCTGCCCAACCTGCTCACCGTGCTGCGCATGCTGCTCGTCCCGGTGTTCGGATGGTTGCTGCTCGCCGACGGCGGGCGCAACGCGGCATACCGGCTCGTGGCGCTTGGCGTGTTCTTGCGTGGCCATGCTGACCGACCGGGTCGACGGCAAGCTGGCTCGCTCGCGCGGACAGGTGACCAGCTTCGGCATGATCGCCGACCCGATCGCCGACAAGGCTCTGCTGGGCATGGCGTTCGTCGGGTTGTCGTTGCTCGGCGAGGTGCCCGTGGTGGATCACCGTGCTGGTGCTCGCGCGGGAGATCTCGGTGACCGTGGTGCGTTTCCTCGTCATCCGGCACGGGGTCATGCCGGCCGGTCGAGGCGGCAAGCTCAAGACCGTGCTGCAAGCCACCGCCTTGTCGTTGCTCGTGGCCCCGTTGTGGGTGCTGCCGGGTGAGCAGCTGTGGCGGTGGGTCGCCTACGCCGTCCTGGGGGCCGCCGTGCTCGTCACGGTGGCGACCGGGCTGGACTACCTGTTCCAGGCCCGCCTGCTCCGGCGCACGAGCGACCGGGCGGCCAGGCGTGCCGCCGAGGAGCGGCCATGACGCCCGAGCAGGTCATCGCGCTGCTCATTCGACGCCGCCAGTCGGTGGGCTGCGCCGAGTCGCTGACGGGGGGGCTGCTCACCGCGAGGCTCGTCGACGTGCCAGGCGCCTCTGCGGTCGTGCGCGGCGGTGTGGTCGCCTACGCGAACGACGTCAAGGCCAGCGTGCTCGGTGTCGACCCCGCGCTGCTGGCCACCGTAGGGGCGGTCCATCCCGACGTGGCGCTGGACATGGCTCGCGGTGTGCGCCGGGTGCTGGGATCGGACTGGGGGGTGTCGACGACCGGTGTCGCCGGCCCGGACCCGTCCGACGGTATGCCGGTGGGCGCTGTCTTCGTGGCCGTCGACTCAGCGGCCGGCCAGCGGGTGGGGCGGCTGTCCCTGAGCGGTGGCCGCACTGCGATCCGGCAGGCTGCCGTCGTCGGGGCGCTTGGGGCTGCTCGTGAAGGCGCTGGGGTAACCTGCCGCCGTGGGCGCTGGACACGGCATACTTCCGCTAAGCGCGCATGTTGTCCGAATCGCTGAGGCGCACGTCGTCGGCAACGGCACGTTATCGTGAGTACGCACCGAGGGAGGAGGGCGAGATGATCCTGTTGCGTCGCGAGCTGGGTGACGTGTTGCGTGAGCATCGCCAGGTGCAGGGCCGAACGCTGCGCGAAGTCTCGGCCCGAGCCTCGGTCTCGCTGGGCTATCTCAGCGAAGTTGAGCGCGGCGAGAAGGAAGCCTCGTCCGAGCTCCTCGCCGCCATCTGCTCGGCGCTCGAAGTGCCGCTGTCGGCGATTCTGGCAACCGTCTCCAACAAGGTGGCCAAGTCCGAGGCCGTGTCCGCGCCCGTCGTGCTGCCAGTTGCCCCGCCCAGCCACGAGGTCTCTGCCTCCGCCGCCTGAGCTGACCTATCCGCCCTGGCAGCCAGGGCAGTAGAACATGGCCCGCTCGCGGGGCGGGTTGCCGATGCCGGCGACGCGCACCAGCCCGCCGCAGCGGCGGCACGGCAGCCCCGACCGGCCGTGCACCCACGTGGTCCGGCCCCGCGCGCGCTCGCCCGTGGTGCTCTGCACGGCATACCGGCGGTTCGAGTCGAGCAGCCGCTGTGCGCGCCCGACCACCGCGGTAGAGGGTGGCCGGGTCGAGCAGTGACACCGGCCTCCAGGGGTTGATCCCTTCGAGGTACAGCGACTCAGCGGCGTAGAGCGTGCCGATGCCGGCGAGGTTGGTCTGGTCGAGCAGCGCCGACCCGATGTCGGTGCCGGACGCCGACAGCCGTCGGACCGCCTCATCGGGGTCCCAGTCCGGGCCGAGCAGGTCCGGGCCAAGGTGACCGACGAGGGTGTGCTCGTCAGGGGTGGGCACGACGTCGAGCCTGCCGAGGCGCAGCCCGAGCGCCGTCCACTCGGCCGTGGCGACGACGGCCCGCAGCCGCGGGTCGGCGAGCCGGCGAGCGGACACTCGGGGCGTCGCCTCGATCCGCCATTGCCCGTCCATCCGCAGGTGCGAGTGGATGGTCAGACCGCTATCCAGGCGCTGCAGCAGGTGCTTGCCGCGGGCCAGGACCTGGGTCGTTGTCGCCCCCGCAAGCCGCATCGTCGACAGCGACGGCCAGCGCAGGTCGACCGTCGTGAGGACCGTCCCGGCGAGCGCCTCGTGCAGGCGCGCTGCGGTGCGCCAGACGGTGTCGCCCTCGGGCATGTCACGCGCCCGTCCGCGCGGTCATCGGCGCAGCCGTAGGCCGCGCGGCGTCGCGTGGAAGCCGGCCTGCGCCAGAGCCTGCACCAACGGGTGGTCCGAGCGCAGGACTCGCTCGCCGTCGCTGCGCTCCACCGTGAGCCGTCCGAGCGCTCCCTCCCGGACGGCGAGGGCGAGGGCGTCCGCGGCCGCCTGCACGGTGGTCAGATCGTCGGACCAGGTGAGCAACGTGCGCCCGCCCCGCTCGACGTAGAGCACGAGGTCCCCGTCAACGAGCACGACCAGTGCGCCAGCCTTGCGGGCCGGCTGATGGCCCCTGGAAGCATTGGAGTCGGCGCCGGCGCCGGCCATCCCTCGGCTCGGCCAGGGCAACGCCGCGCCGTACGGGTTGGCCGGGTCGCATGCGGCCAGGACGAGGCTGGTCCGAGCCACGTCAGCAGCCGTGTCGTCGAGCGGCCTCGCCCCGGCTCGAAGCCGGTCGACGGCACCCGTCGTGCCGAACTGGGCCGCCCCCAGACCCTCGACGAAGTAGCCGCGGCGCACCCGACCAGCCTCTTCGGCAGCGCTGAGCACGCGGTACACCCCGGCAAAGCCGCCCGGAACATCCTCTGCGGCAACGCTGCCCCGGGTCAGCACTCCGTACCGGTCAAGCAGGACCTCTGCCCGTGCGTATGCCGTGACGGTCGGGTCAGGCTCTCGGGCGGGCAGCAGCGACCAACGTCCAGCCACCGTTGGCGGGGCACCGCGTGGGAGCCGGACTGGCTCGCTCGCACCCGGCGCGCCGGCTCCGAGGGCGCCCGCGCGCCCGGCATACCGGCTACGCCGAGGCCCTGGGGCACGTGCCTTGTGGGCCGTCCGCCCGCCTGCGAGGTAGGCGCGCAGCGGTGACAGGGTGTCGTTGGTGACCAGCCCGGCCCACAGCAGGTCCCACAGGGTGTCGGCAAGGACTGTGTCGTCCAACGGTCCAGTGGCGCGGGTGACCACCTCGGCGAGGGTGCGGAAGAAGTAGGCGCCTCCCGAGCCAAGAGCGGCCAGCACCGCCTCGTGGGTCGGGCCGAGCTCGGTGCTCTCGGCCGCCGCGAGCGTGACGGGGGCCAGGTCGGCCAGGTGCAGCGACACCCACCCGTCGTCGCCGGCCAGGGACCCGTGGCCTTGCCAGAGCACCTCGCCGGTGGCCATGAACTCGTCGAGCAGCGCCGGCTGGTACTCGACGACTCGTGCCGGCAGCACCAGGCTCTCCAGCGCACTGGCCGGCAGCACCGCGCCGCACAGCTGCTCGACGGCCCGCAGCACGCCGTCGGGCCCCCGTAGCCGCGAGCCCACGCCTTGCCAGGCCGGCAGGAACCGAGCCAGGTCGCTCGCGCAGACCGGTTCGACCTCGGCGCGCAGAGCGGCGAGGGAGCGTCGGCGAACGAGACGCAAGACCCCGGGGTCGCAGTACTCGAGGGCACCCGGTGCCGGCGCCCTCCCGGCGGCCTCCGGTAGCAGCTCCCCTTCCACCAGCCGGCCGGCTGCGACAAGGCGCCGCAGGGCATCGCGAACCACGGCGGGCCCCAGCCCGCCCAGCCAGCCGGCCAGGTCGGCCGCACGGAACGGCCCATGAGTACGGGCATAGCGGGCCGCCAGGTCGCCGAGCGGGTCGGCCGGAGGCGCGAGAAACGGCTCTGGTATGCCGATCGGCAGGCTCACGCCGAGGGCGTCCCGCAGCCGGGCCGAGTCCTCGATGGCTGCCCAGCGTTCCGCGCCGCCAACCCGCACCCGGACGAGCCGCCGGGCCGCCTCGAGATCGACCAGCCAGCTGCCGACCGCGTGCCGGTCGCCGCCCTCGACGCGTCGGACGACCTCGTCGGTGGGCAGCGGCCCGAGGACGCGGACCAGGTCGGCCACGTCCTCGTGCATCGCGGGCCTGCCGCCCTGGGGCGAGGTGCTGCAGCTCGGCCTCGGTCGCTGCGATGGCCGCCGGGTCGAGCAGGTCGCGCAGGGACAGCCCGGCTCCCTGGCCGAGCAGCTCGGCGAGCAACGTCGGGTCGAGCGACAGGGCCGCCGCCTTGCGCTCGGCCAGGGGCGAGTCGCCCTCGTAGAGGAACTGGGCGACGTACCCGAACATGAGTGAACGAGCGAACGGCGAGGCCTGCTGGGTCTCGACCGACACCGTCGCCACCTCTCGGCGTTGGACGCGCCGCATGAGCTCGACCAGCGCGGGCACGTCGAAGACGTCCTGGACGCACTCGCGGACCGCCTCGAGCACGATCGGGAAGGACGGGTACTGGCTGGCCACCTCGAGCAACGCGGCCGCCCGCTGGCGTTGCTGCCAGAGCGCCTGGCGCCGGTCCGGCCGGCGGCGTGGCAGCAGCAGCGCCCGGGCGGCGCACTCGCGAAACCGCGCGGCGAACAGGGCTGACCCGCCGATCTGGGAGGTGACCAGGTCGGCCACCTCGTCGGGGTCGAGCAGGACCAGCTCGAGCAGCTCGGCGTCGAGGTCGTGGTGATCTGCGCCGTCCAGCTCCATGTCCGGCAGCCGCAGGACGATCCCGTCGTCGCCGTGCATGGCCTGCACGTCGACCCCGAAGCGCTCGCGCATCCGGGCCGACACTGCCAGCGCCCACGGCGCGTGGACGGGGCCGCCGTAGGGCGAGTGCACGACGACCCGCCAGTCGCCGAGCTCGTCGCGGAACCGCTCGACCAGCAGGGTCCGGTCGCTCGGGACGTGGCGCACGGCCTCCTGCTGCTCGGCCAGGTAGGCCAGCAGGTTGTCGGCAGCCCAGTCGTCCAGGCCGGCGGCGAGCACTCGTGAGCGAGCGGCGTCCGCAGCCATTGTCGTGACCTCGCGCACGAAGGCCCCGACGGCCATGCCGAGCTCGGCGGGACGCCCGATCGTGTCGCCTTTCCAGAACGGCAGCCGTCCGGGCTGGCCGGGTGCCGGCGTCACCAGCACCCGGTCGTGCGTGATGTCCTCGATCCGCCACGATCGACGTGCCCAGGGTGAAGATGTCGCCGACGCGCGACTCGTACACCATCTCCTCGTCCAGCTCGCCGACCCGCCGGCCGGGCCCGTCGCCTGAGGCGAGGAACACGGCATACAGGCCGCGGTCGGGAATGGTGCCGCCGGAGGTGACGGCCAGCCGCTGCGCGCCGCGCCGCCCCGAGAGCGTGCCGGCGACCCGGTCCCAGACGACGCGCGGACGCAGCTCGGCGAACTCGTCGGAGGGGTAGCGTCCCGAGAGCATGTCCAGAACAGCCTCGAGCACCAGCCGGGTGAGGCCGCTGAACGGCGCCGCCCGGCGGATGAGCTGCTCCAGCTCGTCGACCGACCAGTCGTCGAGCGCGCACATGGCGACGACCTGCTGGGCGAGCACGTCCGAGGGGTTCGCCGGCACCCGCAGGGCCTCGATCGCCCCGGCCCGCATCCGCTCGACGACGACTGCCGTCTGCCACCAGGTCGCCCCGGAACTTCGGGAACATCACCCCGCGCGACACGGCGCCGACCTGGTGCCCGGCCCGGCCGACCCGCTGCAGCCCGCTGGAGACGCTCGGCGGCGACTCGACCTGCACGACCAGGTCGACCGCGCCCATGTCGATGCCCAGCTCGAGGCTGCTCGTCGCGACCACGGCGGGCAGCCGGCCGGCCTTGAGGTCGTCCTCGATGACCGCGCGCTGCTCCTTGCTGACCGACCCGTGGTGCGCACGAGCGAGCACGGCCGGCGCCCCGTGGCTGGCGCCGGACTGGGCCATCACCTGAGCCGGGGGAGCGGGCTCACCGTCCGCTGGCAGGTCGAGGTCGAGCGGCCTGGATCTCGTTGAGCCGCGCGGTCAACCGCTCGGCCAGCCGCCGCGAGTTCGCGAAGACGAGCGTCGAGCGGTGCGCCGCGACCAGGTCGGCGATCCGCTCCTCCACGTGCGGCCAGATCGACGCCCGAGGCGGCTCGCCTGCAGCAGGTCCACTGAGGTCTGCGGTGGGCTGGCCCAGCTCGCTCATGTCGGGCACCGGCACGACGACCTGCAGGTCCCATGCCTTGTGTGACGGCGGCGACACGATGTCGACCGGCCGGCCGCCGGCGAGGAAGCGAGCCACCTCGTCGACCGGCCGCACGGTCGCCGACAGCCCGATCCGCTGGGCCGGGCGCTCCAGCAACGCGTCGAGCCGCTCCAAGGTCACCGCGAGATGCGCTCCCCGCTTGGTCCCCGCGACCGCGTGCACCTCGTCGACGATGACCGTCTCCACACCCGCCAACGCCTCCCGCGCTGACGAGGTGAGCAGCAGGAACAGCGACTCGGGTGTCGTGATGAGGATGTCGGCCGGAGCCCGGGCGAACGCCCGCCGGTCGCTCGCCGGAGTGTCGCCCGAGCGGACCGCCACCCGCACCTGCGGCACCGGCACACCGAGCCGGGTCGCGGCGTGCCCGATGCCGACCAGCGGCGAGCGGAGGTTGCGCTCGACGTCGACGGCGAGCGCCTTCAACGGAGAGACGTAGAGCACCCGGCAGCGCCGTCGCTGCCCGCCGGGCGGGTCCGAGGTGGCCAGCCGGTCGAGCGCCCAGAGGAAGGCCGACAGCGTCTTGCCCGAGCCGGTCGGGGCGACGACCAGGGTATGCCGGCCGGACGAGATCGCCTCCCACGCCCCGCGCTGCGCCTCAGTCGGCGCGGCAAATGCCTCCCGGAACCAGTCCGCCGTGGCCGGGGAGAAGCGCTCGAGCACGTCACCGCTCATGTCAGAGTCCACCCTCGCACGAGCCACCGACACCGCCACCAGACGAGGGTCACCCACCCCGGCATGCGACACTCCTGCCGTGCGGCTCAGCCACTTCTGGACCCTCATGCGCGAGGAGTTCGGGCCCGGGTATGCCGGCTCGCTTGCTCACGACCACACCCTCGGCTCGCTCGGTGGCCGCACCGCGGAGCAGGCGCTCGCGGACGGCATACCACCGCGCGACGTGTGGCGCGCGGTGTGCGACGACTTCGACGTGCCCCCCGCCGGACGGTTCGGCAAGGAGCGCCGACCCCGACGGTAGGGCCGAGTCAGTCGGTGCCCAGGCGCTCCTCTCGGGGCAGCCAGGGGCTGAGCGGCCGGCCCACGTAGACCTGGCGCGGCCGGTAGATGCGGGCCTCCGGGTCGTCGTGGACCTCCTTCCAGTTGGCGATCCAGCCGGGCATGCGGCCGATGGCGAACATCACCGTGAACATGTTCACGCGGGATGCCGATGGCCCGCAGGATGATGCCGCTGTAGAAGTCGACGTTCGGGTAGAGCTTGCGCTCGACGAAGTAGGGGTCGTTCAGGGCCGCCTCCTCCAGCTGCTTGGCGATGTCCAGCAGCGGGTCGTGTGATCTCCAGCTTGGTCGAGCACCTTGTCGGCGGCCGTCTTGAGGATCTTGGCGCGCGGGTCGAAGTTCTTGTAGACGCGGTGGCCGAAGCCCATCAGCCGCATGCCGCTGTTCTTGTCCTTGACCCGGGCGATGAACTCGTCGACCGTCATCGCCGCTCGTCGTGGATCTGCTCGAGCATCTCGATCACGGCCACGTTGGCCCCGCCGTGCAGCGGGCCCCACAGGGCGCAGACGCCGGCGGCGCACGCTGGCGAACAGGTTGGCCTGGCTGGAGGCGACCATGCGCACGGTGCAGGTCGAGCAGTTCTGCTCGTGGTCGGCGTGCAGGATGAGGATCAGGTTGAGCGCGCGCGACGACCTCCGGGTCGGGCTCGTAGTCCTGGTACGGCACGCGAGAACATCATGTGCAGGAAGTTCGCGACGTACTTGCAGGTCGTGCGCGGGTAGATGATCGGCTGGCCGATGGACGCCTTGTAGCGAGGCCGCCGCGATGGTGCGCACCTTGCGACATGAGGCGGGCCGCGGCGCTCTCGAAGTCGCGTCGTCGTCGATCTCGGCAGCAGGCCGGCTCGTGGAAGCAGCTCAGGGCGTTGATCATCGCCGAGAGGATGGCCATCGGGTGGCGCGTTCGGCGGGAAGCCCTCGAAGTGGTTGCGCATGTCCTCGTGGAGCAGCTCGTTCTCGGTGAGCACGCCGCGGAAGCGTTCGCCGGTCGCTCGGCGGTGGGCAGCTCGCCCGAAGATCAGCAGCCAGGCCGTCTCGATGAAGGTGGACTTCTCGGCCAGCTCCTCGATGGGGATGCCGCGGTAGCGCAGGATGCCCTTCTCGCCGTCGATGAAGGTGATGGCGCGACGTGCAGGAGCCGGTGTTGCCGTAGCCGTCGTCCAGCGTGATGTAGCCGGTCTGGCTCCGGAGGTTGCTGATGTCGATGGCCGAGCTCGTTCTCGGTCCCCTCGACGACGGGCAGCTCGTAGGTCTTTCCGTCCAGCTCCAAGCGGGCAGTACGGCTCATGTGGTGCTCCCCTTTCTCCGAAGGCATCGTAGTCATCCCTGGTCCGGGGTAAACCGTTGTGTCATGGTCAGGGGCAGTCGCTAGCCTCGCGGCGTGCCCTCCGCGACCGGCCCCTCGACCGGCCCAGCAGTCTCGGATGCAGCCTTGCTGGAGGCCCGCGGGCTGACCAAGCGGTTCGGCGAGCTGGTCGCCGTCGACGGCATCGACGTCGAGGTGCGTGCGGGGGAGGCGTTCGGGTTCCTCGGCCCCAACGGCGCCGGGAAGTCATCGACGATGAAGATGGTCGCTGCGGTGTCGCCACCCACTGCGGGGCACCTGCGGATCTTCGGTCTGGACCCCAGCCGCCACGGGCCCGAGATCCGGGCCCAGCTCGGGGTGGTCCCGCAGAAGGACACCCTTGACGAGGAGCTCACCGTCGAGGAGAACCTCTGGGTCTACGGGCGCTACTTCGGCCTGTCCTGGGCCGAGGTGCGCCGGCGCGCCGGTGAGCTGCTCGACTTCGCCCAGCTGACCGACCGAGCCCACGACAAGGTGGAGCCGCTGTCCGGCGGGATGAAGCGCCGGCTCACCATCGCCCGCTCGCTCATCAACGAGCCGCGCCTGCTGCTGCTCGACGAACCGACGACGGGCTTGGACCCACAGGCCCGGCATGCGTTGTGGGACCGGCTGTTTCGCGTGAAACGCCAGGGTGTGACGCTCGTGCTCACCACCCACTACATGGACGAGGCCGAGCAGCTGTGCGACCGGCTCGTCGTCATGGACAAGGGGCGCATCGTCGCCGAGGGCTCTCCCCGCGAGCTCATCGAGCGGTACTGCACCCGCGAGGTGCTCGAGCTGCGCTTCGACCACGACGACCTCGGCCGGCATACCGAAGAGGTCGGCCAGGTCGGCGGGCGGGTCGAGGCGCTGCCCGACCGGCTGCTCGTCTACACCGAGGACGGCGACGCGACGCTTGCCGCCGCGCACCAACGCGGGCTCCGGCCGCTGTCGGCGCTGGTGCGCCGCTCGTCGCTCGAGGACGTCTTCTTGCATCTCACCGGACGCTCGTTGGTGGACTGATGACACCCGAGCCGTATGCCGTGCTGCCCGCCGAGCGCCGGTGGCTGCCGATCTTCGAGTACCTGCTGCGGGTGTACCGCCGCACCTGGCGGGCCAGCGCCTTCGGGCGGATCCTCAGCCCGGTGCTCATGCTGCTGTCGCTCGGCTTCGGTCTGGGCTCGCTCGTCGACCGTGGTGCGGGCATCTCCTGGCACGGGCAGGTTGTGCCGTACCTGCAGTTCGTCGCCCCCGCGCTCATCGCAAGCCAGGCCATGACCACCGGGCTGGGGGAGTCGTCCTGGCCGGTGCTCGGCGCAATCCGGTGGAACGGCACGTACCACGCGATGCTCGCGACCCCAGCGCGCACCAGCGACATCCTGCGGGCGCACCTGGCCAACGTCGGGGTGCAGGTGAGCAGCGCCGTCGTCGTGTTCCTCGCCGTCGCGGCGGCCTTCGGAGGGTTTCGGTCCTGGTGGGTGCTCGCGAGCCTGCCGGTCGCCGTGCTGACCGGGCTCGGGTTCGCCGCCATGATGACCGCCCTGGCGGCTCGGGCCCTCACCGAGACGGTGTTCACGTTGGTCTTCCGGCTCGTCATGGCACCCCTGATGCTGTTCTCCGGCACCTTCTTCCCGGTCGAGTCGCTGCCCCCACTGCTACGCCCGCTCGCGTGGCTGACCCCGCTCTGGCACGGCGTGGAAGCCTGCCGCTCGCTGGCGCTCGGGGACATCCAGTGGCCGGCGCTGCTCGGGCAGGTCGTGCTGCTCGGCGGCTTCCTTGCGGGCGGCTGGTGGCTTGCTGCTCGCGAGCTCAGACGAAGGCTCGTCGTGTGAGTGCCGCTCCCGTGCGCTGGCTGACCCGCGCTGTCCCGGTACCCGCCGGCGCGGGGCTGGCGCGCATGCTCGTCGAGCGCAACGCGCTGAGCTTCCGGCGCCAGTGGGTCGCCTTCGTGACCGGCTTCATCGAGCCGGTCCTGTACCTGTTCTCGCTGGGCATCGGACTGGGCGCGCTGGTGGGGACGGTCACCACCGAGGGCGGCCAGCAGGTCCCGTATGCCGTGTTCGTGGCCCCTGCGATGCTGGCCTCGTCGGCGATGAACGGGGCCGTCTTCGACTCGACGTACAACGTCTTCTTCAAGCTCAAGTACGCCAAGCTGTACGACTCGGTGCTCGCGACGCGGATGGGACCACGCGACGTCGCCGTCGGCGAGATCACCTGGTCGCTCATCCGGGGTGGGACCTACTCACTGGCGTTCCTGCTCGTCGCATGGGCGGCGGGCTTGGTGCGGTCGCCCTGGGCGGTGCTGGCCTTGCCGGCGGCCGTCTTCATCGCGCTGGCGTTCGCCGCGGTCGGCATGTTCTGCACGACGTTCATGCGCTCGTGGGTGGACTTCGACTTCGTCACCCTGGCGATCCAGCCGATGTTCCTGCTCTCGGCCACCTTCTTCCCGCTCACGGCATACCCCTCCTGGGCCCAGCCGATCGTGCAGGCGACCCCCCTCTACCAGGGCGTCGCGCTGGTGCGCGGGCTGTGGCTGGGCGACGTGGGCCCGGGGCTGCTGTGGCACGTCGCCTACCTGGTGGTGCTCGGGCTGGTCGGGGTCGTCGGCTCGGCCCGGCGGGTGGAGCGGCTGCTGCTGTCGTAGGGCCCGTCCTGCCACCGGCTGGAGGTAGAACCGAGCGGCGGAGGTGAAACCGAGCGCTGTAGCGCACGGCTACACCTCCGTCGGTTGGGCGCGCCAACGGTTGGACGAAGACTGAGCGCAGCATGGTCGACCCATCCAGGTCGTCGGCGTGTCGCGCGACCTTGTCGAACACCTGTTTCGTAGGCTTGTCCACAGGTGTCCGTCCTGATGTCACATCGTCCACAGCCCGGAAGGGCGTGGACAACGGATGTCAGTGGCGGCGCCTATCGTCCGACTCGACAACACGCGGTGGCTTCGGCCGACGCGTCGCGCGGGTCGCCTATGGACGGCGGACTCTCGAGCAGAAGGAACGGTGGGTGACATGGCAATTCCGATCGACCGTGGTAGGGCAACCGGCCACGAGCGCGGCAAGGGCGACGAGAACGAGCGCGCCAAGGCCATCGAAGCGGTGATGGGCCAGATCGAGAAGCAGTACGGCAAAGGGTCGGTCATGCGACTCGGCGACGACGTGCGCCCACCGATCGAAGTCATTCCCACCGGCTCGATCGCGCTTGATGTGGCGCTCGGGATCGGGGGCCTGCCGCGTGGCCGAGTCGTGGAGATATATGGACCTGAGAGCTGCGGGAAAACGACGGTGGCTCTGCATGCCGTCGCCAACGCCCAGAAGTCCGGCGGCATCGCGGCCTTCATCGACGCCGAGCATGCCCTCGACCCCGAGTACGCCAAGAGCCTCGGTGTCGACACCGATGCGCTGCTGGTCAGCCAGCCCGACACGGGGGAGCAGGCGCTGGAGATCGCCGACATGCTCATCCGCTCGGGAGCCCTGGACATCATCGTCATCGACTCGGTGGCCGCCCTGGTGCCGCGCGCCGAGATCGAGGGCGAGATGGGCGACAGCCACGTCGGCCTGCAGGCCCGGCTGATGTCCCAGGCGCTACGCAAGATCACCGGCGCGCTGAACACGACCGGCACCACCGCGATCTTCATCAACCAGCTGCGCGAGAAGATCGGTGTGATGTTCGGGTCGCCCGAGACCACGACCGGCGGCAAGGCGCTCAAGTTCTACGCCTCGGTCCGCCTCGACGTGCGCCGGATCGAGACCCTCAAGGACGGCCAGGAGGCGGTCGGTAACCGCACCCGGGTCAAGGTGGTCAAGAACAAGGTCTCCCCGCCGTTCAAGCAGGCCGAGTTCGACATCATCTACGGCCAGGGCATCTCTCGCGAGGGCGGGCTCATCGACATGGGGGTCGAGCATGGTTTCGTGCGCAAGTCCGGGGCTTGGTACACCTACGAGGGCGACCAGCTCGGGCAGGGCAAGGAGAACGCCCGCGGCTTCCTGCGTGACAACCCCGACCTCGCCGACGAGATCGAGAAGCGGATCAAGGAGAAGCTCGGCGTCGGACCCAAGGTCGACCAGCCCGCCGTCGCTGACGTCCCGGTCGACTTCTGACCGGTATGCCGTCTCGCCACATGGCCGCGGAACCGATGTCTCGTTACACCACCGCAGACGCTGCGTCTCACCGCGAGCCGATCGAGACCGCATCCCGCCGGGAAGTGGCCGAGGCGGCTCTCGCCGACGCCGAACGCTCGGTTCGATCCAAGGCCGCTCCGTTCGTGCCGAACGCCGAGGTCGAGCGCGACGCCGAGCCCGACCCGCACTCGATCGCCCGAGCTATCGTGTTGCGCCAGCTCACGCTCGGACCCCGCAGCCGAGCAGAGTTGGCCCGCACCCTGCATCGGCGCGGGTGCGACGACGAGGTCGCCGAGGCGGTGCTGGACCGCATGACCGAAGTGGGTCTTGTCGACGACGCAGCCTATGCCGAGATGTTCGTGCAGTCGCGCCGACGGACCAAGGGCCTGTCCGACGCGGCACTGCGCATGGAGCTGCGCGAGAAAGGCGTCGACGACCAGCTGGCCGCCGAAGCCATCGGGCGCGCTGACCCATCGACCGAACGGGCCAGAGCTGAGGAGCTGGTCGAGCGCAAACTGCGCACCATGGCGGGTCTGGATCCGCAGGTCCAGGCGCGTCGCCTGGCCGCCATGCTGGCCCGCAGGGGCTACAGCGCTGAGACGGCGTACCCCGTGATTCGCGATGCGGTCAACGCGTCAGCGGAGCACCAGCGCGACTGAGCTCACCGTCGCCGTTGTGGGTGGTCGAACGTGCCGAATGGCGCACGTTCGACCGCACACAACTTGTCGCGGTCGAGGAGCGACAGTTCCGCCTGCGGGGACTCACGGCACGACCGGCTGCGGTCTCCATGTCGAGCAGGTGCTGGCAGGGGTGCCACAGACCGACCTGTGCACGTGTCCACCAGCCCAGCGAAAGGGCGTGCTGAGCCGGCTCGTCGGCCGCTGACCCGCGCCGGGACCCAGGGGCACGGCATACCCTGGTGCCTGCCATGACCACGACGAAGACCTATGACGTGCGCACCCACGGGTGTCAGATGAACGTCCACGACTCCGAGCGCCTCGCCGGGCTGCTGGAAGCGGCGGGCTACCTCGACCTGGCCAGCGTCCCGGCCGACAGCCGCCCCGACACCGCCGACGTCGTCGTCTTCAACACGTGCGCAGTGCGGGAGAACGCCGACAACCGGCTCTACGGCAACCTGGGCCAGCTGCGGTCGGCCAAGCTGCGCAACCCCGCCATGCAGATCGCCGTCGGCGGCTGCCTGGCCCAGAAGGACCGTGCCACCATCGTGGATCGCGCTCCTTGGGTGGACGTCGTCTTCGGCACCCACAACATCGGCTCACTGCCGGCGCTGCTCGACCGAGCCCGGCACAACGGGGCGGCTGCGGTGGAGATCCTCGACAGCCTCGAGACCTTCCCGTCGACCCTGCCGACCCGCCGCGAGCGGGCCTACTCCGGCTGGGTCTCGATCTCGGTGGGCTGCAACAACACGTGCACGTTCTGCATCGTGCCTTCCCTACGCGGCACCGAGGCGGACCGCAGTCCCGAGGACGTCCTTGCCGAGGTCCGGGCGCTCGTCGCCGACGGCGTCATCGAGATCACGCTGCTCGGGCAGAACGTCAACACCTACGGCGTGCAGTTCGGCGACCGGCTGGCCTTCGGCAAGCTGCTGCGCGCCTGTGGGAAGATCGATGGGCTGGAGCGGGTCCGGTTCACCAGCCCGCACCCCGCCGCCTTCACTCCGGACGTCATCGACGCGATGGCCGAGACCCCGAACGTCATGCCCAGCCTGCACATGCCGCTGCAGTCCGGGTCGGACGCCGTCCTGCGTGCGATGCGCCGCTCCTACCGCAGGGCGCGGTTCCTGAACATCATCGACGAGGTGCGCCGGCGCATGCCCGACGCCGCCATCACGACCGACATCATCGTCGGCTTCCCCGGCGAGACCGAGGCCGACTTCCAAGGCACCCTCGATGTCGTGGCGGCGGCTCGCTTCGCGAGCGCGTTCACGTTCCAGTACTCGCCCCGCCCGGGCACACCGGCCGCCACCATGGCGGAGCAGATGCCCAAGGCGGTGGTGCAGGAGCGATTCGAGCGGCTGGTGGCCCTTCAGGAGGAGATCTCGTGGGCGGGAAACCGGGCTCTCGAAGGCCGCGAGGTCGAGGCTCTCGTCGCCCCGCAGGAGGGCCGCAAGGACGCCGAGACCCAGCGCCGCTCGGGCCGGGCGCGGGACAACCGGCTCGTGCACTTCACGCTCCCGCACGGCATACCGGCGCCCGACGCGCCGCGCCCCGGCGACCTGGTCACCGTCGAGGTCACCTACGGCGCCCCGCACCACCTCGTCGCCGACTCCGCCCTGCGCGGCGGGCCCTACTCCGTGCGCCGAACCGCCGGCGGCGACGCCTGGTCGGCCGGGCAAGCGCCGGACGCAAGCCGCCCACCTTTGGTCTCCCTAGGTATGCCGTCACGCGGGCGGCCCCGTGGCGCCCGCCGGCCTGCCCGGTCGCTGCTGATCAGCCTCCCAGCGGAGGCACTGCCCCGGTTTCGGGGTCGGCGTCGGGTGCGTCCTCGGCAACCACACCCTTGGCGGGGTCCACCGACTCGCCGATCTGCGCGTCGGCGGCCTCGCGGGCCTGGGTGATCTGCTCGGCGTACTGGCCGCCGGTCTTGTCACCGGCCACCTCCGAAGCCTTGTCGAGCACCTTGTCGCTGACTTCCTCGACCTTGTCGGCGTTTTCGCCCATGACCTGGTTGAGCTTCTCCTTGGCCGAGTCGAACACGTTCATGACCCATCCCTCCTGGCGGTGCGTTAGCGAACACAGCACACCGTACCCAGCGAGCCAGCACCTAACCTTCTGGCAGGCTTCGGACGTGGACAAACCCTTAGGCGGTATGCCGGGGCTCGTGCTGTGCGCGCACGGCACACGTGACGCCGAGGGGGCGCGCGTCACAGCTGCCGTCGCCGCGGCAGTGGCGGCGCAGCTGCCGGCCGTCGAGGTGCGCCTGGCCTATGTCGACGTCCAGCAGCCATCGGTCGCGGACCTCGTGGCCAGTCGGGCCGGCCACCAGCAGGTCCTCGTGCCCTTGCTGCTGTCCTTCGGCTACCACGTCGAGGCCGACATCCGCACCACCGCGGCGGCCCACGCCGGCGCGGTGGCAACGCAGCCGCTCGGGCCGGACCGTCGGCTGGCTGCGGTCCTGGCGAGGCGCCTGGCGGAGGCGGGGATCCCACAGAGCCAGCCAGTCGTCCTGGCCGTTGCGGGCTCGAGCCAGCCTCGCGCAGCCGCGGACGCCGAGACGACCCGCGTTCAGCTCGCGACGTTACGGTCCGGGCCTGTGCACCTGGCCTTCGCGGCCGCCCAGGACCCGCTGGTGCCGGACGCGGTGCGCGCGATCCGGGCGCGCGGCGAACCCACGGCGGCGGTCGCGGCATACCTGCTGGCGCCCGGGCACTTCCTGGCGCGTCCTGCGGGGCGCCGGCGCCGACGTCGTGACCGAGCCCATCGGCTCCGCGCCGGAGGTCGTCGACATCGTGATGGACCGCTACCGGGAGGGGCTTAGCCTGCTGGGCCGGCCAGCGGGCGGGCGTGCTTGACTTGGTGTATGGCCGTTCGTCCCGTCCTCATCGCCGGCGAGCCGGTGCTGCACCGGGTCGCGGCGCGGGTCGACCGGTTCGACGAGGAGCTGGCCGCGCTCGTGCGGGACATGTTCGACACCATGGACGCGGCCAACGGGGTGGGGCTTGCGGCGCCGCAAATCGGGGTGGGCCTACGGGTGTTCGTGTACGCGATGGCCAACGACGACGGCGTGCCATCGCGTGGTGCCATCGTCAACCCGATGCTGGCGCTGAGCCGGATACCTGAGGGGCGACCGGACAAGGACACCGAGGCCGAGGGGTGTCTGTCGGTGCCGGGTGAGCACTTCCCGCTCAAGCGGGCCGAGCGGGCCAGCGTGACCGGGCAGGACGTCACCGGAGCGCCGCTGCAGTTCGAGGCGAGCGGCTGGTTCGCGCGGTGCATGCAGCACGAGGTCGACCACCTCAACGGCAAGCTCTATGTGGATCGGCTCGACGACCAGCAGGCCCGCAAGGCCCGCAAGGCGGCAAAGGCGGGCGGCTGGGGCCGGCCGGGGCTCTCGTGGCTGCCCGGGGTCGACCCGGACCCGTTCGGGCACGACTCGGCCGGTTCGGCGCCCGTCGGTGAAGGCGGCATTCCGACCGACGAGGACCAGCCCGCTCCCGCCCAGGTGGGGTGAACGCCGCAGCTCGGCCGGACCGTCCGATCCTCGCCGTCGTAGGGCCCACAGCAACGGGCAAGTCCGGCCTCGCCGTGGCTCTCGCGTTGCGCCTTGGTGGGGAGGTGGTCAACGCCGACGCGATGGCGCTCTACCGCGGCATGGACATCGGCACCGCCAAGCTGCCGGTGGCGCAGCGGCACGGCATACCGCACCACCTGCTCGACGTCCTCGACGTGCAAGCAGGAGGCCAGCGTCGCGGCCTACCAACAGGCCGCGCGTGCGGAGCTCGCCGCGATCTCAGCGCGCGGCCGGCAGCCGGTCCTGGCAGGGGGCTCTGGGCTCTACGTCCGCGCGGCCCTGGACCGGCTCGACATCCCGCCGACGGACCCCGACGTGCGGGCGGCCCTCGAGGACGAGCTCGACCGAGTCGGCGTCGACGCGCTGCACACGCGGCTGGGGAGGGTGGACCCCGTTGCGGCACAGAACATCGAGCCTCGCAATGCGCGTCGCATCGTCCGGGCCCTCGAGGTGGTCGAGCTGACCGGTCGCCCGTTCAGCGCCGTGATGCCCCTCCGCGAGCACGTGCAGCCGACCGTGCTGATCGGGCTGGCACTGGAGCGCGCCACGCTCGACGAGCGCATCGACGCGCGGGTCGCCTGGATGTGGCGGGCCGGGCTGGTCGACGAGGTCGACGGGCTGCTGGCCCACGGGCTGGCCAGCGGGCGGACCGCCCGGACGGCGCTTGGCTACGCGCAGGCCATCGCCCAGCTGGCCGGTGAGCTGACGCCCGCCCAAGCGCAGGCGCAGACCGCCGCAGCGACCCGCCGGTTTGCCCGGCGCCAGCTCTCCTGGTTCCGCGCCGACCCGCGCGTGCACTGGGTGGCGGCCGACGCCCCTGACCTGCTCGACCGCGCGCTCGCGCTCGTCACAGACCCTGCGCCCATCAAAGACCCTGCGCCCATCAAAGACAATGGCTGACATGGGGTCGCTGCGGTTCACGAAGGGGCACGGCACCGAGAACGACTTCGTTCTGGTGCCCGACCCCGACGGCAGCCTTGCGCTGACACCCGACCGGGTCCGGGCGCTCACCGACCGTCGAGCCGGCATCGGTGGTGACGGCGTCATCCGCGTCGTGCCGACCAGGCTCGCCGACGACCCTGACGTGCGCGCCCTGGCGCCCGACGCCGGGTGGTTCATGGACTACCGCAACGCCGACGGGTCACTGGCCGAGATGTGCGGCAACGGTGCCCGGGTGTTCGCCGCCTACCTTCGCCGCGAAGGCCTCGAGTCCGCGCACCAGTTCGGCATCGCGACGCGCTCGGGCCTCAGGCGGGTGCGCCGCACCGCGGACGGGTATGCCGTCGACCTCGGGCCATGGACGGTCGTCGACGCGCCGGCCGCGCGTGGCGCCGGGTTCACCGCCGTCGTGCAGAGCCGCGGCGGCCGGGAGCTGCCGGCGCTGCGCCTGGACGTCGGCAACCCGCACGCCATCGTGGTCCTGCCGCCTGACCTGGACCTGAGCGAGCTGGACCTGTCGGCACCACCGCATGTGGCCCCGACCCCCGAGCACGGCGTCAACGTCGAGTACGTCAGGGTCGAAGGCCCAGGGCACATCGCGGTCCGGGTCCACGAGCGGGGCGTCGGCGAGACCCGCTCGTGCGGAACGGGCGCGGCCGCAGCGGCGCTGGCGACCCGGTGGTGGGAGGGCGAGGCAGCGGACAACCGAACCTGGGTCGTCGATGTGCCGGGCGGCCGGCTCGCTGTCACCGCGACACTGGCCGGACACCGTCGTGCTGGCCGGCCCGGCGGTGCTTGTCGCGGACGGGACCACCGCGCTGTGAGTCTTCTCATGGCTTCGCCTGGCTCTTGGGCTACTGATTCTCACCTTGAGTCACAGAGTCACAGAGCAACCATGGTTTTCCAGATCAACGATCGGATCCGGTGCTCGATGTGGAAAACGGTGGTTGGTCAGGCCACCTGACGGCGAGCACCCGGAATCCGCGCGACGAGGCGAGCCGCTCGCACGGCATACCGAGCTCGCCGGCGATCCAGCGCTGCAGCGAGTCGGCGCCGAGGTTCTTCTGCACGACGAGGTATGCCGTGCCGTCCGGTTCCAGCCGTGGCAGCCAGGTCCGAAGCAGCTCATGCAGCCCGGCCTTGCCGATCCGGATCGGCGGGTTGGACCAGATCGTGGCGAACCTCAGGCCCTCAGGGACCTGGTCCGGACGGCTCGCCTGGACGCGGTCCAGACCGAGCGCGGCCGCGTTGCGGCGGACCAGGTCGAGGGCGCGCTCGTTGACGTCCACGGCATACACGTCGGCGGCGGGGGAGCGCAGGGCCAGCGTGAGTGCGAGGGGTCCCCACCCGCAGCCGAGGTCGAGCAGGGCCCCCGCCGGCGGGGGAGGCGGGGCTTGCCCGAGCAGGACCGCGGTGCCGGTGTCCACCCGGTCGGGGGAGAACACGCCTTTGGCGGTGTGCACGGTCACCGGCCGCCCAGCCAAGGTGACCTGCAGCGACCGTGGCTCGCCGGCGCTGCTCGGCCTGCTCGTGAAGTAGTGCTCCCCGCTCATTGCCACCACGCTAGGCGTTCACTTCACGTGGTGAACGCATGCCAATTCGGTGGCTTGTCCACGGGTCCGGGTGCGACCCTAGGAGGGCTATGACCAGACGAACCGACACGACCACACTGCTGCATGGCCGGGCCGCTGCCCTGTCCGACGGCGCCGACGAGCTGGACGGCCACGACGGCGTCCTCGACGGAGACCAGCTGGACCGGGAGGAACGCGCCGCCCTGCGCCGCGTCGAAGGGCTGTCCACCGAGCTGGCGGACATCACCGAGGTCGAGTACCGCCAGCTGCGCCTCGAGCGGGTGGTCCTGGCCGGGGTCTGGAGCGAGGGCACGGCGGAGGACGCCGAGAACTCGCTGCGCGAGCTCGCCGCGCTTGCCGAGACGGCAGGCTCACGTGTCCTCGACGGCGTGATCCAGCGGCGCCAGCGGCCCGACGCCGCGACCTACCTCGGCAAGGGCAAGGCCCACGAGCTGCGCGACATCGTCGTCGCCGAAGGCGCGGACACGGTCATCTGCGACAGCGAGCTGGCGCCAAGCCAGCGCCGGGCGCTCGAGGACGTCGTCAAGGTCAAGGTCATCGACCGGACCGCCTTGATCCTCGACATCTTCGCCCAGCACGCCAAGAGCCGCGAGGGCAAGGCGCAGGTCGAGCTGGCCCAGCTGCAGTACCTGCTGCCCCGCCTGCGCGGCTGGGGTGAGTCGATGTCGCGGCAGGCCGGTGGGCGGGTGGCCGGCGGGCGAGGGGATCGGCTCGCGCGGCCCGGGCGAGACCAAGATCGAGCTGGACCGTCGGCGGATCAACACCCGCGTCGCCAAGCTCAAGCGCGACATCGCCGGCATGAAGACCGGTCGCGACACCAAACGCCAGTCCCGGCAGGCGAACCACGTGCCGAGCGTCGCCATCGTCGGGTACACCAACGCCGGCAAGTCCTCGCTGCTCAACCGGCTCACCGGCGCTGGTGTGCTCGTCGAGAACCAGCTCTTCGCGACGCTCGACCCGACGGTCCGCCGAGCACAGACGGCGGATGGGCGCGACTACACCCTGGTCGACACGGTGGGCTTCGTCCGTTCACTGCCGCACCAGCTCGTCGAGGCGTTCCGCTCGACCCTCGAGGAGGTCGCCGACGCCGACCTGCTGCTGCACATCGTCGACGGTTCCCATCCGGACCCCGAAGGCCAGAATCTCCGCAGTCAGAGAGGTGCTCTCCCAGGTCGGCGGCGACGAAATCAAGGAGATCATCGTCGTGAACAAGGCCGACATCGCCGACTCCGAGGCGCTGGACCGGCTGGCTCGCACCCACCGACACTCCGTCGTCGTCTCCGCGCGCACTGGCGCTGGGCTCGACGTCCTGGCGGCCATGGTCGACGCCGACCTGCCCAAGCCTGATGTCGTCGTCGAGCTCCTGTTGCCCTACGAGCGCGGCGATCTGCTCAGCCGGGTCCACGACCATGGCGAGGTGGTGTCCGTCGAGCACACCGAGGCCGGCACCCGGGTCCTCGCCAAGGTGCACGAGCACGACCTCGGAGAGCTCACGGCATACCTGACCTGAGCCCACCGGAGGGTGACCTTCGGCCCACAATCCGGGAGGTCGAGATCACGCCAGGCGGGTATGGCCTCGGCTCGGCCACCGTGGCAAGTTTGAGTTGGTGGCCTGTGGCCGGCAGTCGGATGCGCAGTGGGTCGTGGCCATAACCCTCAGCAGGTCCGGACGGAAGGATGACCGATGCAGCACCTATCAGGCTTCGACGGAATGTGGTACGGCTATGACCACTCGAAGACCGCAAAAGCCATCATGGGGACGCTCTTCATCTTCGAGCCGACCGAGACCAATGACGCGGGCGACATCAAGAAGGTCGTGGCCCGGCTCCAGGACCGGCTCAAGGTCCTGCCGCCGCTGCGTCGCCGGATCGAGGGCGCGCCCGTAGGGATCAACAACCAGTACTGGCGCGAGTGCAAGGTCAACGTGCCCGACCACGTCCGCGAGCTGACGCTCCCCCAACCGGGCACGGACCGAGAGCTTGCCAAGGCGGTCTCGGACATCATCAACACCGGTCTGGACCGCTCGCGGCCGATGTGGGACTACACGATCTTCCACGGGCTGTCCGGTGGCCGGCAGGCCCACCTCATGCGGATCCACCACGCGGCCTGCGACGGAGGGACGATGCAGCGGGTCCTTGGCCTGCTCTCGGACTACTCAGACGAGTTCGCTCCCAACGAGAAGGACTACCCGGACCCGCTGCAGTCGGACCGGCAGGCCAAGGCGGAGATGGTTGGCAAAGGGCTGAAGCGCACGCTGCTCATGCCGACGCAGATGCTCGAGGCGCAGAAGGACAGCTTGCAATGGGTCGGTAAGCGCATCCGCGAGGACGGCGTCATGGCGGGGCCGGCGTTCGTCGCCCGCATGCTTCCCGGAGCCCTCGGTCGCCCGCTGGCCAAGGTGGTCAACGCCCAGCTCGGCTCGGACGCCACGAGGGTACAGCCGATCCAGCCGCGGATCATGATGCCGGAGAGCAAGTTCAACGCCAAGATCACCGCAGAGCGCAGCTACGCCTGGTGCATTCTGCCGATGCCTGAGCTGCTGCGGATCGGCAAGCACTTCGGGGTGACGTTCCACTCGGTCGTCACCGCCATTTCGGCGTCGGCCGCCCGGCAGTTCCTCATCGCCAACGGCGAACCGGTCGACAAGCCGCTGGTCCTCATGTCGCCGTACTCGCTGCGCCGCGGCGGTGAGGAGAGCTACTGGGCCAACTACGCGTCGATGTTCCTGACCGAGCTTCCCGTCCAGCTGTCCGACCCGGTCGAGCGACTCAGGGTCTGTGGCCGCAACGTCGCCGAGTCCCGCGCGAACTTCGACACCATGCCGACCGACATGATGATCGACATGAGCCGGATGATCCCTCAGCTCATGTGGGATGCCCTCTTCCAGTTGGTCGACTACACCCCTGCGGAGATGCTCAAGCGCACGTCGATGGGCGGCAACTTCACCATCTCCAACATCCGGGGGCCCGCCAAGCGGTTCCACATGTACGGCGCGGACGTCACCGAGTTCCTCCCGGTGTCCTTCCTCGGCCAAGGGCTGGCGCACAACGTCACGTGCAGCTCGTATGCCGGTGAGCTGCAGGTCGGCTTCCTCGGTTGCCCCAACGTCTTCCCGCACAGCGAGCTCTGGGACTGGCCCGGGTACTTCCGCAACGCCGTGGACGAGCTGCTCGAGTACGTCGACGCCGACAAGGCGGGCGCCCCCTCGTCGTCCGCGGTGGCGCTCACGGTCCGCGCTCCCGCCCGGACCCGCAAGGCGGCCACCCCGCGCAAGACGGCGAAGAAGACGACGACCGGCCGCCCCGCCACCGCGACGGCAGCACCAGCGGCGCGCAAGGGTGCGGCGACGCCGGCCGCTCCCGCGAAGCGGACGGTGCGCACGAAGTCGACCCCACCCCAGGGGCCAGAGGCGGCGGCTGCCCCGGAGGCGGCGGCCCCCGAGAGCAGCGACAACGGCTGACTCGCAGGCCGAACCAGCCCGCGTCCGCCCCGCCAGCTGCTCGGCTGGCGGGGCGACGTCGTTGTGGACAGCCTCCGGGAGGCGGGCGCGGGCCGGCATACCCTAGCGGGGTGCCCTCCCTCGACGAGCTGCTCCACGCCGCGGTCGCGGCGCTGGGTGGGTCGCAGCGGCCGGGACAGGCGCGCATGATGCAGGCCGTCCAGCAGGCCATCGAGACCCGAGAGCACCTGCTCGTCCAGGCCGGGACCGGGACCGGCAAGTCCCTGGCCTACCTGGTGCCCGCCGTCGTGCGGGCGATCGACAGCGGCAGGCCGGTCGTCGTCGCAACCGCGACCCTGGCGTTGCAGGCGCAGGTCGTCGACCGTGACCTGCCCCGGCTGGCTGACGCCCTCGCGCCGCTGCTGGGGCGTCGGCCCACGTTCGCCATGGTGAAGGGGCGGCGCAACTACCTGTGCGCACACAAGCTGGCCGGCGGTTTCCCGCAGTGGGACGACGACGGGCTGCTCTCCGTTGAGCAGGTGGACCAGGCTGCATCGCTGCTCGGCCGTGAGGTCGTTCGGCTGCGCGAATGGTCGCAGGTCACTGGGTCGGGCGATCGCGACGAGCTGGTCCCAGGCGTGTCGGAGCGCGCGTGGCGGCAGGTCTCGGTGTCGGCCGAGGAGTGCCTGGGAAGTAACTGCCCGGCGTTCGACGAGTGCTTCGTCGAGCGGGCACGCGGGGCCGCCCAGGACGTCGACATCATCGCGACGAACCACTCGTTCATGGCCATCGACGCGTTCGAGGGCCGCCAGATGCTGCCTGAGCACGATGTGCTCGTCGTCGACGAGGCCCATGAGCTGACCGACCGGATCACCTCGACCATCACCGACGAGCTGACCCCAGCAGCGGTATCGGCGGCCGCCCGTCGCAGCGCCCGGCTCACCCAGCACAGCGGGGACGCCGAAGACGCTGGCGAGCTGCTAGGCAGTGTCCTGGACGGTATGCCGGAGGGCCGCATCGCTGCCCCATCGGACCCGCTCCTGCTCGCCATCACCAGGGTCCATGACACCGCCCGGGCACTGCAGACCGAGCTGAAGCCCGAACCGGGCCTGCCGGTCGACGGCGCGCGTCAGGTGGCCAGAGCCGCTGTCGACGAGGTGTTCGACACGGCGTCGCGGATCCTCGCCGGGCGTCCTCTGGATGTGGTGTGGCTGGCTCGCGAGCCGCGCCGGGGCCCGGTGCTGCGGGTCGCGCCGATGAGCGTTGCCGAGCGCGCCCGGGACAGCATCTTCCCTGGCCGCACCGTCGTGCTCACCTCAGCCACCCTCGAGCTGGGCGGCACGTTCGACGCCATCGCGGGGACCCTCGGGCTGCGCGGAGACGGCGCTCCCGCCTGGACCGCCCAGGACGTCGGCAGTCCCTTCGACTACCGGCGCCAGGCCATCGCCTATGTCGCCGCCCACCTGCCGGCACCTGGCCGCGACGGTACGGCCACCCAGGTGCTCGACGAGATCGAGGTGCTGGTGCGCGCCGCAGGAGGGCGCGCTCTCGGGCTGTTCTCGTCAATGCGCGCGGCGCAGGCCGCGACCGAGGCGCTGCGTGAGCGGTTCGCCGACGACGCAACAGCGATCGACGTGCTCTGCCAAGGGCAGGACCAGCTCGCCACCCTGGTCCGGGCCTTCGCGCGGGACGCGCGCACCTGCCTCTTCGGCACGCTGAGCCTCTGGCAGGGCGTCGACGTGCCGGGCTCCGCATGCCAGCTCGTGCTGATCGACCGCATCCCGTTCCCCCGGCCCGACGACCCGCTGGCCTCAGCCCGGACCCAAGCCATCTCGCGGATGGGCGGCAACGGCTTCATGGCGGTCTCCGCCACCCACGCCGCCCTGCGCCTGGCCCAGGGCGCGGGACGGTTGATCCGCCGACACGACGACCGCGGGGTCGTCGCCTTCCTCGACTCACGGCTGGTCACCGCACGGTATGCCGGGTTCCTCCAGCGTTCGCTGCCGCCCTTCTGGCCCACGACCGACCGCGAGCAGGTGCTCGCGGCGCTGCGGCGGCTCGACGAGCTGGCACCCGAGCCGCTGCCCGTTCTGGAACCCGGACTACGCGCTGCGCGCCTGACCGAGGCGGCGCAGGCGGCATACCCCGACGGCAGCGACTCGCGGCCAACCGCCAGCTCGCCGCCGGCCGCCCCGTCGCCGCGAACGGCGGTGACCGCCGGGCATGCCTGGACCGGTGAGCTGGACGCCGAGCTGCGCGACGGCGTCGCGGCCGGGGTCGGGCTGGACGAGCTTGCCGAGCACCTGGAGCGCCCAGCAGAGGTGGTCTCGGCGCGGTTGGCGCAGCTCGGCTTGACGGTGCCGGAGGCGCAGCTGTTCGGGAATAGCTGCGACGCGGCTCGCGCCTGCTTGGCCGCAAGGCGGCAGATGTTCCACAAAGCGGCAGTCGTTTCCGCCGCGTCGTGGAGGAGCTGCCGCCTTGCGCTTACCCAAGAACTGCCGCCCCATCGGGTGGCTACCGCTGTGGGCGCCGTGGCTCCCCGCGGTAGGTCCCGAACGACCAGCGGTTGCCCTCGGGGTCGCGCAGCGCGAAGTCGCGGGAGCCGTAGTCGGTGTCGTAAGGCTCCCGCGTGATCGCTGCTCCGGCGGCTTTGGCTCGCTCACACAGGGCGTCCGGCTCGTCGGTGACGACGTAGGCGCTCAACGAGCCCGGGGCATCGACCAGGTCGGTTCCCTGCTCGCGAACCGAGCCGAGCATGACGCCGCCGCCGAGCGGCCAGTCGAGCTGGGCATGCTCGACGACGTCGCCCTCGCCATAGACGACGGTCTCCTCGAAGCCGAGCCCGGCGGTGAGAAAGCGGATGAGCGCCCTGGCGTCGCGGGCGCGGACGGTTGGCCACACGGTGGGAGCGTGAGAGGTCGAGTTATCGAACATGACCCCATCGTGCCGCCTACGTGGCGCGCGTGGCTTGGACGTTTGCGAACTCGGCCCCCAGCCACTCGCTCGGCGAGCAGCCGGCGAGCATGCGGAACTCCCGGGCCAGATGGGCCTGGTCGTAGTAGCCGCCCGCAGCCGCGGCCTGCGCGAGGCCCGACCAGGGGCGCAGCCGGCGGCGAAGCCGGTCGAACCGAGTCACCCGCAGCGCCTCCTTGGGGGTCAGGCCGGTCTCCGTGCGAAAGCGCGACTGCAGGTGTCGGGTACTCCATCCGACGTCTCGCGCCAGGTCGGCCACCCTCAGCCGCCCTCCGGACCCGACGACCAGCTGCCAGGCCCGGCATACCTCCGGTGCGGGCAGGCGAGCCTGCCCGTCGAGCATCGTGGTGAGGACAGCGTCGAGAGCACTCAGCCGCTCGGCCCAGGACGTGGCGGCTTCCAGCCGGTCGCAGACCTCGTCCGCACGATGGCCGAGCAGCTCGTTGCCGTGCAGGTCCGTGCCAGCGAGCTCGCCGGCCGGCAGGCCGAGCAGGGCCCGGGCGCCCAGCGGCGACAGGCTCACCTGGACCCCGGCCTGGTCGCCGTCGTGGGTGATCGTCGCAGGGGTGGTATGCAGCCCCCCGATGAGCGAGCGGTAGCACCCCGGGCTCTGGGTCGGGTCGGGATGCGCGGCGACCCGCAGCGGCACGTCGAACGTGAAGATGAGGGTGAGGTAGGGCGACGGCAGCCCTCGGTGCGCGAGGGGGGCGACACCGTGCTGGCGGTATGCCGAGTAGCCGGCGACGATGCCGCGCAAGCCGAAGCCGGGCGCCAGCCAGCCGTGCTCGTCCACCGTGGGTGAGACGCCGTCCGTCACTCCACCACGCTAAGGGATCGCTCTGACAGTGCGTCAGTCGGGCATGGCAGGCTGTGGCGCGTGGCCTCCACCGTGCCGTCCCTCGTGCTCGTCAGCGGGCCGGAGAGCGTCTTGGCCGACCGCGCGGTCGCCGGTGTGCTGGCCCAGCTGCGGGTGAGCGAGCCGGACCTGGAGGTGATCCGGCTCGCCGCGTCGAGCTATGAGCCGGGAGCGCTGGCGGTGCACACCAGCCCGTCCCTGTTCGGCGGCGCCAAGGCGATCGTCCTTGAGGGCCTCGACGAGGCATCCGACGAGCTGCTGGCCGACACCCTTGCGGCGCTTGGCTCCCGCGCCGAGGAGGTGACCCTCGTGGTGGTGCACCGCTCCGGTCAGCGCGGCAAGAAGGTGCTCGACGAGCTGCGCAGGCAGCGAGCTGAGGTGATCGAGTGCCCGGCTATCCGCACCGATCGCGACAAGGCCGACTTCGTGGTCAGCGAGTTCCGACGGCTCGGACGCAAGGCGACGCCAGAGGCCGTCCGGGCGCTGGTGGAGGCGGTCGGTCGCGACGTGCGCGAGCTCGCCGCCGCGTGCCAGCAGCTCGCGCAGGACACCGACGCAGCGATCGACGACCGGGTCGTCGACACCTACTACGGCGGAAAGGTCGAAGCGACTGGCTTCCGGGTCGCCGACGCGGCCCTGGCCGGACAGACGGGGGAGGCGCTGCGCCTGCTGCGGCACGCCATCGCCACCGGGCTCGACCCCGTCCCCATCGTCGCCGTGCTCGCGGCCCAGCTGCGCACGCTGGTCAAGGTGGCGGCGGCAGGACGCGGCAGCTCGGCCCAGGTCGCCAAGGCACTGGGCCTGGCCCCCTGGCAGGTCGACAAGGCCCGGCGCACGGTCTCGCACTGGGATAGTCCGGGGCTCGGCAGGGCCATCCAGGCGGTGGCCGCCGCGGACGTCGAGGTGAAGGGTGGTGGTCGCGACCCGGTGTATGCCGTGGAGCGGGCCATCCTGGACATCGCGGTGGCACGGAGCCCCCGTGGCGGCTGACGGCCCGGGATGGCGCTGGTTTGGGCCGGCTCACGCCCGCTGGTAGATTTGCTCGTTGCGTCTGCGCCCGGAAACCGACCGAAAGACCAACGTGGCCAACATCAAGTCCCAGCTCAAGCGGATCAAGACCAACGCCAAGCGCACCGAACGCAACAAGGCGGTGAAGAGTGAGGTGCGCACGTGGATCCGCAAGTTCCGCGAGGCGGCCGGGACCGGTGACCCGCAAGCCGCGAACGCCGCCCTCAAAACCGCATCCGCAAAGCTCGACAAGGCTGTTTCCAAAGGCGTGATCCACCAGAACCAGGCCGCCAACAAGAAGTCCGCGATGGCGAAGAAGGCTGCCTCCCTGTGAGATTCGGTTAACCAGCAGCTGTGTCCCCGCGCGCTACAACCGCGTTGCCGCCGCATGCGACGCCGCCGGACCGCCTGCGCAACTTCTGCATCATCGCCCACATCGACCACGGCAAGTCGACCCTGGCCGACCGGATGTTGCAGCTGACCGGCGTCGTCGAGGACCGGGCGATGCGCGCGCAGTACCTCGACCGGATGGACATCGAGCGCGAACGCGGCATCACCATCAAGTCCCAGGCGGTGCGCATGCCCTGGGATGCGGACGGCATACCGTTCGCCCTCAACATGATCGACACACCGGGGCACGTGGACTTCTCCTACGAGGTATCCCGCTCACTCGCGGCGTGCGAGGGCGCGGTGCTGCTCGTCGACGCCGCTCAGGGGATCGAGGCACAGACCCTGGCAAACCTCTACCTCGCCATGGAGAACGACCTGGCGATCATCCCTGTCCTCAACAAGATCGACCTGCCGGCCGCCCAGCCTGCCAAGTATGCCGCGGAGCTGGCCGGGCTCATCGGCTGCTCGCCCTCGGACTGCCTGCACGTCAGCGGCAAGACCGGCGAGGGAGTCACCGAGCTGCTCGACGAGATCGTGCGCCAGGTCCCGCACCCGGTCGGTGACCCGACTGCGCCCGCCCGCGCGATGATCTTCGACTCGGTCTACGACACCTACCGCGGGGTGGTCACCTACGTGCGGGTCGTCGACGGCGACCTCAACCCCCGCGAGCGGATCCTCATGATGTCGACCCGGGCCACCCACGAGCTGCTGGAGATCGGCGTGTCCAGCCCGGAGCCCGAGCCGTCCCGGGGTCTGGGCGTCGGGGAGGTCGGCTACCTCATCACCGGCGTGAAGGACGTACGCCAGTCCCGGGTCGGCGACACGGTGACCAACGCCTCCGCGCCCGCCTCAGCCTCCCTCGGCGGGTACCGCGACCCCAAGCCGATGGTCTTCTCGGGGCTGTATCCGATCGACGGCTCGGACTACCCCGGCCTTCGCGAGGCGCTGGACAAGCTCAAGCTCAACGACGCAGCGCTGGTCTACGAACCGGAGACCTCGGCCGCGCTCGGGTTCGGGTTCCGCTGCGGGTTCCTCGGCCTGCTGCACCTGGAGATCGTCCGCGAGCGTCTGGAACGCGAAGCCGGCCTGGACCTCATCGCGACCCAGCCGAACGTCGTCTACGAGGTCGTCCTCGAGGACGGTACGAGCGTCACGGTGACCAACCCCAGCGAGTTTCCCAGCGGCAAGATCCGCGAGGTCCACGAGCCGGTGGTCCGCGCGACGATCCTCGCGCCGAGTGAGTTCATCGGGCCGATCATGGAGCTGTGCCAGGGCAAGCGTGGAGCCCTGCGCGGCATGGACTACCTGTCCGCGGAGCGGGTCGAGATGCGCTACACCCTGCCGCTCGCCGAGATCGTCTACGACTTCTTCGACCAGCTCAAGTCGCGCACCCGTGGGTACGCATCCCTGGACTACGAGCCCGAGGGTGAGCAGGTGGCCGACCTGGTCCGGGTGGACATCCTGCTGCAGGGCGAGCAGGTGGATGCCTTCTCGGCGATCGTGCACAAGGACAAGGCCTACGCCTACGGGGTGCGGATGGCATCGACGCTGCGGGGGCTCATCCCGCGCCAGCAGTTCGAGGTGCCGATCCAGGCGGCGATCGGCTCGCGGGTCATCGCCCGCGAGACGATCCGGGCGCTGCGCAAGGACGTGCTCGCCAAGTGCTACGGCGGGGACATCACTCGCAAGCGCAAGCTGCTCGAGCGCCAGAAGGAAGGCAAGAAGCGGATGAAGATGGTCGGGCGCGTCGAGGTTCCCCAGGAGGCCTTCATCGCGGCCCTGAGCAGTGAGTCGGACACCCCCAAGCGGTGAGTTGGTCAGCGAGAGGTCAAGAAGTGCTGTCAAACCGACCCGGTTACAGCATCTGCTGACCACTCGCGCAGAGGCTCGGCCACGCGCAGAGGCTCGGCCGGCGCGCACGGCCACTGGTGCGCTGATGCTGCGGGGCGCGCCTTCACCGCCCGTTACGCTACGGCAGTGACCCGCCTGACCCGCCTGAGCCTGGCCAACCGAACCGTCGTCGTCCTCGTAACACTCATCATCCTGGTGATCGGGCTGGTCGCCGCCAGGGGGCTCAAGCAGGAGCTCATCCCCTCCCTCGATGCCCCCTCGGCCAGCGTCGTGACGGTGTTCGCCGGTGCCGCCCCGGAGGCTGTCGAACGGGAGGTCAGCCGGCCCGTCGAAGACGCGGTCAAGGCCGTCGACGGCGTGACCCGGGTCACCTCCACAAGCGCCAGCGGCCTGTCGCAGGTGCGGGTCGAGTGGGAGTTCGGCACGAACACCGACAAGGTTGTCGCCGACATCCGGTCGGCCGTCGACGGCGCGAAGACCCAGCTGCCCACCGACGTCACACCGTCCGTGTTCGCAGGCAGCTTCGACGACGTGCCCATCGTGCTGCTGTCGGTGTCCTCGCCCGAGGCGGCGGACGTGCTCTCCAGCAAGCTGAAGAAGACCGTCGTCCCCAGGCTCAAGTCGGTGTCCGGGGTCCGCGACGTGACCGTCGGCGGCCAACAGCAGCAACAGGTCGTCATCACGGTGCGTCCCGCCGACCAGGACCGGCTCGGGGTCGACCCCACCACCTTGCCGCAGGTGTTCACCGCCAACGGAATCGCGGTTCCCGCGGGGTCGCTCCCGTCGGGGGGCAACACCCTCGACGTCGAGGTCGGCCGCACCCTCAGCAGCGTCTCCGACGTGGCCGCGCTCCAAGTTCAAGGCACCGACGGTCCCGTGCCGCTGTCGGACATCGCCGACGTGCGAGAGCAACCGGTCGACACGACCTCGATCTCCCGGGTCAACGGCAAGCCGTCGTTCACGCTGGCGGTCACCAAGACGCCCGCGGGCAACACGGTCAGCGTGTCGCAGGGGGTCCGGGCGGCCCTGCCCGACCTGCAGGCTGCGCTGGGCAACGGTGCGAGCTTCACGACGGTCTTCGACCAGGCCCCGTTCATCGAGGACTCGATCCATGACCTGAGCGTCGAGGGCATGCTCGGGCTGCTGTTCGCCGTGCTGGTGATCCTCGTCTTCCTGCTGTCGGTCCGGCTCACCCTCATCACCGCGGTCTCCATCCCGCTCTCGCTCGTCATCGCTCTCATCGGGCTGTGGGCGGGGGGATACACCCTGAACATCCTCACCCTTGGGGCGCTCACGGTGGCGATCGGCCGCGTCGTCGACGACTCCATCGTCGTCATCGAGAACATCAAGCGCCATCACGGGATGGGCGAGGTCGGGCCGGCCTCGATCCTGCGCGCGGTCCGTGAGGTCGCCGGGGCGGTGACCAGCTCGACGCTCACCACGGTCGCCGTCTTCCTGCCGATCGGGCTGGTCTCCGGGCAGGCCGGAGAGCTGTTCCGCCCGTTCGCTGTGACGGTCACCATAGCCTTGCTCGCCTCGCTGTTCGTCTCGCTCACGGTCGTGCCGGTGTTCGCGTGGTGGTTCATGCGTCCGCCGGAGGCGGCGAGCGAGACCGAAGCGATGCCTGTCGCAGCTCCCGGCATACCGCAGCCGGCCGAGGAAGGCGCCGAAGAGCTGTCCCTGGCTGGGGGCCACGAGTCGCCGCGCACCCGACTGCAGCGTGCCTACCTGCCCGTGCTGCGCCTCGCGCTCGGGCATCGCGTCGTGACCGTGGTGTTGGCGCTGCTGGTCTTCGTCGGCACCCTGGCCCTGGCGCCGCGCCTGAAGACCGACTTCCTCGGTGAGGCCGGCGCGACGACGCTACGGGTGGCGCAGGAGCTACCGGCTGGCACCAGCCTGGCCCAGACCGACGCGGCCGCGGCGCGCCTGGAGCAGGTCATCCAGGCCGAGGCGACGGTCGAGTCGTTCCAGACCACGGTCGGCGGCAACCCGTCGCAGCTGTTCTTCGGTGCGCTCTCAGGCCCTAACCAGGCCGCCATCTCGGTGACCTTGAAGGCCGGCTCGCATGGGGGCGAGGTCGCCGACCGGCTCCGCTCGAAGATCGGCGAGCTTTCGGACGTGGGCACCGTCGAGGTCGTGTCAGGAAACAACCAGAGCAGCAACCTCGCGGTTGTCGTCGAAGGCGCCGACCCGGAGGCACTGCGCACGGGCAGCGACGAGGTGGTCGGGGTGCTGCGCGGCATACCGCAGCTCGCCGACGTGCGGACCGACCTCACCGAGGCCAAGCAGATGCTCAAGGTGGACGTCGACGCGCCCGCTGCCGCCAAGGCGGGACTGGCCCAGTCTCAGGTGGGGCTCGCGGTCACCCAGGCCGTGAAGGGCACCCGCGTCGGCACGATGAGCATCGAGGACACGAGCCTCGATGTCATCCTGAGGTCGCGCGAGCCGGTGGCGACCGTTGAGGACCTGCAGGGCCTGGCGCTGCCGGTGACCGCGAAGCAGACCGCGGACGCTCGCAAGGCGGCCGGCGACGCAGTGTCGGACCGCCAGAAGGCCCTGCAGAACAGCACCCAGGCCCAGCAGCAGGCCAGCCTCGCCGACCAGATCGCCACGCTGCGCACCAACCGGGACAAGGCTCGCGAGCAGGTCGACACGATCAACGGCCAGCTGAGCGACGCGCGCGCCAGCCTGACCGCGCTCGCCGCCCTGCCGCCCGGGGTCACGCCGCCAGCGACCAACCCGGCCGCCGCGCTGCAGACCCAGGTCGACACCCTGGAAAGGTCCCTGACAGCAGCACAGGCGCAGGTCATGGCAGCCGACGAGAACATCGCCAAGGCGCTGGAGAACCAGGCCAAGGCCCGGAGCCAAAGCGCCGAGTCCGAGGCGATCGCCCAGGCCTCCAGGGACGCCCAGACCGCCAGGGCGACGCCGGTGCACCTGGGGGAGATCGCGGCGGTGCGCATGACCAGCTCACCGGCCTCGGTCGGGCGGGTCGACGGCGCTCGGGCGGCGACCGTCACCGCGACCCCGTCCGGGTCCGACCTTGGGGCAACGACGGCGGCGGTGCGCGCCGGGCTGGACCGGCTGCACCTTCCCGACGGCGTGACCGTACGCATCGCGGGCGTGTCCGAGCGCCAGCGGGAGTCGTTCCAGCAGCTGGGCCTGGCCATGCTCGTCGCGATCGCCATCGTCTACCTCATCATGGTGGCGACCTTCAAGTCGCTGCTGCAGCCACTCATCCTGCTCGTGTCCATCCCCTTCGCGGCCACCGGGGCGCTCGGGCTGCTACTGCTGACCGACACCCCGCTGGGAGTTCCGGCGATGATCGGGCTGCTCATGCTCATCGGCATCGTCGTGACCAACGCCATCGTGCTCATCGACCTGATCAACCAGTACCGCACGCGCGGCGAGAGCGTCCACGACGCCATCATCGACGGGGCCCGGTTGCGGCTGCGTCCGATCATCATGACGGCGCTGGCGACGATCTGCGCGCTCGCGCCGATGGCGTTGGGGGTGACCGGGGGTGGCATCTTCATCTCCAAGCCGCTGGCCATCGTCGTCATCGGCGGGCTGGTGTCCTCGACGGTGCTGACGCTCATCCTCGTGCCGGTACTCTTCGACATCGTCGAGCGGCTGCGGGCCCGCCGGGCGGCCAACCGTTGGCGCCGGCCTGAGGTGCAGGTCCCACCCGAGCCTGAGCCGGCATACCACTCCTGACGCGCGTCCGAAGCCGCCCTACTCGCGCAGCTTGGCTCGCAGCCGCTGCGTGTCGGCATCCGTCCAGCCCTGGGTGGCCAGCCAGCCCAGGACCCCGCCGTGGCGGGTGTCGAGGGTGCCGAGCAGCCGGGCCATCGTCTCCGCACGAGGTGACTGCTCGTCGACGGTCTTACCAATAATGGTGTCCGCGTAGGCCGCTCGGCGCATCAGCCGCTCGAGGATGAGCGGCACCCGTTCGGCTGATGCCGCGAAGTCGGCCATGATCGCCGCGGGCACCGCGCCGACTGCGGTCAGCGCGAGGCCGACGAGCGCGCCGGTGCGGTCCTTGCCCGCCGCGCAGTGCACGATGACGGCTCCCTTGGCGCCGGCGATGGCACGCAGCGCCGCGACGATGCTGTCCGGCCGCTCGTCGAGGTAGTTCAGATAGTGCCCGGCCCAGTGCGCATTGTGGTCGAGATCGGCCGGGGGCGTGGGCGGTGTCGTCGCATCGTCGCGACCCTTGGCCCACGGCAGCTCTCGCTCGCCGGCCGGTATGCCGGGCTCGTGCGAGTCGGCCGCGTAGAGCGTGAAGTGGTGGATCCGGACCTGCGAACAGGCGGCGAGTGGGCCGTCGCCCTCGCGTGCCAGCTCGACGAAGCTCCGTAGGTCGACCACGTCGGTCACCCCGACCTCGTCGACGAGGTGGCGGACGTCTGTGACGGAGAGGTCCTGCAGGTTGTCGCTGCGGATCAGCCGGTTCGGGGCGATCCGGCCCCCGTCGAGAGTGGGGATGCCGCCGACGTCGCGCATGTTGACGCAGCCGTCGAGGTCGATCCACCGGATGTCGTGCACCCTACGACGATAAGCCTCAGCGGGTCTTGATCGACTCCAGCAGCGTCGCGACGGCAAGGTAGACGGCGCCCAGGAGCAGCAGCACACCAAAGCCTTGCTGCAGGTTGCCCAGGACGAGTGAGAGCACGCCCCATACCCCGGCGAATGCGAGCATGAGGACGGCGGCGCCGGCGAGCACGGAGACGGCCCGCCGGCGTAACACCGCCTCGATGACGAGCATGACGCCTGCCACCCACAGGATGGCCGCCAGCGGGGCGTCACCCAGCAGCAGCAGGATGCCCATGGCGGCCAGCAGGATGCTCGCGGAAGCCGCCGTCCAGATCCGTAGCACCCGCCCGAGGGGCGCCGACGCCACGTCGATCGGCAGGTTCCGGTGCCGCAGATGCCCGTGGACCGGTTCGCTGGGCGGTGGGGCGGTCAGCGCTCTCTCGACGCCGTCGAGCAGTCCCCGCAGCTGGGCCTGGCTGGTGCGGGCCTCGTCCAACGCGTCGGCGAGCTCACGCACGTGCGTGCCGGGCTGGGTCGGGGGCAGACCGAGCGCTCGCTCGGCGGCGGTGGCGCCGCGCAGCCGCTCGCGGCGCGCCTCCACGAGCTCGTCGATGCCCGCGAGCTCGTCAGTCAACGCGTCCCGGGCCTGCGTCATCCGCGCCAGGGCCGCTTCGCGGGTGGGCGCCACCTTGTCGAGGCCGGCCCAGGCCACCGGCTGACCCCACGAACGGCGGACCGTCCCGTCCCGCTCGTAGCGCGGTCCTGCGGGCGCCCGCTCCCCGCCGAACGGGTCGCTGGTGTCCAGCCCCCACAGGCCGCTGAAGTCCCGCACCCACCCAGTCGTGTCGTCGATGAGGACCGCGGTCCACTCGCGTTGGTGCCCGGTTCCGATGATGACGCCGTCACCGCGCTTGTAGTCGATGTAGGGGATGCGGAGTCCGGAGGAGCCGTCGCTGCCCGCGTCCTCGTCGTCGGAGAAGACCGCGGCCAGCCGCTGCATCCAGCGCGGCAGGGGCAGCGCTGCGCCGATGAGGTACTCACCCTTGAGGTAGGCACCGGAGTGCGACCCTGCCCCGGCGAAGACGACCGGGTGCTCGCCGACGAAGGTGATGTCCGGATCGTCCCACCGGCGCCGCAGGTCGTCGCCGACCTCGTCGTGCGAGGAGAACGCCACCCACGCCAGTTTCGGCGTGCCGACCTGAGCGTCGACGAGGTAGACGGTCACCTGCTCCCAGTCGCACTCGTGGTCGTTGATCCCGCCGAACGTCGAGCGCCAGTCGTTCATCGCGTAGCAGTACCAGTACTGAAGCACCGTGTAGCCGCCGTCCTGCGTCACCTGCCCGTAGTAGTACGCCTCGCCGTAGTGCGGGGACGCGGCATACGCCTGCTGCGCCGCGGCCGCGAAGCCGCCCGGCACGCGCCCGCGCAGCAGCAGTGTGATGCGCATGACGAAGTCGACGAGGCGGGCGAGCAGGCCCACAGCCGCGAACCGGCTCGACGGCCGGAACCGATCGCCCCCGCTTCGCCGTCGCCTGCGCCAGCCTCGGTATGCCGCCCGGTCGAGGGACTGCTCGACATGGTTGAGGGAGAGGGCCCGGCCGGCGTGCGCTCGGCCCAGCTCGGCGAGCCGGTCGAGGCTCAGGGTGCCCCGGGCGGCGATCTCCTCAACCGCGTCGCCGCGGGTCGCGACCAGGCTCGAGTGGGCGACATAGTCCTCGACGGACATCGGGAAGAACAGCTCACCCTTGGTGAAGCGCAGCTCGGGCTCGAAGCGTCGCAGCAGCGCCAGCCGCTGCGACGCCGGAAGGTCGTCGCGCACGCGACGACGATAGGCCCCGGGCAGTCTGGGAGGATCCTGGTATGCCGTCCAGCCTCCCGGAGGGCGATACTGCGCCCGGCTCGGGCGAGCTTCCGGACCGCGCTTTCGCGAGTATGCCGACGACCCCCTTCGGCGTGTACGTGCACGTGCCGTTCTGCCGGGTCCGGTGCGGGTACTGCGACTTCAACACCTACACCCCCGCCGAGCTCTCCGATGCGCCCGGGGCTCAGCAGCGTGGCTACGTCGATGCCGTGGTGCGCGAGCTCGACCTGGCCGTCTCGGTGCTCGGTCCGAACGTCCCGCTTGTCGAGACGGTGTTCTTCGGCGGGGGGACACCGACCGTGCTGCCGGTCGACGACCTCGCGCGGCTGCTTGACGGCATACGCGTGCGATGGGGGCTGGCCCCCGGCGTCGAGGTGACGACCGAGGCCAACCCCGACACGGTGACGCGAGCCGACCTGCGCGCGCTCGCGGCCGCGGGCTACACCCGGGTCAGCGTGGGCATGCAGTCGGCAGTGCCGCACGTGCTGGCCACCCTCGAGCGCACCCACCACCCGGACAGCGTCGCCACCGCGGCCCGGGCGGCCCGGGCTGCCGGGCTCGCGGTCAGCCTCGACCTCATCTACGGCACGCCAGGTGAGTCGATGCCGGAGTGGGAGCGCAGCCTCGAGGGCGCCCTGGCGCTCGAGCCGGACCACCTGTCGGCATACGCCCTCGTCGTCGAGGAGGGCACCCGGCTCTCGGTGCGGGTGCGCCGCGGTGAGCTGCCGGCTCCCGACGACGACGAGCTGGCGGCCAAGTACGAGCGTGCCGACGCCATCCTGACCGAGGCCGGCTTCACGTGGTACGAGGTGAGCAACTGGGCTCGCCGGCCGGATGCTCGCTGTCGGCACAACGTCGGGTACTGGACCGCGGCCAACTGGTGGGGCGTGGGCCCGGGCGCCCACTCCCACGTCGGCGGGGTGCGGTGGTGGAACGTGCGTCACCCCACGGCATATGCGGCCCGGCTTGCCGCCGGCCTCTCGCCTGCGGCGGGACGCGAGCTGCTCAGTGCGGACGAGCGGTATGCCGAGCAGGTCCTGCTCGGGGTTCGGCTGGCCGACGGCTTCTCCATCGCGCAGCTGCGCCCCGAAGGGGTCGCCGCGGTGTCCCGGCTCGTCACCGACGGCCTGCTCGGCGAAGCCGCGGCGCGGCGCGGTCGGGTGGTGCTCACCCAGCGTGGCCGGCTGCTCGCCGACACGGTCGTGCGCACCCTGTTGGGGTAACCGCTGCACCGCAAAGCCACTCGCCGCGGCAGCGTAGACTGGCACTCGACCGGCGGGAGTGCCAGAGAAGGTGAGATGAGCGAGGAGCGCAGGCTGGCCGTGCTGCGGGCCATCGTGCAGGACTTCGTCCGCACCAGCGAGCCCGTGGGCTCCAAGGCGCTCGTGGAGCGCCACCAGTTCGGCGTCTCCGCGGCGACGGTGCGTAACGATATGGCGCTGCTGGAGGAGGAGGGTCTCATCCACGCCCCGCACACCTCTGCCGGGCGCGTGCCAACGGACGCCGGATACCGCATGTTCGTCGACCGGCTCAGCACCGTGCGGCCGCTGTCCGGGGCGGAGCGGCGAGCCATCGAGACCTTTCTCGGCGGCGCCGTCGACTTGGACGATGTCGTCGACCGCACGGTGCGGCTGCTGTCCTCGCTGACCCACCAGGTGGCCGTCGTGCAGTATCCGTCGCTGACCCGCTCGACAGTGCGCCACATCGAGCTGGTTCCCATGGGTCGAGGGCGGGTCATGGTCGTGCTCATCGGCGACACCGGCCGTGTCGAGCAACGCGTCGTCGACGTAGGGCGCGCCATGGACGACGAGGCCGGCGACGCGCTCCTTGCCCGGTTGCGCACTGAGATCGGTGCCGAGGCCGGCGGCCATCCCTTCCCGCATGCCTCCTTCCGGCTCGCCTCGTTGCCCGACCGGTTCGACCCCGCCGACCGAGACGCGGTCCGCGCGGTCCTCGGCGCGCTTGACGACGCCCTCGTCGAGGAGCGCGAGGAGCGTCTGGTCCTCGCCGGGACGAGCCACCTGGCCCGGCTCGGCGCCGACTTCCCCAGCACGATCGGCCCGGTGCTGGAGGCCCTTGAGGAGCACGTCGTGCTGCTCAAGCTCTTCGGGACCCTGGGCCACGGGCGCGACGCAGTGGCGGTGCGGATCGGCCACGAGAACCCCCACGAGGGCCTGCGCTCGACGTCGGTCGTGTCGGCGGGCTATGGCGTCGGGTCGGAGGTCCTTGCCGGGCTCGGCGTGCTCGGGCCGACCCGCATGGACTACCCGGCAGCGATGGCCAGCGTGCGAGCCGTCGCGACCTACGTCTCCTACCTGCTGGAACCCTGACCCTCCTGCTGGACAAGGACATTCGTTGAGCGACTACTACGAGGACCTCGGGGTCTCCCGCGACGCCAGCGTCGAGGACATCAAGCGCGCCTACCGTCGGCTGGCCCGCAAGCTGCACCCCGATGTCAACCAGGGCACCGAGGCCGAGGAGCAGTTCAAGAAGGTTTCCCGTGCGTATGAGGTGCTCTCCGACCCCGACAAGCGCCATTCCTACGACATGGGCGTCGACCCGTTCGCCCAGGCCGGGGCCGCGGGTTTCAACGGGCAGGGTTTCTCGTTCAGCGACGTCATGGACGCCTTCTTCGGCGGTGCCGCCACGGCGGCGCGGGGGCCGCGCTCGCGGGTGCACCGCGGCCAGGACGCCCTCGTCCGCATGCAGATCGACCTGCCGACCGCCGTTTTCGGCTCTCAGGAGGAGCTGACCATCGAGACGGCGGTGCGGTGCAGCACCTGTCACGGCGACGGGTGCCAGCCCGGCACGGGGCTGCGCCAGTGCGGGATCTGCCACGGCCGAGGCGAGGTCCAGACTGTGCAGCGCTCCTTCCTCGGCCAGGTCATGACCTCCCGGCCGTGCCAGGCCTGCCACGGCTACGGAAGCGTCATCACCCACCCGTGCTTCGAGTGCTCGGGGCAGGGGCGGGTCCGCACCCGGCGCACCCTCACCCTCAAGGTCCCCGCAGGGGTCGACTCCGGCACCCGCATCCAGCTGGCCGGTGAGGGTGAGGTCGGCACCGGCGGTGGCCCGGCCGGCGACCTCTACGTCGAGATCGCGGTGGCTCCGCATCCCACCTTCACGCGGCGCGGCGACGATCTGCACTGCACCATCGAGATTCCCATGACGGCCGCCGCTCTCGGCACGACGGTTGACCTGGAGACCCTCGATGGCACCCGGCCGCTAGACGTGCGGGCCGGGACCCAGCCGGGCGACGTGTTCACGCTCAGAACCCTCGGGGTCACCCACCTGCGAGGCACCGGCCGAGGCGACCTGATCGTCCACGCGATCGTGCAGACCCCGACCCGGCTCACCGAACAGCAGGAGGCGCTGCTGCGCCAGCTGGCCACCCTTCGCGGCGAGGAGCGGCCCGTCGGCCGGCTCGCCGAAGCCGACAAGGGGCTGTTCGGCAAGCTGCGCGACGCGTGGAAGTCGCTCTGACCCAACGGGTCCGGCGACCGTGACGGCCCGGCTGTTCCTCGTGCCACCCTCGGCGCTCGGCTCGGGTCAGCCCGGGGACACTGTCGTGGTCGCGGGCCCCGAGGGGCGGCACGCGGCCACCGTCGTGCGGCTGTCGGCTGGGGAGCGGGTGCTTCTCGGCGACGGCGTCGGTCGGCAGGCGCTGGCCGAGGTGGTGGCGAGCGACCGGCATACCGTCACCGCCCGCGTCCTTGACCTGCGCACCGAGCCCGCCCCGGCGACCCGGTTCGTCCTGGTCCAGGCGCTGGCCAAGGCCGGCCGTGACGAGCAGGCCGTCGAGGCGGCGACCGAGCTCGGGGTTGACCAGGTGGTGCCGTGGCAGGCCGCTCGCAGCGTCGTGTCGTGGCGCGGCGAGCGCGCTGGCAGGGGTCGGGCCCGCTGGCAGGCGATCGTCGCGGCCGCGACCAAGCAGTCCCGGCGGTTCTACCTGCCCGAGGTGAGCGCCTTGGCCGGGCCGGCCGACGTGGAGGTCCTGCTTCGTGCGGCCACGCTCGGCCTCGTGCTGGCCCCGCAGGCGGGTATGCCGTTGGGCTCGGTGGCGCTCCCGGCGGCTGGGTCCGTTGTCGTCGTCGTCGGGCCCGAGGGCGGTCTGGTGGCAGGCGAGCTCGCCGGGCTCGTCGCTGCGGGCGGTATGCCGGTGCGCCTTGGCCGCGAGGTGCTGCGCGCCTCGACCGCGGGCCCGGCGGCGCTGGCGGTCCTGCTGGCCCGATCCCGCTGGACGTAACCGGCCGCGTCACACCTGCCACATGGGTCCCGGGCTGAGGCCCAGATTCCGAATCAACCACAGGATCCGGTGCTCGATTAGGAATCTGGTGGTTAGTTCGCAGGAGGGCTCGGCCAGTCGGGGTGGAGCCCGCTACCGAACGGCCAGTGCCGACGTGGCGTCGGCCAGCCACCACTTGAGCTCAGCGGCCGCGACTCGGTAGCCGTAGCCGGAGCCGTCGGTTTGCCGGACGTACCCCGTGTGGTAATGGACCGACGGGTGCCCTGCGCCGACGGCGACCGTCTCCTCCATCATCCCGTGGCCGAACCGGATGAACCGGGTCTGCCCCGGACAAGCACTCGGTTCGGGTAAGCGCTCGGCGAGGCTGGCGGCATACGCAAGCGAGGGTGCCTCCGGCGGCGGCAGGCCCAGCAGCCGGGCTAACGTGGGGGCCTCGGCGATGCTGAGGGACGCCCGCCGAAGGAACGGGTCGATCCGCCACGCCGGCAGCCGCTCGTCGATCTTGTGCGGGACCAGGTCAAAGCTCACGGGTATGCCGGCTTCGACGGCGATCTGCGTGGCCAGCTCGACGGCAGCCGCCGAGCTGTCGTTGAGCAGCGCGTACCCGTCGATGACGAGCGCGTCCGAGGTGGCGATGAGGTCCTGCCGGCGTCGCACCAGGTCGACGTCGAGGTGGTCGTACGGCGAGGGGTCCTGCGCGAGCAGCAGGCGGACCCCGCCCGGGTTGTCAGGGGTGGGCTCGTCTCGGACGATGATGACCAGCCCGTTGGCGACGGACCGCTTCTCCTCGAAACAGGCGCGCACCCCCAGCTCGCTCGCGGCCGCCCAGATGGTGTCGCTCCACTGGTCGTCGCCGATTGCGGCGATCACCCGAACCTCGCAGAAGTGCGCCGCGGCCGCCCTGGCGAAGCTCATCGCGGTGCCACCCACGGCGGTGGCGACATGAGCCGCCTCATGGTGGTCCTGGGTCATCTGGGCGAACCGCCGGCCCCGCAAGGCCGACACCACGTCGACGCGCACGTCGCCGATGACTGTGACGACGAAGCCGGGGCCCATCGCCGAGGGGTTGTCGATCAGCGGCGCAGGGCTGGCAAGCAAAGCCCTTGAGGGCGTACCCGGCGCCATACCGGTGCCCTCAATGGCCCCATCGCCATTGCCTGCCATGCAGCCTTACCTTGGTTGAGATCCGAGGCTCGTCGGTGCTGCTGCGTTCGCCTCAAGGGTAGCTGCTGGCCGCCCCGGCGTGACCCCTTCGCGACCGGCAATCCGGGCCGGCCCGTGCCACTATCCACCAGCGACCGTGAATGGAGTCCGAGTCTCGGCAAACACGCTGCCATCAGCCGCGCTGCGCTCGAACACCCGGATTGCGTAGTCACCCGGGGGCAGGACCCCCAGGTCGATCGTGTACGTCCCTCGCTCCGGACATCCGGAGCTGGCCATCGCCGAGCCGGACCGGATCACCGCGCCACCCCGGGAGAGCTCCCAGGAGAACTGCGCTTCGAACACGCAGGCCTGCCCGCTCACGACGACGGTGTGGCTGGCAGGCACCGGCAGGTAGCGGCTCGGTTCGGTGATCCACAGCGGGGCCAGGTCCTCGTAGGTCGCTGACGGCCGCTTGAACACGCCGCCGGGCACGCCCTCGAAGATCGGCCCTTCGGAGGCGGTCGTAACCCGGACCGGCAGGTTCGCGCCGGCGGCGGCCGTTGCGGTCCACACCAGCTGCTGCACGGCGATGCGTCGCTGGTCCGCTGCGAGCCCGGCTCGTCCGGGCCCGCTGAGTATGACCCGGATCTCAGCAGGCCCTACGGTCGTGGTCGCCGTCGTGCTGGGCTGCCAGGGCTGCAGGTAGCCCTCGTATGCCGTGAGCGAATGCCCGCTGTCGTCCTGCCCGGCCAGGGCGATGCCGACCGCCTTGCTCGCCAACGCCGTGGGCTCGTTCGCCACGCGCTGCTCAGGAAGGAAGGTCCGGTACAGCAACCACGGGTTCGCCGTGCTGCCCGGGCCCACGTAGTACACCGGCAGGGACTGGGTGCCCACCGCAGCCGAGGTGGCCGTCTCGGGCCGCGTCGGGGCCGGCTGGGTCTGGGCCGACTCGTTCGGGGTCGCCTCGGTCGGGCTCGGTGTCGCCGGTGCGGTGGTCGTGCCTGTGGCCATGGTGACCGGACTGCGCTGGTCCGGCCGCAGTACCAGCAGCCAGGCGAGACCAGCGACGATCAGCACGGCAACGGCCGCAGCGACCGGTGCCAGCCACCGAGAGGCCGCGCGCACGGGGACCTCGGCCACGTCGGAACGGATCTCGGCCAGCCGTTCGCCGGGCGTGATCGAGTCGGCTTCCTCGGCGAAGGCCCGACGGAGGCCCTCCTCGATGTCCGAGAACTGACCCGGCGTGATGTCGTCAGTCATCGCAGCAGTGTCCTTGCCTCATCACCGCTCCTTGATCCTGCGTCGAAGGCTGGCCAGAGCCCGATGGGCGTGGGCCTTGACCGATCCAGCGCTGATGCCGAGCGCGTCGGCGATCTGGGCCTCGCTCAGGTCGGCGTAGTAGCGAAGGACCAGCACCTCCGTCTGGCGGGGCGGCAGCTCCCGCACGGCAGCCAGGATGGCGTCGCCCCGCAGCCGATCGAGCGCTTGAGCCTCGGCGCTGGACGCTCCCGAGCGCCCAAGAGCATCAGCACTGCCGGCCTCCGAACGCGCTTCGCGCTGGACCACCCTCTGGTGGCGCTGCGCCGACCGGACACCGTTGACCACGCTGGTGCGCAGGTAGGCCAGCGCCTTGTCCGGGTCGCGAAGCGTCGGCCAACGCCGGCGCATCGCGACGAAGGCGTCCTGGACCACGTCCTCTGCCCCCGGCTGGTCGTGGAGCAGCAGCCAGGCCACCCGCACGAGCGGGCGCCAGTGCACGGCATACAGGCCGGTCAGCGCCTCGTCCGCGGGGTCCGGCTGCGGTGCGGCCGTCGCCGACTCGAGCCCGCCCATGGTCGTCACCTCCCTTCGACGCGCCAGCAGCCATTGTGGTTGACCGGATAGTGTCGCGAGTATGAGCGCGCCGACCTGCCTGTTCTGCAAGATCGTCTCCGGTGAGCTGCGTTCGGAGGTCGTCGCAGAGACCGAGCAGAGCTTCGCGTTCCGCGACATCGAGCCGGTGGCGCCCGTGCACGTGCTCGTCGTCCCGCGCCGGCACGTCCAGGACCTGGCGGAGCTGGTCGAGTATGCCGATGAGCTCGTCGACCTGATCGACCTGGCCGCCACCGTCGCCGACGAGGAAGGGCTGGACCGGGGCTGGCGGCTGCTGAGCAACACCGGCAGCGAGGCCGGGCAGCAGGTCTACCACGCCCACGTCCACGTCATCGGAGGCCGCCAGATGAGCTGGCCGCCAGGCTGAGGCAGCGCTCGGCGCGGTGCCACCGACGTAGACTGGTCGGCGAGATGACAGACGTCGACCATCGTCCCGAGCCGGTCCCCGAGGGGGGCCCGGTGCGGCCTACGCACACCATCACCGTCCCGCCGTCGGTCCCGATGGTCGCCCTGCTCGGTCCTCGGGACGAGCTGCTCGCGACGGTTGAACGCAGCTTCCCGCACCTGGACGTGCACGTGCGCGGCAACGAGCTGGCGCTGCGTGGACCGAGCGCCGACGTCGCCCTGGTCGAGCGGCTCGTCGACGAGCTGCTGGTGGTGCTCGACGCGGGCCAGCCGCTCACCCGGGACGCGGTGGACCGCTCGATCGCGATGCTGCGCGCCCAGACCGCCGAGCGCCCGGCCGACGTGCTCACCATGAACATCGTCTCCAACCGGGGACGCACGATCCGCCCAAAGACGCTCAACCAGAAGCGCTATGTGGACGCTATCGACGCCCATACCGTCGTCTTCGCCATCGGTCCGGCCGGCACCGGCAAGACCTACCTCGCCATGGCCAAGGCGGTTGCCGCACTGCAGGCCAAACGGGTCAACCGGATCATCCTCACCAGGCCGGCGGTCGAGGCGGGCGAGCGGCTGGGCTTTCTGCCGGGCACGCTCAACGACAAGATCGACCCCTACCTGCGCCCGCTCTACGACGCGCTGCACGACATGGTCGACCCCGACACGATCCCTCGTCTCATGGCCTCGGGGACCATCGAGGTCGCGCCGCTGGCTTACATGCGTGGGCGAACCCTCAACGACGCGTTCATCATCCTCGACGAGGCACAGAACACCTCCAGCGAGCAGATGAAGATGTTCCTCACCCGGCTCGGCTTCGGCTCGACGATGGTCGTCACGGGCGACATCACCCAGGTGGACCTGCCAGGCGGCACGGCCTCGGGGCTGCGCCAGGTTCGCGGCATCCTCGGGGACGTCGAGGACATCCACTTCGCCGAGCTCACGTCCGCCGATGTGGTGCGCCACCGGCTGGTCAGCGCGATCGTCGACGCCTACGAGCGCGACGAGGCGGTCCGCACCCCGCCAGCCCGCCCGGTCAGCGCCCCCTACCCGAGGTCGGGCCGGCGGTGAGCGTCGACGTCCTCAACGAGTGCGGGTATGCCGTGGACGAGCTGGAGCTGGTGGCTTGCGCCCGCTACGTCCTGGACCGGATGCGCGTACACCCGGACGCCGACCTGTGCCTCACCCTCGTCGACGAGGCGGCGATGGAGGTGCTGCACACCCAGTGGATGGACCTGCCGGGCCCGACCGACGTCATGAGCTTCCCGATGGACGAGCTGCGGCCCGGTCGCGAAGGCGAGGCCCCCGACGAGGGAGTCCTCGGGGATGTCGTGCTCTGCCCGCCGGTCGCGGAGCGGCAGGCGGCCGAAGCCGGCCACGCGCCGATCGAGGAGCTGCTGCTGCTCACGACGCACGGCATACTCCATCTGCTTGGCTATGACCATGGCGAGCCCGCCGAAGAACGGGAGATGTCCGAGCTGCAGCGCCAGCTGCTGCTGACCTTTCTCGCCGGCCGGGGCCGATGACGACCGAGCTGGTCGTTGCGGCCCTGGTCAGCACCGTGGCGGCCTTCCTGCTCTCGGCCGCGGAGGCGGCCGTCTACCGGATGTCCCGGGTCCGGGCCCAGGAGCTGTCCGACGAGGGCCGGCCCGGCGCCCACGCGCTGCTCGCGGTCGTCGCCGAGCCTGCCTCGCATCTGGCGGTCCTGGCGTTCCTACGGGTCGTGGCCGAGGCCGCGACCTCGGTGCTCATCACGGTGACGGTCATCGGCCTCGTCGACTCGATCGGCAAGGCGCTGGCGATCTCGATTGCGGTCATGGCGGTGGTGTCGTTCGTCGTCGTGGGGGTGTCGCCCCGGACCCTGGGCCGGCAGCACTATGACCGGGTGGCCCTCACGTCGGCGCCCCTGACCCGGGGGCTTCGTCGCATCCTGGGGCCACTCGCGCTGGCGCTCGTGGCGGTCGGCAACGCCGTCACGCCGGGTAAGGGCTACCGGGAGGGGCCCTTCCAGAGCGAGGCCGAGCTGCGCGACCTGCTCGACCAGGCAACCGAGACCGACGTCCTCGAGGATGACGAACGCGAGATGATCGACTCGGTCTTCGAGCTCGGTGACACCGTGGCCCGCGAGGTGATGGTCCCTCGCACGGACATGGTGACCATCTCGTCCGACAAGACGCTCGGCAACGCGATGTGGCTGTTCCTGCGCACCGGCTTCTCGCGGATCCCGGTGGTGGGCGCCGACAACGACGACGTCCTCGGGCTGCTCTACCTCAAGGACGTCGTCCAGCGGGTGGCGGACGACCCGAAGGCCAGCGCGCTGCCCGTCGACGAGCTGATGCGCCCCATGCACTTCGTGCCCGAGTCCAAACCGGTCGACGACCTGTTGCGCGACATGCAGCGCGAGCAGAACCACTTCGCCATCGTCGTCGACGAGTACGGCGGGACGGCCGGGCTGGTCACCATCGAGGACATCCTCGAGGAGATCGTCGGGGAGATCGCCGACGAGTACGACCGTGAGGAGCCCGGCGTCGAGCCCCTGGGGGACGGCTCGTTCCGCGTGCCGGCGACGATGGACGTCGACGACTTCAGCGAGCTGTTCGGGCTGGACATCGACGAGGACGAGGTCGACACCGTCGGCGGGCTGCTCGCCAAGGCGATCGGCCGGGTGCCGATCGTCGGCTCGACCGCGCAGGTGGACGGGCTCTCGCTCACGGCCGAGCGGATGGCCGGGCGGCGTCACCGGATCGCCACGGTCATCGTCCGGGCGCTGCCGCCGCAGACTCCCCAGGTGCCCGAGGGCGAGAAGGACGCCGCTCATGCCGACTGAGGCGCCCAGGGCGCAGACCTCGACGGCTGACTACCGGGCCGGGTTCGCCTGCCTCGTCGGGCGGCCAAACACGGGCAAGTCGACCCTCACCAACGCGCTCGTCGGCCAGAAGGTCGCCATCACCTCGTCCAAGCCGCAGACGACCCGGCATACCATCCGCGGCATCTCGACAACCGAGCACTCGCAGCTGGTCCTCGTGGATACTCCTGGCCTGCACCGGCCACGGACGCTGCTGGGCGAGCGGCTCAACGACCTGGTCCGCCAGACCCTGCAGGACGTCGACGTCGTGGGTTTCTGTCTGCCGGCCGACCAGAGGGTCGGGCCGGGGGACCGGTTCATCACTGCGGAGCTGGGCCGGCTGCGAGCGGGCAAGGGCAAAGCCGTCGTGGCCATCGCCACGAAGATGGACCTCGTGAGCCGCGACCGGCTCGCCGAGCACCTCGTGGCCGTCGACCAGCTCGGACAGTGGGACGAGATCGTGCCGTGCTCGGCGGTCGACGGCACCCAGGTGAGCCTGGTCCGCGACCTGCTCGCCTCGTTCCTGCCGGTGTCCCCGCCGCTGTACCCGGAGCACACGAGGTCCGACCAGCCCGACGACGTCGTCATCGCCGAGCTGGTGCGCGAGGCGGCGCTGGAGGGAGTGCGCGACGAGCTGCCGCACTCGCTCGCCGTCGTCGTCGACGAGGTGCTTCCGCGGGAGGGTCGGCCGAACGGCAGGCCAATGGTCGACGTCCGGGTCACCATCTACGTCGAGCGGCCCAGCCAGAAGGCGATCATCATCGGACGCGGCGGTGCTCGGCTTCGCGAGGTCGGCTCGAGCGCGCGCGGTGGGATCGAGGCGCTGCTCGGCTCGAAGGTCTACCTCGACCTGCATGTCAAGGTCGCCAAGGACTGGCAGCGCGACCCGAAGCAGCTGCAGCGGCTGGGATACTGAGGCCCCCCCTCGCCGGTCAGGCCGGGACCCTCGAGACCAGGTTGACCTCGTTGTAGATGAACAGCTTTCCGGCCCAGCGCGGGAAGGGGAAGCTCCACCACTTTCCTGGCTGCAGGCCGAGCTCGCGGGCCAGCTCGACCAAGTCGTCGCCGTCGTAGAACCGCACGTGCGTGGGGTCGGAGCGGTACCCGACCTCCTGTGGGCAGATGAACATGACCTTGCCTCCGGGACGGACGAACGGCAGGTAGCTGCGCACCACAGCAAGCGCGTCGTCGCGCTGCATGTGCTCGACGACGTGGGCGAGCAGCATGCTGTCGAACCCGCCGCTCCGGGCGTGCCGCGAGGCGAACAGCTCCGGGGCGGTGTATGCCGGCAGCCCGGCCTCCCGGGCGACCGCCACCGAGTGCGGGTTGTGGTCCACGCCGACGGAGCCCGCGTCGAGCACGCCGAGCTGGCGGCCCACTCCGCAGCCGACGTCCAAGGTCCGTCCCAGGTGCTGGCGACGCAGGTTGTAGCGGTACGGGCGCTGCACGTCGAGGGCGCGCTTCCACCAGACGTGTTGCTTGGCGCGCAGCCGTTCGGCGTACTCGCGCCCTTCGGTTCTCATCGGCCCTCCCTCTGGCTCGGACTTAGCCGACCCTAGCGCCGCGGGCATCCGTTGGCCGGAGGTAAAACCGAACGCGGAGGTGTAGGCGAGCGTTCTTGCGCACCTTTACATCTCCAGCGATCCGATGGCCGGAGGTAAAACCGAGCGGTGGAGGTGTAAGCGAGCGTTCTTGCGCACCTTTACACCTCCGGCGGCAGGCGCACGCCAGCCGGGTGCCAGATGTGCGGCTCGGCTGGCTGCATCATGGCCCCATGGCAACTTTGGTGTTCGTCCATGCCCACCCTGACGACGAGTCGACCCTGACGTCTGGGTCGATGGCGCGGGCGAGCGCCGAGGGACACCGGGTCGTCACCGTAATCGCGACGAACGGGGAGCACGGCGAGGCACCCGAGGACCTGGGTCCCGACGAGACGGTCGCCGACCGGCGCCGGCGGGAGGCCGAGGCGTCAGCGTCGGCTCTCGGGGTCGCCCGGCTGGCCTGGCTCGGGTACGCCGACTCGGGGATGACCGGGTGGGACCAGAACCTGCACGAGGCGTCGTTCCACGCGGCCGACCTCGACGAGGCGGCCGGTCTGCTGGCGACACTGCTGGACGAGGAGCACGCGGACGTCGTCGTCGGGTACGACTGGCACGGCAACTACGGTCATCCGGACCACGTCAAGGTCCACCACGTCGTGCGTCGGGCCGTCGACCTGGTCGGCGGGCCCAGGCCGCGGCTGCTCGAGGCGACGATGAACCGGGACCGGCTGCGCGCCGAGGCCCAAGCCGCGCGGGAGGCCGGGATGGGCAGGGACTGGGACGTCGACGCACCGATGAACGACGGCAATCCACTCGGCATGCCCGAGGCGCAGATTCACTGGGAGGTGGACGTCACGGCATACCTCGACCGGCGGCGCGCGTCGATCGCCGCGCACGCCAGCCAGGTGAGCGATACCGCTTGGATGCTCGAGCTGGACGCGAACGCGTTCGCTCGAGCGTTCTCGACGGAGTTCTACATCGAGCCGGGCCGACCGCCCGGCATGCGCCGAGCGTGGTTCCTCGACGGGTAGCCCGCGAGCCCGTGCCTAGCTGAGCACCTTCACCGTGACCCACGCGTCACGGACCGCGCCGGCCTGTGTCGACTTCGCGCCGTAACGCTTCTTGGCCGCGGCAATCGTGCGCTCGGCGAAGCCGGCGAAGTCGATGTCCTTGGGCATGCCCTTGCCGGTGAGCGTGTCGTACCAGATCAGCCCCGGCGCCTCCCAGGCGTAGCCACCGATCGCCGTGGCCGCGAGCGTGAACGCCCGGTTCGGGATGCCGGAGTTGGTGTGGACGCCGCCGTTGTCGTGCTCGGCGTCGTGGGGGAGGTCCTGGTAGCCGTCCATGTCGGCCGGCTGGGGGTCCTTGCCCAGGTCGGGGTCGTCGTATGCCGTGCCCGGCGCCTTCATGGAGCGCAGCGCGACGCCGTGGACCTTGTCGGTGCGAACAGCCCGGCGCCGATCAGCCAGTCGGCCTGCTCGGCCGTCTCCCCGTAACGCATACTGCTTGACCAGCGAGCCGAACACGTCGGAGACCGACTCGTTCAGCGCACCAGACTGGCCTACGTAGGTGAGCTCCGCGGTGTACTGGGTCACTCCGTGGGTCAGCTCGTGCCCGATGACGTCGAGGCAGGAGGTGAACCCGTCGAAGTACATCCCGTCGCCGTCGCCGAAGACCATCTGCGCACCGTCCCAGAACGCGTTGTCGTAGTCGCGCTCGTAGTGCACGCTCGCCACAAGCGGCAGGCCCTTGCCGTCGAGGGAGTCGCGCTTGTACGCCGTCCACAGCATCTGCCACGTCGCGCCGAGACCGTCGTAGGCCTCGTTGACGGCCACATCCTTGACGGGCTTGGCGCCCTCGGCCCGGACCAGCTTGCCCGGCAAGCGTGGTGCCGTGCTCGCGCGTCGTGGATCGACCGCTCGGGCATGCCCGGCTCGGTGGTGGTCACCTGCGGACGCCGGCTTGACTCCAGCCCCCGCGCGCGGCGCACCAGATCGGGCGGCAAGAAGCCCTTGGGGTCGCGTCCGGCGCGCTCGGAGACGAGGGTGCGCCGCTCGCGCACCGTGAGGTCGCTGTCCAGCGTGCGCTGGGCCGCCCGAGCGACCTGCCGGTTGTCGCTTTGGGCCAACCGCCCGAGAAGATACGGCGGGATGATGGTGCAGGGGGTCTTCATCGGGTGCATGCGCCCATCCTGCCCCGCCCGACCGACAGCCCAAAGCGCCGCCGGCGAGTCTCACAATCCGGGCGGCGCGCCAGGGCGGCGATTGGACGATCGGACCGCGCACGGCATACCCTGTCCTCGTGGCGCTGGTGCTCCTGCTTCCCCGCCGCGGCGAGGCCTGATCTGACGGCCCCCCTCGTCGCGGAGTCCGCCGTGCCCGGCCGCGCAGCAGGACCCTGACGGGGATTCCGACAGGATGACGAGGCGCCACCATGCATCACCCACAGAGCACTTCCGGTATGCCGTTCGGCAAGTACCAGCCCTTCCACGAGCAGGTCGTCGTCGACCTGCCCGACCGCACCTGGCCGGCGAGACGGCTGACGCACGCGCCGCGCTGGTGCGCGGTCGACCTGCGCGACGGCAACCAGGCCCTGATCGACCCGATGAACCCCGAGCGCAAGAAGCGCATGTTCGACCTGCTGGTGAGCATGGGCTACAAGGAGATCGAGATCGGCTTCCCGTCGGCCAGCGAGACCGACTTCACCTTCTGCCGCGAGCTCATCGACGGCGGGCACATTCCCGACGACGTCACCATCCAGGTGCTCACCCAGTGCCGCGACCACCTCATCGAGCGGACCTTCGACGCCATCCGCGGGTCCAAGCAGGCGATCGTGCACTTCTACAACTCGACGTCCAGCCTGCAGCGTCGGGTGGTGTTCGGGATGGACCAGGACGGCATCATCGACATCGCCACCCAAGGTGCTCGGCTGGTCCGCAAGCTGCAGGAGAGCATCCCCGACACCGACATCTACTACGAGTACTCGCCCGAGTCCTACACCGGCACCGAGCTGGACTTCGCGGCCCGGATCTGCAACGCGGTCGTCGACGTCATGGAGCCGACGCCCGACCACAGGATGATCGTCAACCTGCCGGCGACGGTCGAGATGATCACCCCCAACGTGTACGCCGACTCGATCGAGTGGATGAACCGGCACCTGGCCCGGCGCGACTCGGTCGTGCTGTCGCTGCACCCGCACAACGACCGGGGGACCGGGGTCGCGGCCGCTGAGCTCGGGTTCCTCGCCGGGGCCGACCGGATCGAGGGATGCCTGTTCGGCAACGGGGAACGCACCGGCAACGTCGACCTGGTCACCTTGGGCATGAACCTGTACACCCAGGGCATCGACCCCGAGATCGACTTCTCCAACCTCGACGAGGTCCGGCGCACCGTCGAGTACTGCAACCAGATCACCGTGCACGAGCGCCACCCGTACGGCGGTGACCTCGTCTTCACGGCCTTCTCCGGCTCGCACCAGGACGCCATCAAGAAGGGCCTGGAGTGGATGGAGAAGGACGCCGCGGCCGCGCAGACCGACATCAACGGCATACCGTGGGCGGTGCCCTACCTGCCGGTCGACCCGCACGACCTGGGCCGCTCGTACGAGGCCGTCGTCCGCGTGAACAGCCAGTCCGGCAAGGGCGGCGTCGCCTACATCATGAAGACCGAGCGGGGGATGGAGCTGCCGCGGCGGCTGCAGATCGAGTTCTCCGGCGTGGTGCAGCGCGACGTCGACGCGGTCGGCGGCGAGGTCACCCCCAAGCAGCTTTGGCACAAGTTCCGCGACGAGTACCTGCCCAGCAAGGCGGCGGCCTGGGGGCGGCTCTCCTTCGTCAACGTCACGTCGGACTCGTCGCACAAGGGCCTCACGACGCTGACCGCGACGCTGCGCGACCGGGGCGAGGACATCACCATCCACGGCACCGGCAACGGGCCGATCGCCGCGTTCATCGAGGCCATCAGCACCCTGCCCGACGCGCCGGAGGACATCCGGGTGCTCGACTACCACGAGCACGCCCTGTCGGCCGGTGAGGAGGCCAAGGCGGCGGCCTACGTCGAGTGCGCAGTCGGCGAGCGGGTGCTCTGGGGCGTTGGGCTCGACTCGTCCATCGTGACCGCGTCGCTCAAGGCCGTTGTCTCGGCCGTCAACCGCGCGATCCGCGACCAGTTTGTGGTGGCGGCCAGACCGTAACGTCCGGCCAGACCGTCACCGGCGTCATGCCAAGTGTGCGGTATACCGCACGTTTGGCATGACCGAAACCGCTGCCCCAGAGGCACGCCCGATGCGAGGCGTCAGTGGGCCCGGCCTTCGGGCGCGAGCAGCCCGGCGTCATGCTCGTAAATCCACGCGACGGCCTCGTAGGACCAGTCCGTGGTACCGGTGGCCATCTCGGCGTCTCGCTGGCGCTGCGCCGGTCCGTCAGGGAGATGGAATCGGGTCTTGTTCTCGGCGGACAGCGCCTGCAGGCGGGCCGTTCGCGGGATCCGCAGCCGCTCGTAGCGCCGCAGTGCATCGCCGGGGTCGGTTTCCTCAGCGAGGCAGGCCGCCAGGGTCGCGGCGTCCTCGACGGCTTGCGCGGCGTTCTGGGCCATGAAGGGCAGCATGGCGTGGCAGGCGTCGCCGAGCAGCGTCACCCGGCCGGCAGACCACTGCGGCATGGGCGCCCGGTCGAGCAGTGCCCAGATGTAGACGTCGTCCACCGCCTGCACAATCCGGCGGACCTGCGGATGCCAGCCGTCGAACGCGGCCACCACCTCAGCGGGGTTCCCTCTGTCGCTCCACGACTCGCGCGTCCACGTCTCACGCTCCAGCACCGCCACCACGTTGAGCAGGCGAGCGCCGCTGACGAAATAGTGCACGAGATGCTTGCCCGGACCCATCCAGACCTGCGAGGTCCGCTCCAGGGACAGGGCGGCCAGCCGGTCGGCCGGCACGAGCGCACGCACCGCCGCGCATCCGGTGAACCGGGGAGCTTCTGGCCCGAACAGCAGTGTGCGGACCGTCGAGTGGATGCCGTCGGCGCCGATGAGCACGTCGACGTCGAGCGCCCGCCTGGGAAAGCGCAGCTCCACGCGGTCGTCGTATGCCGTGAAGCTCGTAAGGCGATGACCCAGGTGCAGGCGATCGAGCGGTAAGCCACTGAGCAGCACGGCGAGCAGGTCGGCGCGACGCAGCTGGTAGTGCGGGAAGCCGAACCGGGCCTCAAGCGGTCCGGCCAACGGAGTCCGCAGCAGGGTGCGCCCGTCGTCCCAGCGGCGGTGATGCCAGGCCTGCGATCTCGTGCCGCGCTGCTCCAGCTCGTGGGCCAACCCCAGCCGGTGCAGAATCCGGGACGCGTTGGGCGTCACCTGCAGGGCCGCGCCGACCTCGGCCAGGGCGGGCGCCTGTTCGTACACCTGGACGTCGAAGCCGGCATCGAGCAGGGTCAGGGCAGCAGAGAGCCCCCCGACCCCCGCGCCAATGACCGCGACCGTCCGGCTCGGACCCGCGTCACCAGCCACCCTCAGCGCACGCCGGTCGGACGGAACTGGACCGAGATCCTCGGCCCAACCGACTGGCGGGTCTTCGGGATCGCGTGCTCCCAGGTGCGCTGGCACGAGCCACCCATGACGACCAGGTCGCCGTGACCCAGCGCCACCCGAAGCGCGGTGGCGCCTCCGCCGCGGGGGCGCAAGGCCAGCGTCCGGGCCGACCCGAGCGAGAGGATCGCGACCATCGTGTCCTGCGTCGAGCCTCGCCCGATCCGGTCGCCGTGCCAGGCAACGCTGTCGCGCCCGTCGCGGTAGAGGCACAGGCCCGCAGTGGTGAACTCCTCGCCCAGCTCGGCCCGGTAATGCTCGTTGAGCAGCTGCCGGGCTTGGTCCAGCAAGACGGCCGGGAGCGCTTCGCCAGCGCTGTAGAACCTGGTGAGCCGGGGGACGTCGACGACGTTGTCGTACATCTGGCGCTGCTCTGCCTGCCACGGCACGACCCGGTGCAGCTGGTCGAACAAGAGCGTCCGAACCGGTCAGCCACCCCGACCGCACGTCGAGCCAGGCCCGGTGGCTCAGGTGGGCGCGACGGAGCGTGCCGTCCAACGGCTCGAACGACGGCTGGTCACCAAGATCGAGCAGTGACCCTTGGACCGCGAAGGACATGAGCCCACTCTAACACCCTTGTCGAACAAGAGTTCGGGACGAGTCTCCTGGCAAGCGCCCGACGTGCCGCCAGGGTGCTGACACCGGCCGCGCCCGGCCAGGCGGGGCACAATGGCCCACGTGCCGCTCTACCGTGACGAGGCGGTCGTCCTGCGCACCCACAAGCTGGGGGAGGCCGACCGGATCATCACGGTGCTGACCCGCACCCGGGGCAAGGTGCGCACCGTCGCCAAGGGCGTGCGCCGCACCAGCTCGCGGTTCGGCGCTCGGCTGGAGCCGTTCATGGTCGTCGACCTGCAGTGCTACGAGGGCCGCAACCTCGACACCGTGACCCAGGCCGAGACCCTCGCCCCGCACGGCGACGCGATCTGCCGCGACTACACGGCATACACCGCGGCGACGGCCGTCGTCGAGACCTGCGACCGGCTCACCGAGGAGCACGAGCCCTCGACCCAGCAGTACCTCCTGCTCGCCGGTGCCCTGGCCGCCCTCGTCGCGGGCGAGCACGACGCCGGCCTGGTCCTGGACGCCTACCTGCTGCGCGCCCTCGCCGTCGCCGGGTGGGCGCCGAGCTTCCACGACTGCGCCAAGTGCGGCTCGCCAGGCCCGCACCGCGCGTTCAACATCGCCGCCGGAGGGGTGGTCTGCCCGGTATGCCGTCCGCCCGGCTCCGCGGCCCCGGCACCGGCCACGATCGCGCTGCTCGCGGCGCTGCTGTCCGGGAACTGGGCCGTCGCCGACGCGAGCGACCCGGTCGACCGGCGCGAGGGCAGCGGCCTGGTCGCCGCGTTCCTGCAGTGGCACCTCGAACGCGGTGTGCGCTCGCTGCGCCATGTGGAACGGACCAGCCCGGTCGAACGGACAGCCCTGCGTGACGGCGTACCAGCCTCCCTTCCCGCACCCGTCGGGGGCGAAGCCGCCGACGCTGCCGCCGCAGTTCGTCCCCAACCACGTCGCCGTCGTCATGGACGGCAACGGCCGCTGGGCCAACGCCCGAGGGCTGCCCCGCACGAAGGGCCACGAGGCCGGCGAGGCCGCGCTGCTCGACGTCGTGGCCGGTGCCATCGAGGTCGGCGTGCGGCACCTGTCGGCGTACGCGTTCTCCACCGAGAACTGGCGTCGCTCGCCCGACGAGGTGCGCTTTCTCATGGGCTTCAACCGCGACGTCATCCGCCGCCGGCGCGACCAGCTGCACTCCTGGGGGGTGCGGATGCGCTGGGTGGGCCGGCGCCCTCGGCTGTGGCGCTCGGTCATCCACGAGCTCGAGGTGGCTCAGGAGCTCACCCGGCACAACACCGGACTGACCCTGCACTTCTGCGTCAACTACGGTGGGCGTGCCGAGATCGCCGACGCAGTCCAGCGGATTGCCGAGCAGGTCCAGGCGGGGCGGCTGTCGCCGCGCTCCATCGACGAGCGCACCATCGCCCGCCACCTCGACGACCAGACCATGCCCGACGTCGACCTGTTCGTCCGTTCGTCAGGGGAGCAGCGCACGTCCAACTTCCTGCTCTGGCAGTCCGCCTACGCCGAGCTGGTGTTTCTCGACACGCTGTGGCCGGACTTCGACCGGCGCCACCTCTGGTGGGCGATCGAGACCTACGCCGCCCGGGACCGCCGCTACGGCGGCGCCGTCGACCGCCCGGACAGCCCGGGCTAGCCCGCGCAGTCGCTGCGGCAGCGGCGACGTGCCGACGCCGACCGTGGTCGGTGATAGGTGAACGTTCACGGCCGTACCGAGTGCTCTGGTCGCCGCTATCCGCGTCAGGCACCCCGTCAGGCTCCGCTGGGCCCGCCTCCGACTGCTACCCGCGCAGTCGCGCACGTGCCGACGATCTCGACCGTGTGCGCGACGTCGCGGAACCCGTGCTGGCGGCTGACCCGCTCGGCCCAGGCCTCCACCGCGGGACCCTCGACCTCCACCGTCCGGCGGCAGGACCGGCATACCAGGTGGTGATGGTGCCCGGTGCTGCACCGCCGGTAGGCCGCCTCACCGTCCGGGCCGCGCAGCACGTCGACGTCGCCGTCGGCCGCCATCGCCTGCAGGGTGCGGTAGACGGTGGCCAGCCCGATCGGGTTGCCGCTGAGGCGCAGCCGGGCATGCAGGTCCTGCGCCGACGTGAAGTCCTCGGTGCGCTCGAGCAGGTCGGCGACCGCAGCACGCTGACGGGTCACCCGGCGCTCGGTCTCGGGCATCAGTGCTGCTCTCCGGTCCGCCGCGTGGGCGTGCTCGTCGTAGTGGCCCTCGTGCGGGGCGTGCTGGTGGCCGTCGTGCAGGTAGTCGACGTGGTCGTCGTGCCAGACCGCCTCGTGCCCGCAGTCGGGGCCGTGCTCGTGCGGGTGCTGTTCGGCCTCGCGGTGGCCGGGCCGGCGGATGCGGTCCAGGAGCGCCTGCGACACCGCGATGAGCATGAAGATGGTGATCGACAGGCACACGATCGTGCCGCCGGACGGGGTGTCGGCGAGGTAGGACAGCACGACCCCGCCGACCGAGCTCACCAGGGCGATGGCGACCGCCCAGCGCAGCGCGGTGCGGAAGCTGCCGGCGACCAGCTGCGCGGCCGCGTTCGGCACGATCATGAGCGCGCTGATGAGCAGCAGCCCGACGATGCGCATCGACACGACGACGGTGACGGCCGTGAGCACCGCGAGGGTGATGTTGAGCGGCAGCACCGGCAGTCCCGACCGCCCGGGCGTACTCCTCGTCGTTGGCCACCGCGAAGAGCCGCTCGCGCAGCAGCAGCACGGTGGCCAGCACGACCGCGGCAAGCGCGCCGAAGACCCAGAGGTCGCCCGGCTGCACCGTGGTGATCGCCCCGAAGAGGTATGCCGTGAGGCTGGCAGCCGCGGTCCGCGGCGCCTTGGCCATGATGACGACGCCGGCGGCGATGCCGCCGTAGAAGATGATGGCGAGCGCGACGTCCCCCGACGTGCCGCCCTTGGCACGGACCAGCTCGATGAGCACCGCGGCGAGCACCGCGACCGCGAGCGCGGTGAGCACCGGGGCGGCCCCGGTGGCCACCCCGATGGCGACGCCGGTGAGGGCGACGTGGCCCATGCCGTCGCCGATGAGGGCCAGGCGGCGCTGCAGCAGGAAGATGCCGACGAGCGGAGCGGCCAGCCCGACGAGCACGGCGGCGAGGAGCGCTCGCTGCATGAAGTCCAGGGCCAGCAGCTCGGTCATGGTGGCCCTTCCCGGTCGAGCGGACCGCTCGGAGCCAACGGCCGGGACCGGTCCGCCAGCTCGTCGTCGTGGTGGTGGCTGTGGTGCTCGTGCAGCACGCTGTCCGGCGCAGCCAGGAAGACCTCGCGGGGCCCGTCGAAGCTGACCCGCCCCTCGTCGACGACGATGACCCGGGTCACCAGCTCGGTGATCGGGCCCATCTCGTGGGTCACGACAAGCATGGTCACGCCCTGGCCGACCAGCCGGGCCAGCACCTCGGCGAGCCCATGCTGGGCCCGCGCGTCGACGCCGGCAGTCGGCTCGTCCATGACGAGCACGTCCGGTTCGCCGGCGAGCGCCCGCGCGATGAGCACCCGGCGCTGCTGCCCGCCGGAGAGCTTGGCGACGTCGGTGCGGGCCCGGTCGGCCATCCCGACAACCTCGAGCGCGCGCGAGACGGCGGCGCGGTCGCCAGCGCCGCTTGGGCGCCACAGGCCGCGCCGTGAGAGCCGCCCGGACGAGACGACCTCCTCGACGGTCGCCCGCACGGACCCGGAGAGGGTATGCCGTTGGGGCACGTACCCGATCCGGTGGTGCTCGTGGAAGTCGTCCGCTGGGACGCCGAACAGCTCGACCTGGCCGCTGCGCTCGCAGATCCCGAGCAGGCCCTTGACGAGCGTCGACTTGCCGGACCCGTTCGGCCCCAGCACGGCCACGACCTCCGAGGGACGCACGTCGAGGTCGACGTCGACGAGGACGGTGCGGTCGGCATACCCGAACGACGCCTGCCGCACCGAGATGACGGGCGTCGTCGCCTGCGCCATCACGAACAGCCTTGTCCCGCACGCAGCGTCGCCAGGTTGGCGCGCATGATCTCCGGGTAGCTCGAGCCAGCCGTGCTGGGCGTCAGGCCCTCGACCGGGTCGAGCACCGCGAGCGTGGCCCCGGTGCTCCTCGCGATCGTCTCGGCGTACCTGGTGTCGACGAGCGTCTCGGCGTAGATCGTCGTGGCCTTGGTGTCCCTGACGGTCGCGGTGACATCGGCGAGCGCCTTCGCCGACGGCTCCTGCTCGGGGCTGAGCCCGGCGATCGGCACCTGGGTGAAGCCGTACGCTTCGGCCAGGTAGCCGAACGCCGCATGGCTGGTGACCAGCTGGCGGTTGCTGCAGGACGCGAGGCCGGTGCGGTATGCCGTGTCGAGGTCGCCGAGCTCGGTGGCAAGCGCCGCTGCGTTGGCCCGGTAGTCGGCGGCGTGGGCCGGGTCCAGCTGGGCGAGGCGCTCGCCGATGGCCGTTCCGACGGCGGCGAGCCGCTGCGGGTCCAGCCAGAAGTGCAGGTCGTTGCCGGCGTCCTCCAGGTGTGCCGCCGGGGCGACGTCGAAGCCGGTCCGGCTGGCCTGTTGCGACACAGCGGTATCGACGGCCGGCTGCAGCCCTGCGAGGTAGACGACCATCGCGGCGTTGTGCAGGCCTGCGACGTCCTGGGAGGTCAGCTCGAGGTCGTGCGGCTCGACCCCTGGCTTGGTCAACGTGGTCACGGTGACGTGGTCGCCGCCGACCTTGGTGACGGCATACTCCAGCGGGTAGAAGGAGGCGCTCACCTTCACGTGCCCGTCCGCGTCGGTTGGCCTCCCGGCCGAGCCACCTGTGCCACAGCCGGCGAGCACGAGTGCCGCCCACCCGGCGAGGGCGAGGCCCACCAGAGTGGCGCGAGACGGCATACGCCCATGGTGACGTAAATGAGAATCATTGTCAACTAGGCTTCGACCTCAACCACCGCCGACAGGAGGGTTCCCGTTGTGAACCACGCCGGTTTGCCTCCTGCCGAGCGTCCTACCGAGGGAAGGCCTGGACGATGGCCACCGCCACGGCGAGGAAGAGCACCGCGATCCGTCCCAGTCGCTCCGGCGGGGTGAGGCGCGGCCAGGTGAGGAACAAGCAGCCACGCGACCACCACGGCGACCAGCAGGGTGAACACGAAGCCGACCCGGGGAACCAGCACGCCCGCGACCAGGAGGGCGAGGACGGCCAAGAAGGCAGCCGCGCGAGGCAGCCGGTTCAGCCAGCTGACCAGCGGGACGGATGCGTGCTCGACGCGGGACCGGAAGGACATGCTCACGGGCAGCAGGTTACGGGACGTTAGCCTTGCGCCTATGAGCACGTCGACCGTCGACACCGTCGTCAACCTCTGCAAGCGCAGGGGCTTCGTCTTCCCGTCCGGTGAGATCTACGGCGGGACCCGGTCGGCCTGGGACTACGGCCCACTCGGCGTCGAGCTGAAGGAGAACATCCGCCGGCAGTGGTGGAAGGCCATGGTGACCGCCCGCGACGACGTCGTCGGCCTGGACTCCTCGATCATCCTGCCGCGCCAGACGTGGATCGCCTCGGGACACGTGGGCACCTTCCACGACCCGCTCGTCGAGTGCCTCTCCTGCCACAAGCGCTTTCGGGCCGACCACCTGCAGGAGGCCCATGCTGCCAAGAAGGGCATCGACAACCCGGACGAGGTCGACCTCGTCGACGTCGCGTGCCCCAACTGCGGCAACCGCGGCCAGTGGACCGAGCCACGCGAGTTCAACATGATGCTCAAGACCTACCTCGGTGTGACCGAGGATGACTCGTCGCTGCACTACCTGCGCCCGGAGACCGCCCAGGGCATCTTCCTGAGCTTCAAGAACGTCGAGCAGGCGGCCCGCAAGAAGCCGCCGTTCGGCATCGCCCAGACCGGCAAGTCGTTCCGCAACGAGATCACGCCGGGCAACTTCATCTTCCGCACCCGAGAGTTCGAGCAGATGGAGATGGAGTTCTTCGTCAAGCCGGGCGAGGACGAGCACTGGCACCAGTACTGGATCGACGAGCGTACCCGCTGGTACCTCGACCTGGGCATCCGGCCCGAGAACCTGCGCCACTACGAGCACCCGAAGGAGAAGCTGTCGCACTACTCCAAGCGCACGGTCGACATCGAGTACCGCTTCTCGTTCGTCGGCTCCGAGTGGGGCGAGCTGGAGGGCATCGCGAACCGCACCGACTTCGACCTCACTGCGCACACTGAGCACTCCGGCCAGGACCTGTCCTACTACGACCAGGCGAGCGGCGAACGCTACGTCCCGTACGTCATCGAGCCGGCGGCCGGCCTGTCCCGTTCGCTGATGACCTTCCTCGTGGACGCCTACGCCGAGGACCTCGCGCCGAACACCAAGGGCGGCGTCGACAAGCGGGTCGTGCTGCGCCTGGACCCGCGCCTGGCCCCCGTGAAGGCTGCCGTGCTGCCGCTGTCGCGCAACGCCGAGCTCAGCCCGATGGCTCGTGACCTGGCCGCCCAGCTGCGCCGCAGCTGGAACGTGGACTCGGACGACGCCGGGGCCATCGGCAAGCGCTACCGCCGGCAGGACGAGATCGGCACGCCGTTCTGCGTCACGGTCGACTTCGACACGCTCACCGATCACGCGGTGACGGTCCGTGAGCGCGACAGCATGGCCCAGGACCGCATCGCCATCGACCAGGTGCAGGGCTACCTGGCGCAGCGCCTGCCGGGCTGCTAGCTCGCACAGCCTCATGGCGCATCCGCACCAGCAAGCATCAGACTGACATGGACCTTCGGAGCCGACTGCAGGCCGTGCCGCGTGAGCGCCTCGCTGAGCGGGTGAGCGCGGCGTCCTACGGCACCATCCTGGTGCTCGCGGCTCTGCCGCTGATCAGCGCGGCAGAGGTGTCCTCCGGATGGGGGTGGGAGCTGGTGAGCGGTGTCGGCTTGGCGACCTGGGTGGCGCACCTCTACGCCGAGGTCGTGGGCGACCACGTGCGCACGGGTGCAGTGCCAGACCGCACCGAGCTCAACGGCGCGATGGCCGACGGTCTGCCGATTCTGCTGGCTGCGGTCCCCCCGGCAGCGATACTGCTGGTTGGCCGCCTCGGCGTGGTCGATCCGCGCGTGGCGGTGTGGGCGGCCGTCGCCGTGGCTGTGGTGCAGCTGCTCGGTCTCGGCGCCTTCGTGGGTCGGGTTGCCGCACCGAACGGCGGCGCCTCGTGGTGGTACGCGGCGGTGACCGCCGGGATCGGGGTTGCGGTGGTCATGCTCAAACTGGGCCTCGGGCACTGACCATCGCGGGATACTGGTACCCATGCCCCGACGGCCGCTGCCCCCGCTCAAGCCAGCCTGGGTCATTGTCGACGGCCTACCGGTGTTTCACCGGGTCTGCACCGAAGCCGGCGCCGAGGCCCCACCGATCGTGCACGTGCACGGGTTCGGCATCTCCGGCACGTATCTCGAGCCGACGGCCGCCCTGCTCGCCGCACGCCACCGCACCTACGTCCCCGACCTTCCGGGGATGGGACGAAGCGTGCGCCCCGAGCACGGGCTCGACCTGCCAGGGCTCGCCCGGGCACTGGTCTCCTACCTCGACGCGGTCGAGGTCGAGCGGGCGACGTTCGTCGGCAACTCCCTGGGCTGCCCGATCATCGTCGAGGTCGCCACGACCTTCCCGCACCGGATCGACCGAGCCGTGCTGGTCTCGCCAGCCGGCGGACCCAACAACATCCCCCTTGCTCGCGCCCTGCGGCAGATGGCCATCGACGGCCCTCGCGAGCCGCCGTCCATGCTGCCCATCGCCAGCAGGGACTACCTGAACTTCGGCCTGCTGCAGAGCCTGTCGCTGTTCCGCGCGATGACGCGCTACCCGACCCTTGAGCGGCTGCACAACCTGGTCGCGCCAACGCTTGTCATCGCGGGGGACCGCGACCCGCTCGTGAAGATCGCCCGGGTGTCCGTCCTCAACGCGCTGCCGCACGTCCAGGCGGTCAAGGTGCACGGGGCACACGCCCTGAACTACAGCGCGCCCGACGTCATCGCCGAGCTCGTCGAGGCGCATGTCAACGGTGAGCCGCTGGCGTCCGCCGGGGCCGAGGGGACTCTCGAGATCGTCGACGTGCCGTCGCGGTGAGGACCCGGCTCGTCCTCGTGCACGGCACCCGCGTCAGCCACGTGCAGTGGTTGGCGCATCAACGGTGGCTGGAGCCGCGGTTCGAGGTGGTGCTGCCGGACCTGCCAGGTCACGGCGCGCGCGCAGCAGAGCCGTTCACGATGGACGCGGCAGTCGCGGTTGTCGCTGCAGCCGCTGAGGGCGGCGCAGCCGGCCAGCCCGTTGTCCTCGTCGGGCACTCGCTGGGCGGCTACGTCGCCATGACGTACGCCGCGGCACACTCGGACCGGCTCGCGGGCCTGGTCCTCATCGGGTCGACCGCCGTGCCTCGCGGAGCCGGCGCGGCGGCATACCGGTTCCTCGGCTGGGCGACCGAGCGCGCGGGCGACCGACGCGTGACCCAGTTCAACAACTGGCTGCTCTCGCGGATGGCCCCGGCCGAGGTGTTCGCCGCCATCTCGCAGGACGGCTACTGGTTCGAGGGCGTGCGGGCCGCCTGGGCCGCCGTGCTGGCCGGCGGGCGACCCGAGCTGCTTCGCGAGGTGCGCTGCCCGGTGCTCATCGTCCGCGGCCAGTTCGACCAGATCGGCATCCACGCCTACCGGTATGCCGCGCAGGCGCCGGACGCGCGGGTGGTCACCGTCCGGCGGGCCAGCCACCTGCTGCCGCTGACGCGGCCCTGGCAGACGTCGGCGATCATCGCTGGATTCGCTGGTCGGGTCGGCGCCGGGCTGCCCGCACCCGGCGGCTGCCTCGATGATGCCCGCCGATGACAGGGCCGTACTCTGGCGGGCGGGAAGATACTCAATGCCAATGAGACGGAAACGTGTCCTACCGGCCCCCTTCTGTTGCCACGGGGCCGGGATCGCCCTTTGGAGTGTGCGCCGGCGGGGTCAACTCTCAACCGACATAGAGGGTCAAATGTCGCCCGGCGTTGACAGCTGAGAACATCATCGTGGTTCGCAGCCCGCGTCCACCCGGGGTGATGCGCTCGGTCGGTAGGGTCAGGCGGCGGGCCCGTCGGCGTCGCGCGGCTCCAGGACGACAACGGCGGTCTCGTGTGGCCGGCGGGCGGCGTAGTCGTCGAGGTTCTTGTCGATCTGGGCCCAGCTAGTGTCGTGCGCCGATAATTCGTTAAATATGTCGTAGACTGAGGTATGCCGCGAACTGGTCGACCGAAGACGGTTTTGGAGTTGACGCAGGAGGAACGTGCCCAGTTGCAGCAGTGGGCGCGTAGGCGGACAGTCGTCTCAGGCGTTAGCGCTGCGCTCGCGGATCGTGTTGGGCTGCGCGTCGGGGTTGAGCAACAAGGATGTTGCGCGTGCGTGAAGGCGTGTCGCAGCCGACCGTGGGTAAGTGGCGGGCCCGGTTCGTCGAGCTGCGGTCTGGACGGGCTGGGCGATGATCCGCGGCCGGGGCGGCCACCCTCGATCACCGCCGATCAGGTCGAGGACGTCGTGGTGGCCACCTTGGAGTCCACGCCGGCGAATGCGACGCACTGGTCACGGGCGAAGATGGCCCAGCGCAGCGGCCTGTCCAAATCCAGCATCGGGCGGATCTGGCGGGCGTTCGAGCTCAAGCCGCACCGGGCCGACACGTTCAAGCTCAGTCCAACGACCCGCTGTTCGTCGACGAAGGTCTTCGACGTGGTCGGGCTGTACATGAACCCGCCGGAGGGCGCGGTCGTGCTGTGCGTGGATGAGAAGACGCCAGGTTCAGGCGCTGGCCCGCTCCCAGCCGGCGTTCCCGATGATGCCCGGGCATGCCCGAGAAACGCACCCACGACTACGTGCGCCACGGCACGACCAGCCTGTTCGCGGCGTTCAACACCGCCGACGGGCACGGTCATCAGCGCGCTGCACCGCGGCACCGCACCATCGAGTTCAAGAAGTTCCTGACCAAGATCGACGCCGCAGGTCCCCGACGAGCTGGACGTGCACCTGGTCTGCGACAACTACGGCACCCACGTGTGTCCTGAAAGTGAAGTGATGGAGATGTAGAAGGTCGCCAGCACGAAGCGTGCTGTGCCGGTGATGGAGGTAGGTCCTCCGGGTTCGCCGAGCAGGCGGAGAGCCCAAACCACCGCAGTGTCATGCCGGTTAAGAGCCGGGGTGGGAAGCGACTGCGGAGAAGGCCCGCTAGTCAGCGGGTCAGGTGAGCGACGAGAAGACGAACATGAGTGAACCACTGCTGACGCATCGAAACGTAGAACGACGGCATCGAAACCAGGGGTTGTGGGTATCCCTGGGACAAGGCGCAGCCCTTGGGCGTGCTCGGAGCCAGGGGGCGGCCTGCTGCTGCCCTGGTGGTGTCCGGTGTATAGGTGGCGTGAGCTCGTCGCAGGCGCTGGCATGGAACAGGAGAACCTGTCGTCTCGGATACCGACGGCCGGGCCGGTGTGGCCAGGCCGCGAGAGGGAGGACCGCAAGCGGTGGACACCGCGAGCGGCAGAGTACCGCGAGGCACAGGGGCGGACCGGCTCGTAGTAGCGGTGAAGGTCCTGTAATGGGGCCGGAGCGAAGGGGCCGGGCAGGCCAGGTCGCCTTGAGGCCAACCCGTCAGGGGAGGAGCCGATGGGTGGACCGCAGCCGAAGGTGAAGTCGTTCGAGATCGATAAGCGCCTCGTCTATGGGGCGTGGGAGAAGGTCCGGGCCAATCGAGGGGCGCCGGGCGTGGACGCCGTCAGCATCGCCGAGTTCGCAGCACGAGGAAAGGGACAACCTCTACAAGCTGTGGAACCGGATGAGTTCGGGCAGCTACCTGCCCGGGCCGGTGCGGGCGGTGGAGATACCGAAGGATCATGGGGCGGGGGTCAGGGTGCTCGGCGTGCCGAACGTGGCCGACCGGGTCGCCCAGACCGCGGCGGCGATGCTGCTGGAGGAGAAGCTGGAGCCGATCTTCCACCCGGACAGCTACGGCTATCGTCCTGGGCGCTGCGCCCATGACGCGCTGGCCGTGGCCCGTCGGCGCTGCTGGAAGCAGGACTGGGTGTTGGACCTTGACGTCCGGGCCTTCTTCGACAGCGTTCCGCATGATCTGCTGCTCAAGGCGGTAGCTCACCACACCGACGAGCGGTGGGTCCTGCTCTACATCGCGCGGTGGCTGACGGCCCCCATGCAGATGCCGGACGGGACCCTGGTCGCTCGGGAGAAGGGAACCCCGCAGGGATCCCCGATCTCCCCGTTGCTGGCTAACCTGTTCATGCACTACGCGTTCGACACGTGGATGGCCCGGGAGTACCCGGGGTGCCCGTTCGAGCGCTACGCGGATGACATCGTTGCCCACTGCGACACCGAGGAACAGGCCCGAGCATCTTCGGGTCGCCATCGCTACCCGGCTCGGGGCCCTCGGCCTTGAGCTGCACCCCGAGAAGACGAAGGTCGTGTTCTGCAAGGACGCGAACCGGCCGCGGGGACGCGGAGCACACCAGCTTCGACTTCCTCGGCTACACCTTCCGGGGCCGCCTGGCCCGTGGCCGGCGAGGCTACTTCGTGAGCTTCGCTCCGGCCATCAGCGCCAAGGCGAGGAAGGCGGTCGGCCAGAAGATCAGGGCCTGGCACCTCAACCGTCGCAGCGGGACGGACCTGGCCGGCCTCGCCGAGGAGATCAACCCTCAGGTGCGGGGCTGGTTCGGCTACTACGGGGCCTTCTACCGCTCCGAGCTGTACTCCCTGGCAGCGCGCATCGACGAACACCTCGTCCGATGGGCGATGCAGAAGTTCAAACGACTACGAGGCAAGCCGCGCCAAGGCATGGGCTGGCTGCACGCCGTCCGCGAGCACCAGCCCAGGCTGTTCGCGCACTGGCACCTGCTTCCCACCACCCGAGGCCGGCCTGCGGGAGCCGTATGACGGGAGACTGTCACGTACGGTTCTGCGAGAGCCGGAGGGTGAGACTCCCTCCGGCTACTCACCAAGAGCCCGGCGATCAAGAAGTGGCTGGCCGCGCACCCGCGTTTCCACATGCACTACACGCCGACCTACTCCAGCTGGATCAACCAGGTCGAACGCTGGTTCGCCTACCTCACCGACGACCTGCTCCGCCGCAGCGACCACCGCACCGTCCAGGCCCTCGAACGCGACATCCGCGCCTGGGTCAGCGCCTGGAACGACGACCCGAAACCGTTCGTCTGGACCAAGACCGCCGAACAGATTCCTGCTCCCTCGGACGACTTCTTAAACGAATTAAGGCGAAGGACACTAGTGTCGTGCGCCGTTAATTCGTTGCATATGTCGTAGACTGGGGTATGCCGCGAACTGGTCGCCCGAAGGCCGTGTTGGAGTTGACGCAGGAGGAACGTGTCCAGTTGCAGCGGTGGGCTCGGCGGCGGACGTCGTCGCAGGCGTTGGCGCTGCGCTCGCGGATCGTGTTGGGCTGCGCGTCGGGGTTGAGCAACAAGGATGTTGCGGTGCGTGAGGGCGTGACTCAGCCGACGGTGGGTAAGTGGCGGGCCCGGTTCGTCGAGCTGCGGTTGGACGGGCTGGGCGATGATCCTCGACCGGGGCGCCCGCCGTCGATCAGCGCCGAGCAGGTCGAGGACGTCGTGGTGGCCACGTTGGAGGCCACGCCGGCGAATGCGACGCACTGGTCGCGGGCGAAGATGGCCCAGCGCAGCGGGCTGTCCAAGTCCACGATCGGGCGGATCTGGCGGGCGTTCGAGCTCAAGCCGCACCGGGCCGACTCGTTCAAGCTGTCCAACGACCCGCTGTTCGTCGAGAAGGTCTTCGACGTCATCGGCCTGTATCTCAATCCGCCCGAGGCTGCGGTGGTGCTGTGCGTGGACGAGAAGAGCCAGGTGCAGGCGCTGGCCCGCTCCCAGCCGGCGTTCCCGATGATGCCCGGGATGCCGGAGAAACGCACCCACGACTACGTCCGGCACGGCACCACCAGCCTGTTCGCGGCGTTCAACACCGCCGACGGGACGGTGATCAGCGCGATGCACCGCCGGCACCGCACGGTCGAGTTCAAGAAGTTCCTGACCAAGATCGACGCGCAGGTACCCGCCGAGCTGGACGTGCACCTGGTCTGCGACAACTACGGCACCCACAAGAGCCCGGCGATCAAGAAGTGGCTGGCCGCGCACCCGCGTTTCCACGTGCACTACACGCCGACCTACTCCAGCTGGATCAACCAGGTCGAACGCTGGTTCGCCTACCTCACCGACGATCTGCTGCGCCGCGGCGACCACCGCAGCGTCCAAGCACTGGAGAAGGACATCCGCGCCTGGATCGCCGCATGGAACGACAACCCACGACCGTTCATCTGGACCAAGACCGCAGAACAAATCCGGCTCTCCCGGCATGAGTGTGGGTCGATTCCGGGCCTGATGGCGACGGACTGCCTTGCTGGCAAGGGGATCCGGTACGCGGGCTGAGCGTCGGGTGACGCGCACGGGCGTGGACCTAGGTTTGGAGGTTCCTACACGCAGCCAAACAAGGGACACCCGTGCGCGTCACGACTGCATTCAACCGCCTGCTGAGCCTGCCGGGGGTGAGCGTCACGGAGGTTTGCTTCGAGGACGAGCAGCTCGTCGTGGATGTGGCGTTGCGGCGCCGCCGGTTGCAGTGCCCGGAGTGCACGTTCAGCACCGCGGCCTGTTACGACACCCGGCCGGTGTTCTCGCGTTGGCGACATACCGACATGGGTCGCTGGAAGGTCCTGGTGCGGGCCGGTCTGCGCCGGCTCGCGTGCCCGGCCCACGGGGTCAGGGTCGAGGCCGTCCCGTTCGCCCGGCACCGCTCGGGGTTCAGCCGCGACTTCGAGGACCTCATCGCGTTCCTGGCGACCAAGACCGACAAGACCACGATCGTACGGCTGTCCCGGGTGGACTGGGACAGCGTCGGGCGGATCTGCGAACGCGTCGTCGCCGACGGCCTGGACCCCGGGCGTTTGGACGGGCTGGTGAACATCGGCGTCGATGAGGTGAGCTGGCGCAAGCACCACCGGTATCTCACTCTGGTCACCGACCACACGGCCAAGAAGATCGTGTGGGGCGCCGAGGGCAAGGACACCGCCACCCTCGATGCGTTCTTCGACGAACTCGACGAGACCGAATCCGCTGCGCTGCAGGCGATCAGCATGGACATGGGCGCGGCGTTCCTGAAGAGCGCCCGGGCTGAAGGGCACGCCCCGCAGGCGGTGATCTGCATCGACCCGTTCCACGCGGTCAAGCTCGTCACCGACGCCCTGGACGTGGTGCGCCGGGCGACCTGGAACCAGCTGCGCCAGCTCCCCGACCAGGCCGCCGCGAAGAAGTTCAAGGGCGCCCGCTGGTCGCTGCTCAAACGCCCCGAGAACCTCACCGACGACCAGGCCGCGACGCTACGTCAGCTCCGCAACCGCGGCGGTGACCTGTGGCGGGCCTACAGCCTGAAGGAGGCCTTCCGGGCGATCTTCTCCGGCGACCTGAACCCTGAGGAGACCGTCGAGCTGATCGACCGGTGGTGCTCCAAGGCCAGCCGCTCCCGGCTCGCTCCCTTCGTCAAGGTCGCCAAGACCATCCGCAAGCATCGTGACGGGATCCTGGCGGCCATCCGACTGAAGATCAACAATGCCCGGGCAGAGGGCTTGAACAACCACGTCCGCCTGATCATCCGACGGGCCTACGGATTCCACTCACCCGCTGCCGCACTCGCCCTGGTCATGCTCTCCTGCGGATCGATCGACCTCGTCCTACCTCACGAACGAGCCGCGATCTGACCCACACTCATGCCGGGAGAGCGACAAATCCTCGACTCACTCAGCCGACTTATTAAACGAATCAACGACGCGGGACACTAGGGATCGAGCGAGAGGTAGATGGTGCGCAGCAGCACCTGCCCCTCGCCGACCTCCGGGAGCTCGGTCGAGACCCGCTCGAAGTCGCTGTCCTGCGGCTCCGCGACGGGGTAGGCCGCAAGCCGGACCTGCGTGCTCTTCACGGTCACTCCCCCGCTCTCGGCAGGTCGACCAGGCCGGCGAGCCGGGCGCGGTGGGCACCGGCGGTGCCGACGGCGAAGGCCCGCGCCACGGAGGTGGCGACCGGCACGTCGTAGACGCCGGCCGCCCGCAGGAACTCCAGCTGTCCCGTCGCCTTCGGGTCATGTGCCGCCAGGAAGTCCGCGATCCGCAGGCGCAGCGACTCGACACTCATCGACCCTCCCTCTGCGCGGCGTGGCGGGCTAGTGTCCCGC
>CAVYKM010000014.1:0-44701 GCA_963769085.1 uncultured Actinomycetota bacterium | reverse complement strand
CAGCGTCAGCTCGACGTCGCGGAGCACGCCGGCGGGCACGACGACAATGGGTGCCCTCATGCGCTGCATTCTCCCGGATGCAATTGTGGGTTGGCCCTCGGTACCTGGCGACTACGTCATGGCTCGCGGCCTGAAACCGACATTGCGACCATGGTGGCTGCTGAGGGAGGTAAGGTCCCGGACGTGCATGATCGGGTCCACGCCACGGCGTTCATCGGGCCGGGCGTCTCGCTCGGTCGCGATGTCGTCGTGGGCCCGTATGCCGTGCTGCTCGGCCGACTGACCGTCGCCGACGACGTGTGGATCGGCCCCGGAGCGCATCTAGGGGGGCCGCCCGAGATCGCGTCGTTCCGGCACAACGAGCCGTGGGCGGGCGACCTGGACCACTTCGAGATCCGGATCGGGCCGCGCACGCGGATCCGTGACGGGGTGACGGTCCACCACGGCAGCGTTCGCCCGACGGTGGTCGGTGCCGACTGCCTGCTGTTCAACCACTGCTACCTGGCCCACGACGTGCAGGTCGGCGACGGGGTGACTCTGTCGGCCGGCGTGACGGTTGGTGGGCACTCGACGATCCGTGACAACGCCAACCTCGGTCTCAATGTCATGGTCCACCAGCGGCGCTGCATCGGGGCTGGCGCAATGGTGGGCATGGGCACTGCGGTGACGCGCGACATCCCGCCGTACGCGACGGCATACGGGATGCCGCCGCGCGTGCAGGGGCTCAACGAGTTCCTCCTGGGCAAGCAGGGTCACTCGGAGGCGACCATCGAGGCGCTGCGGGCGCGTTATGCCGGCCTGGCGGCCGAGCTGCCCGACGAGATCGAGGCGGAGCTCACCTGGTGGGAGGCGCTGGCTGACCGGCGGTCGATGTCGTGGGCGGGCGGATGAGCCTTCGCTGGCGCATCGTGGTGCTGGCGGTGCTCGTCGTGGTCGTTGCGGTCGGGACGACGTTCGTGCTGACCCGGCGCAGCGCCGAGCAAAGCCAGGCCGTGGCTGCGGCCTCTGCCGCGCCGAGCGTGGCGATGTCGGAACTGGCGGCTGGGCCGCGAGTTGTCTTCCGGCATACCGGCCTGGGCGCCGACTACGGGAAGGCGGCCGCGGTGTCGCTGGCCGACAGCACCGGGCCGCGGGCCTTCTACAACGTTGCATGCGAGCGCCTGTATGCAGTGCCCTCGCGCACCGTCTGCCTGTACCGCGACGCGGGGCTGGTCACGACGTACCAAGGGCAAGTCGGGGACGGGTCGTTCGCCAACCCGGCGCCCCTGCCGCTCACCGGTCTGCCCAGCCGGGCCCGGCTGACGGCCGATGGCTCGCTCGTGGCGACCACGACATTCGTGAGCGGCGACTCGTATCTGAGCCAAGGGTTTTCGACTCGCACATACGTCACAACGCTGGCGACGGGAGAGAGCCAGCACGTCGAGGACTTCGCTCTGGTGCACGAGGGGCAGCCGGTCAACCCGGTCGACCGCAACTACTGGGGCATCACCTTCAGCGCCGACGACCACACGTTCTACCTGACCGCCTCATGGGCCGGCAAGACGTGGCTCGCGAAAGGTGACCTTCGCACGCGGACCATCACGACGATCGCCGAGAACGTCGAGTGCCCGTCGCTGTCGCCGGACGAGACGCGGGTGGCGTTCAAGAAGCGGGTGGGGACGGGCGCGAACCCCTGGCGCCTCATGGTCCGCGACCTTGCGAGTGGTGTCGAGTCGAACGTCGCGGAGCAGCGGTCGGTGGACGACCAGGTGGTGTGGCTCGACAACTCGACTCTTGCGTACGCCCTGCCCCGCACGGCGCCTGGCGTGGCGACGTCGGACATCTGGAGCGTACCGGCTGACGGCTCCGGCAGCCCGCAGGTGCTGGTCGCGGACGCGTTCTCCCCGACGGTGCAGAGTGCCTCCTGACGTAGGCCGGTATGGGCTACTTCCGGACCCATGTCATGACTGATCGGAAAACCGGTGACGGTCAAGCGTTGGTGACCACCGTCAGGCAGCGGCGAGGGTGACTTTGTAGCCGAGGGCTTCGAGCTGGCGGATGTGGTTGCGGGTGCGGCGTTCGGTGTCGATCCGGTGGGTGTGGTAGTCGACGCCCAGGTCGTGGTAGCGGCTGGTGGGGTCGGCGAGGAGGTGCCAGACGATGGTGAGGATGGAGCGGGCGACTGCGACCAGGGCTTTGAGCTTGCCGCGTCGTTTGACCAGGCGTCGGTAGCGGGCGCCGAGGAAGGTGTCGGTCTTGGCTGCGGCCGCGGCGGCTTCGCCGAGCACGCCTTTGAGGTACGGGTTGCCCTTGCCGGTCTTCCCGGCCCGGTGCCGTGGCCCGGACTGGACGGTGCGTGGGCTCAGTCGTGCCCAGGAGACCAGGTGTGCCGGGGTGGGGAACCGGGTCATGTCGAGGCCGATCTCGGCCACGATCACCTGCGCGGTCTTGGCTCCGACGCCGGGGATCTCGTCGAGGCGGGCCAGCGCGGGCAGCACCGGCGCACCTGGCCCGGTGCCCGCGTTCGGGCCGGTGGTGCCGTCGGCGTCGACGCCTTGAGCGGCGGGCAGGTCGGCGATCAGGGTCTCGATCCGCTGGGTGAGTCGCCGGATCTGGGCGTCGGCGGTGTCGTAGGCGTCTAGCAGCATCCGGGCCAGCTCGGCGTGGTGGGCGTCGAAGCGGCCCGTCAACGCCTCCACCAGGGCGGCGCGCTTGACCCGCATCCGGCCCCGGGCGAGCTCGGCCAGCACTTGCGGGTCACGCTCACCGGCGATCAACGCCTCGATCATCGCCCGGCCGGAGACACCCATCAAGTCGGTGGCCACCGACGACACCTTGATCAACGCGTCTTCGAGCAGCTTCTCCAGCCGTTGCGCATGCCGGGACCGTTCCACGGTCAGATCGGCCCGGAGCCGGGTGTAGTCGCGGAGCACTCGGATCTCGGTCGGTGGCACGAACGAGGGCCGCAGCATCCCGCGCTCGGTCAGCTTCGCCAGCCACACCGCATCCAGCTTGTCGGTCTTGGGTCGGCCGGGGACGTTCTTCACCTCGCTGGCGTTGACCAGCCACACCGACACCCCCCGGGCTTCCAGCAGGTAGAGGAACGGCCGCCAGTAGTCCGACGTCGACTCCAGCGTGACCTGCTCGACGTCCAGCCCGACCAGATGATCGGCCAGCTCCAAGATCGCATTGGTCGTCGCCGAGACCGACCACACCTTGGTCACCCGCCGGCCAGCCACCGCAGGATGCGGCATCCGGGTGCACACCATCCCGCTGGCCTTGGCCACATCGATCGCCGCCACCCGGGCCAGGATCTGCTCATGCTCGCCATCGAGCACTTCTTGGGGTTCTTGCATCACCACACTCCCTCACTGCCATGGACAGGTTGGCGGGATGCCCGGGGGCCTCGGTCGGGAACCGAGAGTCTGATCGGCGTGCTCGAAGCAACAGTGCGTAACCCAGCAGGTCGAAGCCCCACCGCCAGGCTAGTCCGCAGCCTCGAAGACCAAGAACGCGTCGGCGTCGACAGGCAACCCAGCCCATGTTTTCACGCCTGCGTCGGCGTCCCACCGGGCCATGGAGGCTAGTAGACCGTCGCTCTTAAAGCGCTGGGTATAGGTGCCGGAGTTTGATGCGGGCGTCGCTGGTGGTGAACCTCCAGTCCACTTGGCGCTCGTCGGCGTTGGTGGCGCCCGCCCACGCGGTGAGTTCCTCGTTGAGGACGGCCCGGTCGGCGATGCGTCGGCCGAGGCATTGCTTGGTTAGGCAGGACAGTTCGATCTCGTCGGGTAGCCCCGGCGCATTGCTGCGCCGGGGCCCCCTCAGAACCGGCCGAGCCCGTTTCCGGGCAACCGGCTCAAGCAAGCCCCTGGGGCGTGCGGGCGGGCAGGAGTGCTGGACTGCCGGCGCTGAGGGTGCGGCGTTGGCAGTGAGTGTGGATGAGACGGTGGGCGACGCGTTCGTCCGGTGTGCCTGCCGCCCAGACGGCGACCGCGTGTGCGCGGATCGCCTTGCGGGTGGCTTTGAGCCACTGTTCCCACTCGCGCGGGCTTTGTGGTTCATCGTCGGCGTGCAGCAGCAGTCCCTGGCAGAGCAGGCATCGGCCGTGCTGTGCTCGCAGCAGCCGCAGCGTGGCCGTACCAACCGGGGGGCTGCTTCGGCGGCGCCGTTTGGCCCAGTAGTCGATGAGGGTGGGGTCGTCCGGAGACGCCCCGCCCTCGACCATCCGGTGCCGGACGATCGGGGTCCAGGCGAACTTGCGCAGGTAGAAGCCGCTGTCGCGGCTGCCGAATACCCACGTGTCCGCCCTGGTCGGGTGGAACGCGCCGAAGTACCGGGCCTTGACCCAGTGCATCGGCTTGTTCGCGTGTGTGAACCGGGCCCACTTGTAGACCCGCTTCCACAGGTGGGCGTCCAACGCGTTGAAGGTCCGCTTGGACACCCCGATCCGGTAGTAGGCCGCCCACCCGGTGATGATCGGGTTGAGCTTGGCGATCACCGCGTCGGCGTTCGACCCGCGCAGGGTTCGCACCTCGGCGGATAGCCGCCTTCGGATCCGTCGCACCGCCTCGTTGCTCGGCTTGGTCAACAACTTGCCGTTGGGATAGCGGCGGATATTGAACCCCAGGAAGTCCACGCCGTGCTTCAGGTGCGTGATCTGCGTCTTGGTCTCGTTGAAGACCAGGCCCCTGGGGGCCAGCCACTCGGCCAGTCGTGCCTTGACCTGTTCGGCCTGGTCACGGGAGTGACACAAGGCGATCAGGTCATCGGCGTAGCGGACTACGACCGGGCACCCGTCCCTCGTCTTACCGGCACGAGTGCCGGTGACGTGGTAGCGCACCCCGGCCGCGGCCTCCATGCCGTGCAGAGCAACATTCATGATCAACGGGCTGATCACCCCGCCCTGTGGAGCACCTTCATCGGTGGGGGTGAACCGACCATCCTCGATCACGCCCGCGGTCAACCATTGCCGGACCAGTTCCCGGGCGGGGAACGTGCCCAACGACCTGAGGATGTGATCATGGTTGAGCCGGTCGAATGCCGCCGCCAAGTCCGCGTCCAGCACCCACAGCCGTTTCGCGTCCCGGCGGGAGGCGGTGGTGTGGATGGCCACGATCGCGTCATGACAGCCCCGGCCCGGCCGGAAGCCGTACGACTTCGGCTCGAACCGCGCTTCCCACTCCGGCTCCAGCGCGTTGACCGTCAGGGCCTGCAACGCCCTGTCGGCGATCACCGGAATCCCGAGCGGGCGACGACGCCCGTCGCTCTTGGGCACATACACCCGCTTGACCGGACGAGGTGACCACGCCAGCGCGCGGCGCTGGACCCACTCGGCCAGATCGGCCTTGTGCTGATCCAACAGCACGACCTGCCCGTCCACCCCGGCCGTCTTGCGGCCAGCATTGATCTCCGTCACCCGCCGCACCGAAACGAGCGCGTTGGCACGGGAGCGGAGCATCAACTTCTGCAGGTTGCGGACCTTCTTCAGGTCCCCCGCCCGGGTCGCCGCGAAGATCCGCTGCCGCAGCCGCCGTACGTCCTCCTCGGCGGCACGCCAATCCACGGCGTCCCACTCCACAGGCTCGTCCTCGGGTCCGTTCACCACGACCAGGTCGTCGGCGACCACCGTGTCGGTGCTCGCCTTCAACGTCATCGCGGCGTCCAACTTGCCCCTCGGTTCTGGTGCTGGTTCAGCTCGTCGTCCGCAGGCTCACCCGGCTCGCGTCAGCGCCCTTTCAGGTCGAGGCATCCGCCTGTATCCGGCCAGTTATGCGGAAACCCCAGCGGAGGAGCTGGCGTTCGATCTCCGGTTTCCTGCTGCCTTTCGGCCGCCGGCGTTCGCTTCTCGAGCCGTCCTGCACCCGCCGGTGGCATCGGGCGACCTCACGGTCGACCTACCAGGTCGGCGACTTGCGCCCCCTGGACCCCGTCGGGGTTGTCACGTTGCGATGTTGAGCCAGGACCCGTGCTTGGGGGGTGTGATCGATTTCCAGCCTGCATGCCAGGGCGTAGGCCTTCTCCGGTGCGAATGCCTCGTAGAGGGAGGCGATCGAGTGGGTGTTGAGGTTGTCCATGACCAGCACGACCTTCTCGGCGTCTGGGTACTGGACATTCAGCAGGTGCTCCAGGCCGTGGGCCCAGTCGATCCGGGTACGGGTGGGCTCGGCGTAGGCGCGGCGCCAACCCCGCAGCGGCTCGGCCCACACGAAGATCGAGCAGGTGCCGCAGCGGACGTACTCGCAGTCCTCGCGGGCCACCTGCCCGGGCGCGGCCGGCGTGCCGGGCCTGGCGTCGGCGAGCAGCTGCAGGGGTTTCTCCCCCGCAAGCGGGAGGTACCCCCTGTCCATGACCACGACCGGGTAGGGCCGCATCGTAGGGGCGGGCGTAGACGCCCAGCACGTCCTCCATCGCCGCCACGAATGCCGCGTTCTGCTTGGGCGGGATCGTCCAACACGCCTTCAGGTGAGGCTTAAGCGCCCCCTCTTTAGGACCCGCCCGATCGTGGAGTGGTCCATCGGCGGTATCCCCTCGGTCAGGGCCACCTGTCTCTCCAGCAGCCGCAGCGTCCAGCGCTGACGTCCCGCCGGCGGCTGGCTGCACGCCAACGCGATCACCCGTGCCTCCACGTCCCCGGTCACCTTCGGCTCCACCGGCGGCGTGACCCGCTTCTTGCGCGCGATTACCTGATCGACCCGACCGGCATGCCTCGTGAACGCCTTCGCGACCAAATACACCGTGCTCTCCGAGGTGCCACACCGTTCGGCCACCACACGACGATCGGGCGCCGGCCCGCCCGTCTCATCCAAGGCCAGCAACAGCCTGGCCCGAGTGATCATCCGGGCAGGATGACGCCCCGACGAGACCACCATGGTCAGCTTCGCACGATCACCCTCAGTCAAGGTGACCGTGAACTCCTTCGGACGAGGCACGCCGTCAACTCTCTTCTGCTCGAGTATCAACCAGAACAGCGGACCAGACATACCAAGCAATTTAGAGGCGACACGCCACTAGTCTGGAAAGCCGCGATAAAGTGCTATCTCCTGATCGCTCGACTTTCGCCCTTTGGCGTTGTCCCGGTGGGTGCGACGGAAACTGAGTTGAGGCGCTGGGAGGTTCGCTCCGGGGTCGGGGTGTGAGTGCAGGGGTGCCGCAGCGCTTGGGCGAGTCTGCGCTACCAGTGGGTCTGGAGTGACGATTGTGGCGGGATGGCTTCCTCGCCCCGGCGTCCGCCGGCTGTTGACCCAACCGGTGAACCACGCTGCACGTCAGCACCAGCGGCAGAATGGAACATCGGTGCGGCTCAATGGCTTCCTCAAGCTTCGAGCGCGCCGATGCTCCGGGGTGGCAGCGTAACGTTGCCGCCGTCGTTGTTGGCACTGCTGGTCGCGTTCCAGCCACTAGGCGCCCACCCGGCATCAGCACCGCCCGCGACGCCCCGGACTCAGCCTGTCGGGTCGAGCGCTAGGCTGCCTGATAGCCCGGCGGTCCGACGCGTCGCCCTGTCGGGCCAGTTGTCTTGCCCTCTGACGAATCGACCTGATGACGCGCGCTTACGAATCAAGCCGATGACCCCTACCGACGCCCGTCTTTCGGCGGTCATGCGGGCATGGGCACGCAGCCCCGCAGGGAACGCCTTGATCGAGGCTCGACAGGCTTGGGCTGCCTTCGTGGATGTCGCCGTCATGCCAGGCGCTCGCCCGGCTGTGCTGGCCGGGCTCTCGGCCACTGCCGACGCAGGCACACTCAGCAGAGCAGCCACCGGGGCGGGCCAAGACGCCGGCGGTCCCATCCTCGCCATCACGGCAACCACCCGCGAGGCCGAAGACCTCACTCAAGCGCTCGGCTGCTACCTCGGCCCGAACGCCGTCGCCACGTTCCCCAGCTGGGAGACGCTTCCGCACGAGCGGCTCAGCCCCCGCTCCGACACGGTCGGTCGCCGCCTCGCCGTCCTGCGCCGCCTGACCCACCCAGACCCGGACGACCCGGCATACGGCCCGCTGCGCGTCGTCGTCACCCCGATCCGCGCGGCCCTGCAGCCGATCGTCAAGGGACTCGGCGAGCTCGTTCCAGTCGCGCTCAAGGCCGGCGACGAGCGTCCGCTCGGGGAGGTCGTCGAGGCCCTCGCAAACGCCGCATACACAAGAGCCGACCTCGTCGAGCGGCGCGGGGACTTCGCGGTGCGCGGCGGCATCCTCGACGTGTTCCCGCCCACCGAGGAGCACCCGCTGCGCGTCGAGCTCTGGGGCGACACGGTCGAGGAGATCCGCTGGTTCAAGGTCGCCGACCAGCGCAGCCTCGAGATCGCCGAGCACGGGCTGTGGGCGCCGCCGTGCCGCGAGCTGCTGCTCACCCCCCAGGTGCGCGAGCGCGCCAAAGCCCTCGCCCCCCAACTGCCCGGCGTGGCGGACCTGCTCGGCAAGGTCGCCGAAGGCATCGCCGCCGAAGGCATGGAGTCGCTGAGCCCGGCCCTCGCCGACGGCATGGAGACCCTCCTGGACGTGCTGCCCAAAGGCACCCTCGTCGTCCTCGACGAGCCCGAACGCGTCCGCACCCGCGCCCACGACGTGGTCGCCACGAGCCGGGAGTTCCTCGAAGCGTCCTGGCTCGCCGCGGCGGCCGGCAAGGACGTCCCGATCGACCTGCAGGACCAGCTCGGCACCGCCTCGCACTGGACCCTCGCCCAGCTGCGCGAGCACGCCCAAAGCCTCGGTATGCCGTGGTGGAGCCTCACGGCATACCGCACCGACACCGAGCTGACCGAGGACCACGACGAGACCGAGCACATCGACCTCGGCACCGCCGACGTCCCGGCCTTCCGCGGCGACACCGAAGCGGCCGTCGCCGCCATCAAGTCGTGGGTCACCGACGGCTGGACCGTCCTGGTCGTCACCGAGGGCCCCGGCCTGGCCAAGCGCGTCCGCGAGATCCTCGCCGACCACGACATCGCCGCAGCGGCCGACGCGGCCGAGCTCACGCCCGGGCGGGTCCACCTGGCCACGGGTTCGCTCGGCCGCGGGTTCCTGCTGGAGCCGACGAAGCTCGCCGTCGTCACCGAGCTGGACCTCACCGGCCAGCCCGGCCAGGGCTCCACCCGCGACATGCGGCGTATGCCGTCCCGTCGCCGCAACCAGGTCGACCCCCTCGCGCTGCGCCCGGGTGACTACGTCGTGCACGAACAGCACGGGGTGGGCCGGTTCGTCGAGATGGTCCAGCGCACCGTCGGCGGGGCGACCCGCGAGTACCTCGTCATCGAGTACGCCGCGAGCAAGCGCGGCCAACCGCCCGACCGGCTCTACGTGCCGACCGACCAGCTCGACCAGGTCACCAAGTACGTCGGCGGCGAAGCCCCCACCGTCAACCGGCTCGGCGGCTCGGACTGGCACAAGACCAAGGCCCGGGCCCGCCGCTACGTCAAGCAGATCGCCGCCGACCTGATCCGCCTCTACAGCGCGCGGATGGCGACGACCGGGCACGCGTTCGGCCCGGACACCCCGTGGCAGCGCGAGCTCGAGGAGTCCTTCCCGTACGTCGAGACCCCCGACCAGGCGTCCAGCATCGACGAGGTCAAGGCCGACATGGAACGGCCGATCCCGATGGACCGGCTGATCTGCGGCGACGTCGGCTACGGCAAGACCGAGATCGCGGTGCGGGCCGCGTTCAAGGCGGTCCAGGACGGCAAGCAGGTGGCCGTTCTCGTCCCGACGACGCTGCTGGTCACCCAGCACCACGCAGACGTTCGCCGACCGGTACGCGCCGTTCCCCGTCAAGGTGGAGGCCCTGAGCCGGTTCCAGACCGACACCGAGGCCCAGCACGTCACGACGGGCCTCGCGGAAGGCTCGGTCGACGTCGTCATCGGCACCCACCGGCTGCTCGGGGACCAGGTCCGGTTCAAGGACCTCGGCCTGGTCGTCGTCGACGAGGAGCAGCGCTTCGGCGTCGAGCACAAGGAACGGCTCAAGGGCATGCGCACCGCCGTCGACGTGCTCTCCATGTCGGCCACCCCGATCCCGCGCACGCTCGAGATGGCCGTGACCGGCATACGGGAGATGTCCACGCTGGCCACCCCGCCCGAGGAGCGTCACCCGGTCCTTACCTATGTCGGCGGGTACGACGAGCGCCAGATCACCGCCGCGATCCGGCGCGAGCTGCTGCGCGAGGGCCAGGTCTTCTACGTCCACAACCGGGTCAGCACCATCGAGCGGGCCGCCGCCCGGCTGCGCGACCTGGTGCCGGAGGCCCGGATCGCCACCGCGCACGGGCAGATGCAGCGAGAACCGGCTCGAGCAGGTCGTGCTGGACTTCTGGGAGAAGCGCTACGACGTGCTGGTCTGCACGACGATCGTCGAGACCGGCCTGGACATCTCCAACGCCAACACCCTCGTCGTCGAGCGGGCCGACCTGCTCGGCCTGGCCCAGCTGCACCAGCTGCGCGGGCGGGTCGGGCGCGGCCGCGAGCGCGCCTACGCCTACTTCCTCTACCCGCCCGACAAGCCGCTCACCGAGACCGCGCTCGACCGGCTGCAGACCATCGCCAGCCACTCCGACCTCGGCGCCGGGATGCAGGTGGCCATGAAGGACCTGGAGATCCGCGGCGCGGGCAACCTGCTCGGCGGCGAGCAGTCCGGCCACATCGAAGGGGTCGGGTTCGACCTGTACGTGCGCCTCATCGGCGAGGCCGTCGCCGAGTTCAAGGGCGAAGGCGAGCCGGCCGCTGCCGAAGTGAAGATCGAGCTGCCCGTCGATGCGCACCTGCCGCACGAGTACGTGCCGGGGGCCGGCTACCCCCGTGAGGTCGGCGAGCGGTTGCGGCTGGAGGCCTACAAGAAGCTGGCCTCGGTGCAGACCGCGGAGGAGGTCGGCGAGATCGAGGCCGAGCTGCGCGATCGCTACGGCCCGCCCCCCGAGCCGGTCGAGAACCTGATCGAGGTGGCCCGGCTGCGGGTCGTCGCGCGCGGCGCCGGGATCGCGGACGTCGCCGTGCAGGGCCGGCTACGTGCGCTTCGGACCGGTGGCGTTGCGTGAGAGCCAGCAGCTGCGCCTGGCCCGGCTCTACCCCGGCTCGATCGTCAAGGACCAGTCCAGCACGATCCTCGTCCCGGCGCCGCGGACGGCGCGGGTCGGCGGGCAGCCGCTGCGCGACACGGCCGTGCTGCGCTGGGCCAGCGAGCTGGTCACGGCCGTGATGGGGGAGAATGTCGCGGACGCCGCCCGGGTTGCCGACACCGCGGCAGCCGCCGCCGGAAAGGACCCCCGATGACCGCACGCCGCTGGGCTCGCCACGCCGTCGGGCTGCTCGCCGCGCTCGTCCTGGCCGCCGGCTGCACCGCCACGCGACTACCCGGGGCCGCGGCCATCGTCGACGGCACCGTGATCACCTCCCAGGACGTCGCCACGGCCACCGAGCAGATCAACAGCGTCATCCTGGACACCACCCAGCAGTTCACCGAGACGCAGACCGTCTACTGGCTGGTCATCGCCCCGTTCGTCAACGCCAAAGCCGCATCGAGCGGCCGGTGGACCCCCGACGACGCGTACAACACCGTCCTGGCCGCGATCCCCACCCCGACCGACGCCACCATCGCCGTGCTCAAGGCCCGCTCGGCCGCCGACGCGCTCACCCAGGAGGACGTCCAGCAGGTCCTCGGGCAGATCGGCGCCGCCGACATCCAGATCGACCCGCGCTTCGGCACCATCGACCCCAAGACGGGCGCGTGGTCCAAGCCCGACCCGAACTGGATCAAGCCCACCGCCACCCAGAGTCCGACTCGCTGACCTGGCGTGACCGCCGAGCCCCTCGCTTGTGCTGCGGACCGGTCCGTGGCGGGGGGCGGCGCTGCTGACCGGCCCGTCGTGGCGGCTGCTGTACGGCGCGCCGCTCGTGTTGGGGTTGCGAGAGGACCCGTATGCCGTGGGGCTGGCTCCCGACGTGCCGGTCACCTTGGTCGACGGGCTGGACGGGCTCGGGGCGGCGCTCGCGGAGGCGGAGGAGACTGTTGGCACGGCGTCGGGGGACGTCGCCTCGCGCATGGACGAGGCGGCGGCGGACCGGTCGGGTCGTGGTAGTTGACTCGGGGCACCTGGCCGAGCTCACGGCATACCTGGACCGGCGCGAGGGCGTGGGCGTTGTGCACGGCGAGCCGGCGCTGACCGGGCTCGGCCTGCTCGACGTCGTGGCCGTCATGGACCGGCTGCGCTCCCCGGGCGGCTGCCCGTGGGACGCCGAGCAGACGCATGCGTCGCTGCGCCCGTACCTGCTCGAGGAGGCCCACGAGGCAGCTGAGGCGATCGACTCCGGGGACCCGGCTCACCTGGCCGAGGAGCTCGGCGACGTGCTGCTGCAGGTGGTGTTCCATGCCCGGCTGGGCCAGGAGGACGCCAGCGAGCCGTTCGACATCGACGACGTGGCCGCGGGTCTGGTCGCCAAGCTGGTCCGGCGCCACCCGCACGTCTTCGGCGACGTCGTCGCCCACACGCCCGAGCAGGTCGCGGCCAACTGGGAGCGCATCAAGGCCGCCGAGAAAGGGACGTGACGACAGGGCTTGGGCTCGGCTGGCCAAACGTGGAGGTAAACCCGAGCGATAGAACGCACGTTGTCACCTCCGCTCGGACGTTCTTACCTCCAACCGGCGGGAGGTTGGAGGTGTAAGCGAGCGCAAGAACGCACGTCGTCACCTCCGGCTCGACGCTTATTACCTCCATCGGGAGGTCGGAGGGGTAGCGGCGGGAGGTCGGACGCGCCTGTCATCATCCTGTTGACACCGATGACCTCTGTCAACGATATGATGACAGGGTGGATGAGGGGGTCGTGCTGACCCGCAGCGCGTTCCGTCACGGCATCGACGAGGCCGACATCCGGCACGCATGGAGACATGCCATCCGGCTCGTCGAGTACGAGTACGACGGCCAGGAGCGGCTGCTGGCCATCGGCCCTGACGAGCACGGCGCGATGCTCGAACTCGTCGCAGTGCCCGCCGATGCGCCCCAGCGGATCATCCACGCCGACCGGCTGCGGCCCAGCCGTTACGACTACCTCCGGTGATGACCATGACGAAGATGACCAGCGACACCGACTACCAGGCCGAGATGGCAGCGCTCGACGCCATCACGCCGGAGACCCATCCGGCCAGGGACGCCACGCACTTCCGTCGGATCATCGCGGCGCGCGAGGGGCTCGCCGCGGCCGAAGCCGATCTGCTCGAGGCGGTGCGCGCCGCTCGCAGGGCGGGCGACTCGTGGACCGTGGTCGGTGCGGCGTTGGGCCAGTCCCGTCAGGCTGCCCACCGCAAGTACGCCCCGCTCCTGGACGAAAAGTAAGCCCCGAGCGGGCCTCGTGACAGTTGTCGGTGATGGCGCCGCCGAGTCCTGGCACCGTCAGCGCAGGCTGAACGGCGGGTACCGGTCGGTGACCAGCAGGAATGCGTAGGCCTGGACCCGCAGTGCCCATCGGCCGACCCCGACCACGTAGTCGAAGAGCCCTCGGGGATAGCGGCCGGTGAACAGGATGGCGAACCAGGCGATGACGACCGCGAAGAATGCGCCGATGAACAGGAAGCCCAACACGATGTAGTGCGGGATGGCCAGGAACCACTTCACCAGCGGCAGCCACCGGTTGAGGTCCTGCGCTACATCGTCGGGGTAGTCGATCTCGAGGTGGACCGACTGCTCCTCCACAGTCGACGGGTACGTGTCGGTCAGCAGGGCCACGTAGGCGCCGACCCGGGTCGAGAAGCGGGTGAACTCCAGCGCGAAGTCGAACCACCAGCGTGGGTAGCGCTGCCGGAACAGGATCATCAGCAGGGTTGCCGCGAACAGTCCTCCGACGATCCCGCCGCCGCTCCTGCTGACCGTGGAGACCACTTGGCCAGAAGTGTTGATGACGGTCACCGTCGAGGTCGCCTGTGCGGACAGGAACCCGAGGACAATGCCGATCGGGATGACCCAGAACAGCCGAAAGAAGCTCGTCAAGCGGTCGAGCCGCTCCGGGTAGTCGATGTCGAGCCTCGCTGCGTACACCTCAGACTGGGTAACCATGGAACTCCCTTTGCTGGGTTGAGTGGTCTGCGCAATCCGGGCCCCGGAGAAGCAGATCCGATCTCAGGGGCTTCGGAGGACCGGGCAACAGCCGGCATCGATAGGAGGGGCTTCGACCCCCGGCTCCATCGTTGCACACGGGCCCTGCTGGCGGAGAGTTCATATTACCACTGCCGTCACAAGAATCACATCAGCAACATGGAGGCCACCTGATTCCGTTTCAACCACCGGATCCGGTGCGCAATGTGGAATTCGGTGCTCACCGGCGCAGCCTCTCGCCGGGGCAGCCGAGCACCCGGCATACCGGCGGCACGCCGCAGACCCCCGTCAACTGTGAGGCACTAGGCTGGCGCCCAGGCGGCGAGCCGATCACTCCCCAGTAACCCTCTCGTGGTAGGAGACAGTTGTGGCCAGCATCGAGGCAGTGGGCGCGCGCGAAATCCTCGACTCCCGAGGCAACCCGACCGTCGAGGTCGAGGTCGCCCTCGACGACGGCACCATCGCCCGCGCGGCCGTGCCGTCCGGCGCGTCGACGGGGGCGTTCGAGGCGAGCGAGCGCCGCGACGGCGAGTCGCGCTACCTCGGCAAGGGCGTGCAGAAGGCCGTCGACGCGGTGCTCGACGACATCAACCCGCGCCTGATCGGCTTCGAGGCCAGCGAGCAGCGGCTCATCGACGCCGAGATGATCGCCCTCGACGGGTCCAAGAACAAGGAGACCCTCGGCGCCAACGCGATCCTCGGCGTCTCGCTGGCGGTGGCCCGCGCGGCGGCCGACTCGGCCGGGCTGCCGCTCTTCCGCTACGTCGGCGGCCCCAACGCGCACGTGCTGCCGGTGCCGATGATGAACATCCTCAACGGCGGCTCGCACGCCGACACCAACGTCGACATCCAGGAGTTCATGGTCGCCCCGATCGGCGCGCCGACCTTCCGCGAGGCGCTGCGCTGGGGCGCCGAGGTCTACCACTCGCTCAAGAAGGTCCTGCACGACCGCGGCCTGGCCACCGGCCTGGGCGACGAGGGCGGGTTCGCGCCCAACCTCGAGAGCAACCGGGCCGCCCTCGACATCATCCTCGAGGCCATCGAGAAGGCCGGCTACCAGCCGGGCACCGACATCGCCCTCGCGCTCGACGTGGCGGCGTCGGAGTTCTACCAGGACGGCGCCTACCAGTTCGAAGGCGTCGCCAAGACCAGCGACGAGATGACCGACTACTACGCCGACCTGGTCGCCTCCTACCCGCTGGTCTCCATCGAGGACCCGATGGACGAGGAGGACTGGGCCGGCTGGAAGTCCATCACCGACCGGCTCGGTGACCAGGTGCAGATCGTCGGCGACGACCTGTTCGTCACCAACCCGGAGCGGCTGCAGCGCGGCATCGACACCCGCACCGCGAACGCCCTGCTCGTCAAGGTCAACCAGATCGGCTCGCTCACCGAGACCCTCGACGCGGTCGTCGCTGGCGCACACCAACGGCTACCGGTGCATGATGAGCCACCGTTCCGGCGAGACCGAGGACACGACGATCGCCGACCTGGCCGTCGCGACGAACTGCGGCCAGATCAAGACCGGTGCGCCCGCGCGGTCCGAGCGGGTCGCCAAGTACAACCAGCTGCTGCGCATCGAGGAGGAGCTGGACGACGCGGCCGAGTATGCCGGTGCCAGGGCCTTCCCGCGGTTCGCGGCGAAGGCGGGGGCTGAGCAGGACTTGCACTGAGCTGAGCATTACCGAGCAGCACCGTTGAGCAGGACGGAAGAGGACAGAGCGAGCGGTAGGGGCGGAATGGCGTCGACGGGCAAGCGAGCCGGCAGGGCCGCGGGAACCTCCCGCGGTGCGGCCGCTCTCCGGCGTCGGGTGCCGCTCGGCCGTACCGCGCCGCTCGGCCGTCCGGCCTCGCGTGCTGCGACGCGGCCGGGCACCAGGCCCGCTCCATCGGCGCGGGCCAAGGACATCGCCGCCGCTCGGGCCAGGTCCACGAGGGTGCGATGGCTCGCGCTGGCCGTCATTGCGGTCGTCCTGGCCATCACCCTCACACCGACCGCTCGGTCGCTCATGCGCCAACGCGCCGAGATCGCCGCCTTGCAGGACAAGGTCGCCGCGCAGCAGCGCGACGTCGAGGCGCTCCGGGCGGAGAGCGACCGGTGGGCTGACCCGGCATACGTCGAACAGCAGGCGCGCCAGCGGCTCAAGTTCGTCAAGGTGGGCGACCGCTCGTACACGGTCATCGACCCGGCGGAGGAGGACAAGAAGCTGCCGTCCGAGGCCACGGTCGCGGCGCCCAACACGAGCGCCGACGCGCCGTGGTACGAGCGGATGTGGCAGTCCGCTCGCCTGGCTGACCAGCCGACGTCGGGCCTGGTGCCGGTTGCCAACCGCTGACTTGAACCGCCACGGTGTCTCGACCCGAGACCTGCAGGCGGCCGCCCGCCAGCTCGGCCGCCCGCCGCGTGGCGTCCACGAGGTGGCCCACCGGTGCCCGTGCGGCCAGCCTGACGTCGTGCGCACCGAGCCGAGGCTGCCCGACGGCACCCCGTTCCCGACGACGTACTACGCCACCTGTCCCCGCCTCACCGCAGCGATCAGCACCCTCGAGGGACAGGGGCTGATGCGCACGATGCAGGAGCGCCTGGCCACCGACCCGGGCCTGGCCACGGCATACCACGCCGCCCACGAGGACTACCTCGCGCGGCGAGCCGAGCTGGGCACCGTGCCTGAGATCGAGGGCGTCTCTGCCGGAGGGATGCCCACCCGCGTCAAGTGCCTGCACGCGCTGGCGGCTCACGCCCTGGCCGTCGGACCGGGTATCAACCCCCTGGGCGACGAGGTGCTCGCGGCGCTGTCGCGGTGGTGGGAGCCGACCAGCTGCGCCGACGACGCCCGCGCCGCGGCTTCCGGCCATGGCTGACGCGACGCGCGTCGCGGCCGTCGACTGCGGCACCAACTCGATCCGTCTGCTCGTCGCCGACGTCGAGCCGGGGAGGGGTTCGGTCGCCGACGTCCTGCGTCGCATGGAGATCGTGCGGCTCGGCTACGGCGTGGACCGCACCGGCGTCATCGCCCCCGACGCGATGGCACGCACCCTCGCGATGGCCCGCGAGTATGCCGGGCAGTGCCGCGAGCTGGGCGCCCAGCGGGTGCGGTTCGTCGCCACATCGGCGTCCCGCGACGCCCGCAACGCCGGGGAGTTCGTCGCCGGGGTGCGCGAGGCGTTCGCCGCCTTCGGGGTGGCCCCTGAGGTCGTGACGGGCGACGAGGAGGCCCGGCTGTCGTTCATCGGCGCGACCGGCGAGCTGGCGGCCCAGGGCATTCCGGGACCGTACCTCGTCGTCGACATCGGTGGCGGCTCGACCGAGCTCGTCCGGGGGAGCGGGTCGGTGCGAGGCGGCGCTCTCGGTCGACATCGGGTGCGTGCGGATGACCGAACGCCACCTGCGGTCCGACCCGCCGACCGAGGCCGAGATCGCGGCCGCAACCGCGCGACATCGACGCGGCTATCGACGCGGCGGCGTCGGTGGTCGGCTTCGGGCCGGTGCGCGCGCTCGTCGGGCTCGCCGGCAGCGTCACGACGGTCGCCGCCCACGTGCTGGACCTGCCGGCGTACGACGCCGACGTCACCCACCTGGCGCAGGCCACGCCGGCGCAGTTCCACGCTGCCGCGCGCGAGCTGCTGGCCATGACCCACGCCGAACGCGCCGCGCTCGGCTTCATGCACCCGGGCCGGGTCGACGTCATCGGGGCCGGCGCGCTGGTCTGGGACCGGGTCATCGAGCGGGTATGCCGTGACACCGGGCTCGGCGAGGCCTTGCCGGTGCTGGCGTCCGAGCACGACATCCTCGACGGGGTCGCCCTGTCGCTCGTCGGCCGCTGAGGATGACCGAGCTGTTGCCCCACCCCGTCAGCGGGCAGCTGTTCGCCTCGCCGGTGCCCGCCGGGGGAGGGCTGGCCCGGGGACCCGGCTGACCGGCATACCCCTGTGGCGCGGTCGGCGGACGAGGTGGTGCGGCTGGCTCGCGGTTCGGCCAGCGTGGCCGAGCTCGATGCGCGCGTGTCCGTGTGCCGGGCCTGCCCCCGCCTGGTGGCCTGGCGGGAGGAGGTGGCGACGCTGGGCAAGCGCGCGGCCTTCGCGGGCGAGCCGTACTGGGGACGGCCGGGACCGGGGTTCGGCGACCCGCGCCCTGCGGTGCTCGTCGTCGGCCTGGCGCCGGCGGCCAACGGCACCAACCGGACCGGGCGGATGTTCACCGGCGACCGCAGCGGCGACTGGTTGTATGCCGCGCTGCACCGCGCCGGGTACGCCTCGCTGGCGACGAGCACGGCCAGCGGTGACGGCCAGGCGCTGCGGGGCCTGCGGATCGTCGCGGCGGTGCGGTGTGCGCCGCCCGCGAACCGGCCGGCGCCGGCTGAGCGGGCCAGCTGCCAGGGATGGCTCGAGCGCGACTTCGAGCTGGCGGCACCCTCGCTGCGCTCCATCCTTGCCCTGGGCCAGCTCGCCTGGGACGCCGCGCTCGACACGGCCCGGGCAGTGGGCTGGGTGGTGCCGCGTCCCAAGCCACGGTTCGGCCATGGCGCTCAGTGCTCGCTTGCGGTGGCCGGGCGGGCGGTGCGCCTGGTCGGCAGCTACCACGTGAGCCAGCAGAACACCTTCACCCGCAAGCTGACCGAGCGGATGCTCGACGAGGTCATCGCCGCGCTGTAGACGGCCGCGGGGCGGCCAGCCCATCGGCGAGACGTCCGTAGGTGCTGTCAAACCCCCTGGATAAGTGCACCTGCTGACCTTTCGCTGGAGGGGGAGGGGCGGGTGGCCGCTAGGTTGTCCGTCGTGGATCCCTCCAAGACCGTCATTGCGGTCACCGTCCTCGGCGACGACCGGCCCGGCATCGTCAGCGAGGTGACCGGCGCGCTCGCCGGCCTCGGCGCCAACCTCGAGGACTCGACAATGACGCTGCTCCGGGGACACTTCGCCATGGTCGTGCTGGTGCGCACCCGAGCGTCGACGGCCGAGGTCGAAGCGGCCCTCGCCCCGGTCTCGGCGTCGGGGCGGCTGACGGTCGACGTCCGTGAGCTCGCCGAGGACGGCCCGGGCTCGCTACCGGGCGAGGCGTGGACGCTTCGGGTGCACGGCGCCGACCGGCCCGGCATCGTGGCGGGAGTGACCAAGGTCGTCGCCGCCCACGGCGCCAACATCGTGGACCTGGGCACGCGCCTCGGGCGGCAACCTCTACGTCCTCATCGCCGAGGTCGAGCTGCCGGCGGGCGCGGATCCCCAGGCCCTGTCGGCTGACCTGCGTTCGGCCGCGGCCACCCTGGGCGTGGACGTGACGTTCGAGCGAGTGGACGACGAGGTGTTGTGACCCCCCCGACCGAGCCCGGGCGGGCCGACGGGCAGCGGTCCGGTGACCCGGGCTTGCCCTCGACCGAGCCGACCGAGCGCCTCGGCCCGGGTGGCGACGTGCTACAGGGCATGCCGGTGCTGCCCCAAGGTCGGGTCCTGCCGGTCGTGCGCGCCCCGGCAGCGGTGCTGGCAACCGTCGGCGCACGCGTCGACCCCACGGCATACGACGTGGTCCAGCTCGCGGCCGACCTGCTCGCGACCCAGGCGGTCTCACCCGGATGCGTGGGACTGGCGGCCCAGCAGGTCGGGTTCGCCTGGCGGGTCTTCAGCCTCGACGTCACGGGCCACGCCAAGACCCGGACCTGCCACGGGTCCTTCGTCCTGTGCAACGCCGAGGTGCTCACCGCGACCCGCAAGGAGCGCGGTCGGGAGGGGTGCCTGTCGGTCCCGGACTTCACCGGCGACGTCGCGCGCGCCCGGCGGCTGACGGTGCGCGGGCAGCTCCCGGTCACCGGCGCCTGGGTCCAGATCGACACCGATGGGTTCGAGGCGGTGGCGATCCAACACGAGATCGACCACACGAACGGGCTCGTGTTCCTCGACCGGGTCGCCGGGCCGCACGCGGTTCACCCGCGCCGGACCTACCTGTAGCGCAGTCGGGTTCGTCTACGCTGAACCGGCCCCCGTAGCCCAACGGCAGAGGCAGGCGACTTAAAATCGCCACAGTGCGAGTTCGAATCTCGTCGGGGGTACGACGGCATCCACGACGTCGGCCAGGCTTGGTCCGGCCCGTTCGCCGCGTCCCAGAACGCGCCAGTGGCCGTTGACGTTTGGATAACGAAATGGTCACGGAACCTCCAAGGGATTCCCAAGAGTCAGTCAAGATGACTTAAGTTGGTCCTCGTGGCCCTAGGGGGTTACGAGGGAGATTCTGGTGAATCGCCCGAAATGCAGGTGCCAATCGGGGGGTAGGCATGCGGGGGCTGTGTGTGCGGGGCGCCCCGCACCGCTATATAGACGCGTCAGTGCGGGAGACGCGGCCGTGGAGGGGGCGCCGGCCTCGAGTCCGACCATCGGACTCGGCCGGCGCCCTCGCCTGGCTGCCGGCATCCCCGCGCTCGACGAGGCTGCCAGCCACCCGTTGGCATAACAACGACGTCGACGGCCGAGCGACGGGAACTGGGCGCGACTGCCGTACGCTGAACGGGCAGAGGGCCGTCCGCGCCCCCGTCAGACGGAGGATCCATGGCCGGTAGCAACCCGGTGTTCTCGCGCATCGACAAGCAGCTTGACCAGCAGCCGTATGCCGGCTTCGGCCAGCCGCAGCAACAGCAGCAGCCGCAACAGTGGTCGCAGACCGGCCCCACGGCATACCAGGACCAGCTCAGCGCCGACCAGCTGGAACGCATGTACCAGCAGCCGCCCGCCGGCCCGGTCGCCATGGGCCGGGTCACGTTCGACGACGTCATCATGAAGACCCTGGGGCTGTTCGCCCTCCTCGTCGTCGTCGCCGGCGTGTCCTGGGCGGTCACGGCGGGGTCGCCAGGGCTGACCACACCGGTGTGGCTGCTGGGGATGTTCGGCGGGCTGGCCGTCGGCCTCGCGATCGCCTTCATGAAGAAGGTGTCGGTGCCGCTCATCGTCACCTATGCCGTGCTGGAAGGCGCGTTCGTCGGTGCCTTCAGCCGGGTGATGGAGCAGGCCTACCCGGGCATCGTCGTGACCGCGGTCCTGGCCACCCTGTGCACCTTCGCCGGGATGTTCCTCGGGTACAAGACCGGCCTGGTCAAGGTGACGAACAAGAGCAGGCGGATCTTCGGCTTTGCCATCATGGGCTACCTGCTGTTCAGCCTCGTCAACGTCTTCGCGCTGTTCCTCGGCTTGACCACGGGATGGGGCTTCGGCGGCAGTGGGCTGCTGGGCATCGGGATCTCGTTGCTCGGGGTGGGACTGGCGTCCTACTCGCTGGCCATCGACTTCGACAGCATCGACCACGCGGTGCGCGTCGGAGCGCCGGAGCGGTTCTCCTGGCTGCTGGCCCACGGTTTGATCGTCAGCGTGGTCTGGCTCTACCTGGAGATCGTGCGCCTGTTGGCCCGGATGCGTGACTGACCGCGGATCTCCCGCATCGCCCGTCCCGCAGGGCGTCCAAGACGAGCTCCGGCGCCTGGGTGAACGGTGGCAGCAGCTGCCGCTCACCCAGGCGCTTCGGTATGCCGGGCGCGTCCACGCGCTCGCGCAGGCCCTCGCCGACCGGGTTGCCCAGGCCCAGGGCGCCCCGAGCGTCGACGTGCCCGACCTCGGGCCGGCCGTCGTCATGGACCAGCTGCGAGTCCTGGCCTACGACGCGGCCGCCGCCGGAGCTCGGAGACGGGCTCGAGGAGGCGCTCGCTGCGTTGCGCCGCGCCTTGCCGTGAGCCCCGGCATACCCACCCCGCGCGCCCCCTTCGCCGAGAGGTCAGCAGATGCGGTTATTCGGGCCTCGAAACAGCATCTGTTGACCTCTCGATGCAGGTCAGGCGCACGGTGCACAGCAAAGGGGCCGCCGGACCAGGTCCGGCGGCCCCTCAGCTGTCAAACCGGATCAGCTCAGGCGCTCGAAGATGATCGCCATGCCCTGACCGCCACCGACGCACATGGTCTCCAGGCCGAACGTCGCGTCCCGCTCCTGCATGCCGTGCAGCAGGGTCGTCGCGATCCGGGCTCCGGTGCAGCCGAACGGGTGGCCGAGGGCGATCGCGCCGCCGTGGACGTTGAGCTTGTCGAGGTCCATGCCCAGGTCGTCAGCCGACGGCAGGACCTGCGCGGCGAAGGCCTCGTTGATCTCGTAGAGGTCCATGTCGCCGATGCTCATCCCGGCCCGCTTGAGTGCCTGGCGGGACGCGTCGACCGGGCCCAGCCCCATGATCTCGGGCGACAGCGCCGAGACGCCGGTGGCGACGATCCGCGCGATCGGGGTGACCCCGAGCTCGGCGGCCTTGGTGTCGCTCATGATGATGGTCGTCGCCGCGCCGTCGTTGAGCGGACAGCAGTTGGCTGCCGTAACCGTGCCGTCCTCGCGGAAGACCGTCTTCAGGACGGAGACCGACTCGAGCGTCACACCGGCGCGAGGGCCGTCGTCACGGGAGACGACCGAGCCATCAGGCAGCTCGATCGGGGTGATCTCCGCGCCGAAGAAGCCGCTCTCGATGGCCTCTTCAGCCCGGTTCTGCGAACGCACGCCCCACTCGTCCTGGCGCTGGCGGGAGATGCCGCGCATCAAGGCGACGTTCTCCGCGGTCTGGCCCATGGCGATGTAGACGTCGGGGACGACGCCCTCCTCACGGGGGTCGGTCCAGACGGCGTTGCTTTCGGCGAGCTTTGCCGTGCGCTCGGCGCCCGCGGCGAAGATGGGGTTCTGGTCGTCCGGGTTGGAGCCGCCCGCACCCGCGAAGTTGGTGTACTGCGAGACGCACTCCACGCCACCGGCGACGAACACGTCACCTTCGCCGAGCTTGATCGCGTGGTAGGCCATCCGCATCGTCTGCGTGCTCGAGGCGCAGAACCGGTTCACGGTCGTTCCGGGCAGGTGGTCATAGCCGGCGAGGATGGCGATGACGCGGGCCATGTTCGAGCCGTGCTTGCCATGGGGCTCTGCGCAGCCCCACATGAGGTCGTCGATCTCCTTGGGGTCGAGCTCGGGGACCTTGGCCAGGGCGGAGTGCAGGACCTGCACGGACAGGTCGTCGGGGCGGATGTCCTTGAGGGTGCCCTTCATGGCCCGGCCGATGGGGCTGCGGGCGGTCGAGACGATGACTGCTTCGGTCACGGGGAATGCCTTCCTGGTGGATCGTCAACTGGCGAAGCGAGCGCGTGCTCACGTTCATGCAGACTCTATGGCGTGCGTGACGCCCAGCAACAGGGACCTTACGCCCGCCAGGGTGCCTGGTGCCACGGCCCGGGCAGCACGGCATACCGACGCCGCGTCGTGGTTCGCGGCATACCTGCGTCGCGGGCCGCGGATCCCTGCGCTACGGGTGGAAGGATGATCGGGTGAGATTCGCCGAGCACATCGTCGACCTCGTCGGCGGCACCCCGCTGGTGCGCCTCGCTCGGGTCACTCAGGGGGTCACCGCGGCGACGGTCCTGGCCAAGGTCGAGTACCTCAACCCGGGCGGGTCGGTGAAGGACCGCATCGCGGTGCGCATGGTCGAGGCCGCCGAGCGGTCCGGGGCGCTGCGGCCGGGCGGCACGATCGTGGAGCCCACCAGCGGAAACACCGGCGTCGGGCTCGCGCTCGTCGCTCAGCGCAAGGGCTACTCGTGCGTCTTCGTCTGCCCGGACAAGGTCAGCGAGGACAAGCTCAACGTGCTGCGGGCCTACGGCGCGCAGGTCGTCGTCTGCCCGACCGCCGTGCCGCCCGAGCACCCCGACTCCTACTACAGCGTGTCCGACCGTCTGGTCGGCGAGATCGAGGGGGCCTGGAAGCCCGACCAGTACGCCAACCCGGAGAACCCCGGCTCCCACTATGCGACGACCGGTCCTGAGGTGTGGGCGGACACCGACGGCCGGGTGACCCACTTCGTGGCCGGGGTGGGGACCGGTGGCACGATCAGCGGCACCGGCCGATACCTCAAGGAGGTGTCCGGCGGGCGGGTGCGCATCATCGGCGCGGACCCGGAGGGCTCGGTCTACTCGGGCGGCACCGGGCGGCCCTACCTCGTCGAGGGGGTGGGCGAGGACTTCTGGCCCACGGCATACGACCCCTCGGTCGTCGACGAGGTCGTCGGGGTGTCGGACGCGGACTCGTTCGCGATGACCCGGCGGCTGGCCCGGGAGGAGGGCCTGCTCGTCGGGGGCTCGTGCGGCATGGCGGTCGTCGCCGCGCTGCAGGTGGCGCGGGACCTGCCCGAGGACGCCATGGTCGTGGTGATCCTGCCCGACAGCGGGCGTGGCTACCTTTCGAAGATCTTCTCCGACGCCTGGATGCGCTCGTTCGGGTTCCTTCGCGAGTCGGGGGAGCGCACCGTCGGCGAGGTGCTGCGGGCCAAGAGCGGCGCGTTGCCTGCGCTCGTGCACACCCACCCGTCCGAGACGATCCGCGAGGCGATCGACATCCTGCGCGAGTATGCCGTGTCCCAGATGCCCGTCGTCAACGCCGAGCCTCCGGTCACCTCGGGGGAGGTGGCGGGTTCGGTGAGCGAGCGCGCTCTGCTGGAGCTGCTGTTCACCGGCAAGGCGCTGCTCACCGACCCGGTCGGGCGGCACATGGAGCCGAGCCTGCCGCATGTGGGGGCCGGCGAGAGAGTCGGCACGGCACGTACGGAGCTGGAGCACTCCGACGCGGTTCTCGTCATCGACGACGGCAAGCCGGTGGGGGTGCTGACGCGCGCCGACCTGCTCGGCTTCCTCGTCGGCTGAGTGCTGGCGCGTGCGTTCGACGAGCCTGTCTGTCTGCCTGGGCCTGCACCTCACCGCCGACCTGGGCCTGCACCTCACCGCCGGCCTGGCCTGCACCTCACCGCCGAGAGGTCAGTAGGTGCGGTTATCCGGGGCCGATAACGACATCTGTTGACCTCTCGCCGACCGGGGCGGGCGGGGGCGCGGGCGGGGGCGCGCGTCAGGTCGTTGGCGGCGGCGATCGTTTCGCCCGAGTCCCGCCGCACCTCCACCGCCTTGATCTGCGGCGTCGGGACGGCGCTGGCGGCGGTGAGAATCGCCGCGCCGGCAGGAGTCGCGCCCCACGTCGCCACTTGGACCGCCTTGCCTTTGTCGTCGACGACCCACAGCGTGAACTGGCCCTGGGTGGGCAGCTTGGTGGCGGTCAGCTGCAGCTCAGTGCCCCACGCCTTGCTGACCAGGGCCATGTCGATCTGCGCGTTCGATCCGGACTGCGGCGTGGCACTGAGCGAAGTGGCGGACGGTCGCACGGGTGTGGCGATGCGGGCGCCAACGAACCAACCGAGACCGAGCAAGGCGACTCCGAGAACGGCCGCGGCGGCCAGCAGCCGCACCCGGCTGCGCCGGCGCTGTTGCCGCACCCGGGTGAGCAGGCCTCGGCTCAGCTCGGGCTCCGGGTCGCGCGGCGACCCGACCGGCTCCGACAGCTCGAGGGGGTCGTCGACCAGGTCGAGCAGTCTGGGCAGACCCGACAGCTGGGCCGCCTCGACCTGGCAGTGCTGGCAGGCGCGCAGGTGTGCTGCGAAAGCGCGATGGTCATGGTCGCTCAGACCGCCGAGGATGTACGCGCCAAGGAGCAGACGCAGGTTGTCGTCGCACGTCATTGCGTCACCCCCATCTCGTCGAGGACGGAGCGCAGATGGCGCAACGCGTAGTAGGCCCGTGACTTGACGGTGCCCTCGGGCACATCGAGGCGCTCAGCAGCCTCGGCGACCGTCAGCCGCTGGTAGTGCAGTGCGATGACGACGTCGCGGTGCTGGCTGGACAGCTGGGACAGCGCTTCGTGCATGAGCAGCTGGTCCAAGGCCCGGTCGATCTCCTCCGGAGCCCTGAATGCTGCGTGGTGCTCGGTCATGTGCTGCTCGGGGGGGGTGCCGGACTCCTGTGGTCGACGTTGCGAGGCCCGGTAGCCGTCGATGACGAGATTGCGCGCGCTCTGCGTGAGGTAGGCGCGTAAATGCGTCGTCGGTGGGGCCTGGCGCCACACCCGCAAGATCACCTCCTGCACGATGTCCTCGGCCTGCTGCGGGTCTCCTGTCGCTCGCAGTACCAGCCGCCTCAGCAGCGGGGCGTGGTCGCGGTAGATCTGCGCGACCGCCTCCTCGTCGAGCGGCATGCCTACCTCCGGATCGGCGCCACCTCGCACCGCCCGATGAAGAAGACGGCCGGATGCGAGTCTGGGTTCATTCTGACAGGGGTGAACCGGGAGCCCGTCGCCCTCGTCTCTACTAATCGGGTCGGCGGACTGTTTCCCCCGACGAGAGGAGACTGCCATGCCCGTTCGGTTTGTCCGGTCAACGCTCACGCTCGCCGTGGGGGTGGGTCTGCTTGCGGCGTGCGGCTCAACGCAGCTCTGGCGGCAGCGCCACAACCGCAGCACCAGCACCGGCAACCACGACCGCGGCCGCGTCGGCGAGCCCGACGGCGACCGGGAAGCCGGCGGTCACGGAGCTGAAGACCGGTACCACATCCCTTGGCACCGTCGTCACCGACGGCGCCGGGATGACGCTGTACATGTTCACCAAGGACACCCAGGGCACCACGACGAGTGCCTGCACGGGCGCCTGCCTGGCCGCGTGGCCGCTCGTGGTGGCCGACGCGACCCCCAAGCTCACCGGGGTCACCGGAACCGTCGCCTCGATCGCGACCGCCGACGGTCACAAGCAGGTCACCCTCAACGGCTGGCCGCTGTACTACTACGCCAAGGACACCAAGCCCGGGGATGTGACCGGCCAGAACGTCAACCAGGTCTGGTTCGTGCTCACCCCAGCCGGCGCACCGATCAAGAGCTAGGCCTGCCGGCGTGCCGCGACCTCGGATGACGCCCGTCCGGTTGGGGTGAGGCCCTTGCCGCCCGCCGAGTTGTCAGTAGATGCGGTTATCCGGCCCGAATAACAACATCGACTGACCACTCGGCGACGGGGTGGGGCGTCAGGAGCCACAGGAGGGGAGCGGGCAGGCGTCTACTCGAGGACCCGGTACCGGGGGGAGGTGAGGCGGGGTATGCCGACCAGTCGCGCGGCATACCCCGCCTCGGGCCGCCCGCTAGGCCTGCCCGGTACCTCGCAACACTCCCTGGAACCAGTCGACGCTGGTGTCGAACTCCTTGTGACCGGCGATGCGTGGGAACTCGATGGCGCGTAGCTCGTCGCCGCGGTCCTCGTCGTGGCCGATCACGCCCGGCGTGCCTTCGACCGCAGCGTCAACAGCCGCATCGACCATCGCCTTGATGAGGGCGAGGTCCTCGGCGTTGGCGGCCGCCGACCGGGAGAAGTAGCCCGACTTCTGGACCATGGTCTTCTCGGCGCCGAGCTTGGCGGCGAACTGCTGGGCGAAGTAGCTGCCCGGGTTGATGGTGTCGAGCTTGACGTGGCCGAACGGGTCGCGCTGGACCTGCTGCCCGCTCGCCTCGAGCTCGGCGACGATGTCAGCGACGCCCGCGCCTTCGGAGATGAACAGGTTGACGCAGCCGACCTCGTCCATGACTGCCTTGAGCCGGACCGCCTCGGCATCCAGGTCGATCGCGAGCTCGGGAACGTAGACCCCGTGGATCGCCCAGCGCGGCGCGGACAGCCCGATCGAGGGGACCCACTCCTGGGCGGCGTGCCAGGCCTGGTAGTTGCGGGCTGCTGCCCCCGTGAGCCACCCACAGCCGCGGCCCATCACCTCGTGAACGATGAGCATCCGCGGGTTGGAGCCATGCTCGGCCAGGACGTTCTGCGCGAACCTCGAGGCCTGTTCGGCCGCGGTGATGGCACCGAGTGACTGGCGGATCGGGATGATGTCGTTGTCGATCGTCTTGGGCAGGCCGACGACGGTGAGCTCGTACCCCTCCTCTTGCAGGTATGCCGCGAGGTCGGCTGCCGTGGTGTTGGTGTCGTCGCCGCCGATGGTGTGCAGGACATCGATGCCGTCGGCCTTGAGCTTCTCGGCTGCGACGTGCAGTGGGTCCTCGCCCTCCTGGACCAGACCACGCTTGACCAGGTCTGCGGCGTTGGTGAGCTTGACCCGGCTGTTGCCGATCGGGCTGCCGCCGAACTTGTGAAGCAGGTGGGCGTTCGCTCGAGCCGCCTCGTCGACGACGAGGTACTTGCCCGCCAGCACGCCGTGGTAGCCGTGGAGATACCCGATGATCTCGACGTCCGGCATGAGCTCGGTGTAGCGCTCGATCAGGCCACCGACCGCTGAGGAGAGGCACGGGGCATACCCGCCGGCGGTGAGCAGGGCGACGCGGCGGATGGGGGCACGGGACATGGGCGAGGCCTTCCACTCGACTCAATGAGGCTCGTCCAAGACTATTGCGGTGGGTGCGTCTTGCGGCAGGGCGGCGTTGTGCCGCTCGTCGGACCCCGAACCTCAGGCTCTGATGACCTCGAGCAGGCCGAGCTCGGCGAGCCGCGATGGCCGTGCTCCTGGCTTCGCCGCTTCGCCGCTTGACCGCCGACATTTGATCCGTATCCTTCTTGATTGAATACATCCCACCACGGATAGAGAGGAGTGGCCCGATGACTGCCGGACCCCTTCCCACAGCGCCCCGTGCCGTCTGCCGCCAGGCCGGCAGCGGCACGGCCACCTGGGCCATGAGCTCGCTCTTCGAGAGCCTGCTCACCCCCGAGGAGAGCGGCGGCTCGCTCGGGATCTCCCTCGTGACCCAGCCGCCCGGCGTCGTGACGCCGCTGCACCGGCATACCAAGGAAGCCGAGGCGTTCTACCTGCTCGACGGGACGATGACCTACCGGGCCGGCGACGAGACCTTTCATCTGAGTGCGGGGGACTTCCTGTGGTTGCCGCAAGGTCAGCCCCATGCTTTCCGGGTCACGGGGGCGACGCCGGTGCGCTTTGTCGGCCTCGTGGACCCAGGCGGCTTGTTCGGTCTCTACGACGAGGTCGGCCGGCCGGCTACGGAGCGCGCCCTGCCCGGCCCGGACCCGGACCTGCTGGCCGAGCAGGTGGCGCGCTGGCTGCAACTGGCGCCGCAGTACGGTATCGAGGTCGTCGGCCCGCCGTTGCCGGACGACGCGTAGTCGATGACGGCAGCTCGGGGAGCTCGGGGGAACATGAACGCAGGCGGACGCGGTTGAGCATGCCGCCTCGGGGGCGTCGGCCGTACCGCTCACCTCGCCGGGCCGAGCAGGCCGCCCGGACTCGGCACGACATCCTGCAGGCCGCCCGCGAGCTCGTCGTCGAGCGAGGGTACACACGCGCCACCATCGCCGACATCGCGTCCCGCGCGGGCGTCGCTGCCGACACGGTGTATGCCGCGGTCGGACGTAAGCCGGTCATCCTGCGTGAGCTGGTCGAGACCTCGCTGTCGGGACGCGACGAAACCGTACCGGCGGCGCAGCGCGACTATGTGCGTCGCGTCAAGGCAGCGCCGGACGCGGAAACCAAGCTCGGCATCTACGCGGCAGCCGTCGCGGAGATCATGCCGCGGCTGGTGCCGATCTTCCTCGCGCTGCGCGATGCGGCGGTCGAGGACGCGGACTGCCGGGCCCTGTGGGCGGAGATCAGCACGCGCCGGGCGCGGAACATGCTCGAGCTCGCCGCGGACCTGCGGTCAACCGGGCAGGTCCGAGCCGAGCTCACCGACCAGCAGGTCGCGGACATCGTGTGGAGCCTGAACGCGCCCGAGTACTGGGATTTGCTTGCCGGACAGTGCGGTTGGAGCGCGGAGCGGGTCGGTGCGTTCCTGCGCGACGCCTGGATCCGGCTGCTCCTGCAGAGCTAGAGACGCGCAGTCCGTCGGCACCGTTGGCGCGGGAGCACCAGTTCGGCCTCGCCGGCCCGGGCGATGACCCCGGTCAGGACGGCGGGATGATGCTCTGCTGGGCGGGCAGGTCGGCGACGCCGATGGGGCAGGTCATCCCGTTGGGCCCGTGGTTGCAGTAGCCGCCGGGGTTCTTGTGCAGATAGGCCTGGTGGTAGTCCTCGGCGAGGTAGAACGGGCCGGCGTCATCGGCCGAGCGGATGTCCGTCGTGATGCGCCCAAAGTGGTTGTCGTCCAACACCTTCTGGAAGGCGTCGCGCGTCGTCAGGGCCGCGCGCTCCTGGTCCGGCGTGGTCCAGTAGATCGCGGAGCGGTATGCCGTGCCGACGTCGTTGCCCTGCCGTGGGCCTTGGGTGGGGTCGTGGTTCTCCCAGAAGACCTTGAGCAGCATCTCCGGGGTGGTCGCGGCTGGGTCGTAGACGACGCGAACCGTTTCGGCGTGGCCGGTGAGGCCCGTGCAGGTCTGCTCGTAGGTCGGGTTGGGTGTGTAGCCGCCCATGTAGCCGGCCGCCGTGACGTACACACCGGGCTGGCGCCAGAAGATCCGCTCGACGCCCCAGAAGCAGCCCATGGCAACGTGGAGAACCTCAAACCCCTCGGGCCACGGGCCCTCGAGCGGGGTGCCCAGGACCGCGTGCACGGGGTTCACGGCATACGGGCGGGTGGCGCGCCCGGGGAGAGCCTCCTGCGGGGTCGGCATGGCGGTCTTGCGTCCGAGTCCAAAGATCACCCGGCCAGTATCACCCCTGCAGACTCCTGCGTACTCCTGCGTACCCCTGCGGACCATCGCGGACCCTCGCGGACCCCTGCGGACCCTCGCGGACCCTCGCGCCGAGAGGTCCATAGGTGCGGTTATCGGGCGCTCTTGAGTGCATCTGCTGACCTTTCGCGAGGGGGGGAGGCGCGGCCTGTGGATGGCGCCAGCGGACTGGGCTGCAGATCGCGCACAGTGTGGGCATGTCTCGGCCACGTACCCCGCCGCCATCGCCACTGGGGCCCGCGTTCACGACGTCGGAGGGCCTCGCCGCCGGCATGTCGGTCGGGGCGCTGCGTCACCCCGACCTCGCCAGGCCCACGCGTGGCCTGCGGGTGACCGACACGCTCGAATGCGTGGACGCGCAGGCCACGGCTGTCGCGAAGGTTCTCGAGGGCGAGTGGGCCTTCTCCCATGTGACCGCGGCCAGGTTGCTGGGGCTACCGGTCCCGCGGCGGTGGACGGTCGGCGAGCCGCTCCACGTCATGGTGCCCACCAAGGGCTGCCGTCCCCGGCGGCCCGGGGTCGCGGGTCATCGCGGTCTTGAGCTGCGCTCCGTCAGGTATGCCGGCCGCTGGCCAGTTGTGCATCCGGCTCAGATGTGGGCGGACCTCGCCGCGCTGGACCGGCGCTTCGGCTCATTCACCGTCGACGACCTCGTGGTGGTGGCCGATGCGATCGTGGCGGCCTGGCCCGCTCTACGCAGCGAGCTCGCGGCCGAGGTGGACCGACGCAAGGGAGCGCGCGGCATACGACGGCTGCGGGAGGCGCTGACGCTGGTCCGCATCGGGAGCGCCTCCGCAATGGAAAGCCGAGCCCGGCTCCGGTTCGTCCGGGCTGGCCTGCCCGAGCCCGAGCTCAACCAGGACGTCTACGACGAGGCCGGAGAGTGGCTCGGGCGGGCGGACCTGTTGTGGCGTCGGCAGCGGGTCATCGTCGAGTACGAAGGCGACCAGCACCGCACCGACCGCCTGCAGTGGCAGCGCGATATCGTGCGGGTCCGCCGGCTCGAAGCGGCCGGGTGGCGGGTGATCCGCATGAGCGCCGAGGACCTCACTGACCGGGCTCGGTGGGCCCAGCTGGTGAGCCTGCTCGGCCGCCTGCTCGCCGCCTGAGTCCGCACAGGAGTTCCCGCCGAGAGAGGTCCTGAGTCCGGCTTTGCCCTTGCGCCGAGAGGTCCGTAGGGCGAGCCCTTCCGCCGAGAGGTCCGTAGGTGCTGTCAAACCGACCCCGTTACTGCACCTGCTGACCTTTCGCTGGGGAGGGAGCCTCGAGGGGGAGGGGGAGGGAGCCTCGAGGGGGAGGGGGGGGAGGCTCGGAGGGCGAGGGCGAGGGGAGGGGCGGAGGGCGAGGGGAGGGGAGGGGCGGAGGGCGAGGGGAGGGGAAGGGCGGAGGGCGAGGGGAACGGGAGGGGCGTAGGGCGAGCCCTTCCGCCGAGAGGTCCGTAGGTGCTGTCAAACCCCCCGGATAAGTGGATAAAGTGCATCCTTTGACCTCTCCGGAAGGGCCGGCGAATAGGCTCGCAATGTGACGCGCGAAGGGGCCGCCGGGCCAGAACGGCAGCTGGGGTTCTCGACCCGGGCCATCCATGTGGGGTCCGAGCCGGACCCGTCGACCGGCGCGGTCATCCCGCCCATCTACCCGTCGACCACGTACAAGCAGGACGGCATCGGCCACCTGCGCGGCGGCTACGAGTACTCCCGCTCGGCCAACCCGACCCGCACCGCGCTGCAGGAGTGCCTCGCCGCGCTCGACGGCGGTACGCACGGTTTCGCATTCGCGAGCGGGCTCGCCGGGCAGGACTGCGTGATCCGGGCGCTGCTCGTGCCGGGCGACCATCTCGTCGTACCGTCCGACGCCTACGGCGGCACCTACCGCTACGTCAACCAGGTCGCCCGCCCCCACGGCATCGAGCACACCATCGCGCCGATGGGCGACCTCGACGCGGTCCGCGCCGCCATCCGTCCTGGCCGCACCAAGATGCTCTGGGTCGAGACCCCGTCCAACCCGCTGCTCGGCATCGCCGACATCGCCGCGCTCGCGACGATCGCACACGACGCCGGGGCGCTGCTCGTCGTCGACAACACCTTCGCCACGGCATACCTGCAGCGCCCGCTCGAGCTGGGCGCCGATATCGTCACCCACAGCACGACCAAGTATGCCGGTGGGCACAGCGACGTCGTCGGCGGCGCCGTCGTGCTGGGTGAGTCGGTCGCGGTGGCTGGCTTCGACGATGCTGCCGAGCGAATCCGCTTCCACCAGAACGCTATTGGCGCTGTCGCCGGCCCGTTCGACTGCTGGCTGGTGCTGCGCGGTCTCAAGACCCTGGCCGTGCGCATGGAACGGCACTGCGACAACGCGGAGCGTGTCGCGCAGTTCCTCGCCAACCACGGCGCGGTGACCGAGGTCCACTACCCAGGACTGCCCACGCACCCCGGCCACGACGTCGCCGCCCGGCAGATGCGCCGGTTCGGCGGCATGGTGTGCTTCCGGCTGCACGCCGGCGAGCAGGCCGCCGTCGACACCGTCGCCGCCACGACGCTGTGGACGCTCGCCGAGTCCCTCGGCGGCATCGAGTCGCTCATCGAGCACCCAGCCCGGATGACGCACGCCTCGGTCGCCGGGACGGCTTTGCAGGTCCCAGCCGACCTGGTCCGCCTGTCGGTGGGGCTGGAAGATGTCGAGGACCTCGTCGAGGACCTGCGCCAAGCCCTCGACCGGCACGGGTGAGCACCGCCCCGCGAGCGGCCCATGACTGACCCGATCGCCTGCATCGACATCGGCTCGACGTTCACCAAAGGCGCGCTGGTCGACCCGACGACCGGCACTGTCACCGCCCAAGCGCAGACCCCGACGACCGTGCTGACCGACGTCATGACGGGCGTCGACGCGGTGCTCGCAGACCTCGGCGCCGGCGCCACCACGTCAGTGCTCGCCTGCTCGAGCGCCGGAGGCGGCCTGCGGCTGGCCGTCGTCGGCTACGAGCGTTCGGTCACCGCGGAGGCCGGCCACCGGGTGGGCCTTTCCGCCGGCGCCAGGATCGTCCACGTGGCGGCGGGCCCGCTCGACCCCGCCGGCGTGACGGCCCTGCACGCGGGCCGCCCAGACATCGTCCTGCTCGTTGGGGGTACCGACGGCGGCAACGCCGAGGTGCTGCTGCACAACGCGCACCGGCTGGCCTCCTCCCACCTCACCCTCACCGCTCCGGTGGTCGTCGCGGGCAACACCACCGCCCGTGACGACGTCGCCGACATCCTGCGCTCACGTGGTCGGCCGTACGTCCTCGCCGACAACGTCCTTCCCGCGATCGGCACGGTCGCCCCGGGTGGTGCTCGGGCCGCGATCCGCGAGGCGTTCCTGCGTCACGTCATCGGCGGCACCAGGCTGTCACGCGACCCACGGTTCGCCCGCCTGGTACGAGCGGCGACTCCCGACGCCGTCCTGCGCGGGGTCGAGGTCCTTGCCGACGCTTCCGGCTCGGACGTGCTCGTCATCGATATCGGCGGTGCGACGACGGACGTCTACTCGAGCGTGACACCGACCGGCGACGACGCCGGCCTGCGCCGCGACGTCGTTGCCCCGCTGCGCTGCTCCCGCACGGTCGAGGCTGACCTCGGCCTGCGCTGGAACGCCGAGGGGGTCCTTGAGGCAGCGGCCCGCGAGCAGCTTCGGCATCGCCCCGACCTGCGCGAGTATGCCGTCCACCTGGCGAGCGAGCCGTCTCACCTTCCGGTCACACCCGCCGACTGCGAGAGGGACATCGAGCTGGCGCGGCTGTGCGCGCTGGTCGCCGTCCGCCGGCACGCCCGAGCGCCGGGTCCCGCGGAACCGGCGCGCAACCTCACCGACGCAGCACTCGTCGTTGGTTCGGGTGGCGTGCTGCGGCACGTCGGGGAGGTCGACGCCATGGCGCTGCTCGATGCGGTGGCGGGCGACCAGGCCGGTGGGTGGCCGCTGCCGCGGGCGGCGCGCCGAGTGGTCGACACGGCATACCTGCTGTGCGTCGTTGGCCTGCTTGCCGAGGAACACCCCGAGACCGCCGCCCGGGCGGCCACCGGGCTGCTCGGGTAGCCAAGCACCGCTCCTCGGCTAGCCTTCGCCCATGGCAACGCTGCCCGTCACCGCCGCCGACATCCGCGCCGCTCGCGAGCTGCTCGCCGGCGTCGTGCGGCCGACCCCGCTGGAGTTCAGCCGGGGGCTGTCCGAGCGGTGCGGTTCGGAGGTCCATCTCAAGTGCGAGAACCTCCAGCGGGCCGGGTCGTTCAAGATCCGCGGTGCCTATACGCGGATGTCGCGCCTCAGCGACGAGGAGAAGGCCCGGGGCGTGGTCGCGGCGAGCGCCGGCAACCATGCCCAGGGGGTCGCGCTGGCGGCCCAGCTGCTGGGCATCGCCGCCAAGGTGTACATGCCCGTCGGCGCGCCGCTGCCCAAGCTGACGGCGACCCGCGGGTACGGCGCGACCATCGAGCTCGTCGGCGCCACGCTCGACGAGTCGCTCGTGCACGCGCAGGCGTATGCCGAGCGCACCGGCGCCGTGCTCATCCACCCGTACAACCACGCCGACATCGTCGCCGGCCAAGGGACCTGCGGCCTGGAGATCCTCGAGCAGTGTCCCGACGTGGCCACCATCGTCGTCAGCACCGGAGGCGGCGGGCTGCTCGGCGGCATCGCGACCGCCGTCAAGGCCACGCACCCCGAGGTGCGGGTGGTCGGCGTGCAGGCCGAGGAGGCCGCGGCATACCCTCTGTCGCTGCGGGCCGGGCACCCGGTGCCGCTCGAGCGGATGGCGACGATGGCCGACGGGATCGCGGTCGGCTGCCCGGGCGAGGTGCCGTTCGCGCTCGTGCAGGCGCTCGTCGACGACGTCGAGACGGTCAGCGAGGGAGCGCTCTCCCGGGCCGTCGTCTTCCTGCTGGAGCGCGCCAAGCTCGTCGTCGAGCCCGCTGGTGCCGCGGCGGTCGCCTACCTACTGGAGCGTGAGCTGGCGCTGGAGGGACCCGTCGTCGCGCTCCTGTCCGGCGGCAACATCGACCCGCTGCTGCTGCTGCGGATCATCCGCCACGGGCTGACCGCCGCCGGGCGCTACCTCGACGTCGCCGTCCGCGTCCCGGACCGGCCCGGCTCGCTCGCTACCCTGCTCGCCGACCTGGCGCATACCGACGCGAACGTCGTCGAGGTCGTCCACCAGCGCACCCACACCGGCCTGTCGGTCGACGAGGTCGAGATCGCGGTGCAGCTGGAGACCAAAGGGCCCGCGCACCGGGAAGAGGTGCTGCGGGCCCTGCGGTCGAGCGGCTACCGGCTGGTGTTCGGCGCCTGACGCGGCGACACGCGCGGGGTGCTCAGCCGGTGAACGGCTGGGCCTTGAGGATGGTGACCTCGACGGTCTTGCCGTTCGGAGCCACGTAGCTGACGATGTCGCCGGCGGACTTGCCGTTGACTGCGCTACCCAGCGGTGAGGCCTCGGAGAACACCTGCAGGTCGGTGTGGTCCTGGATCTCGCGATGGCCGAGCAGGAAGGTCTCCTGCTCGCCGAACATCTCCACGGTGACGACCATGCCCGGTTCGACGATCCCGTCATCCGGCGGCGGCGTCCCGCCGACGGTCGCCGTCTCCAGCAGCTGGGTGATCTGACGGATCCGGGCCTCCAGCTTGCCCTGCTCCTCCTTGGCGGCGTGGTAGCCGCCGTTCTCGCGCAGGTCGCCCTCGTCGCGAGCCGCCTCGATCCGCTTGGACAGCTCGAGGCGACCCTCGGTCGACAGATGCTCAAGCTCACCCTTGAGGCGCTCGAAGGCCTCCGGGGTCAGGTATGCGCTCTTCGCGGTGTCGGTCACGGCCTACTCCTTGCTGCTTGTGTGCTGCACCGGGCACGACGCCATTACGAACGAGGCCCGGTGGGACTGCTTATGGTGGCCTGGCCGCCTTGCTGCTTGCCGCCGCGTGCCCAGCTGGGTCTCGGCCACCAATCGGAAACGACCAGTCTAGCAAGGTTGGCGCCCGAAGGGGATGCCGTTATGCGCGGACGCAGTCGTGGACGAGCGCCGCCACTGCCGCCGTCGTGGTCCGGATGGTCGCCTGCTGCTGGGTGCTGCGCTGGTCGGCTGGCGGGACGGTCGCGGTCGCCGACCCGACGACGGCGTGGCGGATGTCCTGGGCCTGCAGAGTGCACACCACGGTGACCTCGGGTGGCTTGCTCACCTCGAAGTCGATGGTCACCGTCCGCGCGTCCACGACCTGGAAGCCGAGCGTCTGCGCCGTGACCCGCTGCCCGGCCACCGAGTACTCGCGCACGGCTAGCCAGCCGGCGAAGGCCAGCGTCACCAGAATGCCGAGGGCCCACCATTTCCCGGTGCCCTTCGCGGGCCTGGGCAGCGCCATGACCGCCGACCTCTTCCGGTGGTGGGATGATGGTCCACCGTAACCAACCGACCGACAAGGATGAGACGAAGGTATGCCGTCGACGCACGAGGGATACCGCCTCATGGCGGTCCACGCGCACCCGGATGACGAGTCGAGCAAGGGCGCGGCGACCACGGCCAAGTACGTCGATGCCGGAGCCCGCGTGCTCATCGTGACGTGCACCGGCGGGGAGCGTGGCGACATCCTCAACGAGAAGCTGCTCGACGACCCGCATATCCAGCGCGACATCGCCCAGGTCCGCCGCGACGAGATGACAGCCGCCATCGCGGCACTCGGCTGCGAGCACATCTGGCTCGGTTTCGTCGACTCGGGACTTCCCGAAGGCGACCCGCTCCCGCCGTTGCCGGACGGCTGCTTCGCCCTCGAACCCATCGACGCGCCGACCGAAGCCCTGGTGCGGGTGATCCGCGAGTTCCGTCCACACGTCGTCACGACGTACGACGAGCTGGGCAGCTACCCGCACCCTGACCACATCATGACCCACACCGTGTCGATGGCGGCGTTCCAGGGCGCCGGGCAGGCGACGGCATACCCGCACGCCGGCCCGGTGTGGCAGCCCCTGAAGCTGTACTACGGCCACGGGCACACCCAGGACCAGCGGCAGGCCTTCCACGACGCGCTGCTCGCGGCGGGACTGGAGTCCCCCTACACCCCCTGGGTGACCGGGGCCAGGAAGGGCGTGCGCCGCACCATCACCACGAAGGTGCCGTGCGCCGACTACTTCGTCGCTCGTGACCGGGCGCTGCTCGCTCACACGACCCAGGTGGACCCCGACGGGTACTGGTTCCACATGCCACGCGCGCTGGAGGCGCAGGTCTGGCCGACCGAGGAGTTCGAGGCCGCGCTGAGCTACGTGCCGGTCGAGCCGGGTGAGTCGGACCTGTTTGCCGGGCTCGGGGCCCCCTCGCAGGCAGACTCGCTCGCTGAGAAGGGCGGGCTGCAGCTCGCCTATGACGGGCGCGTGGCCGGCTGATGGGCGAGCCGTCGACCATCGGCCCGGGGCTGGGGGCGTTCATCGCCTTCTTCTTCCTGGCGGTGGCGCTCTGGCTGCTCATGCGCAACATGACCGCCCGGATGCGCCGGATGGCCTACCGTGAGCGCGACCGAATTGCGGCGCTGGAGGCGCAGCAGGCCGCTGCCAGCGCCTCGCCGGACGATCGCCAGGCCCCCGACCGCGCGCCGAGCACGGACGGCGAGGGCGGCAGCACCAACGGCTCCGACCGGCCGGACTGAACGGGCTCAGGTGGCGGCGGCCGCCCCGTGGACCGTTTCGAGCCCGGACCCCGACTCGCACCCTGCGTCGAGTGGTCAGCAGATGCGCTTATCAGCCCCGAATAACAGCATCTGGTGACCTCTCGGCGAGGTGGGAGGGGGGAGGCGGCCGGCACAGGTGAGGCGGCGGGGCGGACCCCGGCATACGGAAAGCGGCGCGCGGCCAGCGGCCCGCCGCCGCGGGGGTCAGGCCAGCAGCCGCAAACGGGTACGGCCGGCGAGTGGAAGACGAATGGCGTCCAGACGATGGCCCGCGCCGACCAGCGGCCGCGGTGGTAGACCGCCGAGGTCCCGAAGAGCAGCGCCGCCGGTCAACGGCGAAGACGAGGCGCCGACCCTGGCCGCGGGCATCCGACGCGAGCACCACGAGCACGAGCCCGCTGACCAGGGCCACCGGGAACGTGCCAGCGTGCAGCCACCCTCGCAGCCGCGGCTTACCGCAGCCACCAGCTCGCCGATCGGACCAGCGTCGGGAGCCGTCTGTGGTCCGGCGGCTCGCTTGCCGGAGGACCTGGGCATGACCACAGCCTAACCTACGGTGCCGTAGGTTATGGCGACGTGCACCGCTGCGGCCTGACCCCGATCTCACCCTGCGTCCGACTCCGACCCTGACCGCCGACGCCTCGTGAGAGTCAGCAGATGCGCTTATCAGCCCTGCTTCGCAGCATCTCTGACCTCTCGTCGAGGCAGGAGGCGCGGCGCAGTAGGCGCGGGCACCGGCATACCGAGCGGCGGGTAGCGTGGAGAAGCCCGGGTGGCGACCGCCCGGGCGACCGGGAAGGAAGGCGCCGTGGCTCTCACCGACGTGCTCTACGGCGTCTACGAGCGACGCCTGGCGCGGCGGCTGGACCGGCGTAGCGTCCCTCGGCACGTCGGCGTCATGCTCGACGGCAACCGGCGGTGGGCCCGGGCCAACGGGTTCGACACGACCGACGGTCACCAGGCGGGCGCCGACAAGATCAAGGACCTGCTGCAGTGGTGCGAGGAGGCCGGCGTCGAGCTGGTGACCCTCTGGCTGCTCTCGACGGACAACCTGCGCCGTGACGAGGAGGAGCTGCTGCCGCTGCTGGGGATCATCGAGCGCGCCGTCGCCGACCTGGCGCAGGCGCATCGGTGGCGGCTGCACCCGATCGGTGCCCTGGAGCTGCTGCCAGCCGAGACGGCCGAAGCACTGCGGGCCGCCGAGCGGGCGACCCGGGACGTGCGCGGGCTCACCGTCAACGTGGCCGTGGGCTACGGCGGGCGGCGCGAGATCGCCGACGCGGTGCGCCACCTGCTCATCGAACATGCCGCCCTCGGGACCCCGATCGAGGTGATCGCCAAGAACGTCAGCGTCGAGGAGATCGCCTCGCACCTGTACACCCGCGGCCAGCCCGACCCGGACCTGGTCATCCGCACGTCGGGGGAGCAGCGCCTGGGCGGGTTTCTGTTGTGGCAGAGCGCGCGCAGCGAGTTCTACTTCTGCGAGGCCTACTGGCCCGACTTCCGGCACGTCGACTTCCTGCGGGCGCTGCGCTCGTATGCCGAGCGGGAGCGCCGCTTCGGCCGCTGACAGGCGGTGCGGGTCGGCCTAGCGCTCGTTGGGCTCGTCGGTCGGAGGCGGCGACACAGCTGGGGCGGCCGCCACTGCTGGCGGGCTTGCCGCCCCGTTGGCCTTGGGGGTCGGCGGGCCGTCCGACTGGCCTGGTGGCCCCCCCGCAAGCTGGTTCGCCTCGGGGGTGACGGACTGGAGGGCGGCTGACTCGGCCAGCGGCGCCCCGTCGGGCTGGCTCATCGCCTCGGGGGCGGACTCGTCCGCGCCCTGGGCCGCCGCCCAGTCGAGATAGGCCTGCTCGGCCACCGGCAGGGTGGGGAAGAGCATGTCGGCGCCGATCAGCTCGGTCAGCCCGGCCCGGCTCAGCGGCTCGTAGAGGTCGTGCTTGACCCGGGCCAGCCCAAGGCGCACACCTCGCTCGGCAAGGTCTCCGTGCAGCTCGCGCAACCCGTCGGCCGCCGTGATGTCGACCTCGACGTTGGCCTCGACGTTGAGGATGAACCACCGGGCGGGGCTGTCGGGGAAGGCGCGGTTCTCCTGGTCGACGACGAGCAGCGCGCGGCGCTGCAGGTCGGCGACGTTGGCGAAGAAGAGCGGGGCGTCGTAGCGGTACACGATCAGTCCCGGCAGGGTCTGGGCGTCGGGGTAGTCGGCGACGTCGTGCATGCCGGCCAGGCCAGGGACCCGTCCCAGGACGCCGTCGTGCGGGCGGGCCAGGCGTCCGGCCATCTCGACGAAGCTGAGGGCGATGGCGATCCCGACGCCGACGAGGATGCCGAACAGGACCGTCCCCAGCGTCGCTGCCGCGGCGAGCAGCAGCTCGCGTCGGCGGAACTTGGCGAGGCGCTTGAGCTCCTTCCAGGACACCAGCTTGCTGGCCGCGTAGAAGACGACGGCGCCGAGCGCGGCCTGTGGGAGGTTCGCGATGAGGGGCCCGGCGACGAACAGCACGATGACGACGCACAGCGCGCAGACCAGCGAGTACACCTGGGTGCGTGCACCAGAGGCGAGGGCGAGGGCGGTGCGCGATCCGGAGGACGAGACGGGGTAGCCGCCGAAGAGACCCGTCGCGACGTGGACGCCGCCGAGGGCGACCAGCTCCTTCTGGGCGTCGACGGCGTTGACGCTACGGTCCTCGTCACGGTCGATCGGCGCTGGGAACCCGCGGGCGATGAGGGTGTTGTCGCCGTAGGCGACGATCGCCACGCCGATACCGGCGAGCAGCAGCGCCTGCCAGTCGGCCAGGGGGATGGAGGGGAACGACGGCAGCGGCAGGCCCCTCGGAACCGGCCCGACGACCGCGACCCCGTGGCTCTGCAGGTCGAACACGGTCGCGACGACGGTGGCGGTGGCGACGGCCATGAGCGGAGCCGGCCATCGGGGCCGGACGAGGTGGATCACGATGATGAGGACGAGAGTGCCCAGGCCGACGAGCAGGGTGACCGGGTGCGTTTGCGAGACGACCGATGCGAACGAGCGCACCTGTTCGACGATGGTCTCGCCCGTGACGGTGGTGCCGGTCATCTTGCCCAGCTGGCCGACGATCATGAGCACGGCGCCACCAGCGAGGTAGCCCACGAGAAGCGGCTGGGACAGGAGCTCGGCGACCACACCCAGCCGGGCCATCCGCGCCACGAAGCACCAGCCGGCGACGACGATGCTCAGCGCGGCGCCGAGCGCGATGGCCCGCTGAGGGTCGCCCCCGGACAGCGGGGCGATGGCCGTGCCGGCCATGAGGGCAACGGTCGACTCCGGCCCGACCGACAGCATGCGCGACTGGCCCATGAAGGCGTACACGACGAGGGCGGCGAGTGCGGTCCAGAGGCCCACGACCGGCGCGACGTTGACGATCGCCGAGTACGCCATGACCTGCGGCACGAGGTAGGCCGCGACGGCGACCCCGGCGAAGACGTCCGGCCGCATCCAGTGGCGGCGGTACCGGCGCAGGGTGTCGAGGCCCGGGGTCGAGGACAGGAAGGCGGTGACGAGGAAGTGCTCGTGACGCGGCGAGGTCTCGTACCCGATGGCCGCCCGCCGGGTCAGGCCCGCGATCGCCGGGTCCCCGAGCACCGACGGGTCCGGCTCCGGACGCATGAGCATCGATGCCGCCTCGGCCTCCGACTCCGCAGGGTCGGCAGGTCCCAGGACAGGCACGGGGATATGGCCCGCTGGCGCCGGGTTGCCCGGGGGCGGCGAGAGCACCGGCGCTGGTGTCGCCGGTCGGGCGCCGGGCAGGGCGTTGGCGCCCTCAGGTGCCGCGGTCAGGGCGGCGACGGCTTGGGCAGGGGCCGGCAGCGAACGGTCCTTGTTGGCAGCGCGCTTGGCCTTGCGCTTGGCGGCGCTGGTTGCGGCGGCGCCGTGCTTCTTGCCCACGCGCCCGATCTTGGGCACGTGCTCGCCGTTGGCTTCCTGGCGAGCTCTGCCCTTCTTGCCCACCCGTTCACCTCCTTCCGACACCTCTTGACGCCCCTGCGGCGAGTCGACTTGGCATCTGGGTTGGCCACGCGGGCACGTCAGCCGGAATATCGCGAGGTTAATGGAGAATGAACGGCCGACCAACAGATTCGAGGAGGGTTACCTGCGGACGCGCGGCGCGGTGATCGCGCGTCCACGGTATGCCGGGCTGCCCGGCATACTGTGATGTGACGCACGACACCGTCGAGGGGGCGCCGCGGCGGGGGCGCTCGAAGGAGTGGCAGGTGACATATACCGGGCAACCGACCAGCAGCGTGGCCAGCGGCGGACCGGAAGTCGAGGTGGACACCCGCAAGACCTACGTCCTGGACACGTCGGTGCTGCTGTCGGACCCACGCGCCATGCTGCGGTTTGCCGAGCACTCGGTGGTGCTGCCCGTCGTCGTCATCACCGAGCTCGAAGGCAAGCGCCATCATCCCGAGCTGGGCTACTTCGCGCGCCAGGCGCTGCGGCTGCTCGACGAGCTGCGCCTCGCTGAGGGCCGCCTGGACCACCCGGTGAGCGTCGGCGACGCCGGGGGGACCCTCAGGGTGGAGCTCAACCACACCGACCCGGCCGTCCTACCAGCCGGGTTCCGCCTCGGCGACAACGACACCCGCATCCTCGCCGTGGCCAAGCACCTGGCCGCCGAGGGCTGTGACGTCACGGTCGTGAGCAAGGACCTGCCGATGCGGGTCAAGGCGTCCGCGATGGGGCTGGACGCCCAGGAGTACCGTGCGCAGCTCGCCGTCGACAGCGGCTGGACCGGCATGGCCGAGCTGGACGTGTCCGCCGATGAGCTGCGCACCCTGTACGAGATCGGGCGCCTCGAGCATCCGCAGGCCGCGGAGCTGCCCTGTCACACGGGGCTGGTGCTGCACGCGCCGCGAGGCAGTGGCCTGGGCCGGGTCGGCCCGGACAAGAAGGTGCGCTTGGTCCGTGGCGACCGGGACGCCTTCGGTGTCCACGGGCGCTCGGCGGAGCAGCGCATCGCCTTGGACCTGCTGCTCGACCCGGACGTCGGCATCCTCTCGCTCGGCGGGCGGGCCGGCACCGGCAAGTCGGCCCTCGCGCTGTGCGCCGGCCTGGAGGCGGTCATGGAGCGGCGCCAGCACCGCAGGGTCGTCGTCTTCCGGCCGTTGTATGCCGTGGGTGGCCAGGAGCTGGGGTACCTGCCCGGTACCGAGGCCGAGAAGATGGGCCCGTGGGGACAGGCCGTGTTCGACACGTTGTCGGCTGTCGTCTCCGCCGAGGTGGTCGAGGAGGTCCTGGAGCGGGGGATGCTCGAGGTGCTGCCCCTCACCCACATCCGAGGCCGGTCCCTGCACGACGCGTTCGTCATCGTCGACGAGGCCCAGTCGCTCGAGCGGAACGTCCTGCTCACGGTTCTTTCGCGGGTCGGGCAGAACTCCCGGGTCATCCTCACCCATGACGTGGCCCAGCGTGACAACCTTCGAGTCGGCCGGCACGACGGTGTTGCCGCGGTCATCGAGGCGCTCAAGGGGCATCCGCTCTTTGCCCACGTGACCCTGACCCGCAGCGAGCGCAGCCCCGTCGCGGCACTCGTGACCGACCTGCTGGAGGGCCTGGAGATTCTGACGCTGCGTCCACAACCCGGTGCGCCCGATTTGGCGCTCAGCCACGACCATGGGACGCTGGACGGAAGGTCTCGATTCGATAACGGCGGGACACCGTTGGCCCCCTCAGGGGTCGTCACGATCCGAGGGGTTCCTCCATGCACAGGTACGACGGCCGGCATCGCCATGCCCAAGACGCGAGGCCCGGCGTCGCGCGCGCCCGGCCAGAACATCGGCTTTCTCCGGCAGGTCTGGGGCCCGGCGCCCGTCGGTCCATGCGGCCACAGCCGTCGCGCTGGTCGGCGCGGGGGTCGCCGGCTTTTTCTCCATCAACGCCGACGCATCCTCGGCCCCGGCATCTGCCGCGTCACTCAGCGCCGACCAGCTTCAAGAGCTCAACGCGTCCCTTAACGTGGCCGAGCTGGAGACCGACCGGGCCACGGGCCACCAGCAGGCCAACCAACGCGTGCTGGCCGCTGCCGGGGTGGCCCAGGCGGCCGCCGCCGAGGCGGCCCGTCTGGGGGCAGAGCGAGCGGCCGCTGCCGACCGCGCCGCGCGCGACGCCCAACGTGATGCCGCGGTCGCGAGCGCCCAAAGCGACCCGCGGTCGGCTGCCCGGGCTCTGCTCGCCGACTTCGGTTGGAACGACAGCCAGTTCTCCTGCCTGGACCAGCTGTGGCAGAAGGAAAGCAACTGGTCCTACACGGCGACCAACCGCTCGTCGGGCGCGTACGGCATACCACAGGCGTTGCCTGGCTCGAAGATGGCGTCGGTCGCGTCCGACTGGCGCACCAACCCGGTACCCAGATGACCTGGGGACTGCAGTACATCCAGAACAGCTACGGCTCGCCCTGCTCGGCGTGGTCACACTGGTGAGCAACAACTGGTACTGACCGGCCGCCCTGGCGCCACCCTGGGCGGCTAG
>CAVYKM010000013.1:0-13725 GCA_963769085.1 uncultured Actinomycetota bacterium | reverse complement strand
CCAGGCGTGGCTCGGCACCGCGTCGAGGTACCACCAGTACTCCTTGACGTCCTCGCCATGGTTGCCCTCCGCCCCGGTCAGCCCGAACACCCGCTCCTTGAGGATCGGGTCACGACCGTTCCACAGCGCCAGCCCGAGGCACAGCCGCTGCTCCACGTCGCAGAACCCGGCCAGCCCGTCCTCACCCCACCGGTAGGCCCGGGACCGAGCGTGCTCATGCGGCAGGTACCCCCAGGCCTCACCGCTCTCGCTGTAGTCCTCCCGGACCGTGCCCCACTGCCGCTCGCTCAGATACGGACCCCACAGGTACCACGGGCTGGCCTGCCTCAACCCGTCCTCCATCCCGCCAAACCCATTGACCCGCTCACGTTCCGCGCTGATCCCCACCACCGGCCAACCCCTCCCTTGGTGACACCAACGGACCTCGGGCTCCAGCATTGCCCCTAGGATCGTCCAGCGCAAAGGATCCGGCGGGCATCACCCACATCGGATGGTGCCAAGCGAACCGACGCGGGTGGACACACGTAGCCATGTCACAAACGGTCCGCACGCAACTGCGGTGCAGTGGAGTGCCCGGCAGCGCATCGCGGGCATCGGCCGTCGCCCGAGGCGCCATACCGACCCCGCGCACAACCGGTAGTCGCCATGGCAGCCTCCCCTGGATCTCAACCTTGAGCGAGAAGCCGAGGAATGTCCGGATCAGCACGATGAGTCTCGGCCTGACGACGTTCTTCAAGGGTGGTGGCCACGGCGACAGTGCCGTGTTGATCAGGTCAGCGACGTCTCGGCATACCTGCGCCACGGCTGGCCCGGCCCGATCGCCAGCTGGCCTCATCCCCTTCGGGGGATGCGGGGGCGCTCGACCCGAACCACGATCGGTGGCGTTGGGACGAGAGTGAGGCACCATGAGCGATGCTGGTCACTGGGACGTCATCATCATCGGCACCGGCGCGGGAGGCGGAACGCTCGCCCACCGGCTGGCCTCGACGGGCAAGCGGATCTTGCTGTTGGAGCGGGGCGGCTACCTGCCCCGTGAGCGAGACAACTGGGACTCGACTGCGGTCTTCGTCAAGGGCAAGTACCGCGCCCCGGAGTTCTGGTTCGACAAGCACGGCCAGCAGTTCCCTCCGGAGGTCAACTACTACGTCGGCGGCAACACCAAGTTCTACGGTGCCGCCCTCTTCCGGCTGCGTCCCGAGGACTTCCGCGAGCTTCGCCACCACGACGGCATCTCCCCTGCGTGGCCGATCCAGTACGACGACCTGGAGCCCTACTACACGCAGGCCGAGCACCTCTACCTTGTGCACGGCAACCACGGTGAGGACCCCACCGAGGGACCGGCCAGCGCGCAGTATGCGTACCCGCCGGTGCAGCACGAGCCACGCATCCAACAGCTCAGCGACGACCTGGAGAAGCTGGGCCTGCACCCCTTCCACCTGCCGATCGGGGTCAACCTCACCCAGGACGACACCGGCCTGGCCCGGCACGACTCCGTCTGCATCCGCTGCGACCGGGTCGACGGCTTCCCGTGCATTGTCAACGCCAAGTCGGACGCGCAGATCATCTGCGTCGATCCGGCACTCAAGTCACGACAACGTGCAGCTGCGTCACCAACGCGCACGTGACGCGTCTGGAGACCGATCCCAGCGGTCGATCGGTCACCGACGGTCGTCACCACCCTCGACGACGGGTCGACGGCAGAGTTCAGCGCGGACATCGTCGTCGTCTCCTGCGGCGCGGTGAACTCCGCCGTCCTGCTGCTGCGCTCCGCCAACGACGCGCACCCCAACGGCCTGGCGAACCGCTCCGATGTCGTGGGCCGCTACTACATGCGGCACAACAACCTGGCCCTCATGGCCGTCTCGAAGGAACCCAACCCGACGCAGTTTCAGAAGACCCTGGCGATCAACGACTGGTACCTGGGCTCGGACGACTGGGACTTCCCGCTCGGCGGCATACAGATGCTCGGCAAGTCCGACAGCGACCAGATCCACGGTGAGGCCCCCAGATGGGCTGGGTTCGCCGCACCGGACATGCCCTTCGAGGTTCTCGCGCACCATGCCGTCGACTTCTGGCTCTGCGGGGAGGACCTGCCCGACCCCGACAACCGGGTCACCCTGGATCACGACGGCAACATCCACCTCGCCCTTGACGAGTCGAACAACGTCGCCGGGCTGAACCGGCTGCGGCACAAGCTGCAGGGCATGCTCGGACACCTCGGGATGCACGAGCAGCACCTGCTCGACCACAGCATCTACCTGCACAAGGGCATGCCGATCGGGGCGACCGCGCATCAAGCCGGTACGGTCCGCTTCGGAAACGACCCGGCGAGCTCGGCTCTGGACTCCAGCTGCAAGGCCCACGACGTCGACAACCTCTACGTGGTCGACACGAGCTTCTTCCCGAGCATCGGGGCGGTGAACCCCTCACTCACGGCGATCGCCAACGCGCTACGGGTCGGCGACATCATCGCCGAACGGCTGCGGTAGGACCCCCACACCGAGACGGAGACAGCGATGACGAGAATGGCCCAGTCCGCGAGGCAGGCTCCGGCCGACGTGCTGGTGATCTTCGGGATCACCGGCGACCTGGCCAAGGTGATGACCTTCCGATCGTTGTACCGGTTGGAGAGCGCGTGGTCTGCTGGAGTGCCCCATTGTCGGCGTCGCCGTCGACGACTGGACGGTCGAGCAGCTCGTGGACCGGGCCCGAACCTCGATCAAGGACACCGGTGAGGTGCTCGACGAGGCGGTGTTCGCGCGTTTTGCCGCCCGGCTCTCGTACGTCTCAGGCGACTTCGCAGACCCCGGCACCTACGAGCGGCGTGGCTGCGGCCATCAAGGGCGCCGAGCACCCGGTCTTCTACCTGGAGATCCCGCCGTTCCTGTTCGGCCGCGTCGTTCAGGGTCTTTCGCAGGCCCATCTGACCGGGTCGGCGCGGGTCGTCGTGGAGAAGCCCTTCGGCCACGACCGTGAGTCGGCTCAGGCGCTGGCAGCCGAACTGCACGAGTACATCGACGAGTCCCAGCTGTACCGGATCGACCATTACCTCGGGAAGATGGGGCTGGAGGAGATCCTCTTCGTCCGCTTCGCCAACACGATCATGGAACCGATCTGGCACCGCAACCACGTCCAGTGCGTGCAGATCACCATGGCCGAAAGCTTCGGCGTCGAGGATCGCGGGCATTTCTACGACCCGGTCGGCGCCCTGCGTGACGTTGTGGTCAACCACCTCATGCAGGTGGTCGCCGCGGCCGCCATGGAACCCCCCTCCAGCCGCGATCCTCAGGTCTTGAAAGACGCGCAGGTCGCGGTCTTCCGAGCGGTCGAAGAGGCCAACCCGCAGCACTACGTCAGGGGACAGTACGACGGCTACCTGGACATCGAGGGGGTCGCCGCGGGCTCCACCACTGAGACCTATGCGGCTCTGCGGCTCGATATCGACACCTGGCGCTGGTCCGGCGTCCCCTTCTTCATCCGCACCGGCAAACGCATGCCAGCCACCCAGACCGAGCTGCGCCTCGTGTTCAAGGATGTCCCCAAGCTCGGCTTCGGGTTCCCCCAGGACCAGCGGCCCGGTCCCAACCAGCTCGTCGTCAGGCTCGACCCGACGACCGGCATCCGGCTGTTGTTCTCCGCCCGACGAGCCGACGCCGAGGGTCCCGAGACGATCTCGATGGACATGCAGTTCGCGCAGCAAGGCGGCGAAGGCGCGACGCCGTACGAGGTCCTGCTGCATGCCGCCATGGTCGGGCTCAGCACCCGGTTCACCCGCCAGGACGGCGTGGAAGAGACGTGGCGCATCATGCAGCCGCTGCTCGACTCGCCGCCACCAGTGCACCGCTATCAGCCAGGGACGTGGGGCCCGTCGGAGGCGGACTCGCTGGTCGCGCAGTTCGGCGGCTGGCACGGGCCGTGGATCGGCTCCTGACGGTCACGACTAGGCCGAGGTCTCGGGCCGAGACACGCGGCCCGACGAGTGCTTATGAGCCAGCGAGCTCAGGCCGCTCCTCGTCCTCGTCGCCCCAGTCGATGGTCGCGGCATCGGGTCGGTCGATGAGCGCGGTGGCTCGGTTCTTGCTGAAGTAGTCCCAGCCCCAGGCAACGAACGCGTCGATCCGGTTTCGCACCCCGCTCAGGAGCATGGCGTGCACCCCGAGCCACGCCGCGAAGGCCACCGGCCCCTCGACCTCGTGCCGGTGCGGCCCCATCTCGGCGACCGCGGCGTTGCGGCCGATCATCGCCATGATGCCCTTGTCCTTGTAGTGGAACGGCCGACGCTGCTTCCCAGCCAGGTCGGCGACGATATTGCGCGCGGCCCAGTCCCCGGACTGCTGCGCGACCGAGCCCGAGCTGCGGCAGGACCTGCCCCGCGGAGTCCTGGATGTTGGCTGCGTCGCCGAGCACGTAGACCCGCGGATAGCCGGGGACGGTGAGATCCCGCTCGACGTCGACGCGCCCGCCACGGCCAGCCGGCATACCGGTGCTGCCGACCACATCCGCGGCCTTCTCTCCCCCTGCCCAGATGATCGTCCGGGTGTTGATCTGCGTGCCGTCGCTGAGCACGACCCGGTCCGCCTGGACCTGTTTGACCCCGACGCCCAGGTGCACGGTGACCCCGTCATGCTCCATGCGCTTGGCCGCGTAGGCGTGCGCACGGTCCGAGAACGGGGCGAGCAGCGCCTTCCCCAAATCGACGACATGCACAGCCGAGGCGCTCGACAGGTGTTGGAGGCGCTCCGGAAGGACGTCCCGCAGCAGCTCGGCAATCGCGCCCGCTGACTCCACCCCGGTGGCGCCGCCGCCCACGATGACGAACGTCAACGCGCCCTTCTCGACCAGGTCGGGGTGTTCGACCGCCGCCTCGAGGACCGTGAGGATGTGCGAGCGCAGCCGTTCGGCGTCGTCCAGCGAGTACATCGGGAAGCTGTGCTCAGGGGCCCCCGGGGTGCCGAAGAAGTTGGGCTGGGCTCCGGCCGCGACGACGAGGACGTCGGCGGTCACCGTCCTGCCATGAGCCGTGGTCACCGAGCGCTTGTCCGGGTCGATCGAGACGACCGCGGCCCGGTCCACCTCGACCGTCTCGTCGTGGCGGAAGATCCCGCGAAGCGGGCGCGCGATGTCGTATGCCGCGATCTGCGCGGTAGCGACCTGGTAGAGCAACGGCTGGAACTGGTGGTAGTTGTTCTCGTCGAGCAGCAGCACCTTGACCTTCTGCTTGGCCAGCGCCTTGGCGCAGGCGACCCCCGCGAAACCGCCACCGACGACGAGCACGCTGGTGTCAGCCACGGGAACTCCTGTCATTGTGAGAGAGCGCGGTCACCTGAGCAGCCCAGCCTGGGAGGAACTGGTGGCGCATCGTCCGGAATGGATGACGTGCCAACGGCACGGCCAACGGTACCCGGCTAGCCACCCGCATGCTCCGCGGCGCGATCGCCCGCATCCTCAACCCCCTCGTCCGGGAGCAGGCCCCGCTGGTCGAGGACATAGAGCAACACGAAGCCCGGCACCACGATGACCACGGCGAGCCCCACTGCGACGAGCACTGCCGTCAACGTGCCCGAAGAGGATGCCGCCTGCGCCACCGTGAGGCTTTCGGGCAGCAGGTACGGCCACTGGGCGACTCCCCAGGACAGCACGATGCTGGCCACCGCGACGACGGCGAGCAGCCGGGCGCCGCGGGCCGCACCGCGCGTGAGCAGCACCAAGGCGGCGCTGCCACACAACACGCTGAGGATCACGAGCGGCAACGCCCGCCCCACCAGACCGTCGAACACGTAGCGGGCATCGGCGCGGAGCACGAAGACACCCACGACGGCCGCGACTGCAACGAGTGCTCCGGCGACCACGGCCCGCCGACGGAAGTACTCGGCCATGTCCTGCTCAGCGAGCCGTCGCGCGTCCCACACGAGATAGACGGCGGCCAGGTAGGAGGCCGACACGACGGCGAGTATGCCGCAGAGCACCGAGGTGGGGTTGATCCAGCCGTTCACCGGGTCGCCGGCCTTGCCACCTGCCGGTACTCGGCCGGATGCGATGCCTCCGGCCATCGCTCCCATGCAGTAGGGAACCAGCACCGAGGACAGTGCGAACGCGCCGCCGAAGATGCGGCGGTTTCGAGTGCTGACCACGGCCTTGCGGAACGCGAAGCTGGCGCCGCGCAGCACGATACCCAGCGCGGCGATGGTCAGGGGGACGAACATCGTCAGCGTGATCGAGGCGTAGGCCTCCGAGAACGACGTCCACAGCACGACGAAGATGAAGATCAACCAGACGTGGTTGGCCTCCCACACCGGTCCGATCGAGTGCTCGATGACGGCGCGAGGACGCGCGCCCTGCTCGGGACCGCCCGCGGTCAGGTCCCAGAACCCGGCGCCGAAGTCGGCGCCGCCGAACACGGCATACGCTGCCACCGCGACGATGAGCACCACCGCGACGGCGGTGCTCATCGCAGCGCCTCCTGTTGCCCAGCCTCCTCGCTCGCGACCGGTGGTGGGCTCGGGCCGTACGGGCCGCCGTGCTCGGTGAAGCCGCCGGCGCGGCGGAAGCGCAGGCTCATCGCGCGCAGCACGAGGATGGTCGTGGTGGCTAGGGCGAGGTAGAGGATGACGATGGCGATGAACGTGATCCACACGCCGGTGTTACTCGTCGCCGCATCCTGCACCCGCATGTAGTTGTACACGATCCACGGCTGTCGGCCGACCTCGGTGACGACCCACCCTGCTTCCATGGTGACCACCGCCAGCACACCGGACGAGGCCGCGAGCCTCAGGAACCACCTGGACGTGGGCATCCGGCGGCGGATCACCCAGCTGCCGCCGTACCACAGGGACAGCAGGAACAGCAGCGTGCCCAGGCCGACCATGACGTCCCAGGCCAGGTGCACGCTGTTGGTCTGGCGGATGGTCGGGGCGTCGTCGGGCGGCACGGTGTCAAGCCCCTGCACGACCGTCGCCTTGCCGGTGCTCGGGTCGGACAACCACGAGGCCAGCCCAGGGATCGGGATGCCCCCGCTGACCGTGCCATCCTCGTTGAGGTGCCCGAGCAGGGTCTCGGGGACGTCGCTGCTGGTCGTCGGCACCAGTTCGATGGCCGCGAACTTCACCGGCTGGTTGTTGTACACCCAGCGCGCCAACGAGTCCCCGACCCCCATCTGGACCGGCGAGGCGACGGCGGCCACGCTGAATGCGATCACGAAACCCAAGTAGTGGTAACGGTCGCGCTGACCACGCAGCATGGCGGCGGCGTACACCGAGGCCACGAGGAACCCGCCGACCAGGTACGCGGCAATGACCATGTGGGCTGCCTGCAGCGGCATCGAGTCGTTGAAGATGACCTCGATCGGGTCCACCTTGACGACGTTGCCGGCCGAGTCGAGGGTGAAGCCGGACGGGGAGTTCATCCACGCGTTTGCGGCGACGACGGAGATGCTGCCGAAGATCCCGGCGAGAGCGATCGGAACGCCGGTCCAGAAGTGGGCCCATGGTTTGAGTCGGCGCCATCCGAAGATGTAGATCGCGATGAAGATCGCCTCGGTGAAGAAGAACAGCCCCTCGAACGCGAACGGGACACCGAACGCCTCACCCCACCGGCCCATGAACGGCGGCCACAGCAGACCGAACTCGAAGCTGAGCACCGTCCCGGTCACCGCCCCGACGGCGAACGTGACGGCCATGTACTTCGACCACCGCTGCGCCAGCACGAGCGCATCACGGTCGTCGTGGCGCAGCGCTCGGTAGTTGGCGATCAGCGTCATGAACGCCCAAGAGACGCCCAGCGGCACCAGGATGATGTGGCACGCCAGCGTGAACGCCATCTGGGCACGTGCCCACGGCACGGGGTCCACAGAAGCAACCCCCGCCAGGCCGCTCAACATCGAGGTCACGGTAGGCCACGCCTCCTCTTGCCTGCGTCGACGATCGGTCAGCGCGCCAGCCGCGCGGTGACACCAGGAGCGTCATCGCGTGTACCGTCGTTCAGCATCCTCCGCAGAGGATGAGGTGCGCAACCAACACCAGCCTGTGGGAAGGCGGCGGCCGAGCGCTCACTCCCGACGGGAACCGAGGCCGCCGGACGGTCAAGGCGCGGAGGCCAAAGTTGCGGCTCATGCGACCAGTGGCGCCGCAACCGATCGAAGTCCGCTTCGTCCAGCTGTTCGCCGGTGCCAATGATGGACTCTCGCGCTGCACGAGTTGCTCGACCGACCAGTCTGTCACTCACTTCACAACGCCAACGATCGGGCAATCGTGGAGCCCCCGCGCCCCAGCCGGATAAAGCGAGCGGAACGTCAGCACTTCGGCCGGGTCACCAGTGACTCCAACAACGACAAGACATCCCCCGGCCGGCTGTTGCGTGCTCCAGCGGTTGTCGTCATCCCTGCCTTCATTTGTTCGTGAGGGTCACTCGAACTGCCCGGGGCGTGCGTTGGCTCGGTCACCGCGCTTCTCGTGCGGCACCGGGGTACGGGGTGCGCGAGGAGGGATGCGCGTGCCCAACCCCACAATGATGAAGTCACACCCGGACGAGGGAGCCTTCCCACCGGCCATCGGCTAGCGCTCGGCCGCGCCCGAGCCGGTGTCGGTCCGGCTGCCTCGCAGCTCAGCGCCCCGATGGCATGATTTTCAGCAGGGCCATTCGCCGGGACTCACCCACTTGTCCGCCCTCCAGCGCGGCGGCAGGGCCCGGCCGCTTGCGTTGGACATCAAGACGGCCTTGTGCCGCCGGATCTCTATCACCCTCAGGCCGGGGCTGCTGGGTTCGCGCCGGCCGAGCGGGCCTGTTTGCGGCTGGCCAGCAGGTACTTGACGGCCTCCATGGTGAGGTAGGCGGTGACGACGGCGATCAGGATGGGGGCGGTTTGCAGCGCCCCGACCTGGGTCAGGAACGCGGCCATCAGCACCATGGAGAACGGCGCGGGCGCCAGGGCCCCAGGAACGGCGGCGAGCAGGCAGGTGAACGCCAGTCCCAGTGGCACGCCGGGGATGACCTGGTGGACGAGCACCCCGGCGGTTCCGCCGATGAACAACGCGGGGAAGATGGGCCCGCCGACGAAACCGCTGCCCTGGCTGACGGCGAAACTGAGCATCTTGCCGAGCAAGATGGCCACGAGCAGGCCCAGGCCCAGGGTCCCCGCGTCTTCCAGTACCGTCGTGAGCTGATCACTGCCTGAGAACATCGTCAGCGGCAGTGTCACTCCGACAATCCCGAATACCACGCCGCCCAGCGTTGATTTCGCGATGGCCGGGGCCTTCAGTCGGCCAAACAGCCGCGCCGCCGCCATCATGAACCCGGCCAGCAGCGTCACCACCAGGGCCGCGAACAGGCCCAGGGGCACCCCGGCGAGTAGCTGCCAGCCCTCGAACTTGTAGGGCGGCACCTGGTAATCGTCAAGGAACACGGCGCCGGCGATGGCGAAGTAGATGCCGAACGAGACACTCGACGCCACGATCTCCGCGGCGAGGGCCTTGGTGAGCCGCTGCCCGCCCGGGCGGGCGGCCTCCAGGATCAGCAGCACCACGATCACCGTGCTGGAGAACAGCCCGCCGTAGGCGCCGGCGAAGCCACCCAGGGTGTTCACCTGGGAGTCCTCTTTTCCCAGCGCCCTTCGCTGGGCGAGCCAACTGCCCGCCCCGCCGCCCATGGCGCCCAGCGCCTTTTCCGGGCCGAGGCTGGCGCCACCGATCAGCGACACCGTCGAGACGGCCACGATCCCCGGCACCAGGCCCGGGTCGACGTGCTCGTCGCGCAGGTCGGCGAACAGGCCAGGAACCTGCTGGGGCAGGCGGGTCAGACGGCGCAGCAGCGCGACCACGGCACCTGCCGCCGCGGCGACCGCCACCCACCACCAACGCCCGCCGAACCAGCCCGGATCGGAATCGCTGTACCACTTGCCCCCGAACTGGATCACTCCGATGAACACCAGGCCGGCGACCGCGCCGAACACCCCCAGAGCCACCGCGTAACCCATCAAGACCCAGAACTCCCGCCTCTGGGTGACCGGCGGCGCCGCGGACGGCCCGGACGAGATGCTCACGACGCGGACCTCAGCGGAGCTGAACTCCCACCATGCGACGGCCGCCAGCACCAGAGTGCACCGTCGCGGTCAGCTACCTGGCACATCGAAGAGCCCCCGCCTCGTGCATATCGCCTCCACCCCGACAGGCTTCCACAGCATCCCGCCGGGAAGTAACCCCACGAGGAGCGGAGGCCCCGCTCCTACATCGCATAAGAGGCCATAGGGCTATTCATCTGACTGGACCATCACGCGTGGAACCGCCACACTCCAGCGCCCACGCCCGACAGTGTGAGCGTTCACCTCAGGATGAGGAGCCCGGCCAAGCCGTCCTCGTCGGCCACCGGACCGCCGGCGCCCGTGGCGTATTCCGACGTACGCCGGTTGACGCCGTGGAGGTCCTCGCCGCTCCGTTCGTGCACGAGCGCCAGGGCAGTCCGGTCAGATGAATAGCCCTAAGCGACCATTTCCCATGGTTGGGGCAGGTCTAGGATTCGAACCTAGGTAGCTTTCGCGACGGATTTACAGACGGGCCGTGCGTATCGCTTTTACCTGCGATCGGATGATGCGCGAGACGAACCCAGACACGCGGCGGACACGGGTGCTGTCCGGGCGCAGAAGGAGTCGCCGCGCCCGTGGTGGTTGAGCCTGTAGCTGCGCGCCCCGGGGGCGGCGTTATCGACCGGCCCTTGAGGCGGTGCGGACACGTGGTGAGGCGATGAAGGAAGGACGGCGGCCGGGGCCGCCTGATGACGCCGTCTGGGGCGGACACCGCCCGAGACCCCATCGCGCCTCAAGCATCCAAGATATTTCTCACCGGACACGGACACGGTGCCCGACTCGACATTGACCCCGCCAGCGCCTCACCCGCGTGCGTTTCGCACGACCCCTGAGCCGTATGCCGACAGGTGTTGCAGGGGCTGCCGGACCGCGGCCGGGACCAGCTCATCGGGCAGACCATGAACTCCATCGCTGCAGCCGGACACGGATGAACGGCCCAGCGGAGGATCCGTGGTGTAGTGGAGGTACTTGCCAGCAAGCGTGGTGACGGCCAGCGAGGTCTCGCCCCTATGGCTTCCAACACCTGGGCGGTCCCCTCGGCGCGAACCCACCACAGGGCCGACCAGTTCTTGTCGTAGTGATCCAACCGGGACACTGACAGCCGGGTTAGCCCTGATGTTGGCCAGCCTCGCCAACCGCCGCGTCGACTTGGGTTTGACGTCCACCGCCATCCACCGCACGTCCTCGACCACGACGAAGACGACAGGGATAACATGAGGCCGCCCGCCGCGGTGACGGTGGCCAGCCGGGCCACCCGAGCGGACTCGAAACGGGCCACAGCCCGGGGATGCACCCCACGACGCTAGCCGAGGTCTCAACCCCTCCGGATGAGGCCGCCCGCCGCAGGCTGGCTGGATACTTGGGCGGACGGCCTGAGGAAGGGATGAGCATGCACGCTCGGCCGGCCGGCCTGAACGCAACGATCGCGTGGCTGTTCATCATTGGCTCGGCGTGCTTCGTGCTTCGTGCTCGGGTCGGTGCCGGCTTATGTCAACGCGGTCGGGGCGACCGGTGACGGCATCACCTACGTCGTCGGCTCGATCTTCTTCACGTCGGCGTCATGTGCCCAGTTCGTGCCGCCCAGAGCCCCGCGATGACCGGCGTCGACCAGGTTCAGCAGTACGTGCCCGCGCCGGTTCGGTTCTGGGCCCGACTGCGGACGACCGGAACTGGCTCGCTGCCGTGACCCAGTTCCCCGGCACGCTGTTCTTCAACGTCAGAACGGCTGCCGCCTTGGCCCACAACGTGACTGCGCAGGAGCAGGACCGGCACGTCTGGCGGCCGGACTTCTTCGGCTCGACGTTGTTCCTCGTGGCAAGCGGGTACGGCATCCTCGCCGTCAGCGCCCGTTTCCTCAGCGTCAACCCCCGGTCGCTGCCGTGGGGCATCGCCTGGCTGAACATGGTCGGCTCCGTCCTGTTCATGGCCTCGGCGATCGCAAGTTTCGTGCTGCCCAGCACGGGTGGGCTGATCGACAGCCCAGTCGCCACCGGCGGCACGCTGCTGGGTGCGGCGTGCTTCCTCGTGGGGGCCGCTCTGATGTTCCCAGCCTGGACAACGGCGGTTGCCACTGCGCACTAGCAACAGCAACTATGGTCCCGCCCGGTATCGACCGAAGGAGAACCGAATGACAGTCTCTCGCGACCCGAGCGCCGACGCGGCGTTGTTCGGCAACCGCTTCGTCACCCAGGAGGTGCCCACACGTGAGTTCCCGGAGACGGGGATGACCTCGGTGGACGCCATGCGCCTGGTCGCCGAGGACCTGGCCCTGGAAGGCGATCCGGCGCGCAACCTCGCCACCTTCGTCACGACGTGGATGGAGCCGCAGGCGCAGCGGATCATTGCCGCCAACCTGCACCGCAACTTCATCGACCACGCCGAGTACCCGCGCACGGCCGAGATCGAGCAGCGCTGCATCCGCATGCTGGCCGACCTCTTCCACGCGCCAGGCGAGACGACCGGGGCCCGCACGCAGGGCTCGTCCGAGGCGATCATGCTCGGCGCGTTGTCGCTGAAGTGGAACTGGCGCAAGCGCCGAGAGGCTGCCGGGCGGTCCACGACCAGCCCCAACTTGGTGTTCGGCGGCGACGTGCACGTCGTGTGGGAGAAGTTCTGCCGCTACTTCGACGTGCAGCCGCGAATCGTCCCACTGCAGCCGGGCAGGTACACGATCGGCCCCGAGGACGTCAGACCGCATATCGACGAGAACACGATCGGCGTGGCTGCCGTGCTCGGCACGACCTTCACCGGGCACAAGGACGACATCGTCGGCATCAACGCCCTGCTGGTGGCGCTCAAGAGCGAGCGCGGCCTTGACGTCCCCCTGCACGTCGACGGCGCGAGCGGCGGGTTCGTCTGGCCATTCCTCTACCCGGACTCGGCGTGGGACTTCCGCCTGGAGCAAGTGCGATCCATCAACGTCTCTGGGCACAAGTTCGGCCTGGTCTACCCCGGCATCGGCTGGCTGATCTTCCGCGAGACGTCCGACCTGGCCTCCGACCTGGTCTTCGAGGAGAACTACCTCGGCAAGACCGACGCCACCTTCACGCTGAACTTCTCCACCGGATCGTCCATGGTGCTCGCCCAGTACTACAACCTCGTTCGCTACGGCCGCGCCGGATACACCTACGTCATGACCAACATGCAGCAGAACTCGAGAGTGCTCGCCGAGCACCTGCAGGCCATGGGCCGGTTCGAGCTGATCGACCCCGACCAGGAGCAGCTGCCGCTCGTCGCCTTCCGCCTCGCAGCAGCCGAGGCGTACGACGAGTTCGACATCGCGTGGCAGCTGTCCGCCGAGCGCGGCTGGATGGTGCCGGCATACACGCTGCCGCCAAACGCCCAGGACGTCACCATCATGCGGGCGTTGTGCAAGGAGACGCTGAGCCGCGAGCACGTCGACACGCTCGCCCGCGACATCGGGCAGGCCTGCGCCACCCTCGCCACGAAGGGTGGAGCCCACGAGTCCGAGCGCCGCAAAATGCTCACCGGTCCGGGGCACTAGCCCAGGATCACCCACTGCCCGAGGGTCCGAGGCACCGGCCGGCAGCTCAGGCCAGGTAAGCCGATCCTTGGCCAGATCCCGCTCGATCAGAGTCGAGAACGCCGGACCGGTACCGGAGAACAACCACTCGAGGGGTGGACTCGCAGCT
>CAVYKM010000012.1:0-43219 GCA_963769085.1 uncultured Actinomycetota bacterium | reverse complement strand
GATCCGGAAAACGGTGGATGGCGGGTGACTGGTGTGACTGAAGTGGCGTGCTGGCGCGTGGGCCGCCTGCGGCTACTCCCACTCGATCGTGCCTGGTGCGGCTACTCCCACTCGGTGGTGCCGACCGCGGCTACTCCCACTCGATCGTGCCAGGCGGCTTGCTCGTCACGTCCAGGACGACCCGGTTGACCTCGGGCACCTCGTTGGTGATCCGGGTCGAGATGCGGGCCAGCACGTCGTACGGCACGCGGGTCCAGTCCGCGGTCATGGCGTCCTCGGAGGACACCGGGCGCAGCACGACCGGATGGCCGTAGGTACGCCCGTCGCCCTGCACGCCCACCGAGCGCACCTCGGCGAGCAGGACGACAGGGCACTGCCAGATCTCGCGGTCGAGCCCGGCCGCGGTCAGCTCGGCGCGAGCGATGGCGTCCGCGCGGCGCAGCACGTCAAGGCGCTCGGCGGTGACCTCGCCGACGATCCGGATGCCCAGGCCCGGACCAGGGAACGGCTGGCGCCACACGATCGCCTCCGGCACACCGAGCTCTAGCCCGACAGCGCGCACCTCGTCCTTGAACAGCAGCCGCAGCGGCTCGATGAGCGTGAAGTGCAGGTCCTCGGGCAAGCCACCGACGTTGTGGTGCGACTTGATGTTCGCCGCGCCCTCCCCGCCGCCGGACTCGACGACATCCGGGTACAGCGTGCCCTGAACGAGGAACTCGATGGGGTGACCCTCGGCGTCCGCCGAGCCCACCACATCGCGCGCCGCCTGCTCGAAGACCCGGATGAACTGGGCCCCGATGATCTTGCGCTTCTCCTCCGGTTCACTGACGCCGGCCAGCGCGTCGAGGAACTGGGCGCGAGCGTCCACAACCACGAGGCGCACTCCGGTGGCGGCCACGAAGTCCTTCTCGACCTGCTCGGCCTCGCCTGCACGCAGCAGCCCGTGGTCCACGAACACGCAGGTCAGCCGGTCCCCGACCGCCCGCTGAACGAGCGCTGCCGCGACGGACGAGTCGACGCCACCGGACAGCGCACACAGCGCCGAGCCAGGCCCGACCGCCTCCCGCACCGTCTGGACCAGATCGTCGACGCACGTTGGCCGGCGTCCAGGTCGGCTCGATCCCCGCGCCGGTCCACAGGAACCGCTCGAGCACCCGCTGGCCGTATGCCGAGTGGCGCACCTCCGGGTGCCACTGCACCCCGTACAGGCGCCGCGCGTCGTCCTCGAACGCCGCGACCGGAGCACCCTCCGTGGAGGCAGTGACCGTCATCCCCTCAGGCGCCACGGTCACCGAGTCGCCGTGCGACATCCACACCGACTGCTCGGCGGGCTGGCCGGCGAAGAGGGTCGATGCCGTGTCGCGCAGTCGCACCGGCGTGTGGCCGTACTCGCCTCGGCCGGTGTGCGCGACCGTGCCGCCGAGTGCCTGGACCATCGCCTGGAAGCCGTAGCACATGCCGAACACCGGCACCCCAGCCTCCAGCAGGGCCGGGTCCAGTCCGGGCGCGCCCTCGGCATACACGCTGGACGGCCCCCCGGAGAGGATGATCGCGCGCGGCTGCCTTGGCGAGCATCGCCTCGACCGGGAGGGTGTGCGGCACGACCTCGCTGTACACCCGCGCCTCGCGCACTCGCCGGGCGATGAGCTGGGCGTACTGGGCGCCGAAGTCGACGACGAGGACCGGCCGCGAGTGCAGGGGTGCGGGCACCTAGCGAGGATATCTGCCTGGGTATGCCGGCCAGCCGCCACGCGCTCGCCGGCCCGCGCCGCCGCCACCGCCTCGCGCCGCGGCGCTAGGCCCGGGCGAGGATGGCTTCGGTCTCGATCGTGACCCGGTGCTCGGCGAAGAACGGCAGCAACGGCACGAAGCCGGTGAGCAGGTGCAGGACGATCCGCTTGAGTCCCCAGGCCATCTTGAGCCCGAGGTTGGCGATCGACGCGGCATACGCCATGTAGATGAACCCGTGGATGTAGCTCCAGTTGTCGGTGAAGAAGTTCTTCTGGTGCAGCCCGTACTTCATGATCATCTCGGCGATGAGGATGAACAACGCAATCCCGGCCACGATGGCCATGACGCGGTAGAGGCGCAGCGCGCTGCGGACCTGCACCGGGTCGGCCAGGTTGGTCGGGTACGTGCTCACAACGGTGCTCCTGCCTCGGGTCGCGGTGACGAACCCTGCTCGGCTGCGGTCGCTGGTGGCTGCCCTGCCGCCGCGCCGAACCCTGCGGAAACCGACCGGCGGTGCTCGTCACGCACCATCTTCCACCACATCCACAACGCGAAGATCGCGAACACCCACCACTGCAAGGCGTAGGCGAGGTTGCGCAGCGTGTACCCGGACGGCAGGTCGGGCGGCGGGACCCGCTCGATCGTGCCGGCGGCGCTCGCGCCGGCTGGGCCTGCGCCCGTGGCGTCCGGCGTCTCGGACCCGGCGAAGACGAACGCGTTGTAGATCTCGCCGTCCCACATGTTGACCAGCCGGGCGATGTCGACGGACGCGAGCTGACCCGCCCCGAGCGGACGCACCGGCTCGCGCGGCGACTCGCTCGGCGCCAAGCTGCCCACCAGGGTCAGCTCGCCGGTGGTCAGCGGCGCCTTGGCGTCGGCCGGCGAGCGGACGAACCCGCGGACGACGGGCAGCCGGGCGCCCGTAGCGGTCACCGTGAACGGCGTCACCACCCAGTAGCCGGCGGCGCCGTCGAGCCTGCGGTCCACGACCAGGACCTGGTGCTCGGGGTCGTAGGTGCCGTTCGCCTGGACCCGCTGGTTGGACCCGTCCGCCGGGAAGGCCGCGTGCGGCGCGACGATGCTGGTCAGCGGCACGACCGGCCGGGCCTCTGCCGACGCGAGGGCCTCCTGCCGCGCGTCGTCGCGCGCCACGCGCATCTGCCACAGCCCCGCCGCGACGCACAGTGCGGACAGGACCAAGGCGATCGCGAGCAGCCCCAGCGAACGGGGCTGACGGATCGTCTGACGCACCCACTTAGGCTAAGCCAGGAGTGCTCCGCGCCCCTCGACGCCGTCGGACGGGCGGGGGGTCAACTCGTCGAAGGGTCAGTAGATGCCGTTATGAGGCCCGGATAACAGCAGCGTCTGCCCTCTCGATGAAGGACCCTCGGGTTCGTGCGCTCACTGCGTTGCTGTGACGATGCAGCGCCGCAGCTCCTGGACCGCCTCCGGGGTGCCCGAGACGACCACGTCACTCCCCTGTTCCCCATCCTCCCGGTTCCACAGCCAGCGCAGTAGCGCCGGCGGGGGGCCACTGACGGTCACGTCCGCCGAGTCCCCGTCGGAAGCGTCCTCGACGGTGAACAGGGCTGGCCCGGTCCGCACTCGCCACGCTCCACCATCGGTGCGAATGTCGTAGCTGCGGCCCGGCGAACCGGCCAGGACCTCAGCGAAGTAGACGGGCCACTCGCTGACGCCGTATGCCACGAAGATGGTGAGCAGCTCGTCGATCCCGTTCACGGCGAGGTCGGCAGGGACCGGCGCGACAGCCTGCCCGGTGCCGAGCTCGGCGTCGATACGGTGGATGACGGTCTCCTGCGCCATCCGCCGAATCCAGAACCCGACCGTCTGGTTGGGTCGGTACCAGGAGCCAGCCGGATCCTCCGGCTTACGGGAGGCGAACTCCGCACGCAGCGCGGCATACCCCCGGTCGAGCAGCGCGAGCGGCTCCTGCGCTGCCAGCTCGGCCGGTGGCCACGGCTCGGGCTCGGCACCTTCGCGCATCGCGAGGGTCTTGTGCCAGTACACCTCGCCGACGTGATGAGTCAGGTCCGCGATGCTCCAGCCAGGACAGGTCGGCACCGACGCTGCGGGGTCGATCAGCACGACCTCCCGTAGGCGGGTGAAGTCGGAGTCGAGGCAGTCGATGAAGCGGAAGTACTCCATGCGAGAAGTTCAGCACGTGTTCGCCCCCGGCGCCGCGCCAACGCCCCGCCAACGCCACGGCCACGGCCACGGCCACGGCCGATGCGATGGCAAGTACCTGCCCCTGCGCAAGGGCAAGCCCTCGCCAGACTCGCTGACCCGAGCAGCTCGGGCACCAGGAGTGACCAGATGAGCGCCACACTGTGGAGATGCTCGGTTCGCCGATACCCCGCGGGGGGCTGCCGCTCAACACCACTGGAATCCCATGCCTGAGCACACGCTGATCCTGCTGCGGCATGCCAAGTCGGACTGGTCCGGTGACGAGGCGGACATCGACCGGCCGTTGGCCAACGCGGCCGACGTCAGGCGCCGGCCATCGGCAGGTGGCTGGCCGCGCACGTCGATGGCATCGACCTCGCGGTCGTCTCGCCCGCCGCTCGCGCTCGCCGCACCTGGGATCTCGTCGCGGCCGAGCTCGATGTCCTGCCTCCGGTGCGCATCGACGACCGCGTGTACGCCGCGTCGGACCAACAGCTGCTCGGGGTCGTTCGCGAGCTTCCTGACGCCGTCAAGACCGTCGTCTTGGTCGGCCACAACCCCGGGCTCGAGGACCTGGCTTCGGTTCTCACGCGCGAGTCGCCTGCGCTGCCCACCTGCGCCATCGCGGTCATCGGTATGCCGGGGCCCTGGCCGACCGCGGGTCGGGATCCGGCGGTGCTGCATGCGTCGGGCCGGCCACCGGCTCGCTGATCGTTCTCGCAGATTCCCCCACGCGACGCCATACCGACGACCATTGGTCGTGCTTTCGCTGCCGAAGCACGGCGTGTCGGTGACCAATGGTCGTCGGCTGGTCGCGCTCTTGTCCGAGACGAACGGAGGGGTTGCCCACCAACGGTCGCCGTGCTGCCCCAACAGTGACCGACCTGGATGGGAGGGTTTGCCCTGTGATCCGTGTGATTAAGGCTCCCATTGACCTGACTCGGTCCCACGCGGGCCCGCAAGAACTGCGTTGTCAGCCCAATCCAACCTGGCCGCCTGCAGGGGCCCGCGCTGTTCGGGCGCAGCGGAGCCCGCGACAGCACCCTCACCGACGAGCAGATCCAACAGCATGCCGACAAGGCCAAGCGCGGCCACGACCCCGCCCGCCTCATCCCTCCAACCGCGCCATGGGCTTATTGGACCAAGGCTCCAGCGGGACACCAGGCGCGGCCCTAGGCTCGCCGAGTGACCGACGACAGAGCCGCCGAGATCGCGCTGAACCGCGCGCTGTGGGGGGTGGTCAATGAGCGCTTCACACACGCGGCAGCCGAGTCGATGTGGCGCAGGTCGGAGGTCGTATGGGGGCTGTTCGCCGTTCCAGACCGCGTCCTGCACGTGCTCGGGGAGGTCCGTGGCCTCAATGTGGTCGAGCTGGCAAGTGGAACCAGCTACCTCTCGGCGTGGCTCGTCAGGGCCGGGGCCAGGACGGTGGCCATCGATCTCTCCGGCCACCAGCTCGCGACCGCCCGGGACCTGCAGCGCAGACTCGGTCCAGTCTTCCCGCTTGTGCAGGCGGACGCCGAGCAGGTGCCGCTGTCGGATGGGCATTTCGACCTGGTGGTCAGCGAGCACGGAGCCGCGGCATGGTGTGATCCGCAGCGCTGGGTGCCGGAGGCGGCCAGACTGCTGCGGCCCGGAGGACGGTTGGTATTCCTGACCAACAGCCTGCTCTCGGCGCTTTGCGTTCCGGCCGACGAGGGGGTCGCCGAGGAACGGCTCCTGCGTGGCCAGCGCGAGGCCTATCAGGTGCGCTGGCCGGGCGGAGGCGTGGAGTTCCACCCCTCTCACGGGGACTGGGTGCGGATCCTGCGTGGGTCCGGCTTCGTTGTCGAGGCCCTCCACGAGATCTATGCGCCAGCGGACGCACTCAACCACCCCTTCTACGAGATCGTCTCGGCCGAATGGGCAGCCCGCTGGCCGGCCGAGGAGCTATGGGTGGCCACCCGGCCGGGCTGAGGTTCTGGGGAAGATCCTCGACGTCCCAGTGTGCACGTTCTTCCGCAATCTGCCGCATGTAACCTCTCACCGCTGGGCGACGACGAAGGGCGCACATGTCACGAGCCGATCGCCTCAGTGTGGAGGAGCTCTTCCGGACGCGCCGCCTGCTCATTCTCGACTTCGACGGACCGGTCACCAGGCTGCTGCCCGACCCGCGCCACATCGAGCTGGCGGACGCCGTAAAGCGCCTTCTGCGCAACCACGGGGCGGTCCTGCCGCCGACGGTCACCGCGGCCATCGACCACGTCCAGGTGCTCCGGTATGCCGCGCAGGCACTCCCCGCGCTCCTGCCGGACGTCGAAGAGCTCTGCTCGGCTGCCGAGCTGCAGGCTGCCGACACTGCCACGCCGGCCGCAGGCGCCATCGAGCTGCTCGACCTGCGCCGGAGGCAGCACCGCCCGGTCGCGATCGTGACGAACAACGACGCTCGTGTCGTCGGCCGCTTCGCACAGCGTCACGGCATCGACCTCAGCGGCTGCACCGTCCACGGGCGAGACCCTGGGCATGCCGACCGGCTCAAGCCCTCGCCCTGGATGTTGGAAGCGGCATTGCACGTCCACGGCTGCGTGCCCAGCGAGGCTTTGCTGGTCGGAGACAGCGCGACCGACGTCGCTGCCGCACACGCGGCGGGTATGCCGTGCGTCGGGGTAGCGGTCGGCCAGGAGCGCGCCGCGGCACTGATTGCGGTCGGGGCTGACGGGGTAGTTGGTGACCTGAGCGCGTTTCTCTGAGGGCACCCAGACCAGTCACGGGGGACCCAAGGAGCCGGCAACGCGTCAGGTAATGTTGCGAGATGTTGCCTTTGCACGCGTGCGCAGGCCAGCGAGCTGCCAGGAAGGGGATGGGGAGCCAGGCTGCGGCGGCAGCTGTCTCTTCGAGCATTGATGACCACGGACTCCGCGTCGCCTGCCAGGGCGGACAAGACCATGCGCGACGTGCGCTCCCGCGCTGAAGCGCATGCGCACACCATCGAACGGGTCGTCGAGACGGTGCTGCCGACAGTCCACGGGCGCTTCCGGATTATCGGCTACCGCGGCAGTGACGGCCAGGAGCACGTCGCTCTGCTGCGCGGGATGCACCAAGGCGCATCTGACGGCACCGTGCCGCTGGTGCGGGTGCACTGCGAGTGCCTCACCGGGGACGCCTTCGGTTCCTACCGGTGCGACTGCGGCGAGCAGCTGGACGCGGCGCTGGCCGCCGTCGCGGCATACGGCCAAGGAGCGGTCATCTACGTGCGCGGGCACGAGGGCCGTGGCATCGGCCTCGTGGAGAAGCTGCGGGCCTACCGGCTGCAGGACCACGGCGCTGACACCCTGGAGGCCAACCTCGCCCTCGACCACCCCGTCGACCTGCGGACCTACGAGCAGTCCGCCGCTATCCTGCACGACCTCGGAGCGACCTCGATCCGGCTGCTGTCCTCCAACCCGGCGAAGGAGAGCGCCCTGTCGGCCTTGGGCATCGACGTCCTCGTCCGGGAGCCGCTCATTGTCCCCACGCGCCCGGAGAACGCCCGGTACCTCGCGGCCAAGCGCGAGCGCCTGGGTCACGACCGGCCGTCGGAGGACGAGCCGTGGGCTGCCCTGCGCGATGGTCGGGTACCGCTTGTCACGGGCGGACGCGACGGTGCCGAGCTCGTCGAACGCTACGGGCCCTTGGTCGCTGCGGGCACTCCGCTGACCATCGCCCAGCTCGGCCAGAGCCTCGACGGGTTCATCGCCTCGCGCACCGGGGACGCTCGGTTCGTCACCGGCGACCGGGACCGGGAGCACCTGCACCGGCTGCGTGCCCTCGTGGACGCGGTCGTGGTGGGCGCCGAGACGGTGCGCACGGACAACCCCCAGCTGACGGTGCGAGCCGTGCCGGGCACCAACCCCGTTCGGGTGCTGCTGGATCCCAGCGCACGCACGCCCACGTCGTCGGCGATGCTCAGCGACGGCGGGCCCCCGACCCTGTGGTTCGTCGGCCCCGAGTCCCGCGTCCCGGGACGGCTGGCCAAGCACGTCGAGGTCGTGCGGCTCGAGCGCTCCGGGCCGAACGACCCCGGGTCGGTGCTGCGAGCCCTGCACGACCGGGGGCTGGGGCGGGTGCTCGTCGAGGGTGGTGGTCGCACCGTGTCGGCGTTCCTCGCCGCCGGCCGGCTCGACCGGCTCTACCTGACGATCGCGCCACTGCTCATCGGCGACGGCGTGCCTGGGGTCCGGTTCGGCGGCACCGATGCCCTCGTCGGTGCGCTGCGGGGCGCGTCGCGCCGGTTCGTGCTGGGCGAGGACGTCTGTACCGAGCTGGTTCTCTCAGCCGAGTAGGGGCTGCTCACGCCCTGGGCCGGGTATCGACGGGCAGCGCAGCGAGAACCTCACGGGCGGTTTCCGACCAGGGTCGCAGGTGCTCCCGCCGAGCCAGGGCGTGCTGGCGCCAGTGCCCGCGCAGCTGCGGGTCGGCAAGAAAGGCCCGCACGGCGGCGGCGAGGGCGTCGGGATCGGACGGGTCGGCCGCGGCTCCCGGTGGTGGGGTCAGCGCGTCGCCGACCAGGGCCTCCACGGCTCCGGTTCCGGCTCCTACCAGTGCCGGTATGCCGTGCGCGAACGCCTCGGTGACGACGAGCCCGAACGTCTCTACCCGCGAAGCCAGCACGAGCAGGTCCGTGCGAGACCACTCCCGCTCCAGCGCGGGGCCCACGAGCGGGCCCGGGATCTCGACCCGGCCGCGGACCGGCGAGGTCGCCGCCTGGCGTTCCCACTCCTGCGCCGCGGCGCCAGACGCGGGGCGCCCCGACGAATGCGGCCGTCCACTTCAGGTCCTCCAGCCGCTCCAGCGCGCGAAGGAGGGTGGCCTGGTTCTTGCCCGGCGTGAAGGCGGCGAGCACGAGCAGATGCGGCGGACTGCTGCCGACCGCGACCGGTGCCCGATCCGCGCCGGGCGACGCCACAGTCACCTGCCCCAGGCCGTACCGACGATGCAGGTCGCGAACCGCCCAGCTGCTCGTCGCGACGACCCCGCTGGCAGCGCGCAAGGCACGCTCCTCGCAGCTCGGCCAGCCGGGCCTGTTCGGAGGCCGTCAGCCCCGGCTCCGCCGGCAACGGCAGGTGCACGAGGATCACCACGCGGGTTCCCGCTGACTCGGCGGCGGCCACCTCGTCCGGGCAGGCCGCCCCGACGAGCCCGTCGACGAGCACCACGGGATGGCGGGTCAGCGTGGCCTGCAGGCGAGCCCGTTGCGTGGCTGATGGGTACGGCCACCGGCCCTCGACACGTTCGAGCACGACCGGGACGTCGGTCGCCTGCCATTCGCGCAGCAGGTGCTCGTTGTAGACGTGACCCCCCGTCGGCACGCCGTCGTGGGCGGGGGCGACCAGCGCGAACATCACCCCTGGGGAAGCGTCAGGGTGAAGGAGCCCCACGCGTCCGGATGCTCTCGCACGGTGACCTCCAGACCCGCGAAGTCGCTGGTGTCGAAGCCCTCGCACAGGCGGGTAGCGACGTGCTCGGCGATCGCCTCAGTCGTCGACAGCCGGCCCGCGAAGGCCGGCGACTCGTCGAGGTTGCGGTAGTCGATCTCGTCGAGGACCGACCGCAGCAGCGACGTCGCCTCCCCGATGTCGATGACGACGGCATACCGGCTGAGCTGTGCGCGCCGCCAGGTGACCTCGACGACGAGCGTCGCGCCGTGCAGCCGCTGGGCCGGCCCGAAGAACGGGTCGGGCAGGCTGTGCGCGACCATCACGTGGTCGCGGACGGTGAGGCTGAACATGGGGCTCCTTGGCTGCGGTCGGGTCACCCGTCGGGGTAGGTCACGACGTGACAGATCGCGGGTATCGCGCCGCTGGCGACGGCGTCCATGGCCGAGGGTAGGTCGGCGAAGGGGACCGGACCGGTCAGCAGCGCGTCGAACGCTGGGTCGCGTAGGGCGGCCAGGGCAGTGGCACGCCGCTCCGACAGTGTGCGTCGCGCGCGGCGGGAGGCGCTGACCACCCCGACCTGGCTGGCCCGGATGCTCAGGCGCCGCGCGTGGAACGCTGCCCCGAGGGGCACGCGTGGCTCGTCCTGGCCGTACCACGACAGCTCGACGACCTCGCCCTCCTCCCCGAGCAGGGCTCGAGCGAGCGCGCCAGGCCGGATTCGCTTGCCGAGCAGTGGAATACGACGTCGCATCCGTCCGACGCTGCCCCTGGGGTGACGAGCTCGACCCCGAGTGCCGCGGCGAGGGCCGTCCGCTGTGGATCCGGGTCGACGAGCTGCAGCCGGTCCAGGGGGAAGCGGCGCAACAGGGCCGCGAGGCTGGCCCCGATCATCCCGGCTCCCACGACGGCGACCCGGTCGCCGAACCGCGGCGCCGCGTCCCACAGCGCGTTCACCGCGGTTTCGACCGGGCCGGCGAGCACGGCCCGGTCGCTCGGCACGTCGTCCGGGACCAGGCTGAGCGCCGCTGCCGGCACGACGTACCGGTCCTGGTGGGGGTGCAGGCAGAAGACCCGCCGCCCGCGCAGCGCCAGCGGCCCGTCCTCGACGACACCGACCGACAGGTAGCCGTACTTGACCGGTCCGGGAAAGTCGCCGACCTGGAACGGCGCTCGCATCAGGTCGCGCACCGCCTCCGGCACGAGCCCGCGGTGGACCAGCGACTCGGTGCCACGACTCACCCCGGAACGCACCGCGCGGACCAGCGCCTCCCCGTCCGCGGGGCGCGCTCAGCACCTCGCGGCGCAGCTCACCTCGCCCCGGCTCGACGGTCCAGTATGCCGTTGCCTCACCACGAGACCCCGTCGACCCTCCCGCTGTTGCGGCGCTTGGCTGCATGCCCACCATCCTGTCGCGTCCTGGCCACCACTGCGGCGCTGATGATCGCCTGGAGCGACGCGGGCTCACTGACCGGGTTGGCGACCGTTCGTGTGGCATAGTTGTGGCATGAGTCGAACACGCCTGAGCACCACCGTGGACGAGCAGCTTCTCGAGAGTGCGCGGGGACTGCGCTCCGGGATCACCGATGCGGCGCTGATCGACGAGGCCCTCGAAGCGTTGCTCAGTCGGCACCGATCGGCTCACATTGATGCCGGCTACAGCGGGTACGACGAGCATCCGATCGATGAACCTGATGAGTGGGGAGACCTGGCGTCGTTCCGGCACGCTGCAGCTGCCACGTGAGCGCGCTGCCGTCGCGCGGGGAGATCTGGTGGTGTGAGCTCGCCGAGACCGGCGGACGCCCAGTGGTCGTCCTGTCCCGCGACGCGGGGATACCTCGGCTTCGACGGGCGCTGGTGGCGCCTTGCACGACGACGATCCGTGGCCTGGCGAGTGAGGTTGTCCTCGAGCCGGGTGCAGACCCGATCCCACGACGCTCGGCGGTGAATCTGGACTCGGTCGAGAGTGTGTCGCTCGCTGTCCTCGTAGACCGGCTCGGCCGCTTGGGCGACATGCGTATGCGCCAGCTCTGTGCCGCCTTGGCGGTTGCCGTGGCTTGCTCAGACTGACACCAGACGAGCCCGCGTCGACCAGCAGAGTCCGGTGGCTTATCGAGTGGTCACTCGATGCTGTTATCCGCTGCGGATAACAGCATCGTCGGACCTCTCGATGGAGCGGGCAGGGCGATCGCGCGGGCAGGGCGATCGCGGGGCAAGCCGCGCGAGACTGCGTCAGCCGTCGACCAGGATGACGTGCAGGCGGCGCGGCCCGTGCACGCCCTCGACGCGGTCCAGCTCGATGTCGCTGGTGGCGCTCGGTCCCGAGATCCAGGTGAGCGGACGCGGCATACCGTCACCGGGGTGCAGCCGGGCGACCGCCTCGGGCACGTCGTGCACGACCTGGTCGACGCGCACGACGCACACGTGCAGGTCGGGCACGAGGCTGAGCGCCCGCCGACCTTGGTCGCCACCGTGGTCGAGCACGATCGTGCCGGTCGTCGCGATCCCGACCGCGCACGCAGTCACCACGGCGTCGATGCCGTCCAGCTCGGCGGACGCGAGCTGCTCGTCGGGCACGGCGCGTATGCCGTCGCCGAGCTGCGCGGTCCACGACGGGTCCAGCTCGTCCGGCACGACGACCGAGGTGGCCCCCGCGTTGGCCAACGCGCCGGCGACCGCCGCTCCGACGTGGTCCGGCGCGGTGCGGACGACCGTCGCCTGGTAGTCCACGACCCGGTCGACGAACAGCTCCACGGTCTGCTCTCGCCCGGGCGACTCCGCCTCGATCACCGGGACCGGGCCGCGTGCGCCGATCGGTGCCGTGATGTCGCTGACCGCCCCACGGACCCTGGCGAGGATCTCGTCTCGCGCGCTCACCGGCGGTCTCCTCGGGTGCGAGCCCACCACTGCCGGAAGGTCTCGGTCGGCGGGGTGGGCAGGTCGCGGGCGTTGGTCCACGCCCCGAGGGGCCCCCGAACCGCGGGGATCGGGCGTCCGCCGAGGGCCTTGGCCCCGAGCATCGCGGCCTGGTGGGCCTTCTCGAGGCGGCGGTAGTCGCCGAACACCCAGGCCGCGGCTTTCATGGCCGCGTCCTGCGCCGACCCTCCGCCGCCCTCGTCGATGACCTGGGCGCGCAGGTGCACGAGCAGGCTCGGGATGTCGATGCGCACCGGGCAGGCCTCGAAGCACGCCCCGCACAGGCTGGACGCGTACGGCAGCGACTTGTCGACCGCGCTGGCCGTGCCGCGCAGCTGCGGGTTGAGCACCGCCCCGATCGGCCCGGGGTAGACCGAGCCGTAGGCGTGCCCGCCGGTGCGCTCGTAGACCGGGCAGACGTTGAGGCAGGCCGAGCACCGGATGCAGCGCAGCGCCTGGCGGCCGAGCGGGTCGGCGAGGACGTGGCTGCGGCCGTTGTCGACCAGGACGACGTGGACCTCCTGCGGCCCGTCGCCGTCGTGGACGCCGGTCCACATCGACGTGTACGGGTTCATCCGCTCGCCGGTGCTGCTGCGCGGCAGCAGCTGCAGGAACGTCCCGAGGTCCTGCCAGGTCGGCAGCACCTTCTCGATCCCGACCACCGAGATGAGCGTCTCGGGCAGCGTCAGGCACATCCGCCCGTTGCCCTCGGACTCGACGACGACGAGCGTCCCGGTGTCGGCGATCGCGAAGTTGGCTCCCGAGATCGCCACCTTGGCCCGCAGGAACTTCTCCCGCAGGTGCAGCCGCGCCGCCTCGGCCAGCCGGCGCGGCTCGTCGCTGAGGTCCTCGGGCGCCGGCCGGCCGACCAGCCCCATCTCGCGCAGGAAGATCTCGCGGATCTCCGAGCGGTTGCGGTGGATCGCCGGCACGAGGATGTGGCTCGGCCGGTCGTGCCCGAGCTGGACGATGAGCTCGGCCAGGTCGGTCTCCCACGCGTGGATGCCTTCGGCCTCCAGCGCCTCGTTGAGCTCGATCTCCTGGGTGGCCATCGACTTGACCTTGACGACCTCGCCGGCGCCCTTGGCCTTGACGAGCCCCACGACGATCTCGTTGGCTTCGTGCGCGTCCCGGGCCCAGTGCACGACCGCCCCGTTGCGGGTGAGGTTGCCCTCCAGCTGCTCGAGGTATGCCGCGAGATGGGTGAGCATCTCGTCCTTGGCCTCGCGCACCGGCCCGGCGCAGCGCCTCCCACTCGTCCACCTCCGCGACGACGCGGGCGCGCTTGTCCCTGATGATGTGGGTCGCATGCGCGAGGTTGCGTCGTTGCTGCGTGTTGGCCAGGGCCGTTCGCGCGGCATACGGGAACTTGGGCATCCCGACGAAGGTGGGGCTGGTCTCCTGCAGCGGACCGGGAGTGGGCTGGGTGAGCGTCATGCGGGCTCCTCCTGCGTCGAGGCGAGGACTTCGGCCAGGTGCATGGTCCGCACCCCGGCTCGTTGACGGGTCAGCAGGCCGCCGATGTGGGCCAGGCAGGAGTTGTCGCCGGCGACCAGCACCTCCGCGCCGGTCTCGCGCACGTGGCGCACCTTGTCCGCGCCCATGGCGATCGAGACGTCGGGGTTCTTCACCGAGAAGGTGCCGCCGAAGCCGCAGCACTCGCCGTGCCCGGGCAGGTCGACCACGGTGATGCCCTTGACCTCGGCGAGCAGGCGCTGCGGCCGGTCGCCGACATGAGCCATCCGCAGCGAGTGGCAGGTCGCGTGGAAGGTCACCCGGTGCGGGAAGTACGCCCCGACGTCGGTCACGCCGAGCACGTCGACGATGTACTCGGACAGGTCGTAGACCCGCGGCACCAGTGCCTCCACTCGCTCGGCCAGCTGCGTGTCGCCGACCCGCTGGGCGACGTAGTGGTGCTGGTCGCGGATCGAGCCCACGCAGGACCCGGACGGCACGACGACGGCTTCGTAGCCCTCGAAGACGTCGACGAACTTGCGCACCAACGGCAGCGCCTGCGCCGGCATACCCGGTGTTGACGAACATCTGCCCGCAACAGGTCTGCTCCCGAGGGAACTCGACGGTCGCGCCGAGCCGCTCCAGGACCCGCACCGTGGCGATGGGCGTTCCGGGCCACATGGTGTCGTTGAAACAGGTCGTGAACAGGGCGACCCGCGGTCCGGCGGAGTCGTGCGGGGCAGGCATGGCACCTCCTGGGCGGGCGACGGTGGGTCGGGTGCCCACAGTGCCTGACCCGGGCCCCAGGGGCAAGGGGCGGCGGCCCGCTCAGCGAGGGTCCGGGCGCTGCGCGGGACAAACCCGCGCGTATGCCGTCCCCTGGCGCGGGCGCTCGTCCACGCCCCCGCGGGCCGGCCACAGCGACATCGGCCCGCTCGGCGAGGGCGGTGATGGTCAGGGCCGGGTTGACCCCGAGGTTGGCCGAGACGGTGGACCCGTCGACGACGTGCAGCCCCGGGTACCCCCACACCCGGTGGTAGGGGTCGACCACCCCGGTCGATGGCGAGTCCGAGATGACGCACCCGCCGATGAAGTGTGCGGTGAGCGGCATGTCGACGACGGCCGACACGTTGCCGCCCGGCATGGCCCGCACCCCGGTATGCCGGGTCAGCGCGGCGCACAGGGCCCGAACCCCCGTGCTGGCCTGGGGGAACCAGGTGGGGTTGGGCTCGCCGTGGCCCTGGCGTGAGGTCAGCCGCACCCGCCCGAGGCGTCCTCGCCGGCCCCGCACGGTGAGCGAGTTGTCCAGGGATTGCATGACCAGCGCGACGACGGTGCGTTGCGACCAGCGCCGCACCGACAGGCTGCGCACGAAGTCGCCCGGGTGGCGCGCGGCTTCCGCCACGAACCGCAGCGGGCGCGGCACCCGGCCCTCGGCGTCGACCATGAGCGTGGCGAGCAGCCCCATGAGGTTGGACCCCTTGCCGTAGCGGCAGTTCTCGACGTGCGTCACCTCATCGACGTGGAACGACGTCGTGATCGCCAAGCCCCGGGTGAGGTCCACCCCGCCCGGCACCTGGACCAGCTGGGCCCCACCGAGCGCCTCGGAGTTGGTCCGGGTGAGGTCGCCGAGCGCGTCGGAGAGGTCCGGCAGCGAGGTGGCCTTGAGCCGCTGCAGCAGGTTCGCGGTGCCCCACGCGCCTGCCGCGATGACCACCTGGCCGGCGGTGACGGTCTGCCGGTCGCGCCGCAGCCAGGCGCCGGTGGCGCGGGTCGTCACGGCATACCCGGCTTCCGGGCGCTGCCGGTCGAGGGGGCGGATGTCGATCGACCGTGCGCATCGGCTCGATCGTCGCGCCGCGCCGCTCGGCGAGCCACAGGTAGTTCTTCACCAGCGTGTTCTTGGCCCCGTCGCGGCAGCCGACCATGCAGTTGCCGCACATGGTGCAGCCGGTGCGTTCGGGGCCGGCGCCGCCGAAGTACGGGTCGGCGACGCGCACCCCGGGCTCGCCGAGGAACACCCCGACCGGGGTATGCCGGAAGCTCGCCTCGACCCCCAAATCCGTTGCCGCAGCGCGCATCACCTGCTCGACCGGGCCGTCGCACGGGTTCGTCACGACGCCCAGCATCCGGGACGCCGTCTCGTAATGCGGCGCGAGCTCGGACTGCCAGTCGGTGATGTGCGCCCACTGCGGGTCCTCGAAGAACGCCGGCGGCGGCACGTAGAGGGTGTTGGCGTAGTTGAGCGAACCCCCGCCGACCCCGGCCCCGGCGAGGATCATGACGTCTCGCAGCCGGTGGATCCGCTGCACGCCGAAGCACTTGAGCGCCGGCGCCCACAGGTAGCGGCGCACGTCCCAGGACGTGCGGGCGAAGTCGCTGTCGGCGAACCGCCGCCCCGCCTCGTACACGCGGACGGCATACCCCTTGTCGGCCAGGCGCAGCGCCGCGACCGACCCGCCGAAGCCCGACCCGACGACGACGACGTCGACGTCCCAGCGCGGTTCGCTCACCGCAGCCCCACCGCCTTGGCCGCCTGCACGACGCGAGCGATGACGGTGCTCCACTGCGCGTCGGTGAGCCCCCGCGGCGGCCCGAACCCCAGAGCCGCTGGCTGGTGACGTTCTGGCTCTCGGTGTACTTGCGGATGCCTTCGGCCCCGTGCCGGCGCCCGACCCCTGAGTCGCCCATGCCGCCCATCGGTGCGCCCGTGGCCGACCACGCGGCGGCATACCCCTCGTTGATGTTGACCGTGCCGGCTCGCACGCGGGCAGCGAGGCGCCGCCCGGCGGCGATGTCGCGGGTCCAGATGCTCGCGTTGAGCCCGTATGCCGTGTCGTTGGCGAGGGTGAGCGCCTCCTCGTCGGAGCCCACCCGGTAGACCGCGACGAGCGGACCGAAGGTCTCCTCGTCGCGGCAGGCCATCTCACGCGGTGACCGCGTCGATGACGGTCGGCTCGTGGAAGTACGGGCCGACGTCGGGGCGGTGCGCCGCCGCCCGCGAGGACTCGCGCGCCCTTGTCGACCGCGTCGCGCAGGTGCGCCTGGGTGCGCTCGAGCTGGCGCGGGCCGAGCAGGCTGCCCATGTCGATGCCGTAGGCCAGGTCCGGCCCAAGGCGCATCGCGTCGACCGCTGGCAGGAACCGCCCGAGGAACGCGTCGGCAATGTCGGCGTGCAGCAGCAGCCGCTCGGTGTGCACGCACAGCTGACCCGCCGACCCGAAGCACGAGCGGATCGCGCCCTCCACGGCCCTGCCGAGGTCGGCGTCGGCCCGCACGTAGAGGCTGTTCTTGCCGCCCAGCTCGAGTGACGCGCCGACCAGGCGGGCGGCGGCGGTCTGCCCGACCCGCCGGCCGGTGTCGGTCGACCCGGTGTAGCAGACGTAGTCGGCCTGCTCCACGACCGCCTGCCCGACGGTCGGACCGTCGCCGACGACCACCTGCAGCACGGACTCGGGCAGGCCCGCCTCGGTGAGCAGAACTGGCTCCGTAGAGCGCGGTCAAGGCGGTCTGCGGGTCGGGCCGCAGCACGACCGCATTGCCGGCGAGCAGCGCCGGGATCGAGTCGCTGATCGGCAGGGTGAGCGGGTAGTTCCACGGGGTCACGACGCCGACGACCCCGACCGGGTGGTAGCGGGTGACGGCGTTGGTGAGCACCGGCAGGATCCCTGCCGAGCGGCGTGGGGCAAGGTATGCCGCGGCGCGGCGGGCGTAGTGGCGCGCCACGAGGGCGACGTCGGCGATCTCCTCGAAACCGTGCGCCCGGGCCTTGCCGGACTCGAGCTGGACCAGGTCGAGCAGCTGGTCCTGGTGGGCGAACACCAGGTCGTGCAGGCGCAGCATGATCCGCTTGCGGTGTGCCAGCGACGTTCGCGCCCAAGGCCGCTGGGCGGATCGGGCCGCCGCGACGGCGACCGCCACATCCTGCGCAGTGGACTGCGGGACCTCGGCGATGACCTCGCCCGTCATCGGGGTGATCGTGGGCCGGGTGGGTCCCCCGGGGATGGCGACGACCCTCCTGGTGAGCCGGGCCCGCAGCGCCGGGTCGACGGCATACCGGCTGGTGCCGCGGTCCGTGGCGGTCATCGCGGTCGCGTCAGCCGTGGGCGGTGGGCGCCAGCGACGACCTCGACGCGCTGGAACCCCTTGACGTCGGAGTAGCCGGTCGTGGCCATGGCCTTGCGCAGCGCGCCGACGATATTGGTCTTGCCGTCGGCGGCTCGGCCCGGCCCGAACAGGATCGCCTCGAGCGTTGCGTGCACGCCGACCTCGACCCGCTCGCCACGGGGCAGGGCGTGATGGTGGGCCTCGGGTCCCCAGTGGTAGCCCTTGCCCGGCGCATCGGTGGCCCGCGCGAGGGCGGCGCCGAGCATGACGGCATCCGAGCCGCAGGCGATCGCCTTGACGATGTCGCCGGAGGTGCCCACCCCGCCGTCGGCGATCACGTGGACGTAGCGCCCGCCGGACTCGTCCAGGTAGTCCCGCCGGGCGGCGGCGACGTCGGCGATGGCACTGGCCATGGGCGCATGGATCCCGAGCGAGCGCCTGGTGGTGTGCGCCGCGCCCCCGCCGAACCCGACGAGCACTCCGGCCGCCCCGGTGCGCATGAGATGCAAGGCGGCGGTGTAGGTGGCCGCCCCGCCGACGATGACCGGGACGTCGAGCTCGTAGATGAACCGCTTGAGGTTGAGCGGCTCGGCCTGGCCGGAGACGTGCTCGGCCGAGACCGTCGTGCCGCGGATGACGAACACGTCGACACCCGCGTCGACGACGGTCTTCCAGTGCGCTTGCGTGTACTTCGGGGAGAGCGCGCCGGCGACCGTCACCCCCGCGTCGCGAAGGTCGTGCAGCCGCTGGGTGATCAGCTCGGGCCGGATCGGCTCGGCGTAGATCTGCTGCATCCGCGCGGTGGCCCGGGACGGGTCCAGCTCGGTGATCTCCGCCAGCAGCGGCTCGGGGTCGTCGTACCGGGTCCACAGCCCCTCGAGGTCGAGCACGGGCAGCCCGCCGAGCTTGCCGAGCAGGACCGCCGTCGAGGGCGAGATGACCGAGTCCATCGGCGCCCCGAGGATGGGGATGTCGAAGTGGTAGGCGTCGATCTGCCAAGACACCGACACCTCCTCCGGGTCGCGAGTGCGACGCGATGGCACGACGGCGATCTCGTCGAAGGAGTACACCCGACGGCCGCGCTTGCCCCGGCCGATCTCGATCTCGGTCACCGGGCCAGGTTAGCCGCCGCGAGCGACCGGGCCTCGACAGGAGGGTTTCCGACGTGAATCACGACGGAAACCCTCCTGTCGAAGCGGCTCGCTAGCTGCGGCTGGTGTAGTTCGGCGCCTCGACGGTCAGCTGCACGTCATGCGGGTGGGACTCCTTGAGTCCGGCCGTGGTGATCCGGACGAACCGTCCCCGCTGCTGCAGCTCGGGCACCGTCTGCGCGCCGACGTAGAACATCGACTGGGCCAGCCCGCCCACCAGCTGCTGCACCACTTGGGCGACCGGGCCGCGGTAGAGGACCTGGCCCTCGACGCCCTCGGGCACGATCCGGTCGTCGCTGACGACGTCGGGCTGGAAGTACCGGTCCTTGGAGTAGGACTTCTTGCCCCGCGAGCTCATCGCCGCGAGCGAGCCCATGCCGCGGTAGGACTTGTACTGCTTGCCGTTGACGAAGATCGTCTCGCCCGGGCTTTCCTCGCAGCCGGCGAGCAGCGACCCGAGCATGACCGTGTCGGCACCGGCCACGAGCGCCTTGGCGATGTCTCCCGAGTACTGCAGGCCCCCGTCGGCGATGACCGGGACTCCGGCAACCTTGGCCGCCTGAGCGGCCTCGTTGACGGCGGTCACCTGTGGCACGCCCACCCCGGCCACGACCCGCGTCGTGCAGATCGACCCGGGGCCGACCCCGACCTTGACGGCGTCGGCCCCGGCGTCGATGAGCGCCTGCGCCCCCTCACGGGTGGCGATGTTGCCCCCGACGATCTGCACCGAGGCGGTCGCCGGATCGGCCTTGAGCCGCTTGACCATGTCCAGCAGCGGGCGGGCATGCCCGTGCGCCGAGTCGACGACGAGCACGTCGACACCAGCCTCGATCAGCCGGTGCGCCCGTGCCCACGCGTCTCCGAAGTAGCCGATGGCGGCGCCGACGAGCAGGCGTCCGTGGTCGTCCTTGCTGGCCTGCGGGAACTGCTCGGACTTGACGAAGTCCTTGACGGTGATGAGGCCGGCGAGCCGACCTTGGTCGTCGACGATCGGCAGCCGCTCCCGCTTGTGCTGGCGCAGCAGCAAGGTGGCGTCCTCGCGGGAGATGCCCCACTGGCGCGGTGATCAGGGGAGGCGCCGTCATGACCTCCCGGACCAGCGTGGTGCCCCACTCCAAGACCGGGGTGAAGCGCAGGTCGCGGTTGGTGATGATGCCGATCAGGTGGTTGTCGGTGTCGACGACCGGCAGCCCCGAGACCCGGTACTGGCCACAGAGCCGGTCCAGCTCCTCCAGCGTCTCGTCCGGGCCGATGGTGATGGGGTTGGAGATCATCCCGGTCTGGGTGCGCTTGACGACGTCCACCTGGTAGGCCTGGTCCTCGACCGACAGGTTGCGGTGCAGCACGCCGATGCCGCCCTGGCGCGCCATGGCGATGGCCATGCGGGCCTCGGTGACGGTGTCCATAGCCGAGGTGACCAGGGGGATCCGCAGCGTGATATCGCGGGTCAGCCGAGTCGTCGTGTCGGCCTCAGTGGGCAACACGTCGGTCTCGCCGGGCAGCAGCAGAACGTCGTCGTAGGTCAGGCCCAAGGCGGCAGACGGGGCAGAAAGCTCAGCACCCTCGGTCATAGCCCGATTCTAGGGGAACCTCGTGGCGAGCCGGTGCCGTCGGTTGGCTGTTGGGCCGTCAGGAGCAGACCAGTGGCTTCCCTCCACCGAGCGGAGGGAAGCCACTGACGAACTGCCGGGAGCTCAGACGCCGCGGACCTTCTCGGCCTGCGGGCCCTTGGGCCCCTGCGTGACGTCGAACTGGACGCGCTGGCCTTCGTCGAGCGAGCGGTAGCCGCCCGTGTCGATCGCCGAGTAGTGCACGAAGACGTCTGGGCCTCCGCTTTCCTGCTCGATGAAGCCGAAGCCCTTTTCAGCGTTGAACCACTTGACCGTGCCTGTAGCCATGGAGCCACTTCCTTCTGCGTTGGGACGCACCACCGTGGTGTGTTCCCTGGCTGCGGCGTCCCATGACCGGGTCCGACGAGCGAGAGCCCGGGCAATGTAAAAGCCCGCCAACGTGAAGGCGGGCCTTGCTCTACGAAAGAACTGCGACTGCAACCAAGACCGAGCATAGCATCCTCCAGCTCTCGCTCAGCAATCCGCGCTCAGCCGTGCGTTCCCTCGCCGAAAGGGGCCATACTGGGGGGTGATGAGCACCCGATCCGCTGGCCATCGCCGCCACCTGCCCAACAGTCCCTTCAACAACCAAGCGGCGCCGGCGATCGAGCAGTTCGCCCTGAACGATCGAGTCACCCACGACAAGCACGGCCTCGGAAGGGTCGTGCAAGAGGGGGAAGCGTCGGTCGTCGTGGATTTCGGGGCCTACCAGGTCAGGGTCGCAAGTCCCTTCCTGCGGTTGACCAAGCTGGACGAGGCCCCCGGACTCGTGGCGGGGGGCGCCCCCGAGTCGTAGTGCCGCGACCCCGCGTGGTGGGAAACCGCGGTGAGGCGACGGTATCTTTAACAACCTTTGACCAACACGTGGTGAACCGCGGATGTAACGGGGGCTACCGTCCAGTAACAACCGGCGAGCAGGGCCGTCCGGTACACGAGCAACCCGCAGGGAGGACACATGGCGGAGATCTCGCGCCTACCAGGACCCCAGGCCGAGCAGTGGAACTGGCAGCTTCGTGGCGCGTGTCGCTCCTTCGGGCCTGAGGCGTTCTTTCATCCCGAGGGCGAGCGGGGCCACGCGCGTAAGGATCGCGCGGCTGCCGCCAAGAACGTCTGCGGAACCTGCCCGGTGCTCGCGCAGTGCCGGCGGCATGCCCTGCTGGTGCGCGAACCCTACGGGGTGTGGGGTGGGCTGACGGAGGAGGAGCGCGAGGCGGTGCACGCCGGGCGCCTGGCCATCCCCGCCTGACCGGCAGCGCTCAGCGCCGGGCGCCGAACCGGCATACGCAAAAGGGCCGCACCCCCGGGCTGGGGGTGCGGCCGTTCGCGCATGCCGTGCGCTCGCGTATGCCGGGCGCTCGCCTAGTCAGTGGCCGTGGCCGTGCCCGGCCGCCGGGGCGGGTTCCTCTTCCTTCTTCTCGACGACCAGGGTGTCGGTCGTGAGGATCATCGAGGCGATCGACGCGGCGTTGCGCAGCGCCGAGCGGGTCACCTTGACCGGGTCGATGACCCCGTCCTTGACCAGGTCGAGGTACTGGCCGGTGAGCGCGTTGAGGCCCTCACCGAGCGGCAGCTCGGTGACCCTCGAGGTGACGACGTAGCCTTGGAAGCCGGCGTTCTCGGCGATCCAGCGCAGCGGCTCGACGCACGCCTTCTTGACGATCGCCACGCCCGTCGCCTCGTCGCCGGTCAGGCCCAGGTCGTCGGCCGCGACGGCCGCGTGGATCAACGCAGTACCGCCACCGGCGACGATGCCCTCCTCGATGGCGGCCCGGGTAGCCGAGATCGCGTCTTCGATGCGGTGCTTCTTCTCCTTGAGCTCGACCTCGGTGTGCGAGCCGACCTTGATGACGCACACGCCGCCAGCGAGCTTGGCGAGGCGCTCCTGCAGCTTCTCCCGGTCCCAGTCGGAGTCCGTGCGCTCGATCTCGGCCTTGATCTGGTGGATCCGGGCGTCGACGTCGTCCTTGGTGCCCTGGCCCTCGATCACCGTCGTGTTGTCCTTGGTGACGACAATCCGCCGGGCCTGGCCCAGGACGTCGAGCCCGGCCTGGTCCAGCTTGAGGCCGACCTCCTCGGCGATGACCTGACCGCCGGTGAGAACCGCGAGGTCCTGCAGCATCGCCTTGCGCCGGTCACCGAACCCGGGAGCCTTGACCGCGGCGACGTTGAAGGTGCCCCGGATCTTGTTGACGACCAGGGTCGACAGGGCCTCGCCCTCGACGTCCTCGGCGACGACCAGCAGCGGCTTGCCGGACTGGACGACCTTCTCCAGCACCGGAAGCAGGTCCTGGATGGCCGAGATCTTGCCCTGGTTGATGAGGATGTAGGCGTCCTCGAGGACGGCCTCCATGCGCTCTGCGTCGGTGACGAAGTAGGCCGAGATGTAGCCCTTGTCGAACTGCATGCCTTCGGTGAACTCGAGCTCGGTCGCCGTGGTCGAGGACTCCTCGACCGAGATGACGCCGTCCTTGCCCACCTTGTCGAAGGCCTCGGCGATGGTGTCTCCGATGCTGTCGTCCTGCGCCGAGAGGGCCGCGATCTTGCCGATCTCGTCGGAGCCTTCCAGCTCACGGGCGTTCTCGAGCAGTCGGTCGTTGATCGCCTCCACGGCCTTGTCGATGCCGCGCTTGAGCGCCGCCGGGGCGGCCCCTGCGGCGACGTTGCGCAGGCCTTCCTTGACCATCGCCTGGGCAAGCACGGTTGCGGTCGTCGTGCCGTCACCGGCGATGTCGTTGGTCTTGGTGGCGACCTCCTTGGCGAGCTGAGCGCCGAGGTTCTCGTAGGCGTTGTCGAGCTCGATCTCACGGGCGATGGTCACGCCGTCGTTGGTGATCGTGGGGGCGCCCCACTTCTTGTCGATGACCACGTTGCGCCCCTTAGGGCCCAGGGTCACCTTGACGACGTTGGCAAGCGCGTCGACGCCGCGCTCCAGCGACTTGCGTGCGGTGTCGTCGAACTCTAGCTCTTTGGCCATGTCTGTCCTTCTCCTCGCGTCGGCTCGTGGACGTCAGCCGACGATGGCGAGCACGTCGCGAGCCGACAGGATGAGGTACTCCTCGCCGCCGTGCTTGATCTCGGTGCCGCCGTACTTGCTGTAGATGACCCGGTCCCCCACCTTGACGTCGAGCGGGACGCGCTCGTCACCGTCGTCGTTCCAGCGACCTGGGCCGACGGCCAGGACCTCGCCCTCCTGGGGCTTCTCCTTGGCGGTGTCCGGGATGACCAGTCCGGAGGCGGTCTTCTGCTCGGCTTCGAGCGACTTGACCAGGATGCGGTCTTCGAGCGGCTTGATGGAAACCGACACTTCGGTGTCCTTCCCTTCGGGCATGTCCTTGCGAACGGATGTCTGGTGCCCCGCTGGCCTCGCCGTCGCGGGGGTCGACGCCGGCCGGGCGTTAGCACTTCCTAGGTGAGAGTGCTAACGCAAATCTAGGTAGGGCGTTAGCACTCGGTCAAGTCGAGTGCCAACCGGCGGGTCGCGGGCCGACCCGGCTGGGGGGCCGCGCACCCGACCGCGGCAGCGCTTCGGCGGTCGAGGTGATACCGCAATGACTTCCGCGTCGATATGACATCGAACCGATACCGTGCGCAACGATCGGCGCATGGACCCCGACCTGGTCAGCCGGCTGGTCGACGGCGACGGGGCCCGGTTGCTTGCCGAGGTCGGCCGGTATGCCGAGTCGCAGGCCCTCGCGACGGCCTCCCAGCTCAGAGCGCAGGGGCACGACGCCGACCTGGTCGCTGCCGTCCTCGCCCAGGCTCGGCTGCGGGCCAAAGCGCAGGCCACGTTCGGGGACCAGGCCGCCACCATGCTGTTCACCCCGGACGGGCTCGAACAGGCCACCCGCCCCCAGCTGGCAGTCCGACACGCCGAGCGGTTCGTGGCGGCCGGCATCCGCACGGTCCACGACCTCACCTGCGGCATCGGCTCGGACGCCATGGCCTTTGCTGGCGCCGGGCTCGACGTCGAGGCCATCGACGCCGACCCGGCCACCGCGGCCATCGCCTCGGCGAACCTGCGGGCCTGGCCGTCCGCGACCGCGCGTCCCGGACGGGCCGAGGTGGCGGCGGTCGTGCCCGGGCACCGAGCGGACCGGCACACAGCTGACCGGCATACCGGCGTGTGGCTCGACCCTGGCCGCCGCGAAGCCGGGGCGGCGGACCACCGGGGGCGCACGAAGCGGGTCTTCTCCCTGCACGCCATCTCGCCGACCTGGGCCCAGGTGCTCGACATCGCCGCGAGGGTGCCCGCGACCGGAGCCAAGCTCTCGCCGTCGTTCTCGGCTGCCGCCCGGCCCAAGGACGCCGAAGCGCAGTGGACCTCCTGGCGGGGCGAGGTGCTCGAGTGCGCGGTGTGGTGGGGACCGTTGGCCCGGCTGCGGGGCAGATCGGCGGCGGTATGCCGGCCCGGCGCCGCCACGTCGGTCGTCACGGAGTCGGTCGTCACCGAGGCCGACTCGCCAGCGGCCGGGCCCCCACTTGCCCGGCTGGCCGATCTCGGTCCGTGGGTCTACGAAGCCGACGCGGCCGTGGTGCAGGCCCGGCTCACCAGTGCCGTCGTGGCCGCGACCGACGGAGTCGAGCTGGCCGGCGGCATCGGGTTGGTCACTGCTGGGCGTGCCGTCGACCTGCCGATCGCTCGGAGGTATGCGGTCCGAGAGGCGATGCCGTTGCATGTCAAGGCGGTTCGGGCCTGGCTCCGAGAGCGCGGCATCGGCCGGGTGACCGTGAAGAAGCGCGGCAGCCCGGTCGACCCCGACGCGCTACGCCGCCAGCTGACGACGAAGGCCTCCGGTACGGCGCTCTTGCTGGTGACGAGCGTTGCCCACGACACCGTGGTGCTCGTTCTCGAGCGTTCCGAGTAGCTCGCCGTCGACAACGCGGAAGAGCCCCTACGTCAGGGGGTGCAGGATCTTCCCCGGTGAAAGGTCCCGGCCGAGGTGGGACGCCGCTAGTGCAAGAGTCAGAGCCGCGGATCGGGCTGGGCCCCGACTCGGCGGACTGCCCCGGCAGCGGCCTGGGTCGCGGCCACGAGCGCGGTATGCCGGTCGGCCCGCGTCGCCAGGGCGGCGGCCAACGAGCCGCAGAAGGCGTCGCCGGCGCCGGTGGTGTCGACCACCTCGTGTGCCGGAACCGGCACTGCCTCGACCCGCAGGTCGTCCCATTGCGCACCGGCCGCGCCGAACGTCACCAGCAGCGACCGCGGCACCAGGCCGGAGTCGGCGAGCGCGGCGGCTTCGTGCTCGTTGACGACCATGGGGTCGGCCACGGCGACGACGTCCCGGGCCAGGACGGTGAACGGCGCGGCATTGAGCACCACACGCGCCCCCAGCGAGGCAGCCCGACGCACGGCGTGCTCGACCTGGGCGATGGGCAGCTCGAGCTGGCAGAGCAGCACGTCGCCAAGCTGTACGTCGTCCACCGACGGCAGGGCGTGGTCGTTGGCGCCCGGGATGACAACGATGGCGTTCTCTCCCGCGTCGTCGACGGTGATCCAGGCCATGCCCGTCGAGGTCTGCGGCGCCGTGGTCAGGCGAGTCTCGATCCCCAGCCGCGCCAGGCGCGCGGCATACGCGCGGCCCGCGTCGTCGTCGCCGACGGCTCCGACGAGCACGACGTCGGCTCCCGCGCGCGGCCGCCGCCACCGCCTGGTTGGCGCCCTTGCCGCCGGCGAGGCGCTCCAGCTGGCCCTGGGCGAGCACGGTCTCACCGGGGCGCGGATGGCGCTGGACGTGCGCAACGAGGTCGACGTTGATCGACCCGAAGACGACGACCCGTCCCATCAGCGCACCGCGTCCAGCCACAGATCGGCATACCGAGGCCCGTCGACCGCCGTGGCCACCCGGACGACGTGGTTGGGTGCCTGCGCGGGGCCACCTGCGTCACCGCTTCGCGCGATCGTCGTCTGGCCCCGTATGCCGGTGAGCTCGACGCGGACCGGAAGCTGCTCGCTCGTCAGCCCGTCAGGATCGACGCACCGCGCAGACCGCGCCCGCGTCGCCGATGGTCGCCGCGTCGGCGCGCCGAACCGGTCGCACTGGAAGGTGACCAGGCGTCCGGCGAGCTCGGCCGCGGACCGGGCGCCACGGCATACCAGCTCATGAGCGTCGGTTCGGGTGACTGTGGGCGCGAAGAAGACGTCGAGGGGGTACACGGTCACCGAGATGCCCAGTTCCGGCTGGCTGCGAGCACCATCGCCGCCGCCTCCGGGTCGTGGCCGGACGTTGAACTCCGTTACCGCGTCACTGCCACCGAAGCCGAACGACCCTCCCATGACGACGATGTCGTCGCAGCCCGGCCGCGGCGTCGGGCCAGGTGCGCAGCAGCAACGCCACGTTGGTGAGGGGTGCGAGGGTCACCAGCGTGACCGGCCGCCCGTCGCACGCCGCCGTCCGCAGCGTGTCGCGCAACAGCTCGACCGCGTGCCGCGGATCGGGGCGCAGGTCGGGTGCGGGCCAGCCGAGGTCGCCCATCCCGTCGGTCCCGTGGGCGAGCCGAGGCTCCCCCGCCGGCTCGAGCAGGGGCCGCGCTGAGCCTGAGCGCCACCGGCACGTCCGCCACGACCGCACGCCTGCAGCACGGTCAGCGTGTTGCGCACGACGTCGTCCAGCCCGGCGTTGCCAGCCACGCAGGTCACCGCGAGCAGGTCCAGCTGCGGATGCCGCGCGGCCAGCAGCAGGGCCATCGCGTCGTCGATCCCGGTGTCGACGTCCAGGATCACCGGCACCACGACAGCGAGCGTATGCCGTGCGCTCGCGCGCGTGGAGCACTCACCGAGAGGTCAGGCGTTGCTGTTATCAGGGCCCGATAACAGCATCTACTGACCCCTCGGCGCGTGAGGCGCGTGAGGCTGCGGCCGGCCGGCCGGCGAGCAGAGGCGTCACACCACGACGTCGGTGACCGGCATCGACGAGTCGGCCGGCAGGGCGAGGTCGGAGGGGGCCCGGCCCCTCGCCACCAGCTGCGCGCCCAGCGCGGCCACCATCGCGCCGTTGTCGGTGCACAGCGCCGGCCGTGGCACCCGAAGCCGCACTCCCGCGTCCTCGCATCGGGTCTGTGCCAACGCCCGCAGCCGCGAGTTGGCCGCGACGCCGCCACCGATGAGCAGGTCGTCCACGCCGTTGTCGCGGCACGCCGCCACGGCCTTGCGGGTGAGCACGTCGACCACCGCCTCCTGGAAGCTGGCCGCCACGTCGGCGACCGGCACCGGCTCACCCGCGGCCTCCCGCAGCTGGACCCACCGGACGACGGCGGTCTTGAGCCCGGAGAAGGAGAAGTCGAAACGGTGGCGCGCCAGGTCGCGGCCGCTCGTCAACCCTCTGGGGAAGTCGATGGTGACCGAACCCTCCCGCGCCGCCCGGTCGATGTAGGGCCCGCCGGGAAACGGCAGCCCCAGCAGCCGAGCAACCTTGTCGAAGGCCTCACCCGCGGCGTCGTCGATCGTCGCGCCGAGCGGACGCACGTCGCTGGTCACATCGGACACGATCAGCAGCGAAGAGTGCCCGCCCGAGACGAGCAGGGCGACGGTCGGCTCGGGCAGCGGCCCGTGCTCAACCGCGTCGACCGCGACGTGCGCGGCCAGGTGGTTCACCCCGTAGATCGGCCGGTCCAGGGCCAGGGCCAGCGACTTGGCCGCCGCGACGCCCACCAGCAGTGAGCCAGCGAGGCCCGGTCCGGCGGTGACCGCCACCGCATCGACGTTCCCGAGGGTCACCCCCGCCTCTGCGCAGGCCCGCTCGACGGTCGGGACCATCGCCTCCAGGTGGGCCCGGCTGGCCACCTCCGGCACCACACCGCCGTAGCGCGCGTGCTGCTCGACGCTGCTCGCGACGGCGTCGGCGAGCAGGGTCGAGCCGCGCACCAGACCGACCCCGGTCTCGTCGCACGAGGTCTCGATCCCCAGGACCAGCGGCTCGTCAGGCCTCACAGCATCCGCAGCCTCAGCACGTGGGCGTCCACGCCCTCGGGCTGGTAGTACCCGCGCCGGACCGCCACCCGCTCGAAGCCATGGCGCTCGTACAGCCGCAAGGCCGCCGCGTTGTCAGCGCGCACCTCGAGCATGACCGACTCGGCGCCCCCTCGGGCTGCGCGGTGCAGCAGCTCGGACAGCAGCCGGTCCCCGAGCCGGCAATGCTGGTATGCCGGCGCAACGGCCAGCGTCATGATGTCGGCGAGCGCCCCGCCGTGGCTGACACCGGCATACCCGACGAGCTGCGCGCCGCCCGCCGCAACAGGGTCCTCGGCGACCACGTACTCGCGCCGAGGACGCTCGGCGAGCTCGGCCCACCAGGTTCCGGCGCTCCACGCCCCACCTGGGAAGAGCACCCGCTCGAGCTGTACCAACGCCGTGACGTCGGTCCAGGCCATCTCTCGCAGTCTCACCCCAGAACCGACTTCGGAGCCGCTGCCGGGGCGACGTCCGGGCGGCGCAGGTAGCGCGGCGTGGCCTGCTCGAGCTTCCTCACCTCGCAGCAGCCGAGCCACGGCGAGGTCGGCGAGCGCGGATGCGGACACGTCCAGCGGACCGGCCGGACGGTCGAACAGGTCCCGGTAGAGCAACGGTCCGCGCCCGGCCGCCGGCAGCCGACGCAGGTCTTCCGGCAGGTCAGCGGGGGCGGCCACGCCAGGGCCGCTGACCCGGGTCAGCCTTCGACCGGCATACCAGGCCCAGTAGACCTCCCTGCGGCGGGCATCGGTTGCCACGAGCAACCCGTCCGGGCTGGCCAGCTCCGCGGCCGCGAAGGCCAGGGCGTCGAGGCTGCACACGCCGGATACGGCCGCTCCCGTGGCCAGCGCGAGCATCCGGGCCGTCGTGACGCCGATGCGCAGCGCGGTGAAGGGACCCGGCCCGGTCCCGGTGACGATGTGCGTGAGCTCGGCCGGTGAGCGGCCGGCACCGCGGAGCACCTCCTCGATGCCGGGAGCAAGCCGCTCCACGTGCGCACGGACGTCGATGACCGTCGACTCGCGAGAGCACTGTCGAGCCGTCGTGCAGGGCCACGGTGACAGCGCTCGTCGAGGTGTCGAGGGCCAGCAGCAGCATTGCCTTAGGCTAACGGCGCCTCCAGCAAGGCCCGCAGCCCACCCGCCGCTGCCGGGTGGTTCCACCGAGTGCCGGTGCCGACCACCCGCGCGGTGCGTTCGGTCCGCCCCTCGAGGACGACCTCGAGCCGGTCGCTGCTGAGCGCCTCCGCGAACCCGTGCCCCCATTCCACGACGACGACGCTGTGGTCCAGGTCGGCGTCGAGGTCGAGGTCGTCAAGCTCCAGCGCGGTGCCCAGCCGGTAGGCGTCGACATGGACCAGGTCGGGCCCCTCGCCCAGCGAGGGGTGCACCCGGGCGATGACGAAGGTCGGAGAGGTCACCGGTCCACGGACCCGCAGGCCCGCGCCTATCCCCTGCGCCAGCGTGGTCTTGCCCGCCCCGAGGCCACCGGTGAGCAGGACCAGGTCGCCGCGCCGCAGCACCGTGGCCAGCCGCTTTCCCAGCGCGGTGGTGGTCCGGGCCGTCGGCAGCCCGACGGTGATCGCCACCGAGCGGGACATGGTGGGATGGGGTGCCACGTTAGCCATGCGAGCGGTGCCGCCCTCTGCCGTGCCGCCCTTCGCGCAGGGCACGCTTCTTGGCCACGTTGGACACGATCTGGGTGACCCGCGGCTTGTGCTCGACGTCGACGTGGCGCTCTTCGGCGCGCTCGGCGCGCTCCAGCAGGCCGATGAGCTGGTCGTTGAGCAGGTCGGGGTGCTCGAGCATGATGACGTGCCCGCCGTCACGAATGAGGATGTGCTCCGCGCCCGGGATGGCCTCGACGATCGAGCGGCTGTGTTCGGGCGGCGTGAGGATGTCGTGGGTGCCGTTGAACACCAACGTCTCCACCCCCGAGAAGTGCTTCAGGGTCGCGGTCTTGTCGTAGCCGCCGAAGGTGGGCACGAAGTCGGACATGACGGTCAGCTCGGTGGTCAGGATCATCTTGGCCGTCAACCGCACGATGCTGCGCGGCACCGGGGAGGCGAAGGAGTAGCGCTCGACGAGGAACTCCTCGAGGTCGCGGTTGGCCTTGAGCACCGACTTGACCAGCTCGGGGCGCCTGGACAGCTGCTCGAACAGGCGCGGCCCGAACCGCTCCAAGGCGGCCTTGCCCGCGGCAGGCGACGAACGCGCCGTTGGCAAGGGGTATGCCGCCCGGCGACGTCGCGACGCACCCGAAGGCGACCACCCGCTTCTCGATCACCTCGGGGTACTGCTCGGCCAGCGACATCGTCGTCATGCCGCCCATCGAGTGGCCGACCAGCGCGAGCGGCCCGTCGGGCGCGGCCGTCTGGATGACGGCATACAGGTCCTGGCCGAGCTGGTCCATCATGTCGCCGCGGCCGACGGCGTAGCCGGACTGGCCGTGGCCGCGCTGGTCCCACGTGACGACGCGGTAGCCCGCCCGCTTGAGTGCGCGCCGCTGCAGCACCCAGCACTCCCCGGTGAGGCAGTAGCCGTGCGAGAAGACGACGGTCGGCTTGCGGCTGCCTGGTCTCGGTGCGGCGACGCCCTCGGTCGGCTCGTCGATCGCGGCGAAGAGCGGCACCCCGTCGGTGGCGATGGCGACGAGCTCCGCGGACGGCGGCTCGACGAGGCTGGCGTACTCGGGCAGCGTCTCGTCCTCGCGGCGGCGCAGCCGGTCGGCGACCAGTCCCGCGGCCCCCAGCGTGGCGGCGGCGCCGGCGGCGCCCAGGCCGATGCCCATCCCCAGCACGCTGGGACGTCCCCGGCTCACCCGGCCACCTCCTCGTGTCCATCGCCTTTGTGTCGGCCGTCGTGCTGGCCTAAATACACCCGCCGTACGCGTGGTCCGACCCTCGTCACGATCTCATAGCTGATCGTGCCGGTCGCATCGGCCCAGTCCTGAGCGCTGGGGCCGGCCGGGTCGCTGCCGAACAGCGTGACCTCGTCGCCGGCTCGGGCGGGGCTGTCCAGGCCGAGGTCGACGACGATCTGGTCCATGCAGACCCGGCCGGCGATGGTGTAGCGGCGCCCGCCGACAGCGAGCGGGCCGACGCACGAGGCGTTGCGGGGTATGCCGTCCGCATAGCCGAGCGGGACCAGCCCGAGGCGGGTCTCGGCCGGGGTGACGTACTCGTGCCCGTAGCTGACGCCCTGCCCCGCCGGGACCGTCTTGACGATCGCGAGCCGCCCGGTGAGGCGCATGGCCGGGACCAGGCCGTAGTCCTGGGCGCTGCCCAGGTCGGGAACCGGCGTGAGGCCGAACACCGCCAGGCCCGGCCGGACCAGGTCGTAATGGGCGTTCGGGTTGGTCAAGGTGGCCGCCGAGTTGGCCAGGTGGCGCACCTCGAGGTCGCAGCCGGCCCGCTTCGCCTCACGGAGCGCGCAGTCGAACACCTCCTGCTGGTGACGCACCGTCGGGTGGTCGGGCTGGTCGGCATACGCGAAGTGCGACCAGAGCCCGACGATGCGCACGACTTCCTCGGCCTCCAGGCCACGGGCCGCGGCGAGCAGGTCGGTGAAGTCGGCGCCGAACGCGCCGTTTCGGCCCAGCCCGGTGTCGACCTTGACGTGGATCCGGGCCGTGCGGCCGAGTGCCCGGGCTGCGGCGGCGACCTCGTCGAGCGCCCACGCGTGCCGAGACGGTGAGGTCGATGTCGCGGGCGATCGCCGCGGCGAAGTCGGTGCCCGGCACGTGCAGCCAGGACGAGCAGGCGACCCTCGACACCGCTGTCGCGCAACGTGACTGCCTCGTCCAGCTGGGCGGTGCCGAGCCAGGTGGCGCCACCGCGCTGCGCGGCTCGGGCACAGGGCAGCAGGCCGTGCCCGTAGCCGTCGGCCTTGACGACCGCCAGCAGCTGCGCGGTCGGCGCGTGCTCGCGCAGCACCCGCACGTTGGACTCGACCGCGGCCAGGTCGACGTATGCCGTGGACGGCGCGCCTTGGCTGGGATGGTCGTTCATCTCGACGGACAGTCTCTCATCCGCGGCGGGCTGGACACTGCCAGTTGCCGTCTGGCGTCGGCCGCCGGGGCCTCTTCGCTGGAGGTAAAACCGAGCGGTGGAGGTAAAGCGAGCGGTAGAGCGCACGTTTGCACCTCCGTTTCGGTTACCTCCAGCGGAGGGCAGCACGTCTTTACCCGCCGGCGAGCAGCGCCGCAATGGTGGCCGGGAGGCTGTCGGCGACCGCCCTGGCGCGCAGCGGTCCTCCGGGGTTGGCCCGCTGCGCCGCGACCCCATGGACGAGGGCGGCCAACGAGGCGGCGTCGACCGGGTCCAGCCCGGCGGCGAGCAGCGTGCCGATGATGCCGCCGAGGACGTCGCCGGCCCCGGCGGTGGCCAGCCACGGCGGGCCGTCCCTCTGGGAGCGCACCGGGCGGGCTCGGCTGGCTCGGCGACACGACGAGGGTGGTGGCGCCCTTGAGCAGGACGACGGCGTCGAGGGCATCGGCAGCGGCCCGCGCGTGCGGCAACGGGGCTGCGGTGACGCTCTGCCGAGTGACCGACCTCGACCCCGTCGGGCCGCACGTCGAGGCGCGTCAGCAACGCGGCGAGCTCACCAGCGTGAGGGGTCAGTACCGTCGGCGCAGCCCGGCGAGTGACCAGGTCCATGGCCCCGGCGTCGGCGACCGCAGGAAGGTCGGAGCCTAGGGCGGCCTGGATGCGCTCGACCTGGTCCGCGCAGGCCGGCTCGGCCGGGGCCACGCCCGAATCCGAGGACCCACGCCTGCACCTGGCCCACGCGCGGTCACTGCCTCGGGGGCGTGGTGGTGCACCAGGGCCTCGACGGGTGCCGGCCCGAGGTAGCGCACCATGCCCGGACCCAGCGCCCAACGCCCCCAGCACGCTGAGGACGGCGGCCCCTGGGTATGCCGTGCTGCCGGTGACGATGCCGACGACCCCTCGGGAGTACTTGTGGTCCGCGGCTGTGGGCACCGCCCATAGGTCGGCCACGTCGTCACGGAGTGAGCCGCTCCACGGCTGGGGTACGGGCGTCGAAGTCCAGGCCGATGTCGACGACGGTGAGCCGGCCGGTCGCCGGCTCACCGGCAGGCAGCAGGTGGACCGGCTTGGCCGCCCCGAAGGTCACCGTCTCGTCGGCCTTGACGGCATGGCCGGCTCGGACCTCGCCGGCCGGGTCGGTGCCGCTGGGCAGGTCGACGGCGATGACGTAGGCGTCCTCGGGGATCGCCTCGACCCAGGACCGGCCCTCCTCACGCAGGCCCGCACGTCCCCCGATGCCGGTGATCCCGTCGATGACGACGTCGGCCTGGGCCAGCAGGGCCCGCCAGCCGGGCTCGTCGGCGGGCACGATCGTCACCCCGAGGTCGTCCGCGGTGGCCGCGGCGCCCGGGTGGACGGTCCCCGTTGCCGTCGTCACGGCACCGACGTCCAGGCCCAGCCCGGCCAGCCAGGCCGCGGCATACAGCGCGTCGCCGCCGTTGTTGCCGCCGCCGACGAGGGCGACGACCTGAGAGCCGCCGATCTCGTCCAGCCGTTGCCCGGCGACCTCGGCCAGTGCACGGGAGGCTCGTTCCATGAGCTCTCCGTCGGGAAGCACTGCCATTGCTGCGTTCTCGACCTCGCGGACGTCCGCCACGGAGTAGGCCTGGAGCACGCCGTCAGTCCTCCGCGACGACGACAGCCGACGCCACGCCGGAGTCGTGGGACAGCGACAGGTGCACGGTGCGCACCCCGAGGAGCTCGGCGCGGGCCAGCACGGTGCCTTTCAGGTCGAACGACGGACGGCCGTTGGGGTCTTTGACGACCCACACGTCCTTCCAGCCCATCCCCCTTGGCGAGTTCAGCGCTTTGGCGAGGGCTTCCTTGGCGGCGAAACGTGCTGCCACCGAGGCCAGCGGGCAGCGCCCGCTCGTCCTCCGTGAACAGCCGCCCCGCCAGCGCCGGCGTCCGCGTCAAGGACTGACCGAACCGTTCGATGTCGACGACGTCGATCCCGATGCCGATGATCACGGTGTCCAGTACTACTCGACCGTCACGGACTTGGCCAAGTTGCGCGGCTGGTCGACGTCCAGGCCCTTGGCCGACGCGAGCTCCAGCGCGAACACCTGCAGCGGCACCACGGTGAGCAACGGGGTGAGCAACGGGCTGGCCTCCGGCACCCAGATGACCTCGTCGGCGAACGGCAGCACCGCCTCGTCACCGTCCTCGGCGATGACCAGAGTGCGCGCCCCCCGGGCCCGAATCTCCTGGATGTTCGAGACGACCTTGTTGTGCAGGCCATGCGGGGTCTCGGGCCCGGGCACGACGATGAACACCGGCTGCCCCGGCTCGATCAGCGCGATCGGGCCGTGCTTGAGCTCGCCGGCGGCGAAGCCCTCTGCGTGGATGTAGGCGATCTCCTTGAGCTTGAGCGCGCCTTCGAGGGCGACCGGGAAGCCGACGTGCCGGCCGAGGAAGAGCACCGAACGGGTGTCGGCCATGAACCGGCGCGATCTCTCGGACCCGGTCCATCCGGTCGAGCACTGCCTGGATCTTGTCGGGGATCTCGTGCAGTTGCTTCATGACGGTCTGGGCCTCGTCGGCGTACGACCCGCCGCGCAGCTGCGCGAGGTACAGCCCGAGCAGGTAGCACGCGGTGATCTGGGCGAGGAACGCCTTGGTCGAGGCGACCGCGACCTCTGGGCCGGCGTGGGTGTAGAGAACCGCGTCGGACTCGCGAGGGATGGTCGAGCCGTGCGTGTTGCAGATCGAGATGGTCAGCGCCCCGAGCTCGCTCGCGTGCTTGACCGCCATGAGGGTGTCCATGGTCTCCCCCGACTGGCTGACCGACAGCACGAGGGTGCGCTCGTCGATGACCGGGTCGCGGTAGCGGAACTCGTGCGCCAGCTCGACCTCGCAGGGGATGCGGGTCCAGTGCTCGATGGCGTACTTGGCGACCATCCCGGCATACGCAGCCGTGCCGCACGCGACGACGACGATCTTCTCGACGGTCCGCAGCGAGTCTTCGGAGATGCGCAGCTCGTCGAGGACCAGCCGGCCCGCGTCGTCGGTCCGGCCGAGCAGCGTGTCGGACACGGCACGGGGCTGCTCGTCGATCTCCTTGGCCATGAAGCTCGCGAAGCCGCCCTTCGCCGCAGCCGCGGCGTCCCAGTCGACGTGGTAGCGCCGGCCCTGGGCGGGCGCACCGTCGAAGCCGATGACTGACACCGAATGAGCCGTGATCGTGACGATCTGGTCCTGCGCGAGCTCCATCGCCTCGCGGGTGTGCCCGATGAAGGCGGCCACATCTGAGCCGAGGTAGTTCGAGCCGTTGCCGAGCCCGACGACCAGCGGGCTGTTGCGCCGCGCGCCGACGACGACCCCGGGCTGGTCGGCGTGCACGGCGAGGAACGTGAAGGCGCCTTCCAGCTGGGTGACCGCGCGCGCATGGCCGCGGTGAGGTCGCCGGTGCCGTCGAACGCCTCGGCAATGAGATGCGCGGCGACCTCGGTGTCGGTGTCGGAGCGGAAGGCAACGCCCCGGTCGATCAGTCCGGTCTTGAGCTGGTGGAAGTTCTCGATGATCCCGTTGTGGATCAACGCGAGCCGCCCGTCCATCCCGCCCAGGTGCGGGTGCGCGTTGTTGTCTGTGGGGCTGCCGTGGGTGGCCCACCGGGTGTGGCCGAGCGCCGTCGACGACCCGGGCAGCGGCCGGGCGGCGAGGTCGTCACGCAGGTTGGCCAGCTTGCCGGCCCGCTTGCGGACCTGGACACCGCCGTCGACGAGCAGGGCCACGCCCGCCGAGTCGTACCCGCGATACTCGAGCCGGGTCAAGCCCTCCATGACGACGTCGAGCGCAACCGAATCGGCTGCGGTTCCGACGTATCCCACGATTCCGCACATGTGCTCAAGGGTAACCGGGCCAACTTCCCCGTTTCCGGCCGGTTGCCAGGGGCACGGCATACGTCACAATGAGCGTCGTGTCGCAGCGCAGCGAAGGCTCAAACGGGGGTTGCCCGACTCCGTACGTCGAGCTTGACCGCGCCGCCTGGGCCAGGTTGCGGCGTAACCAACCGCTCAGCCTGACGGCCGAGGACGTCGCGCGGCTGCGTGGGCTCGGCGACCCGGTGGACCTCGCCGAGATCGAGGAGGTCTACCTGCCGCTCTCGCGGCTGCTGACCTTCTACGTCGAGGCGATTGCCCACCTGCACGCGGTGACCGGTGACTTCCTGGACGAGCGGCCGCACCGCACGCCGTTCGTCATCGGGGTGGCCGGCTCGGTCGCGGTCGGCAAGTCGACCACTGCCCGCATCATGCGCGAGCTGCTCTCCCGTTGGCCGTCGACCCCGAAGGTCGAGCTCGTGACCACCGATGGGTTCCTGCTGCCCAACGCCGAGCTGGAACGCCGAGGACTGCTGACCAGCAAGGGTTTCCCCGAGTCGTACGACCGGCGCTCGCTGCTGCGTTTCCTCTCCGAGGTCAAGGGGGGCTGCCCGGAGGTCAGCGCGCCGGTGTACTCCCACCTGTCCTACGACATCGTTCCCGGCGAGCAGATCACCGTGCGCCGCCCCGACGTGCTCATCGTCGAAGGGCTCAACGTCCTGCAGGCCCCACCCTTGCGGCCCAAGGGCGGCACCGGCCTCGCCGTGAGCGACTACTTCGACTTCTCTGTCTACGTCGATGCCCGCCACGAGCACGTGGAGCAGTGGTACGTCGAGCGGTTCCTGCGCCTTCGCGAGGTCGCCTTCGCCAACCCCGGCTCGTACTTCCATCGGTATGCCGGGCTGTCCGACGCCGAGGCGGCGCTCACCGCCCGCAGCATCTGGCGCAACGTCAACGGGCCGAACCTCGTCTCGAACATCCTGCCGACCCGTCAGCGGGCCACCCTCGTCCTGCGCAAGGGCGCCGACCACTCGGTCGAGCGGGTCCGGCTGCGCAAGCTCTAGCCGCCCAGGGTGGCGCCAGGGCGGCCGGTCAGTACCAGTTGCTGCTCACCGAGTGTGACCACGCCGAGCAGGGCGAGCCGTAGCTGTTCTGGATGTACTGCAGTCCCCACGTCATCTGGGTAACCGGGTTGGTGCGCCAGTCGGACGCGACCGACGCCATCTTCGAGCCAGGCAACGCCTGCGGTATGCCGTACGCGCCCGACGAGCGGTTGGTCGCCGTGTAGGACCAGTTGCTTTCCTTCTGCCACAGCCGGTCCAGGCAGGAGAACTGGCTGTCGTTCCAGCCGAAGTCGGCGAGCAGAGCCCGGGCAGCCGACCGCGGGTCGCTTTGGGCGCTCGCGACCGCCGCACCACGTTGGGCGTCGCGCGCGGCGCGGTCGGCAGCGGCCGCCCGCTCCGCCTCCAGACGGGCCGCCTCGGCGGCGGCCGCCTGGGCCGCCCCGGCAGCGGCCAGCACGCGTTGGTTGGCCTGCAGGTGGCCCGTGGCCCGGTCGCTCTCCAGCTCGGCCAGGTTAACCGACGCGTTCAGCTCTTGAAGCTGGTCGGCGCTCAGCGACGCGGCAGATGCCTGTGCCGAGGATGCATCGGCGTTGACGGAAAGGAAGCCGGCCACCCCCGCGCCGACCAGCGCGACGGCTGTGGCCGCATGGACCGACGGGCGCCGGGCCCCAGACCTGCCGGAGAAAGCCGATGTGCTGGCCGGGCGCGCGCGACGCCGGGCCTCGCGTTCTTGGGCATGGCGATGCCGACCCTCGTACCTGTGCATGAGAGGAACCCCTCGGATCGTGACGACCCCTGAGGGGGCCAACGGTGTCCCGTCCGTTATCGAATCGAGACCTTCCGTCCAGCGTCCCATGGTCGTGGCTGAGCGCCAAATCGGGCGCACCCGGGTTGTGGACGCAGCGTCAAATCTCCAGGCCCTCCAGCAGGTCGGTCACGAGAGCCGCGACGGGGCTGCGCTCGCTGCGGGTCAGGGTCACGTGGGCAAAGAGCGGATGCCCCTTGAGCGCCTCGATGACCGCGGCAACACCGTCGTGCCGGCCGACTCGAAGGTTGTCACGCTGGGCCACGTCATGGGTGAGGACGACCCGGGAGTTCTGCCCGACCCGCGAAAGAACCGTGAGCAGGACGTTCCGCTCGAGCGACTGGGCCTCGTCGACGATGACGAACGCGTCGTGCAGGGACCGGCCTCGGATATGGGTGAGGGGCAGCACCTCGAGCATCCCCCGCTCCAGGACCTCCTCGACCACCTCGGCGGAGACGACAGCCGATAAGGTGTCGAACACGGCCTGTCCCCACGGGCCCATCTTCTCGGCCTCGGTACCGGGCAGGTACCCCAGCTCCTGGCCACCCACGGCATACAACGGCCGGAAGACGACGACCCTGCGGTGCTGGCGCCGCTCCATGACCGCCTCCAGGCCGGCGCACAGCGCGAGGGCCGACTTGCCGGTGCCGGCCCGCCCGCCGAGCGAGAGGATGCCGACGTCCGGGTCGAGCAGCAGGTCCAAGGCGATGCGCTGCTCCGCCGAGCGCCCGTGGACACCGAAGGCGTCCCGGTCGCCACGGACCAAGCGCACCTTCTTGTCCGGGCCGACCCGGCCCAGGCCACTGCCTCGCGGCGCGTGCAGCACCAGCCCCGTGTGACAGGGCAGCTCCGCGGCCTGCGGATGCTCGAGGCGCCCGATCTCGTACAGGGTGCGCAGCTCATCGGCGGACACGTCCAGCTCGGCCATGCCGGTCCAGCCGCTGTCGACGGCGAGCTGCGCACGGTACTCCTGGGCGTCCAGCCCCATCGCGGACGCCTTGACCCGCATCGGCAGGTCCTTGCTCACGACCGTGACGTCACAGCCCTCGGCGGCCAGGTGCTTGGCCACGGCGAGGATGCGGGTGTCGTTGTCGCCGAGGCGGAACCCGGCTGGTAGGACGGCCGGGTCGGTGTGGTTGAGCTCCACCCTGAGGGTCCCCCCGGCGTCGCCGACGCTCACCGGGTGGTCCAGGCGGCCCTCAGCGAGGCGCAGCTCGTCGAGCAGCCGCAGCGCCTGGCGCGCGAAGTAGCCCAGCTCGGGATGATGGCGCTTGCCTTCGAGCTCGGTGATGACGACGACGGGCAGCACCACCGAGTGCTCGGCAAACCGCAGCATGGCGCGTGGGTCCGACAGCAGCACCGACGTGTCCAGGACGTAGGTCTTGCGGGTGTCCACCTCGACTTCCGGTCCGCCGCTGGCCACGCTGCTGGTCGGTTGCCCGGTATATGTCACCTGCCACTCCTTCGAGCGCCCCCGCCGCGGCGCCCCCTCGACGGTGTCGTGCGTCACATCACAGTATGCCGGGGCAGCCCGGCATACCGTGGACGCGCGATCGCCGCGCCGCGCGTCCGCAGGTAACCCTCCTCGAATCTGTTGGTCGGCCGTTCATTCTCCATTAACCTCGCGATATTCCGGCTGACGTGCCCGCGTGGCCAACCCAGATGCCAAGTCGACTCGCCGCAGGGGCGTCAAGAGGTGTCGGAAGGAGGTGAACAGGTGGGCAAGAAGGGCAGAGCTCGCGCCAGGAAGCCAACGGCGAGCACGTGCCCAAGATCGGGCGCGTGGGCAAGAAGCACGGCGCCGCCGCAACCAGCGCCGCCAAGCGCAAGGCCAAGCGCGCTGCCAACAAGGACCGTTCGCTGCCGGCCCCTGCCCAAGCCGTCGCCGCCCTGACCGCGGCACCTGAGGGCGCCAACGCCCTGCCCGGCGCCCGACCGGCGACACCAGCGCCGGTGCTCTCGCCGCCCCCGGGCAACCCGGCGCCAGAGGGCCATATCCCCGTGCCTGTCCTGGGACCTGCCGACCCTGCGGAGTCGGAGGCCGAGGCGGCATCGATGCTCATGCGTCCGGAGCCGGACCCGTCGGTGCTCGGGGACCCGGCGATCGCCGGCCTGACCCGGCGGGCGGCCATCGGGTACGAGACCTCGCCGCGTCACGAGCACTTCCTCGTCACCGCCTTCCTGTCGTCGACCCCGGGCTGGACACCCTGCGCCGGTACCACCGGCGGTGGCTTCGCCGGGACGTCATCGCGGGGGTGGCCGTGGCGGCGTACCTCGTCCCGCAGGTGATGGCCTACTCGGCGATCGTCGACGTGCCGCCGGTGGCGAGCCTCTGGACGGCGCTCGCGGCGATCGTCGCCTATGCCGTCCTGGGCAGCTCGCGCATCCTGTCCTTCGGGCCCGAGTCGACCGTCGCCCTCATGACCGGCGTGGCGATCGCCCCGCTGGCCGCGCAGCAACCCCGACGGCCGTCGCCTTGAGCGCCACCCTGGCATCATCGTCGCGGGCTGGTGCTTGCTCGCCCGGCTGGCCCGGCCGGGCATCATCGCCGAGCTGTTGTCAACCCCGCTGCTCGCCGGCTACCTGGCCGGCGGCGCCGTGCTGATGGTCGTCGGCCAGCTCGGCAAGGTGACCGGGACCTCCTTCGAGGGCGGTTCGATCGTCGAGGAGGTGCGCGGCTTCCTGGCGCCTCGCGACGACACCGACTGGTCACCCTGCTCATCGCCGCGGCACGCTGGCGGTCATCCTCCTGTTGCACTGGCCGCGCCCGTCGCTGCCCGGCCCGCTCATCGCGGTGACGGTGGCCACCGTGGCGTCGCGCCGTGTTGAACCTCGAGTCATACGGCGTGGCGGTCGTGGGCCGGTCCCGTCGGGGCTGCCGCTCCCGCACCTGCCCGCGGTGACGTTCGACGAGGCAAGATGCTCCTGCTCGCCGGCCTCGGCATCACGATCGTCGGCTACAGCGACGTCATGCTCATCGCCCGGGGCTTCCCGCTCACGCCGCCGAGGGGGAGACCGCGGCCGACCTCCGCCCCGACCCGCAGGCCGAGCTCGTCGCGATGGCGGGTGTGCACGCGATGGTCGGCATGTTCAGTGGCTATCCGGTCTCCGCGTCCGGGTCGCGCACGGCCTTGGCGATCGCCGGCCGCGCGGGCAGCCAGGTCTACTCGCTCGTCGCCGCGTTGTGCGTCGTCGCCGTCCTGTTCTTCGCCGGTCCGCTCATGGCCCCGCTGCCCTGGGCCGCCCTGGGCGGGGTGGTCTTGTACGCGGCGAGCAAGCTCGTGTCGATCCCCGAGTTCCGGCGGCTGTGGTCGTTTCGCCGCCGCGAGTTCGTGCTGGCCGTCATCACGCTGGTCGGGACAGTCGTCGTCGGCATCCTGCAAGGCGTGGTCCTCGCCATCGCGCTCAGCCTCCTCGAAATGCTGCTCCGCCTGGCTCGCCCGCACGAGGGTGTCCTGGGCCGAGTGCCCGGCATCGCCGGCATGCACGACGTCGACGACTACCCCGACGCGCGGACCATCCCGGGCTGCATGTTCTATCGCTATGACGCTCCGCTGTTCTTCGCCAACATCGGCGACCTGCGCGAGCGGGTGCACAAGCTCCTCGCCTTGGAGAACCAGGCCTATCCGGACTCCCCCGTGCGGTGGTTCGTGCTCAACGTCGAGGCCAACATCGAGATCGACATCACCGCGGCCGACGGCCTGCGTGAGCTGGCCCGGGAGCTCGCCGACAGCGGCATTCACCTGGGCCTGGCCCGCGTGAAGAACGACCTGTACGTGCCCCTGAGCGGGCCGGGGTCATCGACCCGATCGGCACGGACATGCTCTTCGCCACCTTGCCGGTCGCCGAGGAGAGCTACCTGCGCTGGGCCCTGGCCCAGGAGCAGGAGCAGCCAGCCGGCGAGACTGGCCTACTGTCAGAAGGGGACCAGCCCGACCCAAGGCCAGAGGGTCAGGCCGACGGGCTGCCGACAGACCGATCCGCCGATGAGCCGACCGCCCCGCCCGACGGGCTGCCGGCAGGCCAGGCCGACGGGCTGCCGACGACCCAGCCCAGCACCGTCATCGTGACCGCACCCGAGCCGTCCCTCCCGACGGTCTCGCCCGCTCAGCCCACCCCGCCCGACAAGCGATAGCCCAGCCCCCGCTGACGTGTCAGCTGCCGAATCGGCGTTGCCGGTGGGCATATGAGCGCAGCGCCCGCAAGAAGTCCACCCGCCGGAAAGTCCGGCCAGTAGGCCTCGCAGAACCAGAACTCCGAATGCGCGCTCTGCCACAGCAGGAACCCCGACAGCCGCTGCTCCCCGCGAGGTCCGGATCACCAGGTCGGGGTCGGGCTGGCCGCGGGTGTACAGGTGCTCGCCGATGTCTCCACGTCCAGCGAGTCGATCAACTCCTGCACGCCCATGCCCTCGTCGAGCGCCGGTCGCCGCAGCATCGAGAGTGACCGCGTCGACGATCTCGCTGCCGGCCGCCGTACCCGACCGCGATGTTGACCTGCAGCCCCGCCGGTGCGATCCTCGGTCCGCATCTCCGCGGCGGTCAACCGGGTGGCCATCGGCGCCGGCAGCACGTCCCTGGCGCCCGACGATCCGCAGCTTCCACGGCTGGCCGGGAGCGGCCAGCTCGTCCACCACGTCGGTGATGATGGCCAGCAGCGGCAGCAGCTCGTCGTCGGCCCGTCGCAGATTCTCGGTGGACAGCAGCCACAGTGTGACCATGCCGATGCCGGCCTCGCGGCACCACTCCAGCAGGTCGGCGATGTGCGCGGCGCCGGCCCGGTGCCCGTCGGTCGGATTGGTGAACCCGTCTCCCGGGCCCATCGGCGATTCCCGTCGAGCATGACGCCGACGTGCCGCGGCACACTGCGCCGGTCCAGCCGGCGCGCCAGGCGCCGCTCGTAGACGCCGTAGAGCACGTCGGTGAGAGCCACGGCGCCTCCTTGCCGGTCGCCAAGGCCGTCGTTGCCCAGGCTTGTCCACGCTACCCC
>CAVYKM010000011.1:0-62012 GCA_963769085.1 uncultured Actinomycetota bacterium | reverse complement strand
TTGCGAAATGGAGCCACTACTCACGAGCGCCCACAATATGTGGGCCCCTTCAGACATGCTCGTACTACATGTAGGGGTCGCGGAGCCTGTCGGGATTCATTTCGCAACAGCCCGGAAGGGTGGATGTCCACCTCAGGAAGGCACCAGTAACCCCGGTCGGCGCGCATCACCCGGAAGTCGTGGGCCATGGAGAAGATCGCTCCGGCCGCGAAGGTGTGCCCCTGCAGAGCGGCCACGCTGATCATCGGCAGGGACAGCACCCGCGCGAAGAGCTGCTGCACGCAGGTGACGTAGTCGTACAGCTGGTCCAGGTTGGCGGACAGCCACTCCAGGTCCAGGCCGTTGGAGTAGATCTTGCCGGTTGCCACGCTCACCAGGGCCCGATGGTCACCGGCCGCCTCCACCTCGTCGAGGGCGGCGTTCACGGAGCGGATCCAGTCGGGGTGGAAGCGGTTCTGCCCGTCGCCGAGGTCCAGGACGAAGACACCGTCCGCACGGTCGAGCGTGGGCATGGCGGCTCCTTGTCATCAGGGTGGTGGGCATCCGGTCGACAACCCGACGGGGGGCAGACTAGGCGCCGCCCAACACCGGACCCAATCCTGCAAGGAGTGGATGCCCCATGAGCACGACCGAGCAGAACCTCCTCGGGCGCACCATGATCATGTCCGGCGGCAGTCGCGGGATCGGCCTGGCCATCGGCATCGCCGCGGCCCGCCGCGGCGCCAACGTCGTGCTGCTGGCCAAGACCGACAAGCCCGATCCGCGGCTGCCCGGCACCGTGCACACCGCGGCCGCCGCGATCGAGGCGGCCGGGGGTCAGGCGCTGGCTGTCGTCGGTGACGTCCCCGACGAGCAGTCCGTCGACCGCGCGGTGAGCGCAGCCGTCCAGCGGTTCGAAGGGATCGACGTGTGCGTCAACAACGCCTCCGCGATCGCCCTGGGCTCTACCGAGCAGCTGCCGGTCAAGCGGTTCGACCTGATGACCTCGATCCAGCTGCGCGGCACCTACCTGCTCACCCGCGCGTGCCTGCCCCACCTGCGCGAGGGCACGAACCCCCACGTGCTCTCGCTCTCGCCGCCGCTGAACCTGGCCCCGAAGTGGCTCGGTGCCTGCCCGGCATACATGCTGCAGGAGCTTGCTGCCACCGCCGCGCGAGCGCGCGACGTTCTCAGCGGTCGCAAGGTGTTGAACGTCAATGCCACCGCGTCCGGTGGCGGGGTGGCCGAGATGCTGCAGACGCTGCACGCCTACTGGCTTGGGGCGGGCATCGACGCCGCCTGGCTGGTGCTTCGCGGCAACACCGATTTCTTCGCGCTCACCAAGCGGATTCACAACGTCCTGCACGGTGAGCCGGGGGACGGCGGAAACCTCAAGAAGGGCGAACGGCGCATCTACGAGGACGTCCTGGCCGACAACCTCGAGAGCATGGTCGGCGAGATCCGCCCGGGAGACGTCGTGCTCCTGCACGATCCGCAGACCGCTGGTCTGGTGGACGGGCTGCAGAAGGCTGGCGCGAAAGCCATCTGGCGCTGCCACATCGGGCGTGACACGACGAACAAGCACACCGACCGCGGGTGGTCCTTCCTTCGTCCGTACATCGAGAACGCGGATGCCTTCGTGTTCTCGAGGCGCGACTACACGCCGGACTGGGTGCCCCGGGACCGGCTCTATATCATCCCGCCGGCCATCGACCCCTACTCGGCGAAGAACCAGATGCTCGAGCCGGGCGACCTCGTGAGCATCCTCGCCGACTCAGGCCTGGTCACCGACGGCGTTTCCCGCCCACCAACCCGGTTCACGCGCCGCGACGGCCGCTCCGATGTGGTCCGCCACCACACCGGGCTGTTGGCGGACAGCTCGGTGGCACCCCGGGCCACCGACCGGCTGGTTCTTCAGGTCAGCCGCTGGGACAAGCTCAAGGACATGCCCGGAGTGATGAAGGGCTTCGTCGACCATCTGCACCGGCTACCCGAGGATGTCCACCTCATGCTGGCCGGACCGGAGGTCAGCGGCGTCTCGGACGATCCGGAGGGGGCCCTGGAGCTGGCCGCGTGCATCGCTGCGTGGCGGGAGCTGCCCGAGCAGACCCGACGGCGAGTGCACCTGGCTTCGTTGCCGATGGACGACATCGACGAGAACGCCGTGATGGTCAACGCGCTGCAGCGCCATGCCACCATCGTGGTCCAGAAGAGCCTCTTCGAAGGGTTCGGGCTGACGGTCACGGAGGCGATGTGGAAAGGTCGCCCCGTCGTCGCCAGCGCCGTGGGCGGCATCCAGGACCAGATCACCGACGGAGTCGATGGCATCCTGCTACGCGACCCCACGGATCTTCGCCGAGTACGCCGATGCCCTCAAGCAGCTTCTGCACGACCCGGTGCTGGCCGAGCGGATGGGCGCAGCCGGCCATGCCCACGCCCAGGACGAGTTCCTGGGGGACCGGCATCTGCGTCAATACGTCGACCTGTTCGCCACGTTGCTTACCTGATGCGATACGAACCGACTACGCCGAGGCCCTGGGCCCATGCCCCGTGTTAGGTCGACTCGTCGACGAGGACCTCGCCCACATCGAAGAACACTGCACGAATCGACCGACCGTCGGCCATCGATGGTCCTCATTACAATCAATGGTCCTGAGTACACCAGACCGCATGAGACGCCACTCCCGTGCCGCCGCATCCAGCACGTCGCACGGTTCGAACAGCTCGCGGCCATCGGAGGTGTCTACGCGGGGTTCGCCTGGGTCGCTGAGGCTGCCACCAAGGCAATGCCGGTGGACCGACCAAGGTAGGGAATCCGGCGGGGGCCATCCCGTCCAGCGCCCGGACGATGTCCGGGTCAACTCGTCCCTGCCAGGTCATGGTCACGCCGGGGTGAGTTGGCAGGGCTCCTGTTCTCGCCCACAAGCCGTGTTGTTCTGCCGTCCGGAACCGGATGGGCCTGGCTCCCGACATTGGCTTCCCGGGAGTTCGTCACCACGAAGGCCGCTCGGTGGCTTTCTTGCGGCTGTCCGGCTGACCGGTCACCGTCGTCGCGGGCCCCCGCGACCAGCGCGCAGAACAGGCGCGCCGGATGTGGACGCCACTGCGCGTGTTGCCGGTCGTCTAACGCGCCAGCCTCGTAGCTGCCGGTCAGCAACTCAATCGTCATCACTAGGGCCACGCGTCAGCCCTCCTCGGTGGAAGCCTTGGTGAGGCTGAAGTCGATCGCCTGTGCCAACTGCTTGGACGGCGTCAAGCTCACCATCTCGGGAGACATGACCAGACTGCTGACCTCCGACACGCGCGCCACCGGTGCGGCGCTGGTGTGCTGCTGCTGCGGGCCCGCTTAGACAGGCTCGTCATCGGGGTACTCCACGGCGTCGCCTACTGCTTTCGCGACCGGCTTGTCCAGCCCGGTGATGGCCCGCCTCGCGCCGTTTGGCGAAGGGTCGGGATGGTTGGCCACCGGGATGGCGGTGTCGACGGGCATCGCCCACTCGTCGGGATGACGCTGGCGGACGGCTCGGCCGGGGCTCGGGTGTTACGGTGCTGGACCTTGCGCGCGTAGCTGTGGTCGTTGACTCATCAGTGGATGCGCGCTTGGGAGTGGGCGTTGATGACCGCGGCTGCCTTGCTGGTGGTCAGGGTCAAGAGCTGGGCTGTCAGGGCCTGGATCTGTCGTTGGATGGCGGCGGGGTTCAGGTCGGTGTAGGTGTCGGCGAGGATCGCTTGGTCCTCGGCGGCAACGGCTTCGTGTCGCTGGGCGCGCCGGTGTGGCGTGGTCGCCTTGTCGTACTTCTTGGTGACTTTCGCGCCGTCACGGACCTTGGAGATCAGCTTCTGTTGGGGGAGGAAGTAGTTCGTCATCTGCGACTGCAGGGCCCAGATCTCGTTCAGTAGCAACAGTTCTGCTGTCGTGTCGTAGCGGTGGTAGCCCACCACGGTCCGCACCACGGCCCAGTTCTTCTGCTCGACGTGGGCGCCGTCGTTGCAGTTGCCGGGCCGGGAACGAGTGAACGTGATGCTAGCGCCGCTCGCACCAGTGGAGCAGGTGGTGGTTGATGAACTCTGACCCGTTGTCCGAGTCGACCCCGATCACTGGGAACGGCATGGTCGAGGCGACCTCGTCCAGTGCGGCGATGACCCATTTGCGGGCCTTGTTGCGCACGCTGCGGTTCTCGGTCCAGCCGGTGGCGATGTCGGTGACCGTGAGCGTGTAGCAGTGCTCCCCGACCGCGTTGCCGCCCTCGTGGCCGACCAGGTCGATCTCCACGAAGCCCGGCACCGCGTCGTCCCATTGCGCCCAGGTGCGGATCGGGATCTGGTCCTTCAACAGGCTGCCGGGCTTGGTGTGCGAGCGGCCCCGGAGCAGTCAGCTTCGCGCGGTCCTGGGCCAGTCGGCGGTCCATGGTCGCCGCCGACATCGCCACCAGCGCGGCGGCGGTCTCGTCGGTGACCCTCAGTTCCTGGAACCGGCGCAAGCGTGGGCACCAGCTCGCCCATCATCGGGGCCAGGCGTTTCCCGGTCGGGGCACCGAGCACCGCCCAGCAGAACCGCAGCGCCACCATGGTGTTCGCGTCGTACTTCGGTGTCCGGGCCCTGCGCGCCGGCTTCACGATCTTGGGTTTCAACGCCGCAGCCAGGGCCTTGCGGGCGTGGTTGCGGTGCCATCCAGTGGTCGCGCACAACTCGTCGAGGACCACACCCTTGGCGGCCTTGTCCGCACGCTTATACCGCGTCGCGATGGTCTTGGTCACTGCCCGCCGTTGGCTCATCGTCAGTCCCATGCTCGGGGCCTACCGGTGATCACCAACACGGCCCGGTAGGCGCGCCCTACGCGCGCATTCCTAGATGAGTCAACGAACCCCTCCACGCGCGCACTTCTGATGAGTCAACGCGGACCTTTGACTCGGGCCGGTGATGGTGGGTGAATGACTTGGTATGTATTCCGAAGCGAAGGACCAGGGTCTGCAGTGGTCCCTTGACGAGCTGCGCGCCAGGCAGCTGGAGCGTCTGCAGGATACGGTGCGGCGGGTGTATGCCGCCGTGCCCCACTACACGAGGGCCTTCGACGAGGTGGGGGTGCACCCCGACGACATCCGCTCGCTCGACGACCTGGCCAAGCTGCCGTTCACCGACAAGTTCACCCTCCGGGACAACTACCCGTTCGGCATGTTCGCCGTGCCGCGGACCGACGTCGTGCGCATCCACGCCAGCAGCGGCACGACCGGCAAACCCACGGTCGTCGGCTACACGATCGAGGACATCGACATGTGGGCGCAAGTCATGGCGCGCTCGATCCGGGCGGCCGGAGGGCGGCCCGGCGACGTCCTACACGTCGCGTATGGCTACGGGTTGTTCACCGGTGGCCTCGGCGCCCATTACGGCGCCGAGCGACTTGGCTGCACGGTGGTGCCGATCTCGGGCGGGATGACTGAGCGGCAGGTGCAGCTGATCCAGGATTTCGGGTGCCGGATCATGATGGTCACGCCAAGCTACTTCCTCTCCGTGCTCGACGAGATGGAGCGCCAGGGCATCGACCCGCACGACACGACCCTGGAACTGGGCATCTTCGGTGCCGAGCCGTGGACGCCGGCGATGCGCAAGGAGATCGAGTCGCGCTCGCGCATGGACGCGGTCGACATCTACGGGCTCTCCGAGGTCGTCGGCCCGGGCATCTCGCAAGAGTCGGTGCAGACCAAGGACGGGCTGCACATCTGGGAGGACCACTTCCACCCGGAGATCATCGACCCGCTGACCGGCGAGGTGCTGCCGGACGGCGAGCAGGGCGAGCTGGTCTTCACCAGCTTGACCAAGCAGGCCTTGCCGGTGATCCGCTACCGCACCAGGGACCTGACCAAGCTGCTGCCTGGCACGGCATACCCGACGATGCGTCGTATGGAGAAGGTGACCGGGCGTACCGACGACATGATGATCATTCGCGGCGTTAACGTGTTCCCGACCCAGGTCGAGGAACTCATCTTCATGGAGCCGGGCCTGGCGCCGTACTTCCAGTGTGTGCTGACTCAGCCGGGCAACCTGGTCGAGCTCACCGTGCTGGTCGAGACCCACGTCCACGAGTCCGACGAGGTCAAGAACTCGATCGCCGCCGACCTCAAGCACCAGATCAAGGCCCGGATCGGCACCACCGCGACCGTCGAGGTGCGCGAGCCGGGCGGCATCGAGCGCTCGGTCGGCAAGGCCCGGCGCATCGTCGACCTGCGCCAGCGGCCTGCCCCGCGGCCGGGCTGACTCCGCCTCGCCCGCGGTGCGCAGGACGCACCATGGATATCCCGACGAGTCGTTGCGCTCTCGCCGGCGAGCGCAAACGCGTGCTTCTCGCCCGAGTTCTACCTCGGCTGGCTGCCCGGGTGCGCCTTTGGGGTCGCTGCGCGGAGTGCGGGGCGGCCAGTGCGCGTCGGCGGGGATGGTCTCGGTCATCTCCTCGGACTCACTGGCGTAGGTTCGGTGCAGCAGCAGCACGAACACGCCGGTTCGGCCACCAGGTGGGCCCGGTAGCCGTCCGGGCGCTGCGAGCGGGACTTGCGGGTGTCCCGTCGGACCCCTCGGCCGGGAGGAGGGCGCCGACAAGGTGGTCGCCGCCCTCGCCGCGCCCACCCCCACGCACTCTCGCTGGCCCAGGTCATCCAACTGGTCTGGTCTCGACCACCGGGGGCCCAACCCGCATTCATTCGCGGGGGCCGCGGCCCTTCAGGACGCTGACTGGCATCACGCGGCGACAGCCGTCGGGGCGCGCACGAGTTCGGCAACGGCTGCCCACCACCCGACGAGGAGGCGAGGTCACCTCAAAGGCCGAACGCGACCCTCGACCTCATCACGCATAACCGGATGCGGACGCGCCGGCAGGTGGGTCATGGCGACGTTCGGAACCAGGGATGCCTTGGCGTGCGGTGTTGAGGTACGCCGTTGAGTTAAGTGTGCGGCTGCCGGACGGGCCTTGCTTCCCTCCAACCTCCGCTGGGTGTATGCATCTACTGGATGGTCGCCGCCAACCACGGCCCACCCCTTGGTGCGGACTGTCAGGCAGTCCGGGTCCGTGCGATGTCCTACCTGGAGGCGTCGTGACCCAACCACCCGCACCGCAGCCCGCAGACGGTCGCCGATCGGGGTCGAGTCCCCGTCGGCAGACAGCCGCACGAAAGGGCCCAGCTCCCCACCGACCCACGCCCTCGCCAAGGGCCCGGTGCTGCGACCGGCGCATTATGTCGACGGCTTCGTGCGCGAGTTCCTGCGCGAGCTCAACTTCGGGCAAGGCGTCTCACTCACCCGCTCGACGGTCAACGACCAGTACCTAGCGCTGGCACGCACGGTGCGGCACTACCTGATGGCGGACTGGCTGGAGACCGCGCGCCGGCGCCGTGAGACCAGGCCGAAGATGGTCGGTTACCTGTCCGCGGAGTATCTGCTTGGCCGTCAGCTTGGCAATGCCCTGCTGGCCACCCGTCTGGGCAAGGTCGTCGAGGAGGGTCTTGCCGCCTGTGGGATCGACCTGTCGACGTTGCTGGCGCAGGAGGTCGAGCCGGGGCTCGGCAACGGCGGCCTGGGTCGGCTGGCGGCCTGCTTCGTCGACTCGCTGGCGACCATGGACGTGTCGTGCATCGGCTTCGGCATCCGCTACGAGTACGGCATCTTCGGCCAGACCTTCGTCGACGGGCGACAGGTCGAGGTGCCCGACTCCTGGCTGGCGTTGGGCGGGCCGTGGGAGTTCCCGCACCCCGAGCGCGCCGTCCAGGTCGACTTCGGCGGCCACACCGAGCAGTACACTCGACGAGTCTGGACGGCCCCGGACTCGGTGGGTACCGGGTGGAACGTGCTGGGGGTGCCCTACCACTACATGGTCCCCGGCTACCAGAACGGTGTGGTCAACACGCTGCGGTTGTGGAGCGCCCGGGCGACGCAGGCGTTCGACCTTGACCATCTTCAACGCCGGCGACTACGCCGAGGCGGTGCGCGCGCAGACGTTCGCCGAGAACATCACCAAGGTCCTCTACCCGGAGGACTCGACACCGCAGGGGCGCGAGCTGCGCCTGCAACAGCAGTACTTCTTCGTCGCCTGCTCGCTCAAGGACTACCTGGACCAGACCCTGCCTCGCGACTTCGACCTGCACCGCCTGCCCGAGCAGATCATCTTCCAGCTCAACGACACCCACCCGGTGATCGCCATCCCCGAGCTGATGCGGATCCTGCTCGACGAGCGGGGCATGGACTGGGACGAGGCGTGGGACATCACCAGGAAGTGCTTCGCCTACACCTGCCACACCCTGCTGCCCGAGGCGTTGGAGGTGTGGCCGGTCGACCTGCTGGGCCGGCTGCTGCCGCGGCACCTGGAGATCATCTTCCGGATCAACGACGAGTTCCTCACCGAGGTGCGGGCGACCTACCCCGACGACGAGCTGCGGGTGCGGCGGATGTCGATCGTGCAGGACCACCCGGAGCGCGCGGTGCGCATGGCGTACCTCGCGACTGTCGGCGGCGTCAAGGTCAACGGCGTCGCCGAGCTGCACTCGCAGCTGCTGCGCGACAAGGTCCTGCCGGACTTCTCGCAGTACTGGCCGGAGAAGTTCACCAACGTCACCAACGGGATCACCCCTCGCCGGTTCATGCGGCTGGCCAACCCCAGCCTGTCGCAGTTGATCACCGCCGCCATCGGTGTGGGCTGGGTGACCAACCTGGACCGGTTGGAGGGGTTGGAACCGTTCGCGGAGGATCCCGACTCCCGCCAGCAGTTCCGCCGGGCCAAGGAGGCCAACAAGGCCCAGCTGCGCGAGCTGCTCGAGGTGCGAGACGGCATACACCTGCCGCAGGGCCACATGCTCGACGTCATGGTCAAGCGGCTGCATGAGTACAAGCGACAGATGCTCAAGGTGCTGCACATCGTCACGCTGTACGACGCCATCCTCTCCGGCGAGCTGGACCCCATGAATGTCACGCCGCGCACGTTCGTCTTCGGGGCGAAAGCGGCCCCTGGCTACTTCATGGCCAAGGAGATCATCCACCTGATCAACGCCGTCGCCACGCACGCTGAACGGCGACTTCCGCGTTCAGGGACGGCTCGCTATCGTCTTCCCCGCGAACTACAACGTCACCCTGGCTGAGCAGCTCATCCCCGCGGCCGACCTGTCCGAGCAGATCTCCCTCGCCGGGAAGGAGGCGTCCGGGACGGGCAACATGAAGCTCACCCTCAACGGCGCGTTGACGGTGGGCACCGACGACGGCGCCAACGTCGAGATCCGCCGGCTGGTCGGCGACGAGCATTTCTTCCTCTTCGGGATGAACGAGCCGCAGGTCGCCGACCTGCAGGCCAAGGGCTACGTGCCCGGCTCGCTCTACGAGTCGAACCCGACGCTGAAGCGGGCGATCGACCTGATCGCGAGCGGCGCGTTCACCGAAGGGGACCGAGGGCGGGTCAGCCAGTCGTCGACGACCTGCTGCACAACGACCGCTTCATGGTGCTCGCGGACTACCAGTCCTACCTCGACGCGCAACAGCGGGTCGATGTGCACTATGCCGACCCCGACGCCTGGACCCATTCGGCCATCCTCAACGTCGCGCGCTGCGGCTTCTTCTCCTCCGACCGGTCCATGCGCGACTACGTCAACCGCATCTGGGAAACCCCCGTGGGGCACTGACCCATCACACTCTGATGGCGACAGGCCAGAACACAGGGCTCGGATCGCGATGGCGGAGGCATCTTGGCCACGCCTCCGTTGCCATGCGGCTCGAGCCGTCGTTGATGCCCAGCTCCCGCGAGCGTCGGACGGGCACCCTCTGTAGTCGAAACTCGACGCCCCGGAAGCCTCGACCCTGGGCCAGCGCCAGAGCATAGCCGCCACCCATGCAGAAACCCGGGCGAGGTGGAAGCCGCCCCCATTGAAGTGCCCCACGGACGGACGGGGTGAGTGAGCGAGTGCCTTCCGGCGCCCCGACGATCGAGACCCCCTGCTCGAGTCGCTGCGACGGCCTGTGCCAGCGCTTGGCGGGCCTGGCCACTGTCGGCCCGGTCGACGAACACGACCTGCGGGTAGCCGATCATCGGTCCGACGATGGGCATCTGCCCGATCTCCTTACTGGCCAGCGCGGTGACGCCCTCACGCAGCACGGTCGCCCCGACCAGCAGGTCGATGAGCGCACTTTGATGGTTGATGAGGAATACCGCTGGACGGTGCGAGCACAGGTGTCCATGCCCGCGCACGACCTTGACCCGGACATTCCCCACCGCGGCGCCGACCTGGGCGTAGCAGGACATCATCAAGTCGATGCCGCGCTGCCGGTCGCGGCTGAGCAGGCTCATCGCGGCACCGGCCGCGCCGGCGCCGACCAGCGTGGCCCACATGCCCCCCGTGCGCAGAAGCGGCCGCGGGTCCAGGCGGGCGGTGCCGCGCTGAAACGCCAGCACCGGCCAGCCGTGCAGGGCCGCGGCCCGGGCCAGCGCGGGCTGCGGGTTGACCGCATACGGGTGGCCGAGCGGCCGAGGAACGGGATGTCCTCGCTCGCCGTTGGCGTAGCCGTAGGCATTCGCCAGCCGTAGCCGGTGTCGGCGGGCGAAGGTGCGGATCGCCGCCTCCTTGCCGTCGCCCCACAGCGTTCGCCCGGCGAGCCTGCCCGTGACCACACCGTCGACGACCTGCAGTTCGGTGCACAGGATGTGCCTGATGCCCAGTTCGCGGGCCATCGTGCTGATCTGCACGCGCGTGGCGGAGCTGGCGATCACCACGGTGTGTCCGGCCCGCTGGTGCGCCTTGACGAATCGCCACGCCTCGTGGAACAGGTTCTTGGCGATCCCTTCGCGGTAGACGTGCTCGCCGAGCGTGTCGAGGTAGGACTGCGGCCGTCCGGTCCACCCGCAAATGGCAGCGGTCAGGAACGTCTCGAATCCTGCTCGGTCATCGGCCCGCCACGGGATGCCTTCAGGGCACGCACGGCCATCGAGCGCCGCGCCAGAGCGCCGAGCGCGGAGTCCCGTCGTGCCGGTAGAGCGTCGAGGCGGAGTAGCCATCGATGATCGTGACGTCCACGTCAGCGTTACGATCACCGGGCCTCGCGGGCCGCTTCGGATGTGCGCACGCTGTGCGTCGGTGTCCACGCATGAACCCCAGTCGCTCGCAGGGCGTTCGAGCACGTTAGGTCAGCCTGGGATCGGCCATCACGGCGGGCCGGGCCGGGGCGCGAGGTCTGACGCGCCCTGCCGAGCGGGCGAGCACAGCCAGGATGCTTGCCTTGCCTGCCGTACCCTCGACTCCGCTGGCGCTGTCGTCATGGGATGGTGATGATGACTGGAGCAGTCGATGCCCACCGGACTCCATCCCGGCGCGCTGTGCCAAGGAAGGCTGCCGATGAACGAGGGCTTGGAGTGGGGCGGTGGGGCCGACCTGAGTGCGGTGGAAGGCGTGATGTGGCGGGCCGACAACGACCCCCGCACCCAGGCCACCGGCAGCATGTTCGAGCGGCTCGATCAAGTCCCCGACTGGCCTGGTTTCCGCGCCGCGCACGAACGGGGCACCCAAATGGTCCCGCGCCTGCGCGAGCGGATCGTCGACCCGCTGCTTCCCCTGGTGCAGCCGGCGTGGTCGCTGGACCCGCACTTCGATTTGGAACATCACGTCTATCGTGTGCAGGTGCTCTCGCCGGGCACCGAGCGCCAACTCGCGGAGATGGTCGAGGCGGTGTTCCGCCGGCCGCTGGACCGGCGCCGTCCGCCATGGGAAGCGGTGCTGCTGAGCGGGCTGGAAGGGGGGCGCGCGGCCTACATGCTGCGAACCCATCACGTCCTCGGCGACGGCCTGGCGCTGGTCCAGTTGATCGACATGCTGCACAGCCAGCAGGCCTTACCCGGCCGCGGTGAGGTTGCCCAGTCCCCGGACCGGCCCACGGTCAGCCCGTCCTGGCTGCTGGCCTCCCGCCTGGCCCGGCAGGCCCAGGGCGCGCCGCGGGGCGCGGTCAAGCACACGATCGACGTCAACGCCGGGGCGCTGCACAGCATGCTGAGACCGTTGCGCTCCACCAAGGACTCGGTCGACTACCTGCTGTCGCTGCAGCGCAAGCTGAGCACGGTGGGGCCACGCTCGCCGTTGCTGCAGGGCCACGGCGGCATCGGCTGCCGGGTTGCCTTCGCGGAGTTCCCGCAAGCCCAGATGCGGGCCGCGGGCAAGGTTGCGGGGGGGTCGGTCAACGACGTCTACATCGCGGGCATGATCGGGGCGCTGCGACTGTTCCATGAGCACCACGGTGTACGGGTGGAGGCGATCCCGGTCTCCATTCCCATCAGTCTGCGCAAGGCCTCGGACACGCTCGGGGGCAACCGCTTCACCGGCGCCACCTTTATGGCTCCCCTCGGCGAGCACGACCCGGTCCGCAGGATCGAGCTCGTGCGCGCACGGGTGCGGCGCTGCCGCGACGAGTCGGCGCTGGCCTTCGTCGAGCTGATCGCCCCCATCATGACGCGGTTGCCGACGCCGGCCATCGTCGAGATCGTCGCCCACTCCACCAGCGCGGCCGACGTCCAGCTGACCAACGTCCCGGGAGTCGGCTACACGGCATACCTCGCCGGTGCGCGGGTCACGCACATCAGCCCGATCGGCCCGAGGCCGGCGGTGGCGATGATGGCCGGGATGGTGACCTACCAGGGCAAAGCATGCATCGCGATGAATCTCGATCGCGACGTCTTCCCCGATGTTGACCTACTCGCCGACTGCGTGCAGCGCGGCTTCGCCGAGGTTCTCTCGCTCGCGCCACCCGGCGGCACCTGACAAGGCCGCGTTGCCAACGACTGCAAAGATCCGACATCAGCGCGAGCGCAGCCGCACCCGGACACAATAACCACCCAGGACACCCTCGATGAGCAGATCCGCCGCCACCCGCTGACAGCGTCCGGGCACTTCGGTACCCGCCCTGAGCAGGACGACGTCCTCGTCGACACCCTCGTGGGCAACCAGACGCCCGCCGTACCAGGACATGCGCGCGGATGTCCCGGGGCTGAGTCCCCCCGGCCGCGACAAACGCCCCGGTCAGCGCTCGACTCTACATCCGACAGCGATCCTACGCAGGTTCGAATCCTGCACCTGCTGTTGACCGCCACGCAATTTGCACACGACGGCGTCGCATGCGGATGTGGCGCATCATGTGATGCGCGGGCTGGCGACATGATCAGCGGGACGGCGTCGGGTCGAGAGAGCCGTCCTTCTCGAGGTAGCCGCAACCCACAAGCAGCTGCCGCGCCGCTTCCGCTCCTCGACGCTTCGCATCTGCGGTGCGGGTCGGCTTGCCCTCGACAAGATCGTCCTCCGGCGTCATGGGGCGCGTATCCCCACCCTCAGCGTGGCCAGCGGCCCCTCGCTGGGGTGGCCGATCGTGTGCAGGCTCATGTCGTTGGTGCAGAGGAAGTCATCCACACTTCTTCCTCACGGACCTGACGTCATCGTCTGCACAGTCAGTGGCGGTCAACACCCTGCCAAGCAGTGTAACGATGATCTATGGGGGGCGTCGGGTCACTATGCGATTGAGGCCCTGGCCTCTGATGATGGTTGCGCCGCAGCCAAGCGCACCGGGCGTGCCTACCGGCTGGCCGAGTATACCGGGCACCCGGAAGCCACCCGGGTCGTCATCATGGCCTCGGGCGGGCTGTTTCTCGTGGCCGCCGTCAATGGACCGCGCAGTTCCCCGCCCTGCAGGCCAGCGTGCTTGCCGCCGCCGAAGCCACCGGGGCCCGGCTGGTCAGCATGGAGAACGTCTACATGTACCGGCGCCCCGCCGGACGCCCGCTCACCGAGGACCGCTCCTACGACGCGCACACCACGAAGGGACAACTTCGGGGTCGGATGGCCCGCGACCTGCTCGCGGCCCATCAAGCCGGACCCGTCCAGGTCGCGATCGCCGCGCCTCGGCTACTCGGCCCGCGGCGGCGCCCAGTCAAATCTCGGCGACCGCGTCTTCCCCGCCGCCCTGGCCGGCAAGACCGCCACCGTGCTCGGCGACCCCGACCAGCCACACACCTACACCTACATCCCTGACATCGGCGAGGGCCTGGCCGTCCTCGGCGAACACCCCGACGCCCCCGGCCAGGTGTGGCACCTGCCCAACGACCCCAACACCCGCACCACCCGACAGCTCGTCGACATCGTCTACCAGCACGCCGGCCAGCTCCGGACCAAACTCCGCGTCCTGCCCCGCTGATGCTGCACGCCCTCGGCCTGGTCAACCCCACAGTGCGCGAACTCCGAGAGATGCAGTACCAGTTCGAGGAGCCCTTCATCGTGGACAGCCGCAAGATCGCCGGCAAGCTCGACGTTCAACCCCACCCCGATCGACCAAGGCATCGCCGACACCCTCATGAGCTACCGCCACGGATGAGGACTGGGCCCGTCGAGCCAGGACCTGACCCACGCCAAAGTGACACCTCTTCCGAGTCACAGATCCCAGACGTCCGTGCATCGGCCATGTCCGATCTGTCACCGGCATATCCAGGCTGTCATGCCATCCGCTCATCGGCATGAGAGTGCACAAGGCCGGCTTGGTCGCGCGTCATATTGGGACCCGGAAGTACGCGCGCTGTTCGGCCTGTGGGCTCCTCGGCGGCGCCGAACACCAATAGGCACCTTTGGTGGCTCTGTAGCCGGTAAGTCGTCACCCTCCTGGCCTCGATCACGGCTCGAAGCACGATGGATAGCGCTGCGCCTCCACGAGGTCGTTGACCGGCACGGGCACCACCTCATCCCGCTCCCGCTTCACCGGCACCCGGTAGGGCACTCCGTCGACGCCATCCAACATGCTCGGGTTCTCGGGATACTTCGTCAGCGACGGATGGTCAATGGGCTTGCTCGGAGCTCTCTCGTCCTGCTTGATCCTCGCTGCGAGGCACCGTCGATCGTCCACCTTGCTCCGTCCTCGGTGGTGACCTTTCACACGGGTGTCGGCGACCCTCGCAGGCCCGCACAGCTTCCGCCCGAGCCCACGGCCGCGAGCCACAGGACAGGTCGGTTGGGACAGCGGACCCCTGCGCATAACCCAGAAGGCCGCCGACCCGACGCCGCAGACTGACCGTTGCTGGTTCCAAGGGGGCTCACGGGGCGGATGAGGCTCCCAGTGGCTGGGTCCACGCTGGCAGGATTCCCCACGTGGCCCCCACGCGCAACCCTTCTGTTTACGTTTCCGCAGGTCAAACGGCGTTTCTACTGGTGGGCGATACTGGGTTCGAACCAGTGACCTCTTCCGTGTCAAGGAAGCGCGCTACCACTGCGCCAATCGCCCCGGGTTTGACTCGCTTTGCTGGGAGCCAGAGGTGGAGACGGGATTTGAACCCGTGTACGCGGCTTTGCAGGCCGCTGCCTCGCCTCTCGGCCACTCCACCGTGAAGGCGGTCACCTCCGAGCGGACGACGAGGCTCGAACTCGCGACCTCAACCTTGGCAAGGTTGCGCTCTACCAACTGAGCTACGTCCGCACGAACACCAACCGTGTAACTACCCGCTCGATGCGTCATAGACACTAGCGGACCACAGCGCTTGCGTCCAAACACGGTATGCCGGTCGCTCACCCTCCGAGCCCAGCCCTCAGCTCGCGGCGAGCCGGGCCTTCTCCGCCTCGACGTCGAAGTCCATGACCGGCCACTGCGGGTCCATCTCCCGCAGCTTCTCCAAGAGCAGCTGCTGCACGGCATACCGCGCGTACCACTTGCGGTCCGCGGGCACGACATGCCACGGGGCGTCCGCCGTCGAGCACCGGGTGAGCGCGATCTGGTAGGCCGCCTGGTAGGCATCCCACTTCATCCGCTCGTCGACATCACCCGGGTTGTACTTGTAGCGCTTGTCGGGGCGGTCGAGCCGGTCCATGAGCCGGGCCTTCTGCTCGCCGTTGGAGATGTGCAGCATGACCTTGACGATCGGCGTCCCCGAGGCGACGAGCTCGCTCTCGAAGGCGTTGATCTGGTCGTACCGACGCGTCGAGCTCCTCCGCCGACACGAGCGCGTTGACCTTGACGATGAGCACGTCCTCGTAGTGCGACCGGTCGAACACCCCGATCTGGCCCGGCCCGGGCAGCGCGCGACGGATCCGCCAGAGGAAGTCGTGCTGCCGCTCCTTCGCCGTGGGCGCCTTGAAGGCCGTCGCCCGGATGCCGCCCGGGTCAACGACACTGACGACGTGTCGCATGATGCCGCCCTTGCCGGAGGTGTCCATGCCCTGGATGACGAGCAGAAGCGACCGGCTCCCCCCGCCCTTGGACTCGGCATACAGCCGCTCTTGCCACTCGCCGATCTCCGGCGCGTAGGTCGACACGGCCTTGGTGCCCGTGAGCTTGTCGCCGTCGAAGCCGGGGGTCGCCCGCGGGTCAATGGTCGACAGGTCAAAGCCGTCCTTAACCTGGAGCAGCTCACCGATCGGATGCTCCGGCTGCAGCTCTCGCGCGACCTCGACCTCGACCGGCGTAAGCACGACTCGTGGCGCGGCATGCGCCGGACGCCCCAGGGCGGGGGCCGTCGCCTGACCCGCCTTGACCTTGCTCGCCTTGGCTGCCTTTGCCTTCGCCTTGGCCCGCACCACCTTCTTGTCGACGTGCTTGTCGTGCGCTGACTTCTTGCGGTCGCCCTTGCGTCGCTGCTTGGCCATGGCCCCATCCTGCCGGAGGCCAGGTCGACCATGCGGGCCGACCGGCATACTGCCCTCATGCGCGTGCTGCTCGCCGACGCACCGGTCACCTTCGGACCCGTGCCGGGAGGCCCCCTCGACCTGGACGCGCTCGCCCAGGCGTATGCCGTCCCGTCGCCCTCGGCCACCTGGCTGCGGGTGAACATGGTCTCCACGCTCGATGGCGCGGCCACCGGCGCCGACGGACTGACCGGGTCGATCAACACGTCGGCCGACCATGTCGTCTTCGAGCTGCTTCGGGCAATCAGCGACGTCCTGGTCATCGGTGCGGGCACCGCGCGGGCAGAGGCCTACAGACCCGTCCAGGTCACCGGCGGGTATGCCGTGCTGCGCGCGGTCACTGGACGCGCCGCACCGCTTGCGCTCGCCATCGTGACCCGAAGCGGTGCCCTGCCGCCGAAGGTGCTCCACCGCGACCCTGCCGCACCGGTCCTCGCTGTCACCTGTGCCGACTCCCCCGGGCTGGCCGACTTGCGGCTCGCGCTTGGCTCCGACCAGGTCATCGTGGCAGGCGAGCACGAGGTTGACCTCGCTGGAACGCTGCGCCAGCTGCACGCTCGGGGGTTACGCCACGTGCACTCCGAAGGGGGTCCGCACCTGCTCGGCAAGCTGCTGTCAGCGGACCTCGTCGATGAGCTGGATATCACCTACTCCCCTGTCGCCGTGGGCGGCCCGCATCGGCGGATCACCGTGGCAGACGAGCTGGACCGCGCCTTTCGGCCGAGACTGCTCGTGGAGGAAGAGGGCACCGTCATGGGCCGCTGGCTGCGTGATCGGCCCCTTACCACCGCGGGGTAGGCGTTACCGGGCCGCGAGGATGTCGGCCAGGTCGTACTTGACCGGCTCCTCGAGCTGGTCGTAGGTGCACGACTGGGGGTCGCGGTCGGGTCGCCACCGGTTGAACTGAGCGGTATGCCGGAAGCGCTCGCCTTCCATGTGCTCGTAGCGGACCTCGACGACGAGCTCTGGCCGCAGCGGGACGAAGGACAGGTCCTTACCGGTGTTCCATCGGCTGAACTCGGAGCTGCGGGGGGTGCGGGCGCCCTCGAGCTGCTTGGCCCAGGCCCACGGGTGCTCGTCGAACGTGGTGACCAGCGGCTGCAGCTCCGTGAAGAGCGTCTTGCGTCGGGCAGCGGGGAACGCGCCGATGACGCCGACGCTGGCCAGCTCGCCCGAGTCGTTGTAGAGGCCGAGCAGCAGGGACCCGATGCTGTCCGGACCGCTCTTGTGCACCCGGTAGCCGGCCACCACGCAGTCGGCCGTGCGCTGGTGCTTGATCTTGAACATGACGCGCTGGTTGGGCAGGTAACGTCCGGCCAACGGCTTGGCGACGACCCCGTCGAGCCCAGCGCCCTCGAACTCGGAGAACCACTGCTCGGCCACCTCGTGGTCGAGAGTGACGGGGGTGAGGTGAATGGGCGGGTGCGCCCCGGCCAAGGCCCGCCTCCAGCGCGGCCCGTCGCACCGAGAACGCCTCCGTGGTGTAGTCGACGTCGCCTTCGGCGAGCAGGTCGAAGGCGACGAAGCTCGCCGGGGTCTGCACGGAGAGCAGCCTCACCCGGCTGTCGGCAGGGTGAATCCGCTGCTGGAGTACCTCGAACTCCAGCCGGTCGCCGACCACCACGACGATCTCCCCGTCGACGACGCAGCGCTCGCGGCAGGCTGGCTCGCGCCGCCTCGACGATCTCGGGGAAGTAGCGGGTCATGGGACGTTCGTTGCGCGAGCCGATCTCCACCTGGTCGCCGTCGCGGAAGATGATCGAGCGGAAGCCGTCCCATTTCGGCTCGTACGAGAACGCCCCGGTCGGGATCGCCGGGACGGACTTGGCCAGCATCGGCGCAACGGGCGGCATCACAGGCAGGCGCATGCCGCTCATTGTCACCGACCACGCTGGGAGCGACCTAGCCGCCCACTGGCCAATGCTCGACCCGCAGCTCGCTCATCGGGAAGTCCTTGGGGTTGCCGGTCACCAACGTCGCGTCGTTGACCAGTGCTGTTGCGGCGACGAGACAGTCGGCTTGGTAGAGCGTCACACCTCGAGCGGCGTACGTACGTCGCCACGTGCCCGCCTGCCACGCGGCGCTGGCATCGACTGGCAGCACGTGCAGCCCGCCGAACAGTCGACGGGCCGCTTCGGTCTCGTCAGACCGCAACCCACGGACGATCTCCTCGACGTTGATCGCCGTCGTCGCTGGGACCTCACCGTCGCCGCGCAGAGCCAGGACTCGCTGGACGGCCGGTCGTCCCCGCAGGAAGTCGATGAGCACCGTGGAGTCAAGGACCCGCAACGCAGGGCTACCCGGCGCGACGGGCGTCGCTGTGGCGTTGCCGACGGACCCACCTCGCCGGGTCGGCATCCCAGTCGTGCCCCTCTCGCCGGATCGTGCCCGCGGCCGACTCGATCTGCGCCCAGCGCAGCTCCTGGCTCACGGCGCGCTCGATTGCGGCCCTCACGAACGCACTACGGCCGCGTGGTCCGCTCAGCTGGTCGACCTTGGCGACGAGATCGTCGTCCAGCTCAATGTGCATTCGCATGTGCTAAGGATGACACATTGACCTGCGAAAGCGGCGTGGCGTCGCCGACCGGTCGAGTTCGTCGCGGCTACGCGTGAGCGCACAGGAGTCACGGCCCGGACGTGCGGGTCGTCGCAAGCCGGTCGAGAGAGCGAGGCTGCACATGGAGCGGGACTGGGCGGTCTTGGGCTGGAAGATGCTCGTCACCCGTGGCGTGCTGGCCATCGTCTTCGGCATCATCGCGATGTTCTGGCCGGTTGGCACCGCCCTGACGTTGGCACTGCTGTGGGGAATCTGGGCGCTCATCGACGGGGTCGGCTCCCTCTGGCAGGCGTTCCGGCCGGAGTCGAAGGGGCAGGGCCGAGCGTGGCTTGTCATCATGGGCGTCATCGCGATCATCGCCGGTTTCATCGCGATCTTCCACCCCGGCGTTGCGGTCGCGGCGCTGACCTGGATCCTCGGCATCTGGCTGATCGTGCGCGGCGTCATCGAGCTCGTCGGCGCCTTCACCGCCACGATCGCGTGCCGCGCTGGCTGCTCGTCGTCGGCGGCCTGCTCTCGGTCGTGCTCGGTGTGCTCTTCGTCGCCAACCCCGAGACCGCTGCGGTGGCCATCGCGTTCTGGCTCGGTCTCGTCGCCCTGATCTGGGGCATCGCCTTCGTGGGGATCGGCCTGGCGGTGCGCAGCCACCTCAAGGCCTTCTCCGGCCCCGGCGGCCCGCCCGGCGCGCTCGCCTGGCCACCCGGCATACCTACGGGATGGTCGCGCAGGTAGCCCGCTCCCCCAGGCTGGTACTCGGAGTCCTCGTAGCGCTTCTTGGACGGCTGCACCCGCGGCGGCTCACCCGGCATCTTGGGGTAGTCGGGCGGGAACGCCATCTCGGGCAGCCCCTCGCGGCGTCGCGCTCCCACCAGGTCATCGCGGTCGCCAGGTCGCCGACCGAGTCGTCGTAGGCCGCCCACGGATCGGTGCGGGCGGCGACGAGAGCGGGCACGGTGCGGACGGTGAAGTCCGACGGCGCCGCCGCGCCCAGCTCGTCCCAGGAGAGCGGCATCGACACCGGAGCGTTGGGCAGCGGGCGCGGGCTGTATGCCGCGGCGATGGTCCGGTCGCGGCAGGCTTGGTTGTAGTCGACGAAGACCCGCTCGCCGCGCTGCTCCTTCCACCACGCGGTGGTGACCTGGTCCGGCATACGGCGCTCGAGCTCGCGGGCGATGGCGATGACCCCGTGGCGCACGTCGAGGAACTCGCGCTGCGGGGCGATCGGGCAGTAGACGTGTACCCCCCGGTTGCCTGACGTCTTGGGGAAGCCGGTCAAGCCCGCGTCGGCGAGGACGTCCCGCAGCCCGTATGCCGCCTCGACCGCGTCCGCGAAGCCACGGCCGGGCTGGGGGTCCAGGTCGATGCGGACCTCGTCCGGGTAGTCGAGCGCGTGGGCGCCGTTGTCGACGCGGACCGGCCACGGGTGGAAGGTGACGGTGTTCATCTGGACGGCCCAGACCGCGGTGGCGATCTCGTCGGCGACCAGCTGGGGGTGCCGGCGCCCGGACGGGTAGGTCATCACCACGGTGCGTACCCACGAGGGCAGCCCTTTGGGCGGGTTCTTGGAGTAGAACTCCTCTCCGTCAACCCCGCCGGGGAAGCGCTGCAGGGTGACCGGCCGGGCGGCGATCCGGGCCAGGAACACCTCGGCCACGTCGCGCACGTACTCGGCCAGCTCGAGCTTGGTGATGCCGCAGTCCGGCCAGAGCACTCTATCGGGGCTGGAGATCCGCACCCGTCGCGTCTCGCCGTCCGGGGTCGGGCACTCGACGTGGGCATCAGCCATAGCGCCGACTATCGCACGCCGGCATGAGGCCAAGTCCCACAAGCCTCTCCAGCCACTTTGGTCACACCACCCATACCGAATTTCAGAAACCACACCGTATTTCGTGTGGTTTCTCGTATTCGGTATGGGCTATCCAACTCCACGCGCCGACCAGACCGACCCAGCCGGCTTATCCACAGATCAGCATCGGCACTCCCGCTTGACCGCGTCGACCGGAAACCATCAGTGGCATGGACGAGGTGCTTCGAGCGTTGCTTGCCTCAGGCGGGGGCACCGCGTGCACGAGCGACCTGGCGGCCGCTGGCTACCGCCCCCAGGACATCGAGCGACTGGTGCGAGCCGGCATCGTGCGGCGGGTGCGCCGCGGGGCTTTCGTCGACGCGCTTCGGTTCGATGCAGCCGACGAGGCAACTCAGCACGGTCTGCTCGTTCGCGCCGTGCTCGGCACCCTGCCCGGCTACGCCGGCTCACATCTGTCGGCAGTCGTCTGCTGGGGCCTGCCGGTGCTGCGCTGGGACCTCGGTCCGGTTCACGTGTCAGGGGTCGGCAAGGGCTACACCCGCCACTCGAGCGGCCTCTGGGTCCACGCACCGGTGTCCGCTGGCGACGTGACCGAAACCCACGGCATACCCGTCGTCGCCGCTGAGTTGGCGGTGCTGCAGACCTGTGGCTCGGTTGGGCAGCGTGCTGGGATGATCGCCGCCGAGGCCGGTCTGCGGATGGGCTTGGTATGCCGTGACGAGCTGCCGTCAGGCGCGCGCGGGGCGCCTCCTGGGGAGCCCGCTGCCGCGCATATCGTCGCGTTGGCGGATCGGTACAGCGAGTCGGCGGGCGAGTCGTGGTGCCGGCTTGGTGTTCGCGGGCTGGGCTTGGGTCAGCCGGAGCAGCAGGTCGACATCCGTGACGAGCACGATCGGTTCGTGGCGCGGGTCGACTTCCTGTTCCGCGAGAAACGCCTCATTGTCGAGTTCGACGGAGCCATGAAGTACGGCGGCGCCGAGGGGCGTGCGGCGTTGGTTGCCGAGAAGCGACGCGAGGACGCCTTGCGCCGACTCGGCTATCGGGTGGTCCGGCTGACCTGGGCCGACCTTCGCGATCCGGCACGAGTGCGGGCCTTGCTGGGCAGGTAGGCGGCGGGACTCGTGCGGTTGTCCTCGTCACCTGCGCGCGGACGCTCTAGACCCCGGGCGGCCTCGAGGCGGCCGGGACTCCACTGCCTTGCTGAACTCCTGGAAGTCGCGGTCGTTCTGGTCGGCGTAGCGAGCGGAGAAGTCGGTGATCGCCTTGTCGAACGCGTCGGTCTCTCCGAGGTACTCGGCGATGGCGACCGGGTCCCCCGACCGGGCGTGGGCCCGCGCCAGTGTCCACCCGCACAGGCCCGCGTAGACGATCATGCCGGCTGGCACCATCTCCTCGACGAGCGCGGAGGCTTTCATGTCCCGCAGCTGGCGGACGTAGAAGTAGCCGGCCCGCCTGCACCCCTTTGGTCCAGCCCAGGAAGATGTCACTGGCCGCCTGCATCATCCGCTGCCCGTTCACGACGCGCTCGCCGGGCTGTTGGTGGTGGCCCTTGGGGAGGTGCTCTTCCAGAACGGATGCCGTGGCCTCCTTGACCTGCAGGAACAACGGGTCGCTCTGGTCCCGCCCCTGCAGCAACAGGATGAAGGCCCGGGTCCCGACACTGCCGACCCCGACGACCTTGCGGGCCGCCTCGACGATCTGGAACTGCTCGAGCAGGTGGCGCCGGTCTGGCTGCAGGGTGGCCCGGTAGCTGCGGAACAGGTCGTGGACGAGCTGGTCCATCCCGTCCGGCGAGACCCCGAAGGTCTGCAGGACGTCGCGCAGCGGGACGACTATCGGTGGTTGGCTGACGAGGCGGTACTGCCCGTCGACGTACTCGGCAAGCTTCGACAGGGCCTGCAGGCTGTCGTGGGTGCGCGCCTTGCTGAGGTTCTTCTCGGCGCGTTTGAATGCCCTGTCGGTCTTCTTGTCTTTGACCGCGCTGCGCGCCACCGCGAGGATGTCCTCCTCCCCAAGGTGGGAGTACCAGATGTCCATGGTCCGCATCTGCGCGAAGCTGGCCATCGCCTGTCGGTACGCGGCGACCGACGCCCTGGTCGCCGCGCGCGCGTCGGACTTGCCGAAACCGTTGTTGCGAGCCGCGATCATGAAACTGGCCGCCATCCGCTTCACGTCCCACTCGAACGGACCAGGGAAGGTCTCGTCGAAGTCGTTGAGGTCAAAGAGCAGCCGACGCTCGGGAGACGCGAACCCACCGAAGTTGGACAGGTGCGCGTCCCCGCACAGCTGGACGGTCAGCCCAGCGGTGGGCGTGTCCTTGAGGTCGGTGGCCATGATCTTGGCGGCGCCGCGGTAGAAGGTGAACGGGGAGACCATCATCCGCCCGTGGCGGACCGGCACCAGATCGGGCTCCCGAGTGACGTTCTGGGCCTCGAGCAGGCCCGACCGGGTCGGGTCGGTCGCTCGCCGGCGTCCACCCTTCGTGGCTGGTGATCGCTGCCTGGGCGCGTGCTTCGAGGCCCCGAGCTCGACGCTCTTCGAGGCTGGGATGTGCAATCCGAGACGTCACCGTTGAAGTTCACCTCCGGGCACCGACTAGGTGCATCCACCCTATTGGCTGATTCGGACTGCGGCGCGGGTTCGATGAGATGGACCCCATGTACGTCTCGGTGCTTCAGGGGATTCGCCCCTACGACCGGCGGTGGCTGAGCCAGGACATCGTTGCCGGCATCACCTTGGCTGCGCTGGCCATCCCGGAGGTCATGGGCTACACCAAGATCGCCGGTATGCCGGTCATCACCGGCCTGTACACCATCCTCATCCCGATCGTCGCCTTCGCGGTGTTCGGCTCGTCGCGGCACCTTGTCGTGGGTGCCGACTCCGCCACGGCTGTCATCATGTATGCCGGCATCGCCGCGCTCGGGGTCGCCGGGCTGCAGCCGGCGTCGCCGCAGTGGGTCGCGCTGGCTGGGTTGAGCGCGCTGCTGACCGGTGCGCTGCTGTGGGTTGCCCGGGCGGCCCGATTGGGCTTTCTCGCCGATTTTCTGTCGCGGACCGTGCTCGTCGGGTTTCTCACCGGGGTCGGCGTGCAGGTGGCGATCGGGCAGGTCGGCGGCATGCTCGGCATACCGGGCCAGACGTCCGAACTGGCGTTCTTCAGCGGTGATCTCGTCAAGTTCCTCAAGACACTGGGCCATGTCGGCGAGGCTTCCTGGCAGAGCACATTGGTGTCCCTATGCGTCCTGGCCGTCTTGGTGGTCTTCGAGCGGTGGATCAAGGCCGTCCCGGGAGGACTGGTCGCGGTGGTCGGGTCGATCATCGCAAGCTGGGCGTTCACCTTTCAGTCGCACAACATCTCGATCCTCGGTCCGGTGCCCAGCGGCCTACCGAGCGTCGGGATGCCCAGCGGCGTGACCTGGAACGATGCTGCAGGGTTGCTGCCGGTCGCGGTGTCCATGTTGCTCGTGATCCTGGCGCAAAGCGCCGCGACATCTCGGGTCTACGCGGTCAGGTACAACGAGCACTACGAGGCCAATACCGACCTCGTCGGGTTGGGCCTGGCCAACCTCACCGCGGGCCTCAGCGGGGCATTCGTCGTCAACGGCAGCCCGACCAAGACCGAGATGGTCGACGAGGCCAAGAGCCGCACTCAGGTCGCGCAGCTCGCGACGGCTGCGGTGGTCGTCATCGTGCTGCTCTTCCTCACCAAACCACTGGAGTACCTGCCAAACGCCGTGCTCTCCTCGGTCGTCTTCCTCATCGGCCTCAAGCTCATTGCCGTCAAGGACATGCACGCCATCTATCGGCTCCGCAAGGACGAGTTCTGGATCGCGCTGCTGACTGCGCTGGTGGTCGTCGGCGTCGGCGTCGGGCCAGGGATCATCCTGGCGATCGTGCTGTCGCTGCTCGTCCACGTCAAGCGCCACTACTCACCGCACGACGCGGTGATGCGCTGGGACGAGCAGGGACGCTGGACCCTCACCCCGCCCGTGCCGGGGGCGATGAGCGAGCCGGGCCTGGTGGTCTACCGGTTCGGTGTCGGCCTGTTCTACGCCAACGCTCAGCGCCTGTCAGAGGAGGTCATGGGCCTGGTCAACGTCCCCAACCCACCTCGCTGGCTGGTCCTGCACGCCGAGGCCGTCGACGACATCGACTACACCGGAGCGCAGACGCTGCTCGAGCTGGCCGACCAGCTCAAGCAACGCGGCATCGTCTTCGCTGTTGCCGACGCGACCGATCACGTCCGGGACGAGCTGGACCGCTTCGGGTTCACCGAGCGGATCGGCAGCGACCATTGCTTTGCCAGCGTGCACGACGCCCGCGATGCCTTCCACGCCGCCTGATCGGGCGGGTGGTCCACGCCCCGCCTTGTCGCGCCCCAACGGCGACGGCCAGCCGCACGGCATACCGGCCGGGAACGGCGTGGCAGGTGGCGCACCGGCCTACGAGCCGACCTGCGCGGGCGGCATCTCCTGGACGGTGGCGGAGGATGCGGCGGCGTCCGCATGCCGTTCTGCCCGCAGCAGCAGCCACATCGGCACGAGCATGAGCAGGCACCACACGGTCTCGATCCACCCGAACAGCCACAGGGCCAGGTAGAAGGCGATGACGCCCACGTAGCCGACTTGGGTCCGGCGTCCGCCGCCGATGACCAGGACGCCCATCGTCGCCTCGAACACCACCAACAGGCCGATGAACAGCACCTGGTTCGGCGCGACGATCGCCCGCCACGAGTCCGTGACCCACCCGAAGTGAGCGGGGTCGGCGAAACCGGCGTAGTCGGCGCCGCTCACCAGGTTGATCACGTGCAGCAGGGCCCCGCCGATGACAAAGAGCACACCGACCGCGGCCCGCCCGACGTATCGCGCTCGCTTGCTCCGGCCCGCCAGCACGGCCGCGGCCAGCGTTGCGATGCCGCATGCCATCCACAGCAGCTGCCAGAAGATGTTGTCCATAAGGCCCGCCTCCCTCTTGGGGCCCCGCGTCCAGTTCGAGCAGACCGGGGGCGTCGTCGACCCTCCAGAGGCGAACGTCCCATTCCCCGCATGTCGTCCGTCACATTCTCTTGTCCGCGAGCTCAGCGAGAGCCGGGTGAGAATGACCCATGGCCGAGCGCACCCAAGTCCCAGTTGACCCGGTCCTTCGGCGGAGTCAGCATGAGCCCGTGGTGGCTGTGTTGAAAGCGGACTACCTGGTGGTCGGGGCCGGGGCCGCGGGGATGGCGTTCACGGACGCGCTGATCGACCATGCGGATGTCAGCGTGGTGATGGTCGATCGTCGCCATGGTGTCGGTGGGCATTGGCTGGACGCGTACCCCTTTGTCCGCCTGCATCAGGCATCCGCGTTCTACGGCGTGGCCTCGACGCTGCTCGGCGACGGAGGCATTCAGCAGGATGGGCCCGAGGCCGGCTTGCATGAGCGAGCGACGGCACCGGAGGTCTGTACCTACTACGCGCGGGTGCTGCGTGAGCGGATGATCGGGTCGGGACGAGTGTCCTTCTACCCCTGCTGTGAGTATCTCGGACGGGGTCGCTTCGTGTCGCGCCTGTCTGGGAAGCGTTATGAGGTGCGCGCAAGACGCCTGGTTGACGCCCGCTACCTCTCCCCTCAGGTACCGGCAGTAACGCCGGCGCCGTTCGGCACTGCCGATGGGGTGCAGGTGGTGGCCGTCAACGACCTGGTCCGCCTTGGTGGCGCGCCCTCGCAGTTCGTGATCGTCGGTTCGGGGAAGACCGCTACCGATGCGTGCATCTGGCTGCTTGACAACGGTGTTGACCCAGGCGCGATCTGTTGGGTCCGTCCTCGTGACCCGTGGATGCTCAACCGTGCCGTGGTCCAGCCGCACCCTGCTGTCTACATCGGGATGGCGGCAGACACCCTGGAAGCGGCCGCCCAGGCGGCATCACCGGACGACTTGTTCTGCCGCCTCGAGCAGGCCGGGGTGATGCTGCGCATCGACCGCTCCGTGACGCCGACCATGGCCAAGACCCCGACGCTGGCGCAGTGGGAGCTCGACCGGTTGCGCACGATCGAGCACGTCGTGCGGCTCGGACACATCCAACACGCGGAGCCGGCCCGGTTGGTGTTCGACGAGGGTGAGGCGGCAATGGCGAAGGACGCGGTGATCGTGCACTGCGCCGCATCCGGGCTGCAGTACCGGCCGTTGGTGCCGATCTGGGGTGACGAGGCGATCACGCTACAGCCGATCCGCAGTGGCTTTCCCTGCTTCGGCGCGGCGCTGGCCGGGTATGTGGAGGCCACCTTCGACGACGACGACGAGAAGAACCGGCTGTGTCCGCCCTCGCCATACCCCAACACACCCGCCGACTGGGCGCGGATGCAGGTGCTGGGCAACCAGGCGTCGACCTCGTTTTCGTCCCACCCCGACATCAAGGCATGGGCCGACCGCGTCTGGCTCAATCCGGCTCGCATTCCCCCGGAGATGGCCGGCTCCGCGGAGCTGACTGGCGTCGTGGACCGCTTCCGCAAGCACGTCGGGCCAGGGACGGCCCGGATGGCCGAGCTCGCTGTAATGTCTTAAGACCTGCGGCGCGCCCGGTCACGGGCCATCGGGGCCGCTGCGGACGCCCGCCTCCAATGCGCGCACAGCTGCCTCGGTGCGATCGGCGACCTGGAGCTTGCCAAGGACCGCGCTCACGTGGTTGCGCACCGTCTTGGCAGACAGCGAAAGGCGGCGCGCGATCTGGGCATTCTGAAGGCCTTCGGCGAGCAGTTGCAGGACCTCCGTCTCGCGGGGGGTGAGCTCCGGGAAGGCGGCGGGGACCGTCGGGGTCACCGTCGCGAAGTACCGGGTCATTCGGTTGGCAATCGCCGACCCGAAGATGGCCTCGCCGCGGTAGACAGCCCGGATGGCTGCGGCGAGCTCCTCGTGGCCCGCTCCCTTGAGGACGTAACCTCGTGCACCGGCTCGCATCGCGGCGAACACGGAGCCGTCGTCCTCGAGCATGCTCACCACGAGCACCCGGGTCTCACATCCCTGCGCCACCAGACGCCTGGTCGCCTCGACTCCGTCGAGTTGCGGCATCCGCAGGTCCATGACGACGACATCGGGGCGATGCTCCGCAACGGCCGCCACCGCTTGAAGGCCATCGGACGCCTCGCCGACGAGCACGGCGTCCGGCATCGCGTCGACCAGGGCGCGGACTCCGTCCCGGAAGAGCACATGGTCGTCGGCCACGATGATCCTCATGGGTTCCTTCGTGCCGGTCGCGGACGTCATCATGCGCTGGCCAGGTCGACCGGGATGCTGGCCGCGACAACCAGGCCGCCACTGGTGCCCGCGGTGACGAGGCATTCGCCCCCCAGCTCGCGCGCCCGGTGTCGCATGGACACGATCCCGAAGCCGCGTCCATCGTGCGCCCCGGGACCCGTGCCGTCATCACTGATCTGCACGCTCAGGCCACTGCCAAGGCGCCATCGGACATCGACCCCAGCCCTGGACCCGCCCGAGTGTCGTACGGCGTTCGTGAGCGCCTCCTGCACGATTCGGTATGCCGCGAGCTCCACCGCAGCAGGAAGCGGCGGGAGCTCGTCATTTCGCACGGTGATGATCATGCCGCCTGGAGCCGACAGGTTCTCCGCGCATTCCCGGATGGCCGCGACCAGGCCTCGCTCGTCGAGCTCGGGTGGGCGAAGACCTTCGACCAGGCGTCGCACGGTGGCGACGCTCTCCCGAAGAGATGCCTCTATCTCGCGCAGCATCAGCTGCGCTCGGATGGAGTCGGTCGCCATGGTGGCGCTCGTGACCCCTGCCTTCAGAATGAGCCCGCTCAAGGTCGCGCCCAGCTCGTCGTGAAGGTCAGCACGAAGCCGGCGTCGTTCCTCCTCCCGAGCAGCCACCAGCTGGGTGCGCACGACGTCCAGAGCGATACTGATCTGGGCGGTACGCAGGATCGGGACGAGTTGCCGTGAGAGCTCGCCGAGCACCTCGAGGTCGGTCGGCGTGAAGTGCTCTCCCGCTCGGGGCACCGCGATGAGCTCGCCACACACCCTCCCCGGTGGTCCGACAGCCCAACGCACCGGCGTGCCGGTCGGCTCACCGGCCGTCTCCCATCGCCTTCTGGTCTCGGGCCCGCCGTTGATCTCGACAGCGGCGAACGGCAGCCGCAGTGACTTTGCTATCGCGCCGGCAGCAGCTGGCAGGACCTGATCCACGGGGCTGCCTGACTGCAACTGGGCGCCCAGTAGGGAAAGGGTTCTCGCGGGGTCGTCTCGGGCCAGTCCGGCCAGCCAGGTCATGGCTCTGCCGGCCCACGGTGGAAGGGGGACCGTTGCCACCGCGACGGCAAGCGGAATCAGCAAGACCAGGGAATAAAGGCTGGGCCCGAGGATCGCCTCAGCCTGTTCCTGCGTTCCGAAGATTCCGGTGCGCAAGATGGTGAGGAGGGCGACCATGCCCGCGATGGCGGTGCCGAGGCCCAGTAGCACAATCCGCTGGCGCTGCCGGTCGATCGGATTGGATGCGCGTCGATTGCGAAAAGCCTGTAAGCACAGAGGAACTGCGACTGCGCCAAGGAAGGCGATGTCATCCACCGAGGAGCCGACCAGTTCCGGGCGCACCGCGCGGACTGTCAGGTAGGTGGCGGAGGCCAGGAACGTCACCGCCCATCTGGTTCCCAAGAATGTGCCCTGCGGAAAGGTGTAGAGGAACAGCACGAGGCTGATGGAGCCGAGCGCCGTCCATGCCGGATCGAACCATCGTCGAAGGGATCGACCCGCTCATCCACATCATCGGAAAGGCGACGAGAAGGACCGAAGCGATCACCGTCGACCGTTCCGCGCGACCGCGCCACGCGACGACAAGGGCGGCGGCGAGCCAAGTTGCCAGAAAGGCGAGGTCGGTCGGCGAACGTGGGTTAGCTGCCTGGGACGCCAGCATGGTCACGAGAGCAGCAGCGACGAGCGCGATCCCGACCAGTCGTGCCGTCCCGCCCGCTTGCGCGCTGTCGCTGCCCTCGAGCTCCGCCGGTGCCACGGCACCATGGTCCCCGCGTTCGGCCGCGACAGCCATACCCCCGGATGCCGGCAGTCGCGCCTTTCGACGGCCCAGCTGACCGGCCTCGGATGACCGACTCGTCACGGGCTCAGCCAGGGTTCGGCGCCAGCCGCCGTGAATGCAACGCGATCCGCACCTGCCAAGCCCCGAGCACGACGAGGTGAAGGATCGACCCGGGCCCGGACAGGACGGCATACCCCTCCTGCGGCACACTGGGGGAGAAGACGAGAACGGTGATCACCGCCGCAGTCACAAGGGTCAGCCAGCCGTAGCCGGCCCAGCGCGGGTCCCGCCACACCGCCCAGGCGAAGACCGGCAGGGCCACGATGGGCACCAGGGTGACCAACAGGAACCCGGCGAAGTGCAGGGCCGCGTGCCAGCTCTGCGGCGGTCCGTGCTCGGGGCCCATCGTGAAGGTGCCGAGCAGCGGACCGCAGGCGAACACCATGAGCAGCACCTGGGCGGCCCGCGCCCGACGCGTCGGCGGCAGGACGGCTCGAAGCCCGATTGCGAAGATCATGGTGAGCAGCCCGTACGCGAAGAAGCCGAGGTACATCAGCAGCCCGAAACGTTCTAGTTGGTGCCCGCTGACGTCGACGTGACCGTGCAGGACAGCGAGTATGGCGAGTGTGACGAGAAACCAGATCGGGGCGAGCGCTCCGGCAGCACCGCTCAGGTTGCCCAGGTTTCTTGTGTCCGGTTCGGCTTGCGGGTTCATGAGGGACCTCCTGCGGGTGGGTGCTGCGCCGACAGTAGGGAGGGCGGCGTCCCGCTTAGAAGGGTCCCCCGTCCCGGGTGGCGTCCTGTGTCTGCCGAACTCGTGCTGCTCGCCAACGCCTGAGCGCGGCCGGTGCGTTCTCAAGACCCTCCACCGAAATGAACCGGGGCGTGCCTTTTCTCGTGTTACCGCTGTACCCACAAGCAGGGAGCGACTATGCGTACGGCTCAGGCCGGACCGATGGCTGGGCTGATCGCCCAGCTGGCGCTGCTTGGCGGGCTGGCCGGGACTGTCGGCCTCAGCCCATCCGGATGGGTTGTCGGCACCGCCTGCGCGATGATCACAAGCGCGGCACTCGCGCGCGGCCTCGTCCGCTATGGCAGGGACGGGTTGGGACCTGCCGACCGGGTCACCCTGACCCGGGCCACGCTCGCCTGCGGCGTGGCCGCGCTCACGGTGGACTCCTTCGGCCGACCCACCCGGGTAACGACGCTGGTGGGGTTGGCAGTCGTCGCGATCGTCCTGGACGCAGTCGACGGCCGAGTTGCGAGACGCACGGGAACGGCGTCGACGCTTGGCGCGCGGTTCGATATGGAGGTCGACGCGTTCCTGATTCTCGTTCTCAGCACGTATGTCGCCCGTTCGAGTGGCGCATGGGTGCTCGCGATCGGCGCGGCGCGCTACGCCTTCCTCGGAGCCGGCTGGCTGCTGCCGTGGATGCGCGGGTCACTGCCGCCGCGCTATTGGCGCAAGGTCGTCGCGGCCACCCAGGGCGTGGTGCTGGCGTGCGCAGCGGCGGACGTCCTGCCCCACGTGGTGACGGACGCCGCAGTGTTCGGCGCGTTGGCTCTGCTCACCGAGTCGTTTGGCCGCGACGTGTGGGGGCTGTGGCGCCACCGGCCCGTCGAACCGGGCCGGATCCCGTTCCTGGCCGAGGTCCGGAGCGCATCGGCAGGGCATGGGCACGAGGAGGTTGTGTCGGAGTATGCCGGGCGACGGAGCTCGTGATCGCCCGGGCGACCGACGGGCCGCCCGCACAATCGTGAGCCGTGTGCTCGCGGCTCTAGGCGGCCTGCTCGCGTGGTTCGCCTTCGTCGCCCCGAACGAGATGAGTCGTCTCACGCCGAGCGCGTTCGTCCGTATCCCGCTTGAGGGACTCCTTTTCGTCGCCCTCGCTCTCGTCCTACCCCCCAGAGCGGGACGAATGACGGCGGCGCTTGTCGGGGTGCTGCTGGGCCTGTTGACCCTTGTCAAGCTCCTTGACTGGGGCTTTCTTCGGTGGCCTTGGCCGACCGTTCAACCCAGTGACCGACTGGAGCTACCTCGGATCCGCCGCGGGTCTTCTCAGCGACTCGGTCGGCTGGCCCGCCGCGATCGTTTCTCTCGCGTCAGCCGGAATGCTGGGCGTGGCCGTCCTTGTCTTGATGCCGCTGTCGCTCCTTCGCCTGACGCGGCTCGTGGGCCGCCATGGCGCCACCTCGACCCGGGCTGTCACTGCGCTTGGGGTGGTCTGGGCTCTCTGCGCCGGGTTCGGCCTGCAGCTCGTCCCGGGCGCCCCGATCGCCTCCACGAGCGCGGCCGGCTTCGTCGACGGCAAAGTGAGCCAGGTTGGCGCCGGCATACAGAATGAGCGGGTGTTCGCCAGCGCGCTCGCGGATGATCCGGTTGGCAACACTGCCGCCGACAAGCTGCTGACCGGCCTGCGCGGCAAGGACGTCATTGTGGCTTTCGTTGAGAGCTACGGGCGCGTCGCGCTCCAAGATCCGGCCTTGTCGGCGCATCTGACTCCAGTGTTGGACGCCGGGACCAGCCGACTGCGTGCGGCTGGATACTCCTCGCAGAGCGCCTTCCTCACCTCACCGACCCTTGGCGGCGCAAGCTGGTTGGCCCACGCCACACTGCAATCCGGCCTGTGGGTCGATGACCAGCGGCGCTACGACCACCTTGTCGCGAGCGACCGCTCTACCCTCAGCGACGCGTTCAAGCGTGCAGGTTGGCGGACGGTCGGAGACGTGCCGTCGAATGATCAGGACTGGCCGCAAGGAACGACGTTCTATCACTACGACCAGATCTACGACGCGCGCAACGTGGGGTATGCCGGTCCGAGGTTCAGCTACGCATCGATGCCCGACCAGTACACCCTGTCCGCCTTCCACAGCCTGGAGCTTGCTCAGCGCAACCGCGCCCCGGTCATGGCCGAGATCGATCTCGTGTCCAGCCATACGCCGTGGGCGCCGCTGCCGCAGATGATCGACTGGGGCAAGGTCGGTAACGGCTCCGTTTTCGATGCCATGCCCGGCCAAGGCGACTCACCGGACGTCGTGTGGCGCGATCCCAGTCGAGTACGGACTGCGTACGGGCAGTCCATCGACTACTCGCTGAGCACCCTCATCTCCTTCGTGGAGACGTACCGCGACGACGATCTCGTGCTCGTCATCCTCGGCGACCACCAGCCCGCGACGATGGTGTCCGGTGCGGGTGCGAGCCACGATGTGCCGATCACAGTCATCGCCCACGACCCGGCCGTGACGGACCGGATCTCCGGGTGGGGCTGGCAGGCGGGGATGACGCCCGGCCCGGACGCGCCGGTTTGGCCGATGGACGCCTTCCGCGACCGCTTCCTCACCGCGTACGGCCCGTAGCCGCCGCACGACTATCCCCCTGAACGAGTGGAGCGACCGGAACCCGGGCCAGGACGGCCAGCGGACGAGGCATGCGGCCATCGTCGTGCATGCGGACACCGGCACCATGGCTGGTGAGTGGTTAGCGCCGTTCGTGGGTTCCCTGCGTGGAGGATGGCCTCGTGACAACACCACAGATCGGCGTCGAACGTCTCGACAACATGCGCCGCTTCCGCTGCGCCCTGTTCGTGGACTTCGACAACGTCTACGTCGGGCTGCAGCGTCTGGATCCTGACGCCGCTGAGGCCTTCGCCAACGACCCCGCCCACTGGTTGGGCGAGCTGCAGTCCGGAACCGACTCCGAAGGCGAGTTCACCCGGCGGTTCCTCGTGCGTGCCTGCTACCTGAACCCCTCGGTGTTCTCGAGGTTCCGTCCGAACTTCACCCGGGCCGGCTTCCAGGTCGTCGACTGCCCGTCACTCACCCAACAAGGCAAGAGCAGTGCTGACATCAACCTGGTCCTGGACGCGGTCGACGCGCTGAGCGCCTCGACGCGTTACGAGGAGTTCGTCATCGTCTCCTCGGACGCCGACTTCACGCCCCTCGCGCTGCGGTGCCGCGCGAACGACCGGCGAGTGACGATCATCACGGCCGGCCCGGCCGCCGGCGCGTACCGCGCTGTGGCGGACGCCGTCCTGACCGCCGATGACCTGGCCGAGCTCGTTACCCACACGACCGACCCGTCGCAGTCAACCGAGACACCGTCCCCGGGAACAGAACGCAGTCGTCCTCCGGTGGCGGCGGGGGATGCGGCGCAGGCGCCCACGACGGAGGCACCATCGAATCTCGCGGGCCGCAACGCCGTGCTGCGGGCTGTGCACGCAGCGGACCGACCAATGGTCGCCGGCACGGTGGCTCAGACGGCGCAGAAGGCCGACCCGACCCTGCCCGGTTCGCGATGGGCCGGGACCGGCAGCTTCTTGGCCTGGCTAGCACAGACCGTCCCCGAGGTGGCGGCGGCCTCGCGCCCGGCACCCGGCTTCGTCTGGGATCCCACCCGCTTCGGCGAGGCTGACCTGCCTGGTGCCGTCGCCGACGTCGACCCGAGCTCGCTACAACGGCAGGTCGTCGCCGTCACCGACACCCCCGGCTCTGAGCGCCAAGCAGTATCGGGTGCTCCTGAGTGCCCTGGCCGAGGACATCACCGCGATGCCGTTCGAACGCTCCGAGACCTCCAAGCGGGTGCGCGACACGTGTCGGTCAGCAGGAGCTCTCGTTGGGCGTGCCACCGTCAACTACGTCATCTCCGGTGTGCTCTTCGCCGGACTCACGCTGAAGCCGAACACGAGCGCCAAGGAGCTCGCAGAAGCGTGGGCAGCCAACGTCGTCGGACTCTGCCGAGGCGCGCGCATGGAGCTCGGCAACGCCGACGTCGCCGCGATCCGCGCATGGGTCGGCGGTGGGTTGCTCGACGAGTGAGTTCCTGCTCGTCACTCTCCCGACGGGCAGGACCGGATCGACCGGTTCTCACGTGCCACCCCGGTCCTCCGCGCGCTGGACCCGGCCTCGGACCGAGGATACTTACCAGCCATGCGGGATCTGGGTCTGATCGCGGTCGTCGGCGCCGGACGCCTCGGCACAGCGCTGGCGGCAGCCCTGCGCTCGGCTGGCCTGGCGGTGAGCGGCCCGTTTCGACGAGGCGAGGGCCCGCCGAGCGGCGTCGCGGTGGTCTTGTTGTGCGTCCCCGACGTCGCCATCGGCGAGGCTGCCGAGGCCCAGCCGTGGGGGCCGCTCGTCGGGCACTGCTCGGGCGCTACGACGCTCGCCCCGCTGGCCGGGCACCGGGCCTTTTCGCTGCACCCACTCATGACCGTCCCGCGGCTGGGGACCACCGACTTTGCCGGGGCATCCGCGGCGGTTGCGGGACATCCGGTGGCGCGGTGGCTGGCTGAAGCACTAGGCATGAAGCCGATCGAGGTCGCCGACGAGGACCGGCCGGCATACCACGCGGCGGCAGCCATGGCGTCGAACTTCCTGGTCACCTTGGAGGCAGCGGCCGAGCGGGTGGCCAGCACAGCTGGGGTGGGCCGGGCCGACCTCGTGCCCCTTGTGCGGGCCACAGTGGACAACTGGGCCCGGGACGGCGCCGAGGCGCTCACCGGCCCGATCGCCCGTGGGGACTCTCAGACCGTGGCGCGTCACCGTGAGGCGCTGAGGGCGCGCACCCCGGATCTGCTCGCGCTCTACGACGCCCTCGCCGAGGTGACATCGCGATGATGACGCTCCGCACCGTCGCAGAGGTCCGTGCCGCGCTGCGTGGCCGCGGCCGCGTCGCTCTGGTCCCGACCATGGGGGCATTTCATGAGGGGCATCTCTCGCTGATCCGGGCGGCGCGAGCGGCCGGCGACACCGTCGTCGTGTGGCTGTTCGTCAACCCCAAGCAGTTCAACGAGGCAGCCGACCTCGCGGCATACCCGAGAGACGAGACACGCGACGCCAGGCTGGCCGAGCAGAACGGCGCCGATGTCCTGTTCGTCCCGGATGCCGACGAGGTGTACCCGCCGGGGTTTGCGACCACGGTGTCTGTCGCGGGCATCGGCGACGTGTTGGAGGGAGTTCACCGTCCCGGCCATTTTGCAGGGGTGGCGACGATTGTGGCGAAGATGCTCAACATGGTGGGCCCGCATGTGGCGGTCTTCGGCGCCAAGGATGCCCAGCAGGTGGCGGTGGTGCGCCGACTCGTGGCCGATCTCAACGTGCCCACGCGGATCGTGGTCGTGCCAACGGTCCGCGAAGCGGACGGGCTGGCCTTGAGCAGCCGCAACGTGCTGCTCGACCCGGCGGCCCGACAGCGGGCCACGGCGCTGTACCAAGGTTTGCGATCGGCCGCCGAAGCGGTGGATCATGGTGTGCGAGAAGGGGCCGCGCTGCGCGCCGAGGTGGAGGCGACCCTCGTCGGCGCGGAGGTGCAGGCCGAGTATGTTGCCGTCGTCCACCCGGACACGTTCGAGCCGGTCGAGAGCGTTGACGGGAGAGCACTCGTGGTCGTCGCGGCCCGCGTCGGCACCACCCGTCTTATCGACAACATCGAGGTGACCACATGACCCGCACGATGCTCAAGAGCAAGATCCATCGAGCGACCGTCACCCACTCTGACCTGCACTACGTGGGGTCGTTGACCCTCGATCCGGACCTGCTGGAGGCGGCGGACATCCTCGAGAACGAGCAGGTCGCCGTGCTCGACGTCGACAACGGCGAGCGGTTCGAGACCTACACGATCGCCGGGGCGCGCGGGTCCCGGGAAGTGAAGGTCAACGGAGCGGCGGCCCGGCTGGTGCACACCGGTGACACGGTCATCGTCGTGACCTACGCACAGTACGACGAGGAGGAGCTGCAGCATTACGCGCCCCGAGTCGTGCACGTGGACCGTAGCAACACCGTCGTACAAGTCGACGCTGAGGTCTCCCTGTTGCTCAGCGGCGACGGCGGGTAATCGATGTCGAGCGGGCAGCGTTCCCCTCGGGAGCCTCGCAAGGCTGTCACCCTCACGACGCTCGCCGAGCGCAAGGCTCTCGGTGAGCCCATCGTCATGGTCACGGCATACGACTACGCCACCGCCCGGGTGGTTGACGAGGCCGGTGTCGACGTTGTGCTGGTCGGCGACTCGGCCGCCAACACTGTGCTCGGCTATGACTCCACGGTGCCGGTCACCGTCGAGGAGCTGCTGGTGTTGACTCGTGCCGTGCGCCGCGGTCTCGCCCGGCCCCTTCTGGTTGGCGACCTGCCGTTCGGCTCCTACGAGGCCAGCGACGAGCAGGCCGTGCTGACGGCGGCGCGCTTCGTGAAGGAGGGCGGTTGCTCGGCGGTCAAGCTTGAGCGCGGCGGTGCCTCGGCCCGGCGCGCCCGCGCGATCATCGAGGCCGGCATACCGGTGATGGGGCATGTTGGGCTCACCCCGCAGAGTGCGGTCGCGCTCGGTGGTTACCGCGCACAGGGGCGAACGGCGGAGCGTGCCGGGGAGGTCATGCAGGATGCCATGGACCTGCAGGACGTCGGGTGTTTCGCGATCGTGTTCGAGGCCGTTCCGGCCGAGGTCACCAATCTGGTCATGCCCAACCTGCATTGCGTCGTCATCGGGATTGGCGCCGGCGGCGGCACGGACGGGCAGGTTCTCGTGCTGCATGACCTGCTGGGCATGCACGACGGGCACGTGGCACGGTTTGTGCGTCAGTTCGCGGACGTGCGCGTCGAGATGCGCCGTGGGGTGCAGGCGTATGCCGAGGCGGTGCGCTCGAGGGCCTTCCCGTCGGCCGAGCATTCCTACCCCATCCCCGCGGAAGAGCTGGAGCTGTTGACGGCCCGATGGGCCGCACGGCGCGAGCGGGACGTACCGAGCGCGACCCCCCCACGCTGAGTGCGGGCAACGTAGGGTATTCGCTGCGCCCCAAGGAGTCAGAGTGTCCGTTCGGTCTCGGGTGTCCAGTATGCCGACTGCTTGGCTGGCCGTCGTTGCTATGGCCGCTCTGCTCGGCAGTGGCGCCTGCAGCCAGCCAGTCGAGGGCGCTGGCGCGGACCCCGGACCGACCGGCAGCGGCACACCGACACCCGCGAGTTCCAGCTCGGCGATCACCGCAGCCGCCGAGCCAACGAGCGCCGAGCTGCCGTACGCACATACCGGCCGCAATGACGTCCAAGGCAACCAGCTGCGGGCGCGGGCGCTGGTCTATGTGCCTAACCAGCGCGCCGGCACCGTGCAGGTCATCGACCCGTCCACCTACCAGGTGATCGCCCGGCGAACCGTCGCCGCCTCCCCTGAGCACGTCGTCCCCAACCACGACGGGTCCCGGCTGTACGTCAACAGTGATGTCGGCAACGCGCTGACCCCGATCGACCCCACGACTGGGGAGCTCATGGCGCCGCTGCGGGTCGACGACCCGTATAACCTCTACTTCACCCCCGACGGGGCACACGCCCTCGTCATGGCCTCGCGGCTGCACAGGATCGACGTGCGAAACGCCGCCACCATGGCTCTCGAGCACTCCCTGCCGGTCAGCTGTGTCGGCATCAACCATGCCGACGTCACCACCGACCTGACCCGGCTGGTTGCTTCGTGTGAGTTCGACGGCAAGCTCGTCGTCGTCGACCAGGACGCCACCACGGTCCTGGCGAGCATCGACCTCAACGGCATACCCACCCCGGGAGCGACTCCACCCGGGCGCGCCCACAGCATGGCCGGCCCACAACAACGGCTGGTCCCGGGGGCGTCGGCAATGCCACAGGACGTCCGCCTCACGCCTGACGGCAAGTGGTTCCTTGTTGCCGACATGCTGCGCAACGGCGTCTGGGTGGTCAACGCGACGACCATGACCTACGACCACTTCGTCCACACCGGCATGGGCGCCCATGGCATCTACCCCTCCCGAGACGCCACGAAGCTCTACGTCTCCAACCGTGACGAAGGGTCGGTGACGGTCTTGGACGCAGCCACCCTCACCCCGGTGGCCACCTGGACCATTCCCGGTGGCGGCTCCGCGGATATGGGCGGCGTGAGCGTCGATGGCACGCAGTTGTGGCTCTCCGGGCGATACCACGCCAGGGTCTACGTCTTCGACACCGCAACCGGAGCCCTCACCCATCAGATCCCCGTCGACGCCGGCCCGCACGGCCTGCTCGTCTGGCCGCAACCTGGCCGGTTCAGCCTGGGGCACACCGGAAACATGCGCTGACCCCGTCCGCCAGATCGGGCACCTTCCGTGTCATCTACCGCATCGCTGACGACAGTCGCGTGGTCACGGTCGTCGCTGTGATCCACAGGGCCGGCGCCTACCGTGGCCAGCTAGATTGATGGGCCGGCGGGTCCCTCGAAGTGGGTCACCGGCACGGATAACGCCCGGGCCAGCCGGTGCGGCAGGTCGAGCCGCAGCCAGCGGGACAAGGTCCCAGGAAGGGTGGAGACGATGACTTCGTCGAACGTCTCCTTCGTGGTCAGGTCGCGGATCTGATCGACCGGGTTGGCGGCGACCACCGTGCCGTCCGCGTCCACCCCCTGGCCGCGAAGCCGGGATAACTCCCGTCGCAGCCGGTCCTCTGCGAGCCAGGTCGCGATTTGGTGGGCGTTGGGGATGTACCTATCCGTCGGAGGGTAGTCCCACTGCTGGGTGCCCTCGGTGTCGGTGACCGGTACGGCGAACCGCAGGGTGGTCGATCCTTTGTCGAGCAGTGTGGCGATTCGGGCGACCAGCTGTTCGCCGCCAAGGGTCTGGTTCGCCACGATGAGGTACCGGGGCATGATCATCGCCTCTGGTCGGACAAACCTCCGTCAGGGCCGACGGACGGTAGGCAGGTTCATTCTGCCCACAGCCGCGGCCAGAATGAACCCTTCGCCTCGGAGAAAACCCTACCGGCCCATGCCGTTGGGGACATGGCGCTGCTGCGCCACGCTGGGAAGGGCCGGGCCGCGCTCTTTCCGGCAACCCTCCAGCGCGGCGGGCGGCCACCTCCGCTCCGATCGGCTCCCCCCAGGCTAAGCGGGCCTGAAGGGGACCACGCGGCACGCCGACATCATCACAGGTCGGCGCCCGGTGCCCTCAGGAGCGCGGGCCTAGTGCTGGGCCCCGCTGCTGGCCAGCTGGACCACCAGGTTGATCGTGGTGGCGACGATGACGGTGCCGAAGAGGAACGCCAGCAACCCGTGACGCAGCGCGGTCAAACGCATCGCAGAGGTCTGCAGGTCGGTGTCGGAGACCTGGTAGGTCATGCCGATCGTGAACGCCAGGTAGGCGAAGTCCTGATACGCCGGTTCGGCGCTCTGGTTGAAGTCGATCCCGCCCACCTGACGCTCGTAGTACAACTTGGCGTACCGCAACGTGAACATCGTGTGCACAAGGACCCATGAGGTGGCGACCACGGCCGTCCCGACGGCCGCGTCGATGACCCCACTCGGCCCCTGGTCGGAGCCGCCCAGCAGCAGCATCGCGACGCCAGCGAGACTAGTAGACCGTCGCTCTTAAAGCGCTGGGTATAGGTGCCGGAGTTTGATGCGGGCGTCGCTGGTGGTGAACCTCCAGTCCACTTGGCGCTCGTCGGCGTTGGTGGCGCCCGCCCACGCGGTGAGTTCCTCGTTGAGGACGGCCCGGTCGGCGATGCGTCGGCCGAGGCATTGCTTGGTTAGGCAGGACAGTTCGATCTCGGCGATGTTGAGCCAGGACCCGTGCTTGGGGGTGTGGTGGATCTCCAGCCTGGATGCCAGGGCGTAGGCCTTCTCCGGTGGGAATGCCTCGTAGAGGGAGGCGATCGAGTGGGTGTTGAGGTTGTCCATGACCAGCACGACCTTCTCGGCGTCGGGGTACTCGACATTCAGCAGGTGCTCCAGGCCGTGGGCCCAGTCGATCCGGGTGCGGGTGGGCTCGGCGTAGGCGCGGCGCCAACCCCGCAGCGGCTCGGCCCACACGAAGATCGAGCAGGTGCCGCAGCGGACGTACTCGCAGTCCTGGCGGGCCACCTGCCCGGGCGCGGCCGGCGTGCCAGCCCTGGCGTCGGCGAGCAGCTGCAGGGGTTTCTCGTCCATGACCACGACCGGCAAGGCCGCATCGTAGGGGCGGGCGTAGACGCCCAGCACGTCCTCCATCGCCGCCACGAATGCCGCGTTCTGCTTGGGCGGGATCGTCCAACACGCCTTCAGGTGAGGCTTAAGCGCCCCCTTTTTAGGACCCGCCCGATCGTGGAGTGGTCCATCGGCGGTATCCCCTCGGTCAGGGCCACCTGTCTCTCCAGCAGCCGCAGCGTCCAGCGCTGACGTCCCGCCGGCGGCTGGCTGCACGCCAACGCGATCACCCGTGCCTCCACGTCCCCGGTCACCTTCGGCTCCACCGGCGGCGTGACCCGCTTCTTGCGGGTGATCACCTGATCGACCCGACCGGCATGCCTCGTGAACGCCTTCGCGACCAAATACACCGTGCTCTCCGAGGTGCCACACCGTTCGGCCACCACACGACGATCGGGCGCCGGCCCGCCCGTCTCATCCAGGGCCAGCAACAGCCTGGCCCGAGTGATCATCCGGGCAGGATGACGCCCCGACGAGACCACCTTGGTCAGCTTCGCACGATCACCCTCAGTCAAGGTGACCGTGAACTCCTTCGGACGAGGCACGCCGTCAACTCCTTCTGGTCGAGTATCAACCAGAACAGCGGACCAGACATACCAAGCAATTTAGAGGCGACACGCCACTAGCCAGGCTCGCAGCCAGCAGAATCGCGTCGGTCACTGGCCGGGTCGTGTCCTCGCGGGTCGCGTGTGACTGGGTCTGTGCGCTGGACATCCGCCCGATGATCGACCACGTCCATCCCAGGAATGTCCCCACCCCAACAACCCAACCGACCGCGACGGCCAGCGGCGCTTGCCCGGTTCTCGCGGCCAGCCCTGCGGCAAATGCACCCACGACCACACACCCGACGAAGCGCATGAGCCTCGCACTCTCCCGGCCCAACTTGTCAGCCATGCCCATACCAGAATGAAAGCATCGGCGCCTTGGCCGGCCGCAGTGCGCACTCAGCGGGCGTTCAGCTTGCGTTCCGCCGCCCTTGACCGACCCAGTGACCACCCGCTGGGCCGCGCATTCGACACCTGGCGCATCGACGATCACAGCGTGGTCTCGGCATCGACCCCGCACAACCTCGTCACGGCATACAGGCAGGTGATCCATACAACGGACGTAGGCCAGTTCGGGTCGAAGGGTCACCGAAAACCCCGTCCCCACTCCCGATGGGCGCCGCGGATAGCGCATGGGGGCTCGAACAGTCCGGTCCGTGAGCATTGGGCAGCGGGCAGTGGGGGCCTTCTGGTCGGTCACGACGGCACCATCGCTTGCCTGCTCATCACCGGGGCCGAGATCGTGAACGTGGCCGAAGTCATCGACGCCATGGCTAGGGCGGGCTGTGCCTCCAGGCGGCTCGTTCTCCGATTTGATGAGCGACGATGAAGAAGGGTCGAGCGTGAGCCAAGCTCTGCGGCAACAGGTTGCAGGAGGTGAGTGGTGAGCCGCGTGCAGCACTTGACGGTCAGGGGACGGCGGGTGGAGGTTGCCCAGTGGGACGGGGCCAATGACCGTGCTCCCGTGGTGCTGATGCACGAGGGCCTCGGGTCGATCGCGCTGTGGCGGGCGTTTCCGCACGCACTGGCCACGGCAACGGGCCGGCGCGTAGTGGCTTTCTCCCGGTTCGGCCACGGCCTCTCCGACCTGCCGGCGCGACCGCGCACGGCAGCGTTCTACGCCCAGGAGGCCTTCGACGTGCTGCCGGAGGTCCTCGCCCAGGTGGGCGCCCGCCGACCGATCCTCATCGGGCACTCCGACGGCGCGTCGATCGCGCTCGTGCACGCCAGCGCCCGACCGGTGACCGCTGTGGTGCTTCTCGCCCCGCACGTGTTTGTCGAGCCGGTCACCCTGGCTGGCATCCGCCAGGCACGCGAGGAGTACATGCACGGGAACCTTCGGGACCGCTTGGCGCGCTATCACACCCACGTCGACACGGCCTTCTTCAGCTGGTGCGACCTGTGGCTGGACCCGACGTTCGCAGCCTGGAACCTGACCGCGCAGATCGCCCGACTGCAAGCACCCACCCTGCTGATCCAGGGTGTCGAGGACCACTACGCCACGCTCGAACAACTCGACCGCATCGAGCGTGGCGCGCCCGCTCCCGTCACCCGGGTCGAAATCCGTGCCGGGCACAGCCCGCACCTGGAGGCACCCGAGGAGACGGTCGTCGCCATCGCCGCCTTCACGGCGAGTCTTGACTAGCTAGTGGTCCTCGTGGTTGAAACGCCGGGGTTTCGTCGTCCAGCCTGCCCACAACCGTCGTGGTGGTGCTGGCTTTGAGACGTTTCGGGCGCCGAGCGGGGAGATCAGAAACCGCACAGTCACTGCCCTGCGAAGGGTTAGTTCGCGCTCATCGGCATGGGTGAGCTCTACCCGAGGTTCGGTCGGGTGCTACCGGTCGTAGACCTCGCGGCGGTGGCCGACGGTGACGACGACGATTAGCAGGAGGTCGTCCTGGATGGTGTAGATGATCCGGTAGCCCCTGACGCGCACGCGCCGTCCCGGGCGTCCCTTCAGCTGGCGGGACGCCGGCGGTCGGGGGTCTGAGGCCAGGAGTGCGATGGCTCCTTGGACCCGCTCGCGCATCTGCGGGTCGACCTTGCGGAGCGCTCGGAGGGCTGCTGGGCGCATCTCGATCCGGTAGCGGGCTACTGCCAACCGAGGTCAGCCTTGACCTGCTCCCAGGGGATGTTGGGTCCCTCCTCGGCCATCGCCTCGTCGAACGCGGTGATGTCCTGGATCTCTTCCAGGGCGTCCAGCAGTTCCTCGTAGCGCGCCGGACTGATCATCACCGCGGCGGCACGGCCGTACCGTTCGATGACGACGGCCTCGCGGCCGGCCTGTTCGACGGCCTCGGCCAACTGCTCCCGCGCTGCGCTCACGCTCATGATGACCATGCCCATATAGTACGACTCAATGTCTCTCTTGTACATTCCATCGGTCATTGGCACGTCCGCGAAGTCCGCTCATCGACACGACAGGAAGCTCGGGGCCGCGTCAACCACCCGCGTCTAGTCCCCGCGATGCACGCAGGCCGAAGTGTGCGTCTGGTCGACTTCATATGCCCGCTCATACTTCGCTGTGGACGCCACCCTCGGGTCCTCAGCTGCCCCGCGCATCGATTGTTCTGTCAGTCTCCTCGTTTTGCTTGCAGCGTGCTAGCATCTCTCATGACGACGCTCTACATCCGTGACGTCTCCGAGGAGGTCGCCACGACGCTCAAGGAACGCGCGGCCGCAGAGGGCAAGTCCTTGTCGGCGTACGTCGCCGCCGAGCTGACCAAGATCGCCGCCAGGCCGACGAACGCGCAAATCGCAGCCACGCTGCGGGACCGCGACCGCTCGGCCGGGCCGACCTCCGATGAGATCCTCGAGGCAGTCCAGGCTGCTCGTCGGTGATCGTGGTCGACGCCTCCGCGATGGTCGACGCACTGGTCGGCAGTGCGGCCAATGCCGAGGTGCTCGACGCGCTGGCCGGTGAGCTGCACGCCCCACACCTGCTCGACATCGAGGTGATGTCCGTGCTCCGCGGGCTTGCCCTCGGAGGAAAGCTGGACCCGGCCGCGGCACAGCACGCCCGGCGCGACCACTTCGCTTTCATCATCACCCGTCACGAGGTCGAGCCCTTTGCCGAGCGCATCTGGCGACTACGCCACCGGTACACCAGCTACGACGCCTGCTATCTGGCTTTGGCCGAGGCCCTCGCGGCTCCTTTGTACACCTGCGACGCCGGGCTGGTCAGCGGCGGCCACGACGCAGAGGTTCACGTTGTCCCACGGACGCACTGACCTGCCGCGGTGCCGACGAACCCGTCGGATCGATCCGCTCAGGGTTGTCGCAGCTGCACACGTCGGGCACTGCCTGCCATGGATGCTGGGATCCGCGCGGTTCAAGCCCTCGACCGTCCGCACGTGCGTATGTCGGTGATGCGGCGTTCCATCCGACCTGCGTCCTCGACGAGGTCCTGCCCCAGTGCAACGGTAGGCCGGCTCACATGATGGACACATGTCCTGCCAAGTGGACACGACGTGTGGGGGTTCATCTCGGGTTAGGCTCGAACTAGTGTCGTGCGCCGATAATTCGTTAAATATGTCGTAGACTGAGGTATGCCGCGAACTGGTCGACCGAAGACGGTTTTGGAGTTGACGCAGGAGGAACGTGCCCAGTTGCAGCAGTGGGCGCGTAGGCGGAAGTCGTCTCAGGCGTTAGCGCTGCGCTCGCGGATCGTGTTGGGCTGCGCGTCGGGGTTGAGCAACAAGGATGTTGCGGTGCGTGAAGGCGTGTCGCAGCCGACCGTGGGTAAGTGGCGGGCCCGGTTCGTCGAGCTGCGTCTGGACGGGCTGGGCGATGATCCGCGGCCGGGGCGGCCACCCTCGATCACCGCCGATCAGGTCGAGGATGTCGTGGTGGCCACCTTGGAGTCCACGCCGGCGAATGCGACGCACTGGTCACGGGCGAAGATGGCCCAGCGCAGCGGCCTGTCCAAATCCAGCATCGGGCGGATTTGGCGGGCGTTCGAGCTCAAGCCGCACCGGGCCGACACGTTCAAGCTGTCCAACGACCCGCTGTTCGTCGAGAAGGTCTTCGACATCGTCGGGCTGTACATGAACCCGCCGGAGGCTGCGGTGGTGCTGTGCGTGGACTGGGGGTCCCTCCCGCTTGCGGGGGAGAAGAGCCAGGTTCAGGCGCTGGCCCGCTCCCAGCCGGCGTTCCCGATGATGCCCGGGATGCCGGAGAAACGCACCCACGACTATGTGCGGCACGGCACGACCAGCCTGTTCGCGGCGTTCAACACCGCGAACGGGACGGTGATCAGCGCGATGCACCGGCGGCACCGCACCATCGAGTTCAAGAAGTTCCTGACCAAGATCGACGCGCAGGTGCCCGCCGAGCTGGACGTGCACCTGGTCTGCGACAACTACGGCACCCACAAGAGCCCGGCGATCAAGAAGTGGCTGGCCGCGCACCCGCGTTTCCACGTGCACTACACGCCGACCTACTCCAGCTGGATCAACCAGGTGGAACGCTGGTTCGCTTACCTCACCGACGACCTGCTGCGCCGCAGCGACCACCGCACGGTGCAGGCACTCGAACGCGACATCCGCGCCTGGGTCGCGGCCTGGAACCAGGACCCGAAACCGTTCGTCTGGACCAAAACCGCCGAACAGATCCTCAGCTCCCTCGGCAGACTTCTTAAACGAATTTCAGGCGAAGGACACTAGTGTACAAACCACAGGTCAGAGGCCCCGACCCGTGTCCGGAGGGGGCTTGCCCACATAGGACACACCTGCTGAGCATCGACCTGAACACCCGAAAGGGCCCCTGACCTGCGTAAACAGCTCGCGACGTCCAGCCGGGGGGCGGCAGTGGTCAGGCGCTGAGCGCCTTGCGGCGTACCACAGACACGTCTCTTTCGAGCCGGTCAAGTGCCGTCTTCAAGTCGTCCGCGGGGGCCAGCGACTGAAGCAGCAGCTGACGCGCGACCGTCGAGACCGGCAGGCCACGATCATTGGCCAAGGCGACGAGTTCACCGAGCTCCTCCTCGTTCAGCCGGATCTGCAAGGTCCTGGCGCGGTCGTGCCCGCGGGTTACCTTCACATCCGAACGCGCGACCGACGCCTGGTCGGCCTCGGCAGCCTCGGCCGCTTCCGCCTCCGCGTCGATCATGGCCTTGACCTCACTCATCCCAGCCTTCCTTCCCAGTAGATCCGCCTGTCCCGCGCGTTCGATCGCCATGCGTTCACGCCGTATGTCACGCCCTCGTCGGTGAGGACGATGATCGTGAGCACATCGTTGGCACTCTGCGAGAATCCGATGATCCTGGCCGACCGGCCGCTCGTGCTGCTGTAGTCAGGGTCGATCACAACCCGCTCGGGATCGTCGACCGCCTCGTTAGCCTCCACTGCGGTCAGGCCGTGCTTCTCGACGATGTAGGCCCCCGATGAGACCAGTCGACGTACCCGAACACCAACCCAGCGTACTACACCGCACTACGTAGTCGTCAGGCTGGGCTGCACGGCTGCGACTGACGGATCTGCAGATCGCAGTCAGCGAGGTTGAGCGGCGTCCGGATCGGCAGTCTGGGCTTAGATTGCAACGGGTCAGGGCGAGCAGTAGACCTCGAAGGTGCCCTTCGTGACGGAGCGAACGTACGATTCGGCGCCGGCGAGCAGGCGCAGTTGCTCGTCAGTAGTGGCGGCCGCGCTCAGGCCCGGTGGGCAATCAGTGTGATGAACCGGGGGCGCAGATAACGTACACGTTCACGGATCCTGTGCCAGTGGGCATTACAACGAGGCCTGGATCGAGGACCCCGGAGGCCTGGTAGCCAACGATCGCGTGGAGCGCGCCGTACTGAGCGCGCCGAGCGCGCCGGACTGGCCCGGGGCCCGAAAAGCCGATCGAGTCCCGGTATGAGGCAGCACAGCCTCCGGTCCGGTGCTAACCCGCTGCCCGGACCAACTCAATCGCACGTTGTGCCGGCCGACGACCGGCAGGTGGGCGACCCATCTCAGTTCGCCCGTCGACCCCGGATCCGCGGACAGCCGGCCAGGACCCTGCCCGCCCGCTCACCCGCAGGCCGCCGCTGTCCTGGGTTACGACCAGGTCGTCGCACCCGTGGCGGAACAGACGGTGCGGCTCGTGTCTCATGCGCGGAGGCAACTGGCGCCAGCCGAATACTGAGACGTGCCTCTCAGTCATTGAGCCGGTGGCGTGGGGGTTCAAGTCGGGTTGGTGTCGAACCAGTGTACAAACCCCAGGTCAGAGGCCCCGACCCGTGTCCGGAGGGGGACTTGAACCCCCACGCCCGTTAAGGGCACTAGCACCTCAAGCTAGCGCGTCTGCCATTCCGCCACCCGGACGAGAGTGTGCCTGGCGCGCCCTTGCGAGCAGCGCCTCGCGACCCGGAACGATAGCACGCGCAGCGCGCAGGGTCCCGCCCAGCACGCGTTCGCCACTACCCTGAGCCCGTGGCCACGAGCGTCTACCTCGCCGCAGCGGAAACCATCTCGGGCAAGTCGTCGATCGCCGTGGGCCTGCTCGACCAGTTCAGCCGCCGGGTCCACAGTGTCGGGGTGTTCCGCCCGGTCATGCGCTCGGATCGGCCCGAGGACGACTATGTCCTCGACGCGGCCCTCTCGCGAGTCAACCCGGGCGCGGATATCGCCGAGCACACCGGGGTCACCTACGAGGCCGTGCACCACGACCCGGAGGCCGCAATGGCGACGATCTTGGATCGCTACCACGCGGTCGCGCGGCGTCACCACCTCATGCTGGTCCTCGGCACGACCTACACGGACGTCGGCGCCACGAACGAGTTCGCCCTCAACGCGCGGATCGCGGCCAACCTCGGCGCGCCGATGCTGCTCGTCGTGTCCACGTCAGGCTTGACCCCTGACCAGGTCCGCAATGCAGCGGCCATGGCCGTGGACGAGGCGCACGCCCACCATGCCCACATCCTCGGTGTCATCGCCAACCGGGTGCCCTTCGACGCCCGCGAACGCTTCCTCACCACGATGGCGGGTGTCGCCGGCAACCACCCGGTGTATGCCGTGCCGGAGAGCCGCACGCTGCTCGCTCCGACGGTCCGGGACCTGATGACCGCCGCCGACGGCGAGCTGCTCTTCGGCGACGAGGAGCTGCTCGACCGCGAGGCGATGAACGTCCTGGCCGCGGCCATGACCCTGCCCAACGTGCTCGACCGGCTCGGAGCAGGCTCAGTGGTCATCACTCCGGCCGACCGGGCCGAGGTCATCGTGGGGCTGCTGCTCGCTCACGAGTCGAAGGCCTTCCCCGACCCGTCGGCGATCGTTCTCAACGGCGGGCTGCGTATGCCGGTCCAGATTCACCGCCTCGTCGAGGGCCTCAAGCCTCGCCTGCCGATCATCGCCGTGGCGGGGGACACCGCCGAGACGGCGACGCTGTTCGGCGGCGTGCACGGGCGGATGACGCGCCGCTCCGAGCGCAAGATCGACATCGCCCGCATGCTCGTCGAGGAGAACATCGACACGGTGGGGCTGCTCGCGACGCTCGACGTCGCCCCGAGCCGAGCTGTCACCCCGCTCATGTTCCAGCACACCCTTATCGAGCGGGCCCGGCAGGCCGACCGGCATATCGTTCTCCCGGAAGGCGAGGAGCAGCGCATCCTCGTGGCGGCAGACCAAATCCTGCGCCGCAAGATCGCGCGCCTGACCCTGCTCGGCGACCCGGAGACGATTCGCGCCAACGCGGACTCCATGCGCCTGAACATCCTCGACGCCACCATCGTCGACCCGCGAGACGAGACGCTCCGGGACCGCTTCGCCCGGGAGTACGCGCAGCTGCGCTCCGGCAAGGGCACGACCCACGAGCTGGCTCGCGACATCATCGTCGAACGGTCGTACTTCGGCACGATGATGGTGCTCGACGGGCTTGCCGACGGCATGGTCTCCGGGTCGGTCACCACGACGGCCCAGACGGTGCGCCCGGCCTTGCAGGTCGTCAAGACCAAGCCGGGCGTGTCCATCGTCTCGTCGGTCTTCCTCATGCTGCTCTCCGACCGGGTCCTCGTCTACGGCGACTGCGCCGTCAACCCGGACCCCACCGCCGAGCAGCTCGCTGACATCGCGATCTCCTCGGCGGCCACGGCGGTCCAGTTCGGTGTCGAGCCCCGCGTGGCGATGCTCAGCTACTCGACCGGCGAGTCCGGCACCGGTGCCGACGTCGACAAGGTCCGCCAGGCCACCGCCCTGGTCCGCGAGCGCGCGCCGGACATCGTGGTCGAGGGACCGATCCAGTACGACGCCGCGGTCGATGCTGCCGTTGCCGCGACCAAGCTCAAGGACAGCCCGGTCGCCGGCAAGGCGACGGTGCTGATCTTCCCTGACCTCAACACCGGCAACAACACCTACAAGGCGGTCCAGCGCAGCGCCGGCGCGGTGGCCATCGGCCCGGTCCTGCAGGGGCTGCGCAAGCCGGTCAACGACCTGTCTCGTGGCGCGCTCGTGGCCGACATCGTCAACACGGTTGCCATCACGGCGATCCAGGCGGCTGACCAGTGACCGCAACGAGCGCGAACGCTGGCAGCGACGGCTCCCCTGAGCTGGTTCTCGTCGTCAACGCCGGCTCGTCGTCGATGAAGTACCAGCTGCTCGACCACACCTCGGGGGACACACTGGCCGTCGGTCTCGTCGAGCGCATCGGCGAGGCAGGCGCACAGGCAAGCGCATGGCATACCGGACCGGAAGGCACCACTGACTGGCCGGTGGACTGCCCTGACCACCGGCGCGCGTTCGACGTCGTGCTGCGCGCGTTCGCCGACAACGGGCCCCAGATCGACCCGCGGGACCTGCTCGCCGTCGGGCACCGGGTCGTCCACGGTGGATCGCGCTTCAGCGCCCCGACACTCGTCGACGAGCAGGTCATCAGCCACATCGAGCGGCTCGTCCCACTCGCCCCACTGCACAACCCCGGCAACCTCGCCGGGTTGCGCGCGGCTCAGCACGCCTTCCCGGGGACCCCGCAGGTCGCGGTCTTCGACACTGCCTTCCACCAGAGCCTGCCCCCGCACGCCTACACGTATGCCGTGCCGCTGGCCTGGCGCGACGAGCTCGGCGTGCGCCGCTACGGCTTCCACGGCACGTCACACGAGTACGTGTCGCGGCGGGCCGCGCAGGTGGCGGGTCGTGCGCTCGAGGACACCAACACGGTCGTCCTGCACCTGGGCAACGGGGCGAGCGCCTCGGCGGTGCAAGGCGGCCGGTCCATCGACACGTCAATGGGGCTGACCCCGCTCGAGGGCCTGGTCATGGGCACCCGTCCGGGCGACCTCGACCCGGCCCTGGCCTTCCACATGACCCGCCAGGGCCTGACCATCGAGGACTACGACCGCGCCATCAACCACGAGAGCGGCCTCAAGGGGCTGACCGGCACGAACGACTTCCGTGAGGTCATGGCCAAGGTCGACGCCGGGGACGCCGATGCGCGGCTGGCTCTCGACGTGGTGGCCTACCGCCTCGCCAAGTACGTCGGCGCGTATGCCGTTGCCCTGGGGCGCCTTGACGTGCTCGCCTTCACCGCCGGCATCGGCGAGCACAGTCCCGCCCTGCGCGCGGGCGTGGTCCATCGGCTGGGCCTGCTCGGTGCCCGCGTCGATGCCGACGCCAACGAGACTGGGCACGGCGAGCGACGAATCTCGGCCCCTGACAGTGTGATCGACGTCTGGGTCATCCCGACGAACGAGGAGCTGGAGATCGCCCGGCAGACCGTTCGGGTGATCCGTGGCTGATGGGCGGGCTGCTTCCGCGGCCGTGACGGGGCTGGAGCGCGTCGTCGCCACGCGCTACGTCGTGCCCCTGCGCGAAGGTGGCTCGCTGCCCGGGCTGGTCGAAGCCAGCGACGACGGCAGCTACGTACTGAAGTTTCGCGGCGCCGGCCAGGGGGTCAAGGTCCTGGTCGCCGAGATTATCGTCGGCGAGCTCGCCCGGCGTCTGGACATTGCCGTGCCCCGAATGGTCCTCGTCGATCTCGACGTCCAGATCGCGCGGTACGAGGCCGACGAGGAGGTGCAGGACCTGCTCTCCGCCAGCGTCGGGCTCAACCTGGGGATCGACTTCCTGCCCGGTTCGTTCGGCTACGACGGCTCGCACCCGCCGCCCCCGACCTGGCCACCCGCATCCTCTGGCTCGACGCGTTCACACTCAACGTCGACCGGACCTGGACCAACCCCAACCTGCTTGTCTGGCATCGGCATACCTGGGCGATCGACCACGGCGCCGCGCTCTATGTCCACCACGGCTGGCCGTCTCGTGCCCCCGACCCTGGCCGCTTCGCCGGTATGCCGTTCGACGACTCCACGCATGTGCTGCGCGATCAGGCGGAGGACCCTCGGGCGGTGCACGACTCGCTGGCCGCTCGCCTCGATGACGCGACCCTCGCCGAGGTGCTCGGGCTGGTGCCCGATGAGTGGCTGGAACCCACACCGCACCTGCCGGATCCGGGAGCGGTCCGCACGGCATACCGGGACCTGCTGCGCGTTCGCCTGTCACGGCCAGAGGCTTGGGTGCCGGGGAGACGCACGTGATCGGGTACCAGTACGTCGTGCTGCGGGTCGTCCCGCGCGTGGACCGCGAGGAGTTCGTCAACGTCGGGGTCGTCCTCTACGCCCAGGCCGCGGACCTGTTGCAGGTGCGCACCCACGTCGACCCCGCCAGGCTGCGCGCCTTCGCGCCGGGCGTCGATGTCGGGGCCGTGCGGGAAAGCCTCGCCGCCATCGAGGCGGTATGCCGGGGCGACCGCACCCGTGGGCTGCCGCACCTGGACACGCTTGGCAGAAGGTTCGGCTGGGTCAGCTCGCCGCGTTCGACGGTGGTGCAGCCGGGACCCGTGCACGGCGGACTCTGCGAGGACCCGGAGTCGACCCTTGACGGCCTCGCGGACCGGCTGGTGCGGACCCCCTGACTTGCGCCGATCGCGCCTGGTTGGTTGGCTCTGGTACCAGGCACTCTTATCACCTCCGTGCTGCTCTTGGCCGCATATCTGAGGCTATGAGCCGCGGATTCGTACAAGAGCGGGGCCGTGCCGGCGCCCGGGGATTGACCTAGTCTGTCTGTTGGCCGCCCGTCGGCAGCGTGCCGCATACGCACAAGGAGATTCGTTGTCCACCAGCCCGCAGCCCATCCCCCGCAACCAGGTCTCGATCAACACGTCGAGACTCTGGGCTGGCGGCGTCGCCACCGCCTGCGTCGCCGCGCTCGTCGCCTACGTCGGGGTGCTGGTGTGCCGTGACGTGCTCAAGGTGGCGCTGACGCGACCGCCGATCCTGCTGGACCTGGGCTGGTCGATTTCCGGCGACTATGCGGCCACTGCCTTCGTGTGCGCCTTGGCGGCCACCGGCCTGGCTCACGCCCTGGCGGCGACGACGCCTCGACCGCGGGTCTTCTTCGGATGGATCGTGGCCTTGGTGACCGTCGCGTCGATGGTGCCGCCGTTCGCCAGCAGCGCGCCGATGGCGAGCAAGGTCTCGACCGCCGCGATCAACCTCGCCGTAGGTGTGGCGATCGGGACCCTCCTGACGGCCGTGCTGTCCCGGACCGTCGTCGACACCGAAGGGTCCTGGAAGAAGCAGCCCGGGCGTTGACAACGCGCCGGACGCCAGGCGTTTACTCTGAGGGCCATGCCGACCGGCGCCAAGCCAACGTCCCGACGCCGGGGCCCGCGCACCGGCGGTGAGGACACCCGGGCCGCGATCCTCGAGGCGGCACGGGCGGAGTTCGCGGCCAAGGGCTACGACGGTGCCACGCTCAGAGGCATCGCTCGCACTGCGGGGGTGGACCCGCGGCTGGTCCATCACTACTTCGACGGCAAGCAGAGCGTCTTCCGGGAGGTCCTGCAGATACCGGTTCGGCTGCCGCAGGTCATCGACCAGGTGTTCAGCGGAAGTCCGGATGATCTCGGCGAGCGGGTGCTGCGGACCTTCTTCTCGGTGTGGGACGCGCCGGCAGCCAGCGAACGGCTGGTCGCCTTCGTCGCTGCGTCGACCTCGACCACCGATGCTGCCCGGACCATGCAGCAGTTCATCAGAGGCGAGATCCTGAGCCGAATCAGCCGGTTCGCCACGGGCGACGACCCGCAGCTGCGGGCATCGCTCGCCGCATCGCAGCTAGTCGGCGTCGCCATCGCCCGGTACGTCCTCAGAATCGAACCGCTGGCCTCGGCCGACCCGGACGACCTCATCCCGTTCCTGGCACCCACCATCCAGCGCTATCTCAGCGGCGACCCCGACCCAGACTCCTGAGTCGCAAACGGTGCTCAGCGCGGTCGAGGAAGCCTGACAACCACCGTTTCCCAGATCAACCACCGGATCCGATGGTTGATCTGGAAAACGGTGGTGGGATTGGCACGGCGACGGGTGAGTACCCGGCAGTCAGTGGCGTGACAGCCACCGAGTACGGCCCCGGTGTCGCGGTTGCCGACTGTCCGACCGAGGCGTACATTTCCGCGTGTGATGAATCAGTTGCACCGTCGCGACCCGGCGGTCGACATCGAGCACCTTAAGGTCGTGCGCGGCAACCGCACCGTCATCGAAGACCTCAGCCTGCGGATTCCGCGCGGCGAGGTCGTCGGGCTACTCGGTCCCAACGGCTGTGGCAAGACCACGTTGATGCGCTCCATCGTCGGTGTCCAGATCGTCGCCGGCGGAACGGTCACTGTCCTCGGCGAACCAGCCGGGTCGGCGCCGCTGCGGCACCGGATCGGCTACCTCACCCAAGCGCCGAGCGTCTACCGCGACCTCACCGTCCAGGAGAACGTGCGCTACTTCGCCCAGGTCGTCGGGGTTCGGCAAGCCACAGCTGGTCGCAGAGGTCGAGCGGGTCCTCGCCGCGGTGAACCTCACCGACTATGTCTCCGACCGCGTGCTCAACCTCTCCGGCGGGCAGCTGTCGCGAGTCTCCCTGGCTGCCGCCCTTGTCGGCACGCCCGAACTGCTCGTCCTCGACGAGCCAACCGTGGGACTGGACCCGGCCCTGCGCCGCGACCTCTGGGACATTCTGCGCCAGCTGGCCGATGCCGGCGCCACCCTGCTGGTCTCCAGCCATGTCATGGACGAGGCCAGCCGCTGCGACCGGCTGCTGCTCATGCGGGAGGGGCGCTTCCTCGCGGACGACACGCTGGCCGGCATACTCGACGCGACCGGCGCCCCGGACGCGGAGGCGGCCTTCCTCGCGCTGGTCGAGGCCAGTGAGCGCCGATCGGGGGTGCACCAGTGACCGCTCGCCTGACCTTGGCGACGGCGGGCCGCGTCCTGCACCAGATCCGGCACGACCACCGGACCCTGGCCCTGATGCTCGTCGTCCCCTGTGTGCTGCTCGGCCTACTCGCCTGGATCTACAACAACACCCCGTTGTTCGACCTCATCGGGGCTCCCCTGCTCGGCCTGTTCCCGTTCCTCGTCATGTTCCTGGTGACGAGCATCGCCACGTTGCGCGAGCGCCAGTCCGGCACCTTGGAGCGGCTGCTCGCCCTCCCCGTCGGCAAGGGCGACTTCGTCGGCGGGTATGCCGTGGCGTTCGGGCTGCTTGCCGCGATCCAGGCGGTCATCGCCAGCACGTTCGCGATCTACGTCCTGGACCTCGACGTGGCCGGCAGCCAGGCCCTGCTCGTGCTCGTTGCTGTCGTCGATGCCCTGCTGGGGACCGCGCTCGGGCTGTTCCTCTCCGCTTTTGCCGCTACGGAGTTCCAGGCCATCCAGTTCTTCCCGGCGTTCATCCTGCCCCAGTTCCTGCTGTGCGGCCTGCTCGTCCCGCGCGACAAGCTACCGGACGTGCTGCGCTGGGTCTCCGACGTGCTGCCCCTGTCATATGCCGTCGACGCGATGCACTCGATCACCGTCGACCCCGACGGGCGAGCCGACGTGCTGCGCAGCGTCCTCATCGTCCTTGGGTTCGTCGGGTTGCTCATAGCCGTCGGGGCCAACACGTTGCGTCGCCGGACCCCCTGAGCGAAGAAGCGGGTCGCAGCGCCCACAAGGCGACGGCTGCGGCCGCCGCGACGTTGAGCGAGTCCACCCCGGCGGCCATGGGGATGCGCACCGCGAGGTCGGCCGCGGCCAGGGTATGCCGGGCGAGCCCGTCGCCTTCCGTTCCGAGCACGAGGGCAAGCCGCTCCGGCGGGTCAGCCGCAAGGCGGTCAAGCGACACCGAGCCTTGGCCGAGCGCCAGGGCAGCCACGGTGAAGCCGTGGTCGCGCAGGATGTCGGCTCCCCCCGGCCAGGGGTCGATCCGGGTCCACGGCACCTGGAAGACCGTGCCCATCGAGACGCGGATCGCCCTGCGGTAGAGCGGGTCCGCGCACCGGGGCGTCACGAGCACGGCGTCGACCCCGAGCGCGGCCGCGCTGCGGATGGCGGCCCCGACGTTCGTGTGGTCGACGATGTCCTCGAGAACGAGTACCCGCTGGGCATCAGCGAGCAGGTCGGCGGGCGCGCAGTGCGCTGGCCGGTGCATCGCGGCGAGCGCACCGCGGTGCAGATGAAACCCAGTGAGCCGCTCGATGACGTCGTGCTCGCCGACATACACCGGTATGCCGTCCACCTGCGCCTGCGTGACGACATCGGCCAGGTCGGTGAGCCAGCGTTGCGCCATGAGAAACGAGCGCGGTCGGTGCCCGGCGCTGAGGGCCCGGCGGATGACCCTCTCGGACTCGGCGATGAACAGGCCGCGTTCGGGTCGGTGCGGCGGCGCAGTGACACGTCGGTGAGCGCTACGTAGTCGGTGAGCCGCGCGTCGTGCGGGTCGGTGACCCAGATCGGGCCGCCCGCAGACCCTGGGCTCGTCATGGGAAGGCCACCAGCTTGACGATGGCGACCACGCCGACGACGACGATGACGGCGCGCAGCGCGGTGGGGCTGAGCCGGCGCCCGATGCGAGCGCCGAGCAGCCCCCCGAGCAGCGATCCGACGGCGATGAGGACCACGACGGGCCAGCTGATGTGCTCGGTCGCGAAGATCAGGAAGGCGACTGCGGCGACGAGGTTGACGGCCGTGACGAGGACGTTCTTGAGCCCGTTGAGCCGCTGGAGGTGCTCGGCCGACAGGGCGCTGAGCAGGCCCATGAGCAGCACCCCCTGCGCCGCGCCGAAGTAGCCGCCGTAGACCCCACCGACGAACACGCCGACACCGAGCGCCACCGCGTGCCCACCCGGCATACCGTCGTCCGAGCCCGCTCGTGCTCGCCGGCGAGCCGCCGCCGCTTGCACGCGAGGACCGATGAGGACGAGCACCAGGGCGAGCGCGATGAGAACCGGCACGATACTGCGGAACGCCGCAGCCGGCAGGACGAGCAGCAGTGCGGCCCCAGCCACTGAGCCGACCAGGGACAGGGGCAGCAGGCGGGGCAGCAGGGGCTGGCCGGTCAGTTCGGTGCGGTAGCCGTAGACCCCGCTGGCGCCGCCCGCGACGAGGCCGATGTTGTTGCTGACGTTGGCGGTAAGGGGCGGGTAACCGAGCACGAGCAGCGTCGGGAACGTGATGAGCGTGCCGGACCTGACGATCGTGTTGATCGTGCCCGCACCAAGGCCAGCCAGGGCGATGAGGAGGGCGTCGAGGGCGGACACCCGGTCACCCTACCGAGCGTGACCCGGCGTCCTGGCGAACCGAGCTAGCCCCCCGGCGGGGGCGGGACCGGGTTCGGGCCTGGCTGCACCGGAGGCTGCATGCGCGGTATCGGGGCGGCGTGCTCGGTCGCCTCGGCGCTTGCGCTGCCGGCCTGCCCGTGCGCTTCGGCGAGCGCCTCAGCCGGGTCCTGCAGCGTCGGCAATGGGAAGGCATCGACCTGGGGCCCGGTGTCGACCCAGCCGGCCTCGCCGTCCTCCGACGCCTCGGCGAGGTGCCTCCCAGCGCCCTGCTGATGCCGCGCAGGGCGTCGGTCACCTCGGTCGGGACGATCCAGACCTTGTTGCTGTCCCTGGGCGCCATCTGCGGCAGCACCTGCAGGTACTGGTAGGCGAGCAGCTTCGGGTCGGGATTGCCGCGGTGGATCGCGTCGAACACCTGCTGGATCGCCCGCGCTCACCCTGGGCCTTCAGGATGCGCGGCCTGGGCCTGAGCCCTCGGCCCGCAGGATCGCCGACTGCTTGTCGCCCTCGGCGGTGAGGATCTGCCGACTGCTTGACGCCCTCCGCGGTGAGGATGGCCGCGCGCCGGTCGCGCTCGGCGCGCATCTGCTTCTCCATCGAGTCCTGGACGCGAGTGCGGCGGGTCGATGGCCTTGAGCTCCACCCGGTTGACCCGGATGCCCCAGCGGCCGGTCGCCTCGTCGAGCACCCCGCGCAGCTGGGCGTTGATCTGGTCGCGGCTGGTCAGGGTCTGCTCCAGGTCCAGCGAGCCGATGACGTTGCGCAGCGTGGTGACGGTCAGCTGCTCGATGCCGTGGATGTAGTTGGCGATCTCGTACACGGCCGACTTGGCGTCGGTCGACCGGAAGTAGATGACGGTGTCGATGTTGACGACGAGGTTGTCGGACGTGATGACCGGCTGCGGCGGGAAGGAGACCACCTGCTCGCGCAGGTCGACGTTCGCGCGCGGTTTGTCGACGAACGGGACCAGGAAGTGCAGCCCGGCGTCGAGCGTGCGTGCGTAGCGGCCGAGGCGCTCGACGATGACCGCGGTCTGCTGCGGACACGATCCGGATCGTGCGCGGGCGATCACGATGAACACGAAGACGGCAAGGAGCACCAGGACGATGAGCGTCACGGTCGGTTCCGGATGGCATGTGGTTTCCTCCGATGCGTTACGGCAGGGGCGCGGGCGGTCGGGCGACCACGGCGGTCGCCCCGTCGATGGCGATGATGCGCACTTCCTCGCCTGGCCCGATGGCATCCTGACCCGCAGTGCGCGCGCTCCAGGTCTCCCGCCGAGCTTGACTCGCCCGTCCGTCGCGGTGACGGTGTCCAGCACGTATGCCGCGCGGCCGACGTTGCCAGCGACGCCGCATCACGTGCGGCGAGACTTGACGGTGAACCGCCGCTTGACCCAAGGGCGGACCCCTACGAGCAGCAGCAGGACACCAGCGCAGCGACGATGGCCTGGACCGGGAAGCCGCGCCAGCGCGGCCGCGACCGCGCCGCCGAGGGCGCCGCCAGCGAGCATGAGGAAGATGAAGTCGACGGTGGCCGCCTCGATGGCGCCGAGCGCGAGGGCCACCCCCACCCAGGCGATCCAGCTGGCGCTGTCGAGCATGTGGCGACCTCTCTGCGAATCGCGCCGACGGAGAGTCCTTACTTGAACTCTATGACGATTCGGGCCGTTCGGAGGTTCCCACCCCGGGCCGCGCAGCTCGGGCGCTCCAGCGGTCCCCGTGCCGCTCGACGAGCAGGTGCAGCCCGAACGTCGCAGAGAGGTTCTCGGGGGTGAGGGTGGCCTCCAGCGGGCCGGCGGCGACGACGTGCCCGACGGCATCATCAGCACGTCGGTGAAGCCGGGGGGATCTCCTCGACGTGGTGCGTGACGAGCACCATCGCCGAGTGAGGCGATCGGGTCGCGGGCGAGTCGGCCAGCCGGCGACCAGGTCCTCGCGGCCACCAAGGTCGAAACCGGCAGCCGGCTCGTCGAGCAGCATCAGCTCGGGGTCGGTCATCAGGGCCCGCGCGATCTGCGCCCGCTTGCGCTCCCCCTCCGAGAGGGTCCCGAACTGCGGTCGACGAGGTGCGGACATGCCGAGGCGGTCGAGAAGCCGCGGGCTCGTGCTCGTCGATCGCGTCGTAGTGCCTCCGCCACCGCCCGTCATCCCGTACGAGGCGGTGACCAGACGGTACTGCACGACCGTCTGGCGCTGGGGAGCTGTCGGCCACGGCGAGCCGACAGCCCACCCGAGGGCGCAGCTCGAAGACGTCTGCCGGGTCCCAGGACCTCGCCGAGCACGGTGACGGTCCCGCTCGCTCGGATGCATGCAGCTGGCGGCGAGTTCAGCAGGGTCGTCTTGCCAGCGCCGTTGGGGCCGAGGATGACCCAGCGCTCGCCCTCCTCAACCTCCCACGTGACGTCGTCGAGGAGCCGGTTGCTGCCGCGGACCACGCTGACACCCGCGAAGGCCAGCACGTCGCTCATGTTTGTGCACCCTAGCCCGCGCACCCGGCATACCAAGGCAGCCGCGCGCACCCGACCCTGCGCGCCGACCTCAAGCCGAGCCGAGGACCTGCTGGTAGACCTCCATCGTCTTGTCACCGATGCTCGCCCAGAAAACTCCTCGACGGCGCGGCGCCGCCCGGCCAGCCCGTACTGGCGCGCCCGTTCGGGGTCGGTCACCGCGTCGTTCAGCGCGGCGGCAAGGTCGTCGACGAACCGCTTCGGGTCCACGGGGGTGCCGGTGCCGTCGGTGACCTGCTCGATCAGTACCAGCCAGCCGGTCTCGCCCGGCACGACGACCTCGGGGATGCCGCCGGTCGCCGTGGCGACGACCGGCAGCTCGCACGCCATGGCCTCCAGGTTGACGATGCCGAGCGGCTCGTAGACCGATGGGCAGACGAAGACCGTCGAGGCGGTGAGGATGGCGATGACCTGGTCGCGGGGCAGCGTCTCGGGGATCCACACGATGCCTTCGCGGCTGGCCTGCAGCTCGGTCATGAGGCTCTCGACCTCGGCCATGATCTCGGGGGTGTCGGGCATGCCAGCGCACAGGACCAGCTGGGCGTCGCTCGGCAGCTGGGCGGCGGCCCGCAACAGGTACCGGCAAGCCCTTCTGTCGGGTGATCCGTCCGACGAAAGTCACCATCGGCCAGTCCGGGTCGATGCCGTTGCGGCGCACGACGTCCTCGTCGGGCATCCGTTGCCACGGCCTGCGAAGTCGATCCCGTTGCACGACAGGCACTTGTCGGGGTCGAGGGCGGGGTAGCTCGCGAGGATGTCGGCCCTCATCCCGGCGCTCACGGCGATGACGGCGGCAGCGGCCTCGTATGCCGTCCTCTCCACGAACGAGGACACCCGGTAGCCGCCCCCGAGCTGCTCGGCCTTCCACGGGCGCAGCGGCTCGAGGCTGTGCGCGCTGACGACGTGCGGCGCGCCCGACAGCAGCCCGCCGAGGTGGCCGCCGAAGTTCGCGTACCAGGTGTGCGAATGCACCAGGTCGGCCCCGAGGCAGTCCTGGGCGATGGTCAGGTCCACCGCGAGGGTCTGCAGCGCCGCGTTCGCGTCGGAGAGCTCGGGGAGGTCGGGGTATGCCGTGGTGCTCGGCTCGTCGCGAGGCTCGCCGAAGCAGCGCACCCGCACGTCGACGTCGCTGCGGGCTCGAAGCGCCCGCACTTCGGCGACGTGCACGCCCGCTCCTCCGTAGATCGCCGGAGGGTACTCCTTGCTGATGATGTCGACTCGCACGAGGCGAGACTAGTCGCGTGCGGCTCTCCCCGGCATGCCAGCGAGCAATAGGGTGGGCGGCATGGCACGCGCAGCGGCGAACGTGAAGGTCCTGGCGATCGTTTTGGCTGGCGGGGAGGGCAAGCGGCTCATGCCGCTGACTGCGGACCGGGCCAAACCGGCCGTGCCGTTCGGGGGCATCTACCGGCTCATCGACTTCGCGTTGAGCAACGTGGTCAACTCGTCCTACCTGCAGATCGTCGTGCTGACGCAGTACAAGTCCCACAGCCTCGACAAGCACGTGACCAAGACCTGGCGGATGTCGACGATGCTCGGCAACTACGTCACGTGCGTGCCCGCTCAGCAGCGGGTCGACAAGAACTGGTACCTGGGTAGCGCGGACGCGATCTTCCAGAGCCTGAACCTCATCGAGGACGAGGAACCCGACATCGTCGTCGTCGTCGGAGCCGACCACGTCTACCGCATGGACTTCTCGCAGATGGTCGACCAGCATCTGCGCAGCCCCGCGGAGCTGACCGTCGCGGCGATCCGCCAGCCCATCTCCATGTCCGACCAGTTCGGGGTCATCGAGGTGGACCCGACCGAGCCGGCCCGGGTCGGTGCGTTCCGGGAGAAGCCCAGCGACCCCCAGGGTCTTCCTGACTCCCCCAACGAGAATCCTTGCCTCGATGGGCAACTACGTCTTCGATGCCGACGCGCTTGTGGAGGCGGTCACGCGCGACCATGAGGCCGAGGGCAGCAAGCACGACATGGGCGGCGACATCGTCCCCGAGTTCGTCGAGCGGGGCACGGCATACGTCTACAACTTCAAGGACAACGAGGTCCCCGGCTCCAACGAGCGCGACCGCGGCTACTGGCGCGACGTCGGGACCCTCGACTCCTACTACGACGCGCACATGGACCTCATCTCGGTCCACCCGGTGTTCAACCTCTACAACTTCGAGTGGCCGATCTACACCGACTACGGCCCGCAGCCGCCGGCGAAGTTCGTCCACGGCTACGGCGACCGGATCGGCGAGGCGCTCTCCTCCGCTGTGTCCCCGGGCGTGGTGGTCAGCGGGGCGCAGGTCAACATGTCGGTCCTCTCGCCGGGTGTCCACGTGCACTCCTACGCGACGATCTCCGAGAGCGTGTTGCTCGACGACGTCGAGGTCGGGCGGTATGCCGTGATCCGCCGGGCGATCATCGACAAGAACGTGCAGGTGCCCGAGTACTGCCGGAT